>NZ_JBEYUA010000004.1:0-664775 GCF_040643285.1 Spirillospora sp. NPDC047279
GTCAGAAGGGCGTCCAGTTCAGTCTTCACAAACCGATCTTGGATGCCCTTCGTCACGCCCGCCGGACATCACCAAATTTCACATCAACGATCTAGGGCCTGTTCGTCGTCCGGACCAACTTTGGCCGAACGTTCACAACTCCACCCGTACGACCTTGCCGCCGTCCTCGGTGGGGTGGACCTCCCAGTGGTGGACGAACCGGTCCACGATGTAGAGGCCGCGGCCATCGGTGCCGGTCAGCTCGGTCGCCTTCATGACGACGGGCTCGGGCGACTCGTCCCAGACCTCCAGGACCGGCGTGCCGTCGTCGCGCCGGAAGCGCACGCCCACGACCTGGTCGGGGCTCGACGCGCGGATCGCGTTGGTCACCAGCTCTGACACGACCAGCCGGACCGTGTAGTCGTCGCCCAGTCCCCACAGCGCCCACACGGCCGCGGCAAGGTCGCGGGCCTCCTTCACCGCCGTGAGCACCGGCTTGAGGACGAGCGTGAAGATGAACGGGTCCTCCTGTCGTTCGCTGCCGTCCACGCCGCCGTCTCCGTTCATCGAGATCTGTGAAGTAGTGACCACGATGAGTGACATCGGAGTACGTTGACCACGTTCCGGTGAACTTCTGGAAATCAACGGCGATGGACGGTCACGCGTGAACATCAACGAACCTCCCGACCCGCGGTCCTCCCTGTGGGGTGCCATGGCCTACTTCCTGCGCTTCCAGCGCATGGAGAAGGGGCAGTCGGGCTACGCGCTCGCGGAAATGCTCAACTGCGCTCGCTCATCGGTTTCCAGATTGGAGAACGGCGAGGCGAAGTTGACGCCGCAACAGGCCGACACGATCGACGAGGCGTGGCGCACGGGCGGCCTGTTCGGCGTCCTGCTCTACTACGCCGCCCGAGCCAGCGACCCCGACTGGTTCAAGACCTTCGAAGCCCTGGAATCCCGCGCCTCAGTGATTCACAGCTTCAGCGGCCAGCTTGTCCCAGCCCTCTTCCAGACCCCGGCCTACGCGCGCGCTCTACTGGTCGCTGGTCGGGCAGCAGACGTCGAGGGCGCGGTCGAGGCTCGGATGTCCCGGCAGTCGATCCTCAAGAGAGGTGAACCGCCCGAGCTGTGGGTGCTGCTGGCCGAATCGGTGATCGACTGGCCGGTCGGCGGTCCGGTGGTCATGCGCGAGCAACTCGCTCGGCTGTTGGAGCTGTCGGAGCTGCCCCACGTGACGCTGCGCGTGGTGCCTAGGTCGGCGGGTGCTTACCTGGGGCTGGACGGTCCGTTCAAAGTCATCACGGTCAGGGAGGGGCCAGCGGGCTTCATCGAGGCCCCGCACGCGGGGCGGCTGGTGTCGGACGCCGCAGAGGTCTCCCGGTTGCGCACCGGTTTCGACAGAATTGGCGCGGACGCGCTGCCGGTAGACTCCACACGGAACTTGATTCGGCGGCACATGGAGAAGATGACGTGAATCCCCCGGTGTGGCGCAAGAGCAGCCGTTCGACTGAGGGCACTTCGCCCGAATGCATCGAGGTCGCCCGGCTGGACGGAGTCGTCGGTGTCCGGGACAGCAAGGACCCGGACGGCTCGTTCCTCCAGCTGGAGCCCGAGGCGTTCGGGACGTTCGTCGCGGCGGTCAAGCGCCGTCGTTGAGTCTGGTGAGAACGTGAGTTCCCCAGTGTGGCGTAAGAGCAGCCGTTCGACACAGGGCACGTCAGGTGACTGTGTCGAGGTCGCTCGGCTTGATGGTGTTGTGGGTGTCCGGGACAGCAAGGATCCGGATGGTGCGTTCCTCAGCCTCGCGCCCGAGGTGTTCGGTGCGTTGGTGTCGGCGGTCAAGCGGCGCGGCTGAGTCAGCGGGCGTTTCCGGCGAACAGCTTGGCGACGAACGCGGTGGTGTCGGGCAGGGACGCGGCCATCGTGCCGCTGTGGTCGGCGCCCGGGTAGGCCTTGAACGTGAGCGGCTGGCCGCGGAACGACAGGTCCGCGACGAGCTTGAGGGTGAGCGGGATCGGGACGGTCGTGTCGTTCACGCCCTGCGCGATGTAGAACGGCTTGGCGTAACCGCTGACCGGCACCTCGATGACGTCCCGGAGCCGGTCGAAGAACGCCGCGTCGAACAACGACCGGTCGAGCAACTGCCCGATCCCGACGCCCTCCGTGCGCTTGACCATGTCCGCGTAGCAGAGCTCGCCCGCGTCCGCGACGATCTGCTTGCCGACCGGGGTCAGGTAACGATCCACGTCGAACGTGGGCTTGGCGGCCTTGAGCCCGGCCAGGATGTACGAGGTGTACGCGGTCAGATCCGCGAGGGGCAACTGCGGGATGTACGGGCCGGCCAGCGAGACGACGCCCTCCAGGTTGGAGGGCGGACCGGTCGCCACCGCTCCGCGGAAGTCGAGGTCGGGCGCGTAGCCGGGCGCGATCTTCGCGGTGAACAACGCCGCGTGCCCGCCCTGGGACTGGCCGATCACGACCCACTTCGCGGCGAGCGAACCGTCCACCGAACGAGCCGCCCGCACCATGTCGGCCGCCGAGTAGGCCGCGGTCCTGCCGTCCAGGTAGGGGTGGCCGCCGGGCGTGCCCAACCCGACGTAGTCGGTCGACACGACCGCGTACCCCTTGGACATCCACGTCGTCAGATAGGTGATGTCCCGCTGCGATCGTCCGGCGGTGGAGGGGGCGCAGGAGTCGCCGAGGCCGACCGTCCCGTGCGTCCAGGAGACCACCGGCCAGCCGCCGGGCGGCGGGCTGCCCTCGGGCACGAACATCGCCCCGCTGCTGAGCGCCGCGCCCGTCGGGCCGGTCGTCGTGTAGGTCAGCCGGTACGCCTTGCCCGTCCCCGGCAACCACAGGCCCGCCGGGAGCGGCGCGGAGGAGACCACTTTCCCGGTCTGCTCGGCCGCCGCCGCGGGAACGGCGAGAGTGGTGACGGCCAGGCTGCACGCGACCGCAGCGGCCAGGGCGATCCGACGCACGACGACCTCCAGGTGATCAGGCGGGATTCCGGGGCGCCGCCAAGATCACCCGACACCGTAGCGCGACCTGGGCCTTCGCGATAAGCCCCCCGACCGCATCCCGCCACCGGAGCCTCAGCGCCGCTCGGCCCGGCCTTCGCACTTCAGGACCGTGCCCTTCATCTCGGCGCGGACGAGCCTGATCTTCATCGGCCGGAGCCGGGAATCCTTGACCTTGCCGTCCAGCAACACCCGGCACCCGCGCTCGCGGCTCGCGGACCGGCAGGCCTCGAAGGCCTGCGTCGTCGAGACGACCGTGAGGACGAGCTTCCCGGCCTGATCCGTCACGCGCAGCGTGATGCTGCAGACCGGCTCGGCCCCCGAGGTCGGCGTCGACGTCGGGGCGGGGGTGCTCGGCGCCGCCGCGACCCGGGTCTGAGCGGGCTCGCCGCCCCGCACGACGAACGGAACGGCGCCGCCGACGATGACGACGGCGGTGGCCACGGTCACGGTCGCCCGGCGACGCCGCCGCACCCTCCTGCCACGCCGTTCGATCGTCGCGACCAGATCCGGGGCGGGCTCGGACCCGCCACGTTCGGCCAGCATCTCGCGCAGGTCGTTCTCACTGAAACCCATCAGATTCCCTCTCGTACGGGCACGATCGAGGGATCGACCCGGAGCTTGGCCAGGGCCCGGCTGATCTGGCTGCGCACGGTGACCGGCGAACACCCCAGGATCTCGGCGATCGCCGCGTGCTCCAGGTCGGCGTAGTACCGCAGCACCACGGCGGCGCGCTCCCGCTTGCCGAGACGGCCCAGTGCCCGCCACAACACGTCGCGGTCCTCCACCGGCACCGCGGGCGCGATCTCCTCGGGCAACCGCTCGGTCGGCACCTCTCCCCGCCAGCGCCGCCGCCACCAGGTGTTGTGCGTGTTGACCAGGATCCGGTACACGTACGGATCCGGGTCGTCCCCGACCCGCCCCCACGCCAGCCACGCCTTGGTCAGCGCGGTCTGCACCAGATCCTCGGCCGTCGCCCGGTCCCTGCAGAGCAGGAAGGCGGTGTGCGACAACCTGGGGTACCGCAGCGCCGCGTATTCGCCGAACTCCATCCGTGCCCTTCCGTCGACCTCTCGATGACTAGTACCGCCCGGCCACCCCCAGGTGTTGCGTGGCATCATCCGGACATGAAGATCTTCGTCTCGGTCGACATGGAAGGCGTCTCGGGCCTTACCGACCCCGAGGAGATGCGCGCGGGCGGGCGCGGCTACGAACGCGGCTGCGAGCTGATGACCGGCGACGCCAACGCCGCGATCCGTGGTGCGTTCGGCGCGGGCGCGACGAGCGTGGTCGTGACCGACTCGCACAGCTCCGGCAAGAACCTGCGCGCCGACCTGATCGACGAACGCTGCACGCTGATCCGCGGGCCGTACAAGCCGATGCGGATGGGGGAGGGCCTCGACGCGACGTTCGACGCCGCGATCTACATCGGCTACCACGCCCGCGCGGGCACGCCCGACGGCGTCCTCAACCACACGTGGATGGGGCGGGAGATCCGCGACCTCTACCTGAACGGCGAGATCGCGGGGGAGATCCGGCTCATGGCCGCGTACGCCGGCTCGCTGGGCGTCCCGGTCGCCCTGGTCGCGGGGGACGAGGCCGCCTGCGCCGAGGCCCGCGACGTCCTCGGCGACGTCGAGACCGTCGCGGTCAAGAAGGGCTGCGACCGCTACGCCGCCGAGCTGATCCCGCCCGCCCGCGCCCAGCAGCTCATCTACGAGGGCACCCGCCGCGCGCTGGAGAACCTGGCGGACGCCCGCCCCTACACGGTGACCGCTCCGTACACCCTCGGCGTCGACTGGGCCTCCACCTCGATCGCCCGGTCCTGCGCGTACATCCCCGGCGTCACGCTCGCCGGGCCGCGCATGACCGAGTTCACCACCGGCGACTACGAGGAGATCGTCGGCCTGCTGGGCGTCTGGTCCAGCATCGCCGGCGAGGTCGGCTGCACCGGCCTCCACTACGGCTGACCGCCGCTGAGGCCGGCCGGTCGTCCGCTACGGCCGGTCGTCCGCTAGGGCTGATCGTTCGCCGACAGGGCCTCGTAGGCGGGGGCCAGGACGTCGACCAGGTCGCGGCGGCGCACCCGTACCGGTGGCGGGGTCGCCACCTGGAGGATGAAGCCCGGCGGCACCTGAGGGGCGGGCGCCCGGTCGCGCAGCCGCGCCAGGCCCGACGGGGGAGTCCAGAACCCGGCGGCCGTCAGCGGCTCGTCGTCGGCCTCGAACGGGTCGGGCTCGGTCGCGGTACTGCGCCGCAGCGCCGCCAGCACCTGCTCCTTGGTGCGCCCGTTCCACTCCAGCACCAGGAACGGATCGTCGTCGAACGCCTCGGCCAGCAGGTAGAACACGGCCGCGGTGTGCTTGCACGGGTCGCCCCAGTCGGGACAGCTGCACATCAGGTGCAGGTCGTCCATCGACTCCGGGAAGAGGCACAACCCGAACTCGGCGAACACCCACTCGATCTCCGGCGGCATCTCGCCCGCCAGCAGCCGCGCCCGGAAGACCGCACGGGTCGCCAGCTCCGCCTCGATCGACCGCCAGTCGGAGTCGTCGATCGCTTCGATGCCGATCGCGACGTCGTACGGCTCGTCGCGCGACCCCTGCACGCGCGCGGTCACCTCGTAGGGCCGCACTTTCAGGTCGATGACCTGGCCCTTGCGGGCGTACGCGCGGCCCCGCTGCAACCTTCCCGAGTCGGCGAACGACTCGACCAGGTCGATGAACCGCCGCGACCACCACTCGGCGCCGATGGACCCCCGCCGCGACCGCGCCTTGACGCCGTCCTCGACCGGGATCGGCGGCCCGTACTCGGTGAAGTCGGCCATCAGTCGCTCACCGCCTCGGGCGACAACCGCAGCACGTCCCTGAGCTCGGCCACCGACAGCTCGGTCAGCCAGTCCTCGCCCGTGCCGACGATGGTGTCGGCGAGGGCCTTCTTGCGTTCGATCATCTCGTCGATGCGCTCCTCCATCGTGCCGACGCAGATGAACTTGCGGACCTGCACGTTCCTGGTCTGCCCGATGCGGAACGCACGGTCGGTGGCCTGGTCCTCGACCGCCGGGTTCCACCATCGGTCGACGTGCACGACGTGGTTGGCCGCCGTCAGCGTCAGCCCGGTGCCCGCCGCCTTGAGCGACAACAGGAAGATCGCGGGCTCGCGGTCCTCCTGGAACCCCTGCACCAGCTCGTCGCGCCGCTGCTTGGACGTCCCCCCGTGCAGCCACAACACGGGCCGGTCGAGCCTGCTCGCCAGGTACGGCTGCAACATCGACCCGAACTCGGCGTACTGCGTGAAGACCAGCGCCTTCTCGCCCTGCTCGAGGACCTCCTCGCAGATCTCCTCCAGCCGCTCCAGCTTGCCCGACCGTCCCTGCAACCTGGAGCCGTCCTTCAGCAGGTGCGCCGGGTGGTTGCAGACCTGTTTGAGCTTGGCCATGGTCGCCAGCACGAGCCCGCGCCGCTGCTTGTCGTCCGCCTCCGCGATCTGCTGGAGCATGTCGTCCACCGTCGCCTGGTAGAGCGACGCCTGCTCCCTCGTCAGGTTGCAGTAGAGCTTGATCTCCTGCTTGTCCGGCAGATCCGAGATGATCGACTTATCGGTCTTGAGCCTGCGCAGGATGAACGGCCGCGTGGCCCGCTTCAGCGCCAGCGCGGCCTGCTCGTCCCCGTCCCTCTCGACCGGCACCGCGAACCGCTCCCGGAAGACCGTCCGCGGCCCGAGGAGCCCCGGGTTGGCGAACTCCATGATCGACCACAGCTCGGTCAGGTGGTTCTCCACCGGCGTCCCGGTCAGCGCGATCCGGCTGCGCGCCGGGATGCTCCGCACCGCCCGCGCCTGCCGCGTCCCGCTGTTCTTGAGCGCCTGGGCCTCGTCGCAGACCACCCGCCCCCACGCGATCCCGGCCAGCATCTCCGCGTCGCGCGCCGCCGTCCCGTACGTGGTCAGCACCAGGTCGGCCTGCCGCACCGCCTCGACGAGGTCCTCGTCGCGGTGCCGCCCCGTCCCGTGGTGCACGTACACCCGCAGTTTGGGCGTGAACCTCGCCGCCTCCCGCTGCCAGTTGCCCACCAGCGACATCGGCAGGATCGCCAGCGTGGGCTCGGGCTTCCCGCCGCCTTCCCGCTCATGCACCAGAAGGGACAGAAGGGAAATGGTCTTCCCGAGGCCCATGTCGTCCGCGAGGAGGGCGCCCAGGCCCAGCTCGTCCATGAACGTGAGCCACGCGAGGCCGCGCTCCTGGTAGGGGCGGAGCTGGGCGTTGAGGTCCTCGGGGGTGGACATCGGCTCGAGCCGGCGGTCGGCCTCGCCCGACAGCAGGTCGCCGAACGTGCCGTCGGCGTCGACCCG
Source organism: Spirillospora sp. NPDC047279 (assembly GCF_040643285.1). Lineage (NCBI taxonomy): Bacteria > Bacillati > Actinomycetota > Actinomycetes > Streptosporangiales > Thermomonosporaceae > Spirillospora > Spirillospora sp. NPDC047279. The sequence continues at coordinate 7,350 of NZ_JBEYUA010000004.1, forward strand.
GACGAGCGGGAGGCTCTCCTCACCGGCATGGATGACCGCCTGCATCGCCTGCGCGGCGGTCATGCGGCCCTGGCGCGGGTGGCGGAGGAACTCGAGCGCGGCCTCGAGTTGCTCCTCGTCCAGCTCGACCCACTGCCCGCGCAGCCTGACCAGCGGCGTCTTGAGCCGCGCCAGCTCCTCCAGCTCGGCCTCGTCGATCGTCTCGTCGCCGATCGCCAGATCCCAGCGGAAGTCGACCATGCCCTTCAGGTCGAAGCCCGACGACGTGGCGGCCCCCGACCCCTCACCCTCCTCGGTGCGGGTCGTCAGCTTCATACCGAGCCTGCCCTTGCCCGCCCACTGCGGCAGCAGCACCCCGAACCCGGCGGCGGCGAGCATCGGCGCCGCCTGCCGCAGGAACCGGAACGCCCCCGCGGTGTCGAGCACCACCTCGGCCGGAACGGGGGAGTCGAGCGCCGGAGCCATGTCGGGGAAGAGCCGCAACGCCCGCCCCAGCCCCGCCAGCAACGTCTCCTCCGCCTGCTCGACCAGCCCCGCCTCGCCCGCCCACACCATCGACGCCGGGACGTAGAGACTCGGGTCGTCCGTCCCCTGCAACGCGAACTCGACCCGCCAGGCCCCTCCGTCCCCCATCCGCCCGGCCGCACCCGCGCCGGCGCCGTCCTCCAGCCCCGGGTCGGCCGCACCGACCCCGTCCCGCCGCTCCGTATCCGCGCCCGCCGAACCGAGGTGGACCACCTTCGCGAGGTGGTCGTCGGCATCCACAGCAGCCGCGGGGACCGCGTCGCCGACGCCGGCTCCCACGTCGGGCTCTCTGCCGGATCTTGCGCCGGAGTGCGCGCCGTGGCCCGTGTCTTCCGCTGGGCTGAGCGGCGTCCGGGGACGGAGTTGGGTGACGGTGGCCAGGAGGTCGGTGGTCGAGTAATCGGAGAGTTCGCTGTCGTGGTCGTCGGCGGGCTCGAACTCCTCGAACTCCTCGGGGTCGTCCGCGCCGGGCTCGGCGAGGCGGAAGCAGACGCGGAGCGGGCCGGAGGGACGGCGGGCGGCGGCGGCCCACGCGTTCAGCTCGCTCATGAGCTCGTCGGCGTTGTCGCGAGGCTCGCGCGGGACGACCGGGTCGGGGCCGGTGAGGGCCTCGAACCAGCGCTCGGCGAGGGGGACGCGGTCGGGGACCTTGCCCTTGCGCGGCGGCAGGAGCGGGTGGGGGACGAGGCCGCGGACCGTCGTGTCGACCAGGCCGGAGAGCGCCTCGCGCAGGACGTGCGCGGCGGGGCGGCCTCCGTCGGCGGCGCGGCAGGCCGACGGCATCGCCTGGGCCAGGGAACGGAAACGCGCCACGTCATCGATCACGGGCTGCCAGCGCGCGACGAGGTCGCCGTCCTCGCGGACGAGGGACGGCAGCACCAGGCCGCGTGCCGTCAGATGCGCCGCCTCGTCGGCGACGAGGCAGAGGAAGCGCAGGTCCGTGCCGGGGACCACGTCGCCCGCGTCCTCGGCCGACTGGAGCAGCGCCATGGCGGGGAACGGCTCCAGGACGAGCGCGGGCACACGCCACTCGCGGAGCTCCGGCTCGCCCTCGAACGGCTCGGGCCCCAGCTCGGCGGACGGCAGCGGGTGGTCGCCGTGGGTGGGGAGCGCCATCGTCAGCTCGACCCGGAACGCGCCCCGCACGAGCGGCTCGTAGGACGTTCCGGTGAAGTCGCGGGTGGCGAAGGGGTGCACGTCGGTGTCGGCGCCGTGCGGACCTGTGCGTTCGGCCCACAGGCAGAGGGCACCGCCATGCCAGGTGGCGTGCGCGACGAGCATGAACGTGATCCCCGGGAGAGCTGCGATGAACGGCAACCGAAGTTACCAGCGAGCTCCGACAGAACGGGCGAGGTCGACCGTTACCGGTAGGAGCCTTGACGTGATCGCGGAGATCCTGATCGAGACGTTCCAGCGTACGACCCCTGGGCTGGAGCACCGCCGGCGCTCGCCGCGCAGGCCTTCGATTCGTGAGTCCGTGGCTTTGATCTGAGCCTTGAGCTCGTTGCGAAGGCCCGACTTCGGGGGCGTTAGGCTCGGGAGTGATCGGTGAACGGAATCGCGGGAGGTCGGCGTGGGTGAGTTCGTGCGGGTCGAGGTCGCGGACGGGATCGGGACGATCCGGCTGGACCGGCCGAAGATGAACGCACTGAACGCCCAGGTGCAGCGGGAGCTGATCGAGGCGGCGCGGCAGGTCACCGAGGACGGCGACGTGAGCGCCGTGATCCTTTACGGGGGCGAGCGGGTCTTCGCGGCGGGGGCCGACATCAAGGAGATGGCCGAGCTCTCGTACGCGGGCATGTCGGGCGGGCCGTCGCGGCTGTTGCAGGAGTTCACCAAGGAGCTCGCCGCGATCCCGAAGCCGGTCATCGCGGCCATCACCGGGTACGCCCTGGGCGGCGGGCTGGAGGTGGCGCTGACGGCCGACTTCCGGGTCGCCGGGGAGGGCGCCAAGGTGGGGCAGCCCGAGATCCAGCTGGGGATCATCCCGGGTGCCGGCGGAACGCAGCGGCTGACGCGGCTGGTAGGACCCGCCAAGGCGAAGGACCTGATCTTCTCGGGGCGCCATGTGAAGGCCGATGAGGCGCTGGCGATCGGGCTCGTCGACCGCGTCGTGCCTGATGAGGACGTCTACACGGCGGCGAAGGAGTGGGCGGCGACCTTCGTGGGCGGGCCCGCGCTGGCGCTGCGGGCGGCCAAGCAGGCGATCGACGCCGGGTTCGAGGTCGACCTGCGGACCGGCCTGGAGATCGAGCGGGTGCAGTTCTCGGCGCTGTTCGCGACCGACGACCAGCGGGACGGGATGAAGAGCTTCATCGAGGAAGGTCCCGGCAAGGCCGGGTTCACCGGTCGTTGAGCTCCTGCGCCGCGATGACCTCGTCCGCGTAGAGGGTCGTCCAGCGGCCCAGGGCGGTGATCGGTTCGAGGAGACCGCGGCCCGGTCCGGTCAGCTCGTACTCGACGCGGGGCGGAGCCTCGGCGTAGCGGTGCCGCACGACCAGGCCGTTGGCCTCCAGCCGCCGCAGGGTCTCGGTGAGGACCTTCTGCGAGATGCCGCCGATCTCCTCGCGAAGCGCTCCGGGACGGCGCGGGCCCTCGCGCAGCGCGTACAGCACGACGCTCGTCCAGGCGCCGGAGAGCAGGTCGAACGCCAGCCTGGCCTGGCAGTCGGCGAGCAGGTCGTCCACAAGCATGCCCTTCCCGATGCGCACCGGATGGTGCCTGACGGAACGCCTAGCGTCCAGGCCGAACGGTAATCGACCTGGAGGCGGACATGCGGATCGGGATCCTGGGCGCGGGCAACATGGCGGAGGCCCTGGGCGGACGGTGGGTGGACGCGGGCCACGAGGTGATGATCGGGGCGCGTTCAACGGAGAAGGCGGCGATCCTGGCGGAACGCATCGGGGCCGGGGCGGGGACTCTGGAGGAGGCGGCCGCCTTCGGCGAGGTCGTCCTGCTGGCCGTCTGGTACGCGGGGGCGCAGGACGTGGTGCGGCAGGTGGACGTCCAAGGGAAGGTCCTCATCGACTGCACGAACGTCTGGAGCGACATGACGTTCAGGCTCCTCACCGGCAACGGCCCGTCGGGCGCCGAACTCATCGCGGAGGCGTCCAAGGCGCGTGTCGTCAAGGCGTTCAACCTGTGCCACGAGAGCGTCTGGCGCAAGACCCCGTTCGAGGGGACGGTCCTGGGCGTTCCCATCTGCGGTGACGACGAGGAGGCGCTGGCCTTGGCCGAACGCCTGGTGCGGGACGTGGGCTGCGAGCCCCTGACGGGAGGAGGCCTCGGCAGGGCGGGGCAGCTGGAGGCCACGGCGGCGTTCGTCGTCGGCCTCTACGCCGCGGGCGCGGACCCAGCGTCGATGCTCCCGCCCCTGGCGCACGCGGGCGGTGACCCGGAGCCCCTCACTCCCTAGGCCCGGCCCGCGCGGCCGGACGCGGAGCCCGACGAGGTGAGCTCTCGTTCGATCTCTTCCAGGGTGCGGTTGCGGGTCTCGGGCACGCGGGTGACGAAGAAGACGATGCCGGCCACCGACAGCCCGGCGTACAGCCAGAACGTCCAGGAGCGGCCGATGGCCTCGATGAGTTGCAGGAAGTAGTACGACACCAGGAAGTTGGCCGCCCAGTTGAAGAGGCTGCAGACCGCGATCGCCCGGCCCCGGACGGCGAGCGGGAAGATCTCGGAGATCATCAGCCAGAAGACCGGGCCCAGCCCGACGGCGAACGAGGCGATGTAGACCAGCAGGGCGACCAGCGCCAGCCAGGGCGCCTCGTCCTGCCAGCCGAAGCCGAAGAACGCGGCGAGCAGGGCGAGCGCGACGGTGAGGCCGGCGGTGCCCACGATCAGCAGGGTGCGCCGGCCGACCCGGTCGAGCAGCAGGATCGCGATGACGGTGAAGACCACGTTGGTGACGCCGACCGTGAGGGCCTGCGCGATGGCGTCGGACGCCTCGAGACCGGTGTAGGTGAGGATCGTCGGCGAGAAGTAGATCACCGTGTTGACCCCGACGAACTGCTGGATCACCGCGAGGCCGATGCCGACGATCATCATGGGGCGCAGGGCCGGGCGGACCAGGTCGCGGAAGCCGGTGCGGCCCTCGCGCGCCACCACGTTCTCGATGTCGTCCAGTTCGGCCTCGACGTCCTCACCCCGCCGGGTGCGCTCCAGCACCTCCCGCGCCTCGTCGCGGCGGCCCCGCTGCATCAGCCAGCGCGGGCTGTACGGGACGACCAGCATGCTCAGCACCAGCACGACGCCGGGCGCGGCGCCGACGCCCAGCATCCAGCGCCAGCCGCCGTCGACGTTCCGCAGCGCGAAGTTGACCAGGTAGGCGACCAGGATGCCGATGGTGACCATCAGCTGGTTGTAGGAGACGGTGCCGCCGCGGATCCTGGGCGGCGTGTGCTCGGCGATGTAGAGCGGGACCACCGCGGAGGCCGCGCCGACCGCCAGGCCCAGCACGACTCGGGCCGTCACCAGCTGGCCGGACGTCTGGGCGAGCGCGGCGGCGAGCGCCCCCGCGACGTAGATGACGCCGGAGATCAGCAACGTCCAGCGGCGGCTGATCAGGTCGGCCAGGCGGCCGCCCGCCAGGGCGCCGACCACGGCGCCGGCGAGAAGGCCGGCGACGATCCACGACTGGGCGACCGCGCCGGCGTCGAGGTCCTCCTTGATGTAGAGGAGGGCGCCGGAGATGACCCCGGTGTCGTAGCCGAACAGCAGCCCGCCGAGCGCCGCGAGCATGGAGATCTTGAGAACGAAGGGGTTGCGGGACGCCTCTCGTACGTAGCCAGGCACTTCTCCTCCTCGGGACACGCCTCGGCTACCCGCGACATATCGCCGCAAACGAGGCCGCGGGTCGCTACGATCTGCCGCCATGCGACAGGCGTACCGAACGGCGCTGGTCACCGGCGCGTCCAGCGGGATCGGGGAGAGTTTCGCGCGGCTGCTGGCCGGCCGCGGCACCGATCTGGTGATCGTCGCGCGCCGGGCGGACCTCCTGGACGGGCTGGCCCGCGAGCTGGTCGAGCGTTACCGGGTGGGCGTGGAGGTGCTGGCCGCCGACCTGACCGATCCCGTTCAGCGCGGCGAGGTCGAGGAGCGGCTGCGCGCCGACCCGGTCGAGCTGCTGATCAACAACGCCGGGTACGGCGCGTTCGGGCCGTTCCCCGAGCTGTCCCTGGACGACCAGCTCGCCGAGGTGGAGCTGAACGTTGTCGCGCTGATGCGGCTGACGCACGCGGCGCTGCCCGGGATGGTCGCGCGGGGGCGCGGCGGGGTGCTGAACGTGGCGTCGATGGCGGGGTTCGCGCCCTCGCCGGGCAGCGCGGTGTACGGGGCGACCAAGGCGTTCGTCGCCTCGTTCTCCGAGAGCCTGCACGCCGAGCTGGCGGGCGGGGGCGTCCACGTGACCGCGCTGTGCCCCGGATTCACCCGTACGGACGAGGAGTCCGAGCCCAGCCTGCTGTGGCTGCGGCGGGCGGACGTGGCGCGGGCCGGGCTGGACGCGGTGTCGGCGGGACGGGCGATGTGCGTGCCCGGGCTCCAGTACAAGGCGGCGCTTCCGGCGTTGAAGCTGGTGCCGCGGCCCCTCCTGCGGGCCGCCGCCAACCGGATGTGGCAGCAGGCCTCGGACAGCCGGTGAGCCCGTTTCCTATACAGGAGTGACAAGCGGAGTTCCCGTTTACCTACAACAATCCACATGCGTGATTGTGACTCGGGTGACTTGACGCGCCTCGCCCTGATCGCGAAATATCGAACCTACGGTTTCGTAGGTTGTGTGCGCCCGGCCGGCCCATCCGTGCCGCCGCGGAAACGGCGCCTCGCACGGCGCACCACCGTCGTCCAGCGAAGGAACAGCATGCCCGTCCCGCCCGAAGACAAGCTCCAGACCAACCTGATGCTCGAACTCGAGGGTCTGGTCGAGAAAGAGGTCGACCGCCACCTCGAGATGGCCAAGGAATGGTTCCCGCACCAGTACGTGCCGTGGGGCCAGGGCCGTGACTTCGACGGGCCGCTCGCCGGTGAGGAGTGGACGCCCGACCAGACCTCGCTCGGCCAGGCCGCCCGCGAGTCGCTGATCGTCAACCTGCTGACCGAGGACAACCTGCCCGGCTACCACAACGCGATCGCCACCGTCTTCGGGCGCGAGGGCGCCTGGGGGTTCTGGGTCAACCGCTGGACCGCCGAGGAGAACCGGCACGGCATCGTCATCCGCGACTACCTGACGGTCACCCGCGCGGTCGACCCGATCGCGCTGGAGCGCGCCCGGATGAAGCACATGCAGGAGGGGTACGCGGCCGACCACGGCGACTCGTTCCTGCACGGCGCCGCGTACGTCGCGTTCCAGGAGCTGGCCACCCGCGTCGCGCACCGCAACACCGGCAAGGTCTCCGGCGACCCGATCTGCGAGCAGATGCTGACGCGGGTCGCGGCCGACGAGAACCTCCACATGATCTTCTACCGCAACCTGATGGGCGGGGCCCTGGAGGTCGCGCCGAACGAGGCCATGCGGGCGATCACCGACGTGGTCAAGAACTTCCAGATGCCCGGCCACAGCATCGACGGCTTCCTGCGCAAGTCCGTGATCATCGCGAACGCGGGGATCTACGACCTGCGGCTGCACCACGACGACGTGCTGCGGCCGGTGTTGCGCAAGCTCGGCGTCTTCGAGCTGGAGGGGCTCAGCGGCGACGGCGAGAAGGCCCGCGACGAGCTCGGCGAGTTCCTCGACCAGCTGGACGAGGCCGCGACCAAGTTCGAGACCCGCCGCGAGGAGCGCCGCGCCCGCCAGGCCGCCAAGCAGGGCTGACCCCGCCCGCCCGGCACCGGCCAGAAAGATCGATAACGGCACGGTCACATTCGGAACGCGGCGCCGATTCCCGGCGTCGAAGGGTGTATGGGGACTCAGGGGACTCGCCGGCGGCTCGGGGCCTACCGCCTGCTCGGCGAGATCGGCCGGGGGAGCACCGCGGTGGTGCACCTGGGGATGGACTCCTTCGGCCGGGAGGTCGCGATCAAGGAGCTGTCCGACGACTTCGCGGGCGAGCAGGAGGCACGGCTGAGGCTGGCCCGCGAGATCGAGGCGCAGCGCCGGGTCGACAGCCCGTACGTGGCGTGCCTGCTGGACGCGGGCGTCGACGCCGGGCGGCCGTACGTCGTCACGCAGCACGTGCCGGGCCAGCCGCTGGGCGACCTGGTCGAGGCCTACGGGCCGCTGCGCGGCGAGCGGCTGCTGCGGTTCGCGCGCGGCCTGGTGCTCGGGCTGGCCGCGGTGCACGACGCGGGCGTCCTGCACCGGGACGTGGCCCCCGGCAACGTGATCGTCCTCGGCGACCGGCCCACGCTGATCGACTTCGGCATCGCGCAGGCGGCCGGCGCCGACCAGATCACCCGTCCCGGGATGGTCATCGGCACGCCCGCCTACATGGCCCCGGAGCTCATCGAGGGCGAACGCGCGGCCGCGGCGGCCGACGTCTTCTCGTGGGCGGCGACGGTGGCGTACGCGGCGACCGGCCGGCACCCGTTCGGCCGCGGCACCCTGCACGGCGTGTGCTTCCGCATCCTGCGCGGCAAGGCCGACCTCGAGGGCGTGCCCGAGCCCGTCGCCTCGCTGCTGAAGCTGGGGCTGCGCCGCGATCCCGCCACGCGTCCCTCCGCCCGCTGGTTCGCGGGCGCGCTCGCCCAGTGGACGGTCGGTCTCGCGGAACGGAACCGCGAGGTCACGGTGCGGCACCGGGCCGTGGCGTGACGCCCCGCGGATCCGCGTGCCGGACGTCCACCCGCCGTCCGGAGCGGGTTGTAGGGTTTCGTAAACGATGAAGGGGGTTGTCACGTCCGGGGAGAGGATCGGCCACTACCGCGTACTCCGAACGTTGGGGGAAGGCGGCATGGGCGTCGTGCATCTCGGCGTCGATCCCCAGGAACGCAACGTGGCCATCAAGGTGCTGCGTCCACAGGTCGCCGGTGACGCCACGGCGCGCCGACGGCTGGCCCGCGAGGTCGACTCGATGCGGCGGGTGCACAGCCCGCACGTCGCCGAGATCCTCGACGCCGACGTGACCGCCGACCGGCCCTACATCGTGACCCAGTACGTTCCGGGCCGCACCCTCGAAGAGATCGTCGAGGAGAACGGCCCGATCTTCGGCCAGTCGTTGCAACGGCTGGCCACCGGCCTGGCCTCGGCGTTGTCGGCCATCCACGGCGCCGGCATCGTGCACCGCGACCTCAAGCCGGGCAACGTCATGCTGGTCGACAGCGAGCCCGTCGTGATCGACTTCGGCATCGCGCAGGCGGCCGACGCGACCCGGCTGACCGCGACCGGCATGGTCATCGGCACCCCCGGCTACCTGGCGCCCGAGATCATCGAGGGCGAGGACGCCGGCCCGGCGTCCGACGTGCACGCCTGGGCGGGCACGCTCGCCTACGCCGCCACCGGCCGCCCGCCGTTCGGCTCCGGCACGTTCGAGTCGATCTTCTACAAGATCATGCAGGGCGCCCCGGACCTGGACGGCATGCCCGAGGCGATCCTGCCGGTCGTGCGCTCGGCGATGGCCCGGCACCCCGCCGAACGGCCCACCGCCGTCACCCTCGTCCAGCTGACCCGGCGCATCCACCTCGAAGCCACGATCACCGACCAGACCCGGGTCGACGAGCACTACACCCGGCCGGACAACACCTCGCAGCAGGTCGAGCAGCCGGCGCAGCCGTCCGACCACGCGCGGCAGTTCGCCATGCCGGTGCGGAGCCAGACCGAGTCCGGGATCAACGCGGTGCCGCCGCCCGCGCCGGCGCCGCCCACCTCGGGCCCGCGCGCGATGCCCGCGCCCGTCTCGTCGCAGCCCAGGGACTTCGTCGGCCAGCTCCCGCCGGCCGCGCCCCCGCCCGCGCCGCCGCCGCCGGCGCCGACCCCGCAGGAGTACGGCTACAACCAGCCGCAGACGCGCCCGCGGCGCGGCGGCCTGCCCCCGCGCCAGGAGGTCGCGCCCTACGCGCAGCCGCAACACCAGGACACCCAGCAACGCCCCGACGTCCAGCAGCGCCGCCCGGACGTCCAGCAGAGGCCGCCCGCGCCCGAACCCCGTGACGCGCCCACGCGCCGTGACAGCCCCGAGCGCCGCAAGCCCTACGGCTGGTACCGGGTGATGAGCTTCCTGGTCCTGGTCGCGCTCCTCGGCTTCGCCCACATCGCGCCGCTGCTCGCGGTGGGCCTCACCATCGCCGGTGTCCTGGTGCTCCGCGCGGGCGACAAGGCCGCCAAGGGCATGGAGGGCAAGCGCACCCGCCGCGGCCCCCGCGCGGGCGACGCCCTGGCGGCCACGTTCAAGTCGCCGCTCCACCTCCCGGGCGCGGTGATGATGACCCTCCTGCTGGCGCCGCTGGCGCTGATCGCGGGCGGCATCCTGCTCGGCGTCCTGATGTTCACCAACGACGCGATGACCGCCTCGCGCGCCATCGCCTACTCGGCCATGCTCGTGGTCGGCCTCCTCTGCCTCGCGCCCGGCAGCGGCGCGCCGCGGCGCCAGATGGCACGCCTGTGGGGCGCCCTGCTGCCCCGCACCGAGGCCGCCGTCGTCGGCGCCGTCGTCCTCGGCCTCTTCGCCGGCGTTCTCGTCCTGCTCTCGCAGCAGCAGCCGCCGGACACCACCCCGCTCAACGGGATGAGCCAGAACCTCGAAGACCTGCGCGGCGACGTCCGCGAGCTGATCGCGGGGATCCCGTTCCTCTGAGGCCATCGCCGATAGGGTGGCCAACCGATGAGCAAGGAAACGATCGGCCAGTACCGGCTGCTGTCCCGCCTGGGCGGCGGTGACGCCCACCGCGCGACCAGCCCGGCCGGCCGTGACGTCGCGATCCGCCTGCTGCCCGCGGAGGCCCGCGAACGCCTCCGCCTGGACCTGCCGCGGATGTGCGCCGTCCGCAGCCCGTACGTGGTCGACGTCCTGGACGGGGAGCCCGACGCCGACCCCCCGTACGTCGTCACCCGTTTCGTCCCGGGCCGCCCGCTGCCGGACGTCATCGCCGCCGAGGGCCCGCTGACCGGCCGCGCCCTCCACCGCCTGGCCCTCGACCTGGCCAAGGCCCTCGCCGCCATCCACGAACGCGACCTGGCCCACCGCGCCCTCCGCCCGCGGGACGTCCTCGTCGTGGACGGCTCGCCGGTCATCGTCGACTTCGCCCTCGAGGCCCTCGTCCCGCCGTCCGCCGACATCCGGGCCTGGTCCGCCGTCGTCACCCACGCCGCCGGGGGTGAGCCCCCCGAGTCCCTCCACCCCCTCCTGGCAAAAGCCTCCGCCGACACGGGCCTCACCGCCCAAGCCCTGGTAGAAGCCCTCACCCCCCTGATCCCGACCCCCCGCACCACCGAACCAACACCCCTGACCCGAACCAGCACCCCCCACCCGCCCGCCACCCCGCCCAACGCAACAGTTACCCCGTCCGACACGACGGCCACGCCGTCCGGTGCAGCGGCCCTCCCGCTCGACGTGGTGGTCGCCCCGGGAGACGCGGCGGTCGTTTCAGCCGATGCGACGGCAACTCCGGCCAGTGTCTCGGTCGCCTCGCCCGACGTGGCGGCGGCTTCGGCCGATGCGGCGGCCGGCCCGGCCGGCGGCTCGGCCACTCCGGCCGGCTCGGCCACGTCGGTCGCTTCGGCTGGGGGGATCGGTGGGCCTGGGGTGGCTCGGGTGGCCGCGGGGTTCGGGGTGGCCGAGTCCTGGGCTCGGCTGCTCACGGCGATGGTGGTGGTGATCGCGGCCGGGATGACGGTGATGGTGCCGGTGCTCGGGATCGTGGGGTCGGTGGCGGCCGTCGTGGTGTTGCGGGCCCTGACGCGCAACTGGGCGGCGGCGGCCGGGCGGACGCTCGTCTCGCTGCCCTACGCGGGGGCGGTCGGGGCCGCGGTGACGTTGGGGCTGGCGTCGGTCTCGGCGGTCGGGGTGGAGGTCGATCCGCTGGCGGCCTGCGGGCTCGGGGCCGGGGCCGGCGTGGCGGCGTTGTGGGCGGCGCCCGGTGTGACCGGGCCGCGGCGTGGGATGGAAAGCCTGCTGGGTAGTGTGGCCAGGACGCCGCGGGTGATCGCGGCGGCCGGGGTGCTGCTCGGGGCGGCGGCGTTCCTGGCGGCGGTCGGGGCGATCTCGCTCACCACGAGCTTCGCGCCGATGTACGGGCTGCAGAGTTCGCTGGAGAGCGCGGTCGGCCAGGTGCAGACCCGTCTCGGGTGAGTGCCGTACGTCTCACCGACTGGGATTTGGTCTCCAGGTTACTCCCCGGTAATATAGGTATGGCACGGCTAATCAGGGACCCGGAGCCGAAGCACGTTCGGGTGTTTGGCAGGCTGTGAGCATCAGCCCGCGTCGACCCGCCATGGGCGGCGCCCCTCTGTCCGCTGCCCCAGCGGCCAACTGATAGCAGGGAGGTCGGCCACCGGCCATGAACATCGTCGTCCTGGTGAAGCAGGTTCCCGATACGGAGAGCCCGCGCAAGCTGAAGTCCGATGACAGCACGCTCGACCGTGGTGCCGCGGACGGTGTGATCAACGAACTTGATGAGTACGCCATCGAAGAGGCGCTGCGCATCAAGGAGGCCCAGGGTGGCGAGGTTACCGTCCTCACCATGGGCCCCGACAAGGCGACCGACTCCATCCGCAAGGCCCTGGCCATGGGCGCCGACAAGGCCGTGCACCTGATCGACGACGCGCTGGCGGGCTCGGACGCCCTCCAGACCTCGTACGCGATCCAGCAGGCCCTCGGCCGTACCGGCTTCGACCTGGTCGTGCTGGGCTCGGAGTCGACCGACGCGCGGACCGGCGTGCTCGCCGCGATGCTCGCCGAGCGCCTGGGCGTCCCGCAGCTGTCGCTGGCCAACAAGGTCGAGATCGACGGCTCCGCCATCAAGATCCAGCGGCAGACCGACTACGGCTTCGACAAGGTCGAGGCGAGTCTGCCCGCGGTCGTCAGCGTGGTGGAGAAGATCAACGAGCCGCGTTACCCCTCGTTCAAGGGGATCATGGCGGCCAAGAAGAAGCCGGTCGACACGATCGGCATCGCGGACGCCGGCATCGACGCGTCGCAGGTGGGCCTGGCGAACGCGGCGACCGAGGTCGTCGACTTCGCCGAGGCGCCCCCGCGCGCCCAGGGCCAGATCGTCACCGACGAGGGCGACGGCGGCGCGAAGATCGCCGAGTTCCTCGCGTCGAAGAAGTTCGTCTGAGCGGGGAAGGGGATTAAAGAACGATGGCTGAGATTCTCGTCCTCGTCGACCACGTCGACGGCGAAGTCAAGAAGGTCTCGCTCGAGCTGCTGACCGCGGCCCGTCGTCTGGGCGAGCCGGCCGCGGTATGGGTCGGCCCGGGCGTCGAGGGTGCCAAGGACAAGCTGGCCGAGTACGGCGCCGCCAAGGTCTACGTGGCCGCCGACGAGGAGCTGACCTCGTACGTGGTGGCCCCCAAGGCCGCCCTGCTGGCCCAGCTGGTGGGCGACAAGTCCCCGGCCGCGGTGCTCGTCTCCGCGACGGCCGAGGGCAAGGAGGTCGCCGGCCGGCTGGCGGTCAAGATCGGCTCCGGCGTCCTGACGGACGTCGTGGACGTGACCGACGGCGCCGTCGCCGAGCACTCGATCTTCGGTGGCGGCATCATCGCGCACGCCAAGGTCAAGACCGGTACGCCGATCGTGGCCGTCCGTCCCAACTCCATCGCGCCCGAGGCCGCCCCCGCGGCCGGTGCGGAGGAGGCGGTGTCGGTGACCCTGTCGGACGCCGACAAGGCCGCCAAGATCACCGAGAAGGTCGTCCAGGAGAAGGGCGAGCGCCCGGACCTCACCGAGGCCGCGATCGTCGTCTCCGGCGGCCGCGGTGTCGGCGGTGCGGACAACTTCAAGATCATTGAAGACCTGGCCGACTCGCTCGGCGCGGCCGTGGGCGCGTCCCGCGCCGCGACCGACGCCGGCTGGTACCCGCACTCGTTCCAGGTCGGCCAGACCGGCAAGACGGTGTCGCCGCAGCTCTACATCGCGGTCGGCATCTCCGGCGCCATCCAGCACCGGGCCGGCATGCAGACCTCGAAGACGATCATCGCGATCAACAAGGACGCCGAGGCGCCCATCTTCGAGCTCGTCGACTACGGCATCGTGGGCGACCTCTTCCAGGTCGCCCCGCAGCTCACCGAGGAGATCGGCAAGCGCAAGTAAGCGCTCCGATCCCACGACGCGGCGCCCCGCCCCGGCTCGGCCGGCGGCGGGGCGCTTCGTCGTGATCGCGTCCAGCCGTTCCCGCGCCTCGGGGGCGGCCCGTTTCCCGAAGCCTGAACGCCTTGGATAAGGTTTGTGAACGTCTATTCATGAACTGGGAGGGTGCGTCGTGGCCAGGCCCCGGACGACGAGCGACGAGGAGATCCTCGCGGCCACCGCGCGGGCGGTCGGGCGGCACGGGACGGGGGCGCTGACGCTCGCGATCGTGGCCAGGGAGGCGGGGTTGTCGCCGGCCACGCTGGTCCAGCGGTTCGGCTCCAAGCGCGGCCTGCTGCTGGCGCTGGCCAGGCACGCGGCGGAGGGCGGCCCGGCGTTCGAGGACGCGCGGCGCGCGCACGACGCGCCCCTGGCGGTGCTCCACGCGGCGCTGGCGGGGCTGGCCTCGGGCGTCCGCACGCCCGAGCGGATGGCCGGCAACCTGAGCTTCCTGCAACTCGACCTGACCGACCCGGAGTTCCGGGAGTACGCGGCGGAGGCGGCGCGGCGCATGCACCGCCAGATCGCCGGGCTGATCACCGAGGCCGCCGTCGCGGGCGAGCTGGCCCGCGACGTGGACGCCGCCCGGCTCGCCCGCGCCGTCCAGGTCGCCTACAACGGGACGCTCATCCTCTGGTCGCTGACCGGCGGAGACCCTCTGGAGGAGGTGCTGCGCGCGGACGTCGAGGCCGTCCTCGCGCCCTATCGGCGTTAGTAAACGAATATTCATTTACAAATCCGCTCAGATCGTCTACGGTCGATCACATGAGCTTCGACGGACATGTCTTCATCGGTGTCAGCCTCGACGGATTCATCGCGCGTGCGGACGGCGACCTCGACTGGCTCAACGCCCGGGGCGAGGCCGCGGAAGGCGACCTCGGCTACCAGGCGTTCATCGACGGCGTCGACACCGTCGTCATGGGCCGCGCCACCTACGAGAAGGTGCTCACCTTCGGCCAGGACGCGTGGACGTACGACGGCAAGCACATCGCCGTGCTCAGCACCCGCCTGCCCGCCGACGCCGACCCGCGCGTCACCGTCCACCGCTCGCTGGACGAGCTGGCCGGAGACCTGGAGGCCCGCGGGCTCAAGCACGTCTACGTCGACGGCGGCCAGGTCGTGCGGGCGTTCCTGCGCGCCGGGCTGGTCACCGACCTCACCATCACGACCGTGCCGGTACTGATCGGCTCCGGCCTGCCCCTCTTCGGCGAGCTCGACGCCGACATCGACCTGACCCTGCGTTCCACCGCCGACATGGGCGGCGGCGTCGTCCAGTCCGTCTACGAGATCAAGCGCTAGGAACGTGTGGGGGCGGGGGACGCCGGAGGCTTGTAGGGGATGGCCGCGAGGATCTCCGGCCTGAGGAGATCGTGCGCCTCGGCGTACGGGATCCTGGCCGTGACCGAACCGCAGGCGCCCGCGTACCCCAGGGCGACGGTGTCCACGAACACGTGCAGGGAGGCCCTGGTCAGGGAGACCGCCACCGCGTCGCCGCGAAGGCGCGCCGCCGTGATCGAGCCGGTGTTGACGGTGTCCGCGGGGCAGTACGCCCGGCCGGGCAGGTGCGCGCGGACCCGCCGGTCGAGCGGCCGCGGCGCCCTCTGGACCTCCGGCCGGAAGAGATCGGCCGACCTGTACGCGGTGCCGTTCTCCAGATCCACGGTCGCCGTCACGGACTGGTTCCAGCCCGTCCCCACCGGGCCCAGCACGTCGGTCGCGTAGAGCACCGACAGCAGCCTGGGGCCGCGGAGCTGGATCGTGGTCCGGACCGTGGTGGTGAACGCGGCGTTCGGCACGTTGCCGAGGATCTCGCGGGAACGGGCGAAGCGGGCGTCGAGCGGTGCCTGGAGCGCCTGGTTGATCCGCCGGCCGATCGCCGGATCCCGGTGGCCGGCGACGGTGACGACCTGGCCCTGCGCGCGCCACGTCGCGCCCCCGGGCAGCGTCCGCGGCGTCGCGGGAAGTGCCTGGAGGGCGAAGCTCAGGGGGGTGGCCGGCGCGGTGGGCGGCGGCGCCGGACGGGATTCGGCGCCGTCGCCGCGGGTGACGACGTAGCCGACGCCGCCCGCGACCCCCGCGACGACGAGCGTGCCGGCGATGGCGGTCGCGCCCTTGACCCCGAGGACGCCCGCGATGCCCTTGCCTCCCGTCGCGGCGCCCGTCCCCGCCGCTCCGGCCGCCGTGCCCCCCGCGCCGGCGGCCCCGCCCCCGGCCGGCGCGATGCCCGCGGCGGCCAGCGGGAAGAGCATGGCGAGCGCGGCGGCGGCCCCGGCGAGGGCGCGGACACCGCGTTGCTCCCAGTCGGGTCCGTACGCGGCGGACGCGGCGGTCTCCAGTTCGGTGACGAACGCGGTAGCGCCCTCGGGGCGTCCCCACGGGTCCTTGGCCAGGCCGCGCGTGATCAGCGGGCGCAGCGGACCCGGTGCCTCGCCGGCCGGGATCTCGCCGCCGAGGTGGAGGTCCCGCAGCTCAGGCCAGGAGCCGGCGGTGAACGGGCGCCGTCCGGTGACGCATTCGAAGAAGACGCACGTCGCGGCGTAGACGTCGGTGGCGGGAGAGGCGGGTTCGTCGCGCCATTGTTCGGGTGCCATGTAGGCGGGCGTTCCGGAGCGTCCGGTCTCGCCCGCGTCCACCGCGATGCCGAAGTCGATCAGCTTGCTCGACCCGTCCGCGCGGACGATGACGTTCGCGGGCTTGTAGTCGCGGTGCACCACGCTCACGTCGTGCGCGGCGGCGAGGCCCAGCAGCGAGCCCTTGAGGACGGTGAGCGACGCCTCGGCGGTCAGCGCCCCCTGCCGGGCGAGGACCTCCTCGAGTGAGACGCCGTCGACGGCCTCCATGACGATCGCCGCACCTTCCGGCGCTTCCACCAGGCCCCACATCTGCGCGATGTAGGGGGTGCGGAGGCGGCGCAGCAGGTCGGCCTCCCCGCGAAAACGTTCCCGGAAGCGGGCGTCCTCGCGCAGGCTCTCCGACAGGTATTTGATGGCGGCGGGCGCGCCGGAGTCGTCGTGCCGCGCGAGCACCACCCGTCCCTGCGCGCCCTCGCCGAGCAGCCGCACCTCGCTGTAGCCGGGCACCGACCATGTGGCCATGCGACGCCCCCATCAGAAGAGCCCACAGGGGTTATACCGGCCTGGAACGTGCTACTCCCCGCCCCGGCCGAACGTGGTCCGGCGGCCGGTCAGGATCGGGTCGGTGCGGGGGAGCCCTGCCCGGCCGGCTTGTAGGGGATCGCCGCGAGGATCTCGGGCTTCAGGAACGCCGTCAGCCGGTCATAGGGGATCTTGACCGAGGTCTGGCCGCACGCCATCTCGCGGGCCTCCAGGGTCCCGGGCGCGTCCACGATCACCTCGAGCTCCTTCGGCCACAACGCGAAGATGACCGCTTCCTTCTGGAAGTCGGGGATGCCGTAGCCCATCTGCGACAGGCAGGTCCGGCCCGCGTCGGCCCCGGCCACCAGGCCCGAGATGCTCACCATGCCGGTCTTGCTGAGGGCGGACGGAGCGATCATCTCGGCCGCGTTCTTGAAGACGGCGCCGGTCCTGAGATCCACGGTGACGGTGCGGGACCGGTTCCAGCTGGCGTGGCTGACCTCCCTGGACCGCAGCACGATGTCGTACCGGACGGAGAGGTAGCGCGGGCCGCGCATCCTGATCGCCGGCTTGATCGTGGCGGACGCCGGAGACGCGTTGAACGACTTCAGGGCCCGGCTGTACTCGGTCTCGCGGGTGCTCACCGGGGCGAGGAGAGCGTCGTTGATGCGCTTGGTGAGGGCCGGGTCCGCGCCGCCCTTCACCTGGACGATCTGGCCGGTGCCCGTCAGCGCCGGAGACCCGACGGTCGCCTGGTGGGCCGCGAGCGCGAAGCTCAGCGGTGGTGGCGGCGGTGGCTTCTCGTCGCCGGTCGCGACGTAGTACCCGGCCCCGCCCGCGACGCCGGTGACGACGAGCGCGCCCGCGATGGCGCTCGCGCCCTTGACCCCGACTACTCCCAGGACGCCCTTGCCGCCCGCGGCGGTGGCCGCGCCCGCCGCGCCCGTCCCCGCACCGCCCGCCGTTCCCGCCGTCCCTGCCGCGCCCGCGCCGCCCGCCCCAGCCGCTCCCGCACCGCCTGCTCCGGCCGCGCCCGCGCCACCTGCGCCTGCGGCTCCGGCCGCGCCCGCTCCGGCGGCGCCGGCGGGCGCTATGCCCGCGGCGACGAGCGGGAAGATCATGGCGAGCGCGGCGGCGGCTCCGGCGAGAGCGCGGACACCGCGTCCTTCCCAGTCGGGCCCGTACGCGGCGGACGCGGCGCCCTCCAGCTCGGTGACGAACGCGGCGGCGCCCTCCGGGCGTCCCCACGGGTCCTTGGCCAGGCCGCGCGCCATCAGCGGGCGCAGCGGCTCGGGCACCTCCGCGACCGGGATCTCACCGGTGAGGTGCAGGTTCATGAGGCCCGCCTGGCCGTCGGCGGCGAACGGACGGCGCCCGGTGACGCACTCGAAGAAGACGCACGCCGCGGCGTAGACGTCGGTGGCGGGGGAGGCGGGTTCGTCCCGCCACTGCTCGGGCGCCATGTAGACGGGCGTTCCGGAGCGTCCGGTCTCGCCCGCGTCCACCGCGATCCCGAAGTCGATCAGCTTGCTGAGCCCGTCGCCCCGGACGATCACGTTCGCCGGCTTGTAGTCGCGGTGCACCACGCCGATGTCATGCGCGGCCGCCAGCCCCAGCAGCGAGCCCTTGAGCACGGCGAGCGACGCCTCGGGCGTCAGCGCCCCCTGCCGGGCGAGGACCTCCTTGAGCGAGGCGCCGTCGACGGCCTCCATGACGATGGCCGCGCCCTGCGGAACCTCGACCAGCCCCCACATCTGCGCGATGTAGGGGGTGCGGACGCGGCGCAGCAGGTCGGCCTCCCCGCGAAAACGTTCCCGGAAGCGCGCGTCCTCGCAGAGCCGTTCGGACAGGTACTTGATGGCGGCGGGCGCGCCGGAGGCGTCGTGCCGCGCGAGCACCACCCGTCCCTGCGCGCCCTCGCCGAGCAGCCGCACCTCGCTGTACCCCGGTACCCGCCACGCCGTCATCCCGCCGCCCCCTCGCTCAGAGATCACCAAAGGGGTTATACCGGATCGAAAGCTCCCGCCCGCGCTCATGCGGCGAAGGAGTGATCAGGCGGCGACGGGTGCGGGGGCCTCCTCGGCCACCGGGACCGCGGCGGTCTCGCCGGCGGCGTCGAGCGGGTCGGCCGCGTGGCGCGAGGCGGCGTCGCCCGGGCCGAGCGGCACGAACCGCGCACCGAACGCGATCATCAGGGCGAGCACGACCACGATGCCGACGCCGACGCGCAGCGAGGTGGACTCCGCCAGGAAGCCGACCACGACCGGGCCGAGCAGCAGTCCGCCGTAGCCCATCGCGCCGACCTGGGCGACCGCGGCGGCCGGCTGCCCGGGCGCTGCGGTGCCCGCCAGCGAGATCGTCGTCGGGACGACCGTGCAGACCACCAGGCCGGTGACGAAGAACCCGGCGATCGCGACCGGCGCCGACGGCGCGAACACCACGATCGTCATGCCCAGCGCGGTGCCGATCCCCGCGGCCGACAGCAGGCGGCGGGTTCCCAGGCGGGTACGGAGCCGGTCGCCGCCGAGGCGTCCGATCAGCATGGCCAGCTCGAACATCGGGTAGCCGAGCGCCGCGACGGCCTGGGTGGAGCCGAGCTCGTCGTGCAGGAGCAGCCCGCTCCAGTCGGCGATCGACCCCTCGGCCATGAACGCGATGAACGCGAGCACGCCGATCAGGTAGACGGCGAGCGGCATCCGGGCGCGGCGGCCGTCGGCGGAACGCACCGGGGCCACGGGGTCGGCCAGGTAGGTGCGGCCGAGCGCCAGGGCGAGCGGGAACGTCAGGATCGCGGCGACCAGCACGGTCGCGGTGAAGCCGAGCCCGGCGGCGGCCGTGGCGACGCCGAAGAGCCCGCCGCTCATGGCGCCGACGCACCATCCGGCGTGCATGCCGCTCATGATCGGCCGGCGGTACGCCCGCTCCACCACGGTGCCCTGCGCGTTCATCGCGATGTCGGTGATGCCGAACGTCATGCCGAACAGGGCGACGGCGATGAGCAGCGTCCCGTACGAGGGCGCGAGCGCCACGAACACGTAGGAGGCCGCGGTCAGCGGCAGGGCGACCCGCAGGGTCTGGCGGCTGCCCGCTTTCGCGATGACGGCGCGCAGGCCCTGCATGGCCACGATGGCGCCGACACCCCAGATGAGGACCACGATGCCGATCTCGCTCTCGCTGGTGCCGAACTTGGCTGCCAGAGCGGGCATGCGGGCCACCCACACGCCGCAGAGCAGACCTGCCAGCGCAAAGGTCAGGAACGTTCCAAGGCGAGCGCGGAACAGCATGGTTCACCTCTTTCGAGTCTCGGTGGGGCGCGCTCAGGGCGCGGCCGCGCACACGGGATGTCGCCGAACGCGGGGAGGGCCGTCAGGAGCCGGCCGGGCGCAGGGCAGGGTCGGATCGGGGGTCGTCAGTGCGTCATGAAGTTCAGTGCGTCATGAAGTTCAGTGCGTCATGCACCGGTGGGTCGTGAACGGGACCGGAGGGCGCACGCCGCCCGGCTCCGCGGGCGCGGGGCCCGGCTTCGAAGCCCGGTCCCTCGGGTCAACCCGCGTCGAGCAGGGCCAGCAGCCGCTGTCTCAGCGCCGCGAGCTCGGCGTCCCCGTACACCTCGGGGGCGTGGCTCATCACTTCCCAGAGGCCCTCGGCGGCGAGCCGGACGACGCTCGCGGTGACCGGGTCGGGATCCTCACCGCGCCCCCGGCCGTGCCAGCGCGCCATCGCCTCGTTCAGCGGCTCGGCGAGCTCGGGATCGGTGGCCGCGGCCGTGATCGCCGACCATCGTCGGTGGGTCCGGTCGCCCTCGGTGAACACCGTGAACGTCGCCTCGACGTAGGCCCGCGTGTACGAGCCGGGCGAGCCGTCGTCGTGCTCGGCGATCAGGTCGTCGAACTCCTCGATGACCCGGGTCACCAGCGCCTTGACCAGGGCTTCCTTGGTGGGGAAGTGGTAGAGCAGCCCGCCCTTGCTCACGCCGGCGCGGTCCGCGACCGCGGCGAGCGTGAGCGCCTGCGTGCCGTGCTCGCTGAGCACGGTCTCCGCGGCGTCGAGGAGGGCATCTTTTTTCATGACTTTTTAACTGTACCGACCGGACGGTACAGTCGGCAACCCGCGACGGGGGTCGGCGGACGTGATGTACGAGACACCTGGGACGGCTCTCCGGGACGGCGCGAACGTGCCCCGCGCCGACGGGGAATCCGGCCCGCGCGGATAGTGTTGACCGCGTGGTGACCTACCTCGACCATGCGGCGACGACCCCCATGCGCCCCGAGGCCATCGCCGCGATGACCGCCGAGCTCGGCGAGCTCGGCAACCCGTCCTCGCTGCACGCCGCCGGGCGCCGCGCCCGGCGGGTGGTGGAGGAGTCGCGGGAGATCATCGCCGCGGCCTTCGACGCCCGGCCCAGCGAGGTGATCTTCACCTCCGGCGGCACCGAGGCCGACAACCTCGCGGTCAAGGGCCTCTTCTGGGCCCGGCGGGCCGCCGACCCCGCCCGTACCCGGGTGCTGGCCTCGGCCATCGAGCACCACGCCGTCCTCGACGCGGTGCAGTGGCTCGCCGACCACGAGGGCGCCAAGGTCGAGTGGCTGCCGTGCGACGAGTCCGGCCGGATCCGGCCGGAGACGCTGCGCGCCGCGCTCGCCACCGCCCCGGACGACGTCGCGCTGGTCACGGTGATGTGGGCCAACAACGAGGTCGGCACGGTGCAGCCCGTCGCCGAGCTCGCCGCGGTCGCGCGCGAGCACGGCATCCCGTTCCACACCGACGCCGTCCAGGCCGCCGCGCAGCTCCCGGTCGGCTTCGCCGATGCCGGCGCGCAGGCGCTCACGATCAGCGGCCACAAGCTCGGCGGCCCGCTCGGGGTCGGCGCCCTGCTGCTGGCCAAGGGCACCGACCCGGTGCCGGTGCTGCACGGCGGCGGCCAGGAGCGCGACGTCCGGTCCGGAACGCTCGACACCCCCGCGATCGCCGGCCTCGCCGCCGCGGTGCGGGCCTCCGCCGATCACCGGGACGAGCACGCCCGGCGGCTGGCCGAGCTGCGCGACCGGCTGATCCACGCCGTCCGCGCGGCCGTGCCCGACGCGGTGCTCAACGGCGACCCCGCCGACCGGCTCCCGGGCAACGCGCACTTCTCGTTCCCCGGGTGCGAGGGCGACGCCCTGCTCATGCTGCTCGACGCGCGCGGCATCGCGTGCTCGACCGGCTCGGCGTGCTCGGCCGGGGTGTCCCAGCCGAGCCACGTGCTGCTGGCCATGGGCGCCGATCCCGAACGCGCCCGGGGCTCGCTGCGGTTCACGCTCGGCCACACCTCGTCCGACGGCGACGTCACCGCGCTCGCCGAGGCGATCGGCCCCGCCGTCGAACGTGCCCGCCGCGCCGGCCTCACCTGAGGGCCGGTTTCACCGGAGGCGGGCCTCACCTGAAGAAGGGGCGGCTGCCGTCCAGCAGCCCGCGCGCCTTGAGCTCGGGAGGGCTCGGTCTTCACGATCCGGCTCCCGGCGCTCGAACATCAGATCGACGGATGAACTTTGCCGGTGTTTGACCTCTTCGGCTGAGGGGACTGCATGTCCGTTCACTGAATGAGGAGAAGGCGATGACGTCGAACGTGATGGGACGCGGGGCGCGCGGAGCGGACCGCAAGGCGGCGGGACACCCGTGGTTCCACCGGCTCTCCCGGCTCGGGCTGGCCGCGCGCGGCGTGCTGTACCTGCTGGTCGGCTGGATCGCCATCCAGGTCGGCCTGGGCGACAGCGGCGGCAAGGAGGCCGACAAGGGCGGCGCGCTCCAGGAGGTGGCGAGCAAGCCGGGCGGCACCGTCATCCTGTGGGTGATGGTCGTCGGACTGGCCGGGCTGGCGTTGTGGCGCTTCTCGGAGGCGCGCTTCGGGCGTCCCGTCCCGGACGGCGACAAGGCCCACAAGCGGGCGGTCTCGTTCGCCTGGGGCGTGGCCTACACGTTCACCTTCGTCGGGGCGCTGTCGTACGCGCTCACCCACAAGTCCAGCTCCAGCGACCAGCAGTCCAAGACCTTCACCGCGAAGGCCATGAGCGAGCCCGGCGGACGCTGGCTGGTGCTCGCCATCGGCGTCGGGGCGGTCGGCTACGGCGGTTACAAGCTGGTGCGGGCCCTGCGGCGCAAGTTCCGCAAGGAGCTCAAGACGCACGAGATGAGCGCCCGGGTGCAGAAGGTCGTCGAACTGCTCGGCGTGGTCGGGCAGAGCGCGTGGGCCATCGTGCTGGCGGGCATCGGCGCCTTCCTGGCGTACGCCGCGATCACGTTCGACCCCGACAAGGCCAAGGGCCTGGACGGCACGCTCCGCGAGCTGGCGGGCACCCCGGCCGGGCCGTGGCTGCTCGTCGCCGTCGCCGCCGGGCTGGTCGTCTACGGGATCTTCTCGTTCGCCGAGGCCCGCTGGCGCAAGGTCGAGGCCGTGCGCTCCTAGGGCTGGAACGGGCCGAGGCTGCGCCAGCCGGGGTCGGGGGTCGAGGCCACCTTGGCCTTGCCCTCCGACCAGGCCGCGGCGAGCTGGTCGAGCTCGGCGATCACACCCGAGTCGGGATCGGCGTACAGGTGGTAGACCCGCAGCCCGTCGCCGGTCTCGCGGACGGCCAGCACGGCCCGGTCGCCCAGGCCCGCCAGCTTCTTCTCGAACTTGCGCAGCGCCCCCGCCGAGGGGTCGACCGGCAGCCGATCCGGGTTGCTGTGGGAGTAGGGCACCGAGATCGCCACGTGCTGGTCGCACAGCGGGTAGTCCTGCCGGTGCAGCGGGAACCTGGCGCGCAGCTGGGAGGGGTGCCCGCGCGGCGTCCGGCCCTCGCCCGACAGCCAGGCCGCCTCGCGGAAGTCCTCGGTGACCTGCTCGACCACGACCGGCAACATCGTCGGCGGCAGCGCGTCCATCGGCGCGTCGGTCGCGATGCGCACCTCGCCGATCCAGCGGGCCACGTCGTCCTCGCCGAGTGCCCAGTCGAGGACGTGCAGGGCCACCTGGACCTGCTGCTCCTCGGCCACGAACAGGAAGTCGGGGTGGTAGGCGGTGATGTCGACCCGGCCGCGCAGCTGGTCGGCGCGCATGCCGAACCGCACGTACTCCAGGTCGAACTCGTGGTCGCCCAGCAGGAGCTGCTGGGCGAGCATCTCGTGGTCGGCCTGCCGCGCCGGGTGGAACTTCCAGCCGCCGCCCGCGGGCGCGGCGCGGAACCAGCGCTCCGACAGGCCGCGCAGCTCGGGGTCGCCGCCGCTGCTCACGGTCAGGGTCGGGCCGTCCTCCTCCGAGCCGCCGATCTCCCACTGCAGCTCGGGGTGGATCTTGTGGACGCGGCGGGAGAGCTCCTCCACCTGGTCGGTCGACAGGCCCTCTCCGAGGGAGGCCTCGATCGAGGGGCGGGTCCGCGCCCACCACTCCCAGAAGTCGATGATCGCGGGCAGCGGGGTCGCGGAGGAGACGTCCCGGGGACGGCGAAAGATTCCCATGGCGGGCTCATCGTACGCGGAATCGATGTCGCTCCGCCCCCGCCGCCTGCTTACCCTGGAAGGGTTATGACTCTCCGCGTACTGGCCGCCATGTCCGGCGGCGTCGACTCCGCCGTCGCCGCGGCCCGCGCCGTCGAGGCGGGCCACGACGTCACCGGCGTGCACATGGCCCTCTCCAGCAACCCGCAGTCCTACCGCACCGGCGCCCGCGGCTGCTGCACGCTGGAGGACTCCCGGGACGCCCGCCGGGCGGCCGACGTGATCGGCATCCCGTTCTACGTCTGGGACCTGGCCGAACGTTTCCACCACGACGTTGTCGAGGACTTCGTGTCCGAGTACGCGGCCGGCCGCACGCCCAACCCGTGCCTGCGCTGCAACGAGAAGATCAAGTTCGAGGCGCTGCTCGACAAGGCGATGGCGCTCGGCTTCGACGCCGTCTGCACCGGCCACTACGCCCGCCTGTCCCAGGACGGCGTGCTGCGGCGCGGGGTGGACGAGGGCAAGGACCAGTCGTACGTGCTGGCGGTCTGCACGCCCGAGCAGCTCGCGCACGCGCTCTTCCCGCTGGGCGACACCACCAAGGCCGACATCCGCGCCGAGGCGGCCCGCCGCGGCCTCCAGGTGGCCGAGAAGCCCGACAGCCACGACATCTGCTTCATCGCCGACGGCGACACCAAGGCGTTCCTGGCCGAACGGCTCGGCAGCGCGCCCGGCCCGATCGTCGACCAGGACGGCACCACCGTGGGCGAGCACGAGGGCTCGTACGGCTACACGATCGGCCAGCGCAAGGGTCTGCGCCTCGGCACCCCCGCGCCGGACGGCAAGCCGCGCTACGTGCTCGACATCTCGCCGGTCACCAACACCGTCACCGTCGGCCCGCGCGAGGCCCTCGACGTGACGGAGATCACGGCCGGGCGCCCGGTGTGGCTCGGCGAGGTGCCGTCCGGCCCGTTCGGCTGCCAGGTCCAGCTGCGCGCGCACGGCGAGGTGTACGACTGCGTCGCCGAGGCCGCCGGAGACCGGGTCGTCGTCCGCCTCGCCCGCCCCGCGCGCGGCGTCGCGTCCGGCCAGGCCGCCGTCCTGTACGAGGGCGACCGCGTGCTCGGCTCCGCCACCATCGCCGACACCGCCCGCGTCCCCGCCTGACCGCCGATCCGCGCCGGCCCGCACACCGGCGCGCACACCGGCCCGCACACCGGCGCGCACACCGGCCCGCACACAGACCCGCACACCGGCCCGCACGTCGTCCGCACCGGCGCCGTACGCCGATCGCGGCGCCGGGAATAATGCGGCCGGTTCGCGCGCAGGTACTGGTGCCTGCACGACCCGCGCTGAGGAGGACTGGTGGAATTCGGTGTCTCGACGTTCGTGACCGATGACGGGATCGCGCCCGCGGAGCTCGGCCGTGCCCTGGAGGAACGCGGGTTCGCCTCGCTCTTCCTCGCCGAGCACACGCACATCCCGGTCAAGCGGGAGACCCCCTGGCCCGGCGGCGCCGACCTGCCGCGCCACTACTACCGGACGCTCGACCCGTTCGTGGCGCTGACCGCCGCCGCCACGGTGACCGAACGGCTGCGCGTCGGCACCGGCATCGCCCTGGTGATCCAGCGCGACCCGATCCACCTCGCCAAGGAGGTCGCCTCCCTCGACCGGGTGTCGAACGGACGGGCCGTCTTCGGCGTGGGCGCGGGCTGGAACCGCGAGGAGATGCGCAACCACGGCACCGACCCCAGGACGCGCATGAGGCTGCTGCGCGAGCGCGTCCTGGCCGTCAAGGAGCTGTGGACCAAGGACGAGGCCGAGTTCCACGGCGAGTTCGTCGACTTCGACCCCGTCTTCTCCTACCCCAAGCCGGTCCAGGAGCCGCACCCGCCGGTGCTGGTCGGCGGCTCGGGCCCGACGACGTTCGACCGGGTGGTCGAGTTCGGCGACGGCTGGATGCCCATCTACGGCCGGGGCACCGGCGAGCTGCCGGGCCAGATCGCCGAGCTGCGCTCGCGCGCCGGCCGGGCGGTGCCGGTCACCCTGTTCGGGGTGGTCCCCAAGCCGGAGATCGTCGCCGAGCTGCGGGACGCGGGCGCGGACGAGATCCTCTTCAACCTGCCGACCGAGCCCGCGGCCGAGACGCTCGCGCGGCTGGACCGGATGGCCGAGCTCATCTGATCTTTCACTAGGGTTCGTGACGTGGACTTTCCGTGGGGACCAGGAACGGCGACCGGGGTCGGCTCGTACCCCGGGATCGACGCGGCCGAGACGATCCGTGTCGTGCTGGGCGAGCTGCCCGGGCTGCCGCACCTGCCCGAGCTGCCCGCCCGCGGCCCCGGCGCCGACATGATCGGCCGGACCGCCGGGCTGCTGGTCGACCTGGCGGTCCACGTGGAGCCGTCCGGCTGGCGGTTCTCCGACCGGCCCGGCCGCGACACCCGCCGGTCGCACGACCACCTGGTGCGCGACCTCGACCTGCTCGAAGAGGTGGCCGAGGGGCGCACCGGGCCGCTCAAGATCCAGGTGTGCGGGCCGTGGACGCTGGCCGCGGGCATCGAGCTCAGGTCGGGCGACCGCGCGCTCAAGGACCCGGGCGCGGTCCGCGATCTGACCGCCTCGCTCGCCGAGGGCGTCGCCCGGCACGTCGCCGACGTACGGCGGCGGCTGCCGGGTGCGGAGATCCTGCTGCAGCTGGACGAGCCGTCGCTGCCCGCCGCGCTCGCCGGGGAGATCCCGTCCGCCAGCGGGTTCTCGCGGCTGAGGCCGGTCGAGCCGCCGGTCGCGGAGGAGATGATCCGGCGGGTGATCGAGGCGCCGGGCGCGTTCCCGGTCGTGCACTGCTGCGCCCGGGACGTCCCCTACACGCTGCTGCGCGGCGCCGGGGCCAAGGCGATCTCGGTCGATCTGGCCCTGGTGCCCCGCGCCGACGACGCCCTGGGGGAGACCATCGACGCGGGCGTGGCGCTCTTCCTGGGCGTCCTGCCCGGCACCGACACCGTGCTGCCGCGCCTCCAGGCGACCGCCGCGCCCGTGCGCGAGTTGTGGCGGCGCTTCGGGTTCCCGGAGAGGCGGCTGGCCGAGCAGGTCGTGATCACCCCGGCGTGCGGGCTGGCGGGCGCGTCGCCCCGGTACGTGCGGTCCGCCCTCGAACGGTGCCGCGAGACCGCCCGAACCCTGTACGAGGCCCCCGAGTCCTGATCGTTCGGGGCGGTCCGGCCCATACCCGCCGGATCGTCCGGCGGGGAGCTCCGCGCTGGTCAGAACGTGCGTGCCGTGCGGGTTGGATTGTCGGTCCCGCACGCCAGAATGGGGGGCATGAGCATTGACGGCGTTCCGACCGAGGCGGCCAAGCGGCATGCGGAGCTGAGCCAGGAGCTCGACGAGGCCAACTACCGGTACTACGTGCTCGACAACCCCACGTGGACCGACGCCGAGTACGACCAGAGGCTGCGCGAGCTCCAGGCCCTGGAGTCCGACCACCCCGAGCTCGTCACCCCCGACTCGCCGACGCAGCGGGTCGGCGCGCCGATCGTCACCGACTTCGCCACCGTCGCGCACCTCGAGCGCATGCAGAGCCTCGACAACGCGATGGACGCCGACGAGCTGCTCGCCTGGGACGAGCGGGTCGTGCGCGAGGTCGGCGAGGTCGCCGGCTACCTGTGCGAGCTCAAGATCGACGGCCTGGCGATCGCGCTGGTCTACGAGAAGGGCCGGCTGGTCCGCGGCATCACCCGCGGCGACGGCCGCACGGGCGAGGACGTCACCAACAACATCCGGACGATCGCCGCGATCCCCGGGCGGCTGGCGGGTTCGGGCTGGCCCGACACGCTGGAGGTCCGCGGCGAGGTGTTCCTGCCGGTGGAGGGCTTCGAGCAGGTCAACGCCGCGCAGGCCGAGGAGGGCAAGGAGCCGTTCGCCAATCCGCGCAACGCGGCGGCCGGCTCGTTGCGGCAGAAGGACCCGCGGATCTCCGCCAAACGTCCGCTCAGCATGCTCGTGCACGGCTTCGGGGCGTGGGAGGGCGGCGACGGCAGGCGGCCCGAGAGCCAGTCCGAGGCGTACGAGATGATGCGCGGGTGGGGGCTGCCGGTCAGCGACCGCT
The DNA here is from genome assembly GCF_040643285.1 of Spirillospora sp. NPDC047279. Taxonomy (NCBI): domain Bacteria; kingdom Bacillati; phylum Actinomycetota; class Actinomycetes; order Streptosporangiales; family Thermomonosporaceae; genus Spirillospora; species Spirillospora sp. NPDC047279. Next base: position 35,750 of record NZ_JBEYUA010000004.1, read on the forward strand.
ACAAGGTCGTCGACGGGCTCGACGCCGTCCGCGACTACATCGCCCACTACGGCGAGCACCGGCACGAGCCCGCGTACGAGATCGACGGCGTCGTGGTCAAGGTCGACCAGTTCGCGCTGCAGCGGCGGCTGGGGTCGACCTCGCGGGCGCCGCGCTGGGCGATCGCCTGGAAGTACCCGCCCGAAGAGGTCAACACCAAGCTCCTGGAGATCAAGGTCGGGGTCGGCCGCACCGGGCGCGTCACGCCGTACGGCGTGATGGAGCCGATCAAGGTCGCCGGGTCCACCGTGGCCTACGCCACGCTGCACAACGCCAACGAGGTCAAGCGCAAGGGCGTGCTCATCGGCGACACCGTGGTGCTGCGCAAGGCGGGCGACGTGATCCCCGAGATCGTGGCGCCCGTGACGGGCCTGCGCGACGGGTCCGAGCGCGAGTTCCAGATGCCGTCGCGCTGCCCCGAGTGCGACACCGAGCTGGCGTACGAGAAGGAGGGCGACGCCGACATCCGGTGCCCCAACGCGCAGTTCTGCCCGGCGCAGCTGCGGGAGCGGCTCTTCTTCCTCGCCGGCCGCAACGCGCTCGACATCGACGGGCTCGGCTACGTGGGCGCGACCGCGCTGACCCAGCCGCTGGAGCCGAGCGACCCGCCGGTCAGGAACGAGGGCGACCTGTTCCACCTGACGGTCGACCAGCTCCTGCCGATCCGCACGGTCGTCCGCGAGATGCGCACCGGCCTGCCCAAGATCGACCCCAAGACGGGCGAGGAGAAGGTCGTCACGTTCTTCGCCAACGAGGAGGGCGAGGCCAAGAAGCCGGTCGAGATGCTCTTCGAGGAGCTGGAGAAGGCCAAGGAGCAGCCGCTGTGGCGGGTGCTGGTGGCGCTCTCGATCCGGCACGTCGGCCCGCGCGCCGCGCAGGACCTCGCCCGCGAGATGCGGTCGCTCGACCGCGTCTTCGGCGCGACGGAGGAGGAGCTGCACGCCGTCGACGGCGTCGGCCCGGCCGTCGCGGCCTCGATCAAGGCGTGGTACGAGGTCGACTGGCATCGCGAGATCATCGAGAAGTGGCGTGCCGCGGGCGTGCGCATGGAGGACGAGGGCGCCGACGAGGGGCCCAGGCCCCTCGAAGGGGTGACGGTGGTGGTCACCGGGTCGCTGGACGACTTCAGCCGCGACTCGGCGATCGAGGCGATCCAGAGCCTCGGTGGCAAGGTCACCGGATCGGTCTCCAAGAAGACGGGCTTCGTGGTCGTCGGCGACAGTCCGGGGTCCAAATACGACAAGGCAGTCAAGTTGGGCGTTCCGGTCCTGGATGAGGAGGGGTTCCACGTTCTGTTGTCGGATGGGCCAGATGCGGCCAAAGGCGTAACCCTGAGCACGGACGAATGACGCGGTGTGGCGGTACAGGGGGCTACCAGGGAGTAGTTACTCAACGGTACTGTTCCACTACCCACTGGTGGCGTTAGGGTGCGGATTGGGCATAACGGAACGTACGCAATTGGTTTCGCGAAGTTGAGCAAACGTCGTACTCTCCCTCTGGTTAGACACACCGAACCTCCGGCGGTGTGAACGGGGCGGGGAGCGCGGCGGCGGCACCCCGGCGGCACACCCGGCCGGGGGCGGCACAGACGACCCGGCACCCGGGCGGGCCAGTGGCCCGGGGAGCCGGCACACCGGACCCCGGCGCGGGCGGTCCGGGGGACGGGCACACCGGCCCCCGAACGGCGCGGCCCGGTCCGCACAACTCAGCCGGACCCCGCCCCAGGGGCTCGGGCATCGAGGCCCGAGCCCCCCGGACCGACCCCCCGGACCCCCCGAGGATGTGATGAAGGACCCGAACAACACGCGGAACACGATGCCGCGCAGGGGCTCGCCGCTGTGGATCTTCTTCCTCGTCGTCATCTCCCTCGGCGCCGGGGCGTTCGTGTTCACGCTGTCCCGGCTCACCGCGTCCGACCTCGACGCGCTCCTCGGCATGCCGGTCATCCTGATCCTCGCCGCGTTCATCGTCTTCGGCGAGCTCCGGCCGATCATCACGCCCGGGTCCACCGAGAACAACGGGGCCACCACCTCCACGACGTTCTCGTTCGCCGCGCTGCTCTACGCCGGGCTGCCCATCGCCGCGGTGCTCCAGGCCGCCGCCGTCATCACCTGCGGGGTGTTCCGCGGCCGCACGCCGCACCGCATCGCGTTCAACGTCGCCCAGTACACGCTCAGCCTCGGCGCCGCGCAGGTCGCCCTGCTGCTGTGCGGCATCCACGCCACCCCGTCCGCCCTGTGGGTGCCCCAGGGCGACGACCTGCCGGCGATCGCGCTGGCGGGCACCGTCTACTTCGTCTGCAACGACACCCTGGTCGGCGCCGCGGTCGCGCTGCACGCCCGGGTGCCGCTGATCAAGGCCCTGCGCTGGGACCTCGGCTACCAGGTCCTGGTCCACCTCGCGCTGCTCGGCCTCGCGCCGCTGATGGTCGTGGCGATGGACCGCTCGGCCGCCTTCGTGCCGCTCATCGTGCTGCCGTTCATCGCGGTCTACCTCAACGCCTCGGTCTCCGTCCGCCGCGAGCACCAGGCGCTGCACGACGGCCTCACCGGCCTGCCCAACCGCAAGATGCTGATCATGCGCACCGAGGAGGCGCTGGCCGGCGTGCGCGCGGCGGAGGGCACCGCCCGGCGGCTCACCGGCATGGTCGCCGCCGGCCGGGGCAAGCAGGGCGAGCCGACCCAGCGGGCCGGGCTGTTCCTCCTCGACCTCGACCGGTTCAAGGAGGTCAACGACACGCTCGGGCACCCGACCGGCGACCGCCTGCTCCAGCTGGTCGCGCACCGGCTCACCCACAGCGTGCGCCCCGGCGACCTGGTGGCCAGGCTCGGCGGCGACGAGTTCGCCGTCCTCCTGCCGACCGTCCGCGACGCCGCGGCCGCCCGCGAGGTCGCGGCCCGCCTGCGCGCCGCCCTCAGCGAGCCCGTCCGGCTCGACGGCCTCTCGTTCGACCTCGAGGCCAGCGTCGGCATCGCGCTGTTCCCCGACCACGCGCCCGACTTCGAGCTGCTGCTCCAGCGCGCCGACGTCGCCATGTACAACGCCAAGGAGAGCCGCAACGGCGTCGAGGTCTACGAGGCAGGCAAGGACCGCAACTCGCCCGCCCGCCTCGGCATGCTCGGCGATCTGCGCCGCGCCATCGACCGCGGCGAGCTGGAGCTCTTCTACCAGCCCAAGATCTCGCTGCTCGACGGCCAGCTCGTCGGCATGGAGGCGCTGATCCGCTGGCGCCACCCGGAGCAGGGGCTGCTGGAGCCCGCGCACTTCCTCCAGGTCGCGGAGCAGACCTACCTGATGCGGGCGATCACCCACTACGTCGTGGACGCCGCCCTCGCGCAGGCGTCCGCCTGGTGGAAGGACGACCTGTCCGTACAGGTCGCGGTCAACGCCTCAGGCCGCGACCTCCTCGACACCGGGCTCACCGAGACCATCGAGAACGGCCTGCTCGCCCGGGGCCTGCCCGCCGCGGCCCTCCAGCTGGAGATCACCGAGCGGATCCTGATGAACGAGCCGGCGTACGCGTCCGAGACCGTCCGCGCGCTGGCCGAGCTGGGCATCCCGCTCAGCCTCGACGACTTCGGCACCGGCTACTCGTCCCTGGTCCGCCTCAAGCGCCTGCCGGTCGAGGAGATCAAGATCGACTCCTCGTTCGTGCAGCGCCTCTCCGGCTCGGCCGAGGACGCGGTCATCGTGCGCTCCATCGTCGACCTCGTCCGCACGCTCGGCCTGCGCTCGGTCGCCGAGGGCGTCGAAGACCCGCAGACCGCCCGCCTCCTGCGCGAGATGGGCTGCGACGCCGCCCAGGGCTGGCACTTCGGCCGCCCCATGGACGCCGCCACGGCCACCGAGTGGCTGCGTTCGACGCTCACCCGGCCCCGCTCCTCGCCTGACGGCTCGGCCCGGATCGCGTAGCGCCCAACGGGTCGGACGCGGGGTCCTGGAGGTCAGTAGCCGGGGCGGCGGGTCTGGGGGTCGCGGTAGGCGGGGTCCTCGTAGTAGCGCTCCTCGCGGATCGCAGGCGCGGGCGGCGCGGCACGGCGCCGGGCGCTGGCGATGCGTGCGATACCGATGATCAGGCCGATCAGCCCGCCCAGCATCAGGATGATGCCGACGATGCGGATGTCGACGCCGCTGAACTCGTAGTTGACGGCGTAGGCCAAGATCGCACCAATGATGATCAGGGCGATGCTGCCACCGATGGTCACGGCGCTCTCCTCTCGTTCGTCCTCGGACGTTCGCACCCATCTGTTCCCCACGAGGCGGGATGAAACGGGAGACCGGGACGAGCTTGGGGGCAGAACATCGTTCCGGGGGCGTCCGGCCAGGAAGCGGCGACGGGCGGCGCGGGCGGCGCGGCGGTAAACCGGTCGGTCGGAGGCCGGTGGGGCCCATAGGATGGCGGGCGAACCCAATCGATCGCCAGGAAACGGTTTCCTATGTCCGCCATCACCCGTGACGAGGTCGCGCACCTCGCCCGGCTGTCCCGGCTGGCGCTCGGCGAGGATGAGCTCGATCACCTCGCGGCCCAGCTCGACCAGATCATTTCCGCGGTCGCGCGGGTGCAGGAGGTCACCGCGGAGGACATCCCGCCGACCTCGCACGCGCTGCCGCTGACCAACGTCTACCGGGCCGACGAGGTCCGGCCCTCGCTGACGCCGGAGCAGGCCCTGTCGGGCGCCCCGGCCGCCGAGGAGCAGCGCTTCCGGGTTCCGCGGATTCTGGACGAGGAGGCCTGACCGGTGAACGTCATGGAGCGCAGCGGAATGAAGGTCGCCGGTCAGGCGGCCTTTTCCGGGGGGCCCTGGGGGTCGTCCCCCCTGGAGGTGAACTGATGGGGGAGCTGGTCAGGAAGTCGGCGGCCGAGCTCGGCGCGCTGATCGCGTCCGGTGAGACGTCCGCGGTGGAGGTCGCCCAGGCGCACCTCGACCGGGTACGCGCCGTCGACGGCGAGGTGGGCGCGTTCCTGCACGTCGACGCCGAGACGGTGCTCGCGCAGGCGCGCGCGGTCGACGAACGGCGCGCGGGCGGCGAGACGCTGGGCCCGCTGGCGGGCGTGCCGATCGCGCACAAGGACGTCTTCACCACCACGGACATGCCGACGACCGCGGGATCCAAGATCCTCGAGGGCTGGCGGCCGCCGTACGACGCGACGGTCACCCGGCGGCTCCGCGAGGCGGGGCTGGTCATCCTCGGCAAGACCAACATGGACGAGTTCGCGATGGGCTCCTCGACGGAGAACAGCGCGTACCACGTGACCCGCAACCCCTGGGACCTCAGCAGGATCCCCGGCGGTTCGTCCGGCGGCTCCTCGGCCGCGGTCGCCGCCTACGAGGCGCCGCTGTCCACCGGCACCGACACCGGCGGCTCGATCCGGCAGCCCGCGTCGGTGACCGGCATCGTCGGCACCAAGCCCACCTACGGCGGCTCGTCCCGCTACGGGGTCATCGCGTTCGCGTCCTCGCTCGACACGCCCGGGCCGTTCGCCCGCAACGTGCTCGACGCCGCGCTGCTGCACGAGACGTTCAGCGGCCACGACCGGATGGACTCCACGTCCATCGACCAGCCGGTGCCGCCGATCGTCGAGGCCGCGCGCCGCGCCGACGTCAACGGCCTGCGCGTGGGCGTGGTCAAGGAGTTCGCCGGCGACGGTTACCAGGCCGGGGTGCTCAACCGCTTCAACGAGGCGGTCGAGCTGCTGGAGTCGCTCGGCGCCAAGGTCGTCGAGGTGGCCTGCCCGAGCTTCACCTACGCGCTGCCCGCGTACTACCTGATCGCGCCGTCGGAGGCCTCCTCCAACCTGGCACGCTTCGACGCGATGCGCTACGGCCTGCGCGTCGGCGACGACGGCACGCGCAGCGCCGAGGAGGTCATGGCGCTCACCCGCGCGCAGGGCTTCGGCCCCGAGGTCAAGCGCCGCATCATGCTCGGCACCTACGCGCTGTCGTCCGGCTACTACGACGCCTACTACGGCAAGGCGCAGCAGGTCCGCACGCTGATCTCGCGCGACTTCGAGCGCGCGTACGAGCAGGTGGACGTGCTGATCTCGCCGACCACGCCGACGACCGCGTTCCCGATCGGCGAGCGCGCCGACGACCCGATGGCGATGTACCTCGCCGACCTGTGCACGATCCCGTCCAACCTGACGGGCAACGCGGCCATCTCGGTGCCCGCGGGGCTCGCCGACGAGGACGGCCTGCCGGTCGGCCTGCAGATCATGGCCCCGGTGCTCGGCGACGACCGCGTCTACCGCGTCGGCGCCGCCGTCGAGAAGGCCCTGGAAGACCGCTGGGGCGGCCCGCTGCTGGCCAAGGCCCCCGAGCTCGCGGAGGTCGCCAAGTGAGCACCCCGACCGTGGTGAAGTACGAAGAGGCGCTGACCCGCTACGAGCCGGTGCTCGGTCTCGAGACCCACATCGAGCTGGGCACCGCGTCCAAGATGTTCTGCGGCTGCCCGACCACGTTCGGCGGCGAGCCCAACACCCAGGTCTGCCCGGTCTGCCTCGGCCTGCCCGGCTCGCTGCCGGTGACCAACCGCGCCGCCATCGAGGGCATCATCAAGATCGGCCTGGCGCTCGACTGCGACATCGTCGAGTGGTGCCGGTTCGCCCGGAAGAACTACTTCTATCCGGACATGCCGAAGGACTACCAGATCTCCCAGTACGACGAGCCGCTGTGCGTCGACGGCCACCTGGACGTCGAGGTCGAGGGCGAGACGTACCGGATCGAGATCGAGCGCGTGCACATGGAGGAGGACACCGGCAAGTCGTCGCACGTCGGCACCACCGGCCGCATCCAGGGCGCCGAGTACTCCCTCGTCGACTACAACCGCGCCGGCATCCCGCTCGTCGAGATCGTCACCAAGCCGATCCCGGCCACCGGCGACAAGGCGCCCCTGGTCGCCCGCGCCTACGCGACCGAGCTGCGCGAGCTGGTCCGCGCCGTCGGCGTCTCGGACGTGCGCATGGAGGAGGGCTCCATGCGCTGCGACGTCAACGTGTCGCTCATGCCGCGCGGCGCGTCCGAGTGGGGCACCCGCACCGAGACCAAGAACGTCAACTCGCTGCGTTCGGTCGAACGGTCCGTGCGTTCCGAGATCGAGCGCCAGGCGGCCGTCCTCGACGCCGGCGGCAAGGTCACCCAGGAGACCCGCCACTTCCACGAGGACACCGGCACCACCACCAGCGGCCGCAGCAAGGAGGAGGCCCAGGACTACCGGTACTTCCCGGAGCCCGACCTCGTCCCGATGGCGCCGTCCCGCGAGTGGGTCGAGGAGCTGCGCGCCACCCTGCCCGAGCTCCCGGCGGCCCGCCGCAGGCGCGTCCAGCAGGAGTGGAGCCTGTCCGACCTGGAGCTGCGCGACGTCGTCAACGCCGGCGCCGTCGACCTCATCGACTCCACCATCGCGGCCGGCGCCGACGCGCGCTCCGCCCGCAAGTGGTGGATGAACGAGCTGTCCCGCCAGGCCACCGAGCAGGGCGTCGACCTCGCGTCCCTGCCCATCACGCCCGAGCAGGTCGCCCGCGTCCAGGCGATGGTCGCCGCCGGCGAGCTCAACGACAAGCTCGCCAAGAAGGTCTTCGATGGCGTCCTGGCCGGCGAGGGCACCCCGGACGAGGTCGTCGCCGCCCGCGGCCTCAAGGTCGTCAGCGACGACGGCGCCCTGGCGGCCATCATCGACCAGGTGATCGCCGACAACGCCGACGTGGCCGACAAGGTCCGCGGCGGCAAGGTCGCCGCCGCCGGCGCCCTCGTCGGCGCCGTCATGAAGGCCAGCCGGGGCCAGGCCGACGCCGGCCGCGCCCGCGCGCTGATCCTGGAGAAGCTCGGCGTCTCCTGACCCTCTGCCGGGACTCGGCTAGACGGCCGAGTCCCGGTAGAAGTCGAACACGTCGACGTCCTCCCGAGACCACGTGGCGACCATCTCCTGCGGCCCCTCCGCCTGGATGAACCGGAACTCGTCCTCGGTGACGGGCATGAGCGTCATGAACTTCAGCGTGGCCTCCCCGTCCGCGTCCCGGAGCACGTCGAACCCCTGCTCCGCCAACGGATGCGGCATCGCCAGCGCCCCCACGATCTCCGTCTCGGGGATCAGCGGCCCGTCGTTCAGGTACCCGCTCCCGTACGCCAACCCCCGCTCCCTCCGGATGCAGCTCTCCGCGACCACGTGCACGAGGTAACCAGCCTCGTGACTCTGCTCGGGCACCGCGGAGCAGACGAACTCCTGCGGCAGCCCGTCCCCGAACTTCTGGAACCGCAGCCCGGTCGTGGCCGCCGACACCAGCTCCCACTCGGGATGGTGATGGATCCCGGTCGCGAACCCCCGCTTGTCACCCCTCACATCCGGCGGCTCCGCGCGCACCACCTTCCCGAGATACCGCTCCACATGCTCCAACAACCCCTCGAACCGCGCCGGATCCGCATAAGGAAACCCCATCCCCGCACCCTAACGACGCCCCCAAGCCCCCCACCGCCCCTGACCGACCCCTGGCGAATACTCGCCGAGCGCCCACAACCCGGCTCCAGCACTCCCTCGAAAGGGCCCATGATGCCGTCGCTCCCCGAAGACAGTTGGCTGCTGAGCCTTCGACCGCAACCCGCCCCGGTGACCGCGAGGGAGTACGAGGCCCTCCCCGAGGACATCTCCAGGACCATCGAGATCGTGGACGGCTATGTCGTCCTCTGCGAAGCGCCATCGCCTGCGCACCAGAAGGCGTCCCGCCGCCTTGCCACCCTGATCGAAGAGCACGCTCGCGTCGCGATGAAGCGAGGACATGGCCCCCTCGCCGTCGACAACTCTGTGGACGTGCGGTTGCGAGACGTTCCGCTGTCCAACCTGCGCTCTGACGTGGTCCTCTACCGCTGCCCGGACCGGGATCGCGGAGAACGCCTGCGAGCGGGGCACGTCCTCCTGGTCGCCGAAGTCGTGTCCCCCGGCTCAGAGACACGGGACTCCACCGGCAAGCCCGGCGTGTACGCCAAGGCGGGAATCCCGAATTACTGGATCGTGCGGCTGGACGACACCGGTGTCTCCATCATCGAGCGGTACCGCCTCGACCATGCCTCCAGGCTCTACAAGCACGTGGGCACGTTCATGAAGGACGAGGGCGGCAAGCCCGAAGTGAGCAACCCCATCTCCCTCACGATCGACTGGCAGGACCTGGAGTTCTGATCACCGTCCGAGCCTGAACAGGCTTGTCGGTGGTGGCCGCTAGGTTGCGGCCATGTCTGGAGAATTTCCACCGCTTCCGCCCGGCCTGCCGCCAGGAGGCTTGGTCGAGCCTGAGGACGTGGACGACGGGCGGCCGAGGGGCCGTGAGCCTCTATGGGTATCCGACGAGCCGCAGGCCGGTGCCGCGGAGCTGTGGAGGCGCCCGACCTGGAGGTGGCCGTCGCCGGCCCGCCCAAGATGATCGAGGACGCGCGGCGGGTGGCCGACGAGCATCTGGCGTTCTGCCCGGACAACGTCTGGCAGGGGCCTGGCGACTATGAGGCGTACGTGTCCCTTCTGGTGGAGGAGGGGCGCTGGCGGTTCTGGTGGGATTGAGGGTTAGGGGAGGGGGACGGTGAGGATCCGGTCGTCGCCTGGGTTGGGGTCGCCTCGGCCGTCTTTGTTGCTGGTGGAGAACCAGAGGGTGCCGTCGGGGGCCAGGGCGGTGGTGCGGAGGCGGCCGTAGCGGTCGGTGAAGTGGGCGGTGGGGCGGGCGGCCTTGCCGTCGGCGGTCAGCGGGACCTGCCAGAGGCGGGCGCCGCGGAGGCCGGCGGCCCACAGGGAACCCTTGGCGTAGGCGAGGCCGGACGGTGAGGACTCGTCGGTCGACCAGGTCAGGAGGGGGTCGGTGTACTGCGGTTTGCCGCCGACGCCCTCGACCTCGGGCCAGCCGTAGTTCTTGCCCTTCTCGATGCGGTTGATCTCGTCGTAGGTGTCCTGGCCGAACTCGGTGGCGTACATGCGGCCCTGCTCGTCCCAGGCCAGGCCCTGGACGTTGCGGTGGCCGTAGGTCCACACGCGGTTGCCGAACGGGTTGCCCGGGGCCGGCCTGCCCTCGGGGGTGACGCGCAGGATCTTGCCGCCGAGGGAGTCTTTGTCCTGGGCCAGGTGGGTCTCGTAGACCTCGCCGGTGGCGACGTAGAGGTAGCCGTCGGGGCCGAAGGCGATGCGGCCGCCGTTGTGGTTGCTCCCCTTGGGAATGCCGGTGATCAGGGGCTCCAGCCGGCCGACCTTGTCGTCGTAGCGGAAGCGGACGACGCGGTTGTCGTCGTCGGCGGTGAAGTGCAGGTAGACCAGGCGGTCGGTGGCGAACGCGGGGGAGACGGCGACGCCCATCAGGCCGCCCTCGCCCTCGGCGGACACGCCGGGCACGGTGCCGATCGAGGTGGCCCTGCCGTCCTTGGTGACGCGCAGGACGCGGGCGCTGTTACGTTCCGTCACCAGGGCGTCGCCGCCGGGCAGGAAGGCGATGCCCCAGGGCACGGCGAGGCCGGTGGTCACGTCGCGGGGCTGGCCGAGCCCGGTGGACGTCGCGGTGGGGGTGGCCGTGGCCGGGGGAGGCGTGGTGCCGGTGCCCTCGCCGCCGGGGGAGCCGGAGCAGGCCGCCACCAGCGGCAGGACCAGGATCATCGTTGCTTTTCGCATGGGACCGCCCTTCGTTCTTTAGTACGGACGAGGGCGCGTCCCCGTTCCGTCATCGCAGAGGTACGACGATCACCCCATCGTTGTCGCCGTTGTCGGTGGTGAGCCAGAGCGACGTGCCGTCGGGTGCGGGAACGACCGAGCGGATGCGCCCGTATCGTCCCTTGAAGAGGGGAATGGGGCGTCCCACGACGCCGTTGCGCAGCAGCGGGACCTGCCAGAGGCGCTCGCCGCGGAGGGCCGCGACCCACAACGAGCGCTGCGCGTACGCCAGGCCGGACGGGGAGGCCTCCGAGGGCGTCCAGGTGAGGACCGGGGGTTTGAAGCGGGCGGCGTCGCCGCCCATGCCCTCGACCTCCGGCCAGCCGTAGTTGCGTCCCTTGACGATGCGGTTGACCTCGTCGAAGCGGTCCTGGCCGAACTCGGTGGCGAACAGCCGCCCCTCGGTGTCCCAGGCCAGGCCCTGCACGTTGCGGTGGCCGTAGCTCCACACCAGCGAGTTGAACGGGTTGCCGGGTGCCGGCTTGCCGTCCGGCGTCATGCGCAGGATCTTGCCGCCGAGGGACTTCTTGTCCTGGGAGTGCTTCTCGCGCCCGACCTCGCCGGTGGAGGCGTACAGCAGGCGGTCGGGGCCGAACGCCAGCCGCCCGCCGTTGTGGTTGCCGCCCTTGGGGATGCCGGTCACGATGACCTGCGGCTTGCCGATGCCGGTGGTGTAGTGGAAACGCGCGATCCGGTTGTCGGACTTGGCCGTGTAGTAGACGTACACCCAGGTGTCGGTGGCGAAGCCGGGGGAGACGGCCACGCCGAGCAGGCCGCCCTCGCCGCCCGCCGACACGCCCGGGATCTTCCCGACCTCGGTGACCTTGCCCTTCGGCGTGATCCGCAGCAGCTGGGCGGTCTCCCGTTCGGTCACCAGCGCGTCGCCGCCGGGCAGGAACGCCAGCCCCCAGGTCACCTCGCGCCCCTTGACCAGCACGCGCGGCTCGCCCGGCCGGGCGGTCCCGGTCGAGGTGGACGTGGGCCGGACGGACTGGGCGCCGGAGGGCGAGGAGCCTCCGGCCGTTCCGCCGCCGCCGTCCCCGCTGCACGAGGTCACGGTGAGCAGAGCGGTCACAAGGGTCGCGAGACCGGAAACGCGGCGCATAGGGCAATCAAGTCACAAGCCGGACGTGCCGCACAACGCGACACCGTCGTCGTGACGTCACCGTTCCCTACGGAGCGTGACGACGGACAAACGCCCCGCTTAGGTGACGATCCATGACGAGACCTCGCGGTATGCGGAATCCGCGAAGGTCTTTGTCGCCGGGTGGACGCTGAGCCTCAATCGCTCCGTGACCTACGGAACGTACATTGAGCAACACGGTGATCCCGCACTGCAGCAATGTCGCTGACCGGTGGCCGGCGCAGGCGATGCGCTCGCCGCGTCCCTGGCGCACGACCTGCGCGGGGCACGACCCGCCACATACCGAGCGTTATCCGAGCGGCCGGGCGATGTCCCAGGAGCCCGAGCGGTTCCAGGGACGCTTCATGACCAGCAATCACACGTGCAGCGGAGTGGCTGCGGGGGCAGAACGCTCCCATAGGCAGGAAGGGACACGGCGCGATGAGCGGCGACGACGCTCGGGAGGCGGTGGGGCGCGAAGGCGACGCGGAGACGCGGAGCTCGCGCCGTCATCCACCGCCCTCGACGGTCCCCATCGGCATGGCCGTGGTCCTCGGCCTGCTCTACGCCACCGGGTCGCTGCTCGGCTGGGGCGGTGCCACCCTCACCTCGTGGGCCGAGGTCGTGGCCGCCGCTGCCGCCGCGGCCTCGTTGCTGACCGCCGCCCGGCAGCCGCCGGCGCCGGGCCGGCGCCGCTTCGCCCTCCGCCGGCCCGAGACGCTCCAGGCCGAGACGCTCCGGCCCGAGACGCTCCAGGCCGAGCCGCCGCCGGCCGATACACACCTGCCCGAGACGCGGCAGCCCGACGGTGACGTGCCCGGCCGGGGCCAGGCCGAGACGCAGTGGCGCGCCTCCTGGCGCTGGTACGGCATCGCCGCGGCCTGCTGGTTCGCCGGCGCGCTGGGGTCGGCCCTCTCGGCCTCGTCCGGCCGCAGCGCCATGTCGTTGTCGGTGTTCGACCTCTTCTACCTGGCCGCCGTGATCGCGCTGATGGTCGGGCTGGTCGCGCCGATCCGGCTGCCCCGGGACGCCCGTACGTGGCTGAGGTACGCCGGCGACACCTACATCTGCGTGTGCGCGCTGTTCGTGCTGGGCTGGGTGGCCCTCTTCGGCGACCTCTACCAGCAGTCCGGCGAGACGCCCGCCGAGTTCGTGCTCGAGCTGCTCTACCCGCTGGTCGGCATCGTCCTGGTGTGCGGCGCGCTGTCGTTCGTGCTGGGCGCGGCGCGCGGGCACCGGCGGTCGGCCTGGATGGGCTACCTGGCGCTGGTGGCGTTCGCCGCCGCCGACATCGTCAGCCTGACGGTACGGCTGCGCGGCGGCGCCGTGGCCGACGACCCCGCCGACATCCTGCGCGTGGGCGGCCTGCTGCTGCTCGCGCTCGTTCCCTGGGCCGGCCCGGACGGCGTCCGGGCGCGCCGTGAGGGGGCCGCCGCCGGACGCGACGGCGCCGACGAGGCCGGGCGGATGATCGGGCCCGGCATCGCGCCCGCCGCGGTGGCCGCCGCCGCGACCCTCTTCGTCGCGGGCCGCGGCCTGGCCGGGACGGACGGGCTGGAGCCGGTGGTCTCGCTGGTGGCCGGGTCGGCGACGATGGTGCTGCTGGCCCGGCTGGCCGGGCTGCTGCGCGAGAACGACTCGCTGCGCCGCGCGGTCGATACCGGCGAGGAGCACTTCCGGGCGTTGTCGGAGAGCATCAACGACGCGGTGCTGATCTGCGACCTCGACGCCGTCGTCCAGTACGCCAGCGCGGGCGCCCTCCGCACCTACCGCTACAGCGCCGACGAGCTGCTCGGCCGGCCGCTGGACGAGATCGTCCACCCCGAGGACCTGCCCCGGGTCCAGGAGGTCTTCACCGAGTTCCTGGACGCCGAGGAGAACCCGCCCGGGGCCGACGACGACCCGCCGCCCGACACGTTGCGGGTGTCGTGCCGGGTACGGGCGGCCGACGGCACGTGGCTGCCGACCGAGTCGACCATCTCCCGCTACAGCGGCACCGGCGAGGCGCCGGGACGGCTGCTGGTGACCACCCGTGACCTGAGCGAGCAGGCCGCCCTGCAACGCCAGGTCACGCATCTGACGTTCCACGACGGGCTGACCGGCCTGCCCAACCGCGCCTACTTCGAGGAGCGCACCCGCGAGGTGTTGTCGCGCCGGGACTGCGGCGGACGCGTCGCGGTCGTCTTCGTCGACCTCGACGGCTTCACCGCGGTCAACGACTCGGCCGGGCACGCGGCGGGCGACCAGGTGCTGGCGCAGGCCGCGCGGCGGCTGCGCTCGACGGTCCTGGCCGACGACACCGTGGCCCGCTGGGGCGGGGACGAGTTCGCCGTCCTCGTCGAGGACCAGGCGGACGCGGCCGCGGCGGCGTCCGGGCGCGGCCAGGTGGGCGACACCCGGTCGGCGGTCGAGCTGGCCGAACGTATCCTCCGCGTCCTCACGATCGACCCCTACCGGGTGGGCAGCAAGGGGATCATCCTCACCGCGAGCGTGGGCATCGCCTTCCTCGACGACGGGGAGGAGCCGCTCGCCGTCGCGGTCCCCGGCGACGCCCCCGAGCGTCGGCTCCGCCGCGACGCCGCCGAGCTGATCCGCAACGGCGACCTGGCGATGGCGCGCGCCAAGGAGCTGGGCGGCGGCCGGGTCGAGGTCTTCGCCCCGCACATGCACGCCGACGTGGTCCGCCGGCTCGAGATCGGCAGTGACCTCCAGCGGGCGCTGGCCGAGGAGGAGTTCACCGTCGAGTTCCAGCCGGTGGTCGAGCTGGCCACGTCCCGCGTCACCGGGGTCGAGGCGCTGGTGCGGTGGTGGCGGGGCGGCGACGCGGTGCCGCCGGAGGAGTTCATCGGCCCGGCGGAGGTCTCCGGCCTGATGATCCCGCTCGGCGACTGGGTGCTGCGCGAGGCCTGCCGCGAGGTGGCGCGCTGGCGGCGCGAGTCGTGGGACGTGGGCCTGTCGGTCAACTTCACCGCCCGCCAGATCGCCGCGCCGCGCTTCGTGGAGTCGGTGGCGGCGGCGCTGGAGGAGACCGGGCTGCCGCCGCAGGCGCTCACCGTGGAGGTCAAGGAGGAGGTGCTGGTCGAGGACGCGGGGCAGAGCGTGGAACGCCTGTCGGCGCTCCGCGACCTGGGCGTCCGGCTCGCGATCGACGACTTCGGCACCGGCTACGCCTCGCTCGCCTACCTCGGCCAGCTCCCGGTCGACATCATCAAGATCGACCCGTCGTTCGTGGCCGGGCTGGGGTCCGACGAGACCCTCACCCTGCTGACCCGGACGATCGTGCGGCTCGGCCGCGACCTGGGCTTGACGGTCGTCGCCGAGGGCATCGAGCGGCCCGAGCAGCTCGAGCTGCTGCGCGAGATGGACTGCCCGCGCGGGCAGGGCTTCCTGGTGGCCAGGCCGATGGCGGCCGGACGGGTGGAGTCGCTGGTCCGCACCAATCTCGGCGGGCCCGACGTGCCCGGCGGCACCGGCCTTCCGCTGGAGGGCACGGCCCTGTCACCAGGCTGAACGCGCCCGTCCAGGTGTCTCAGATGCCGAGACGATATGTCCACGGATTTGACCAGCGGCGGGAAGTCGGCGAAAGTGGCACCGTGCAGAGCGGTTCCATCATCCTCGTAGTACTTGGTCGGCGCGCAGGCTGATCAAGCACTTCCACCTGCGCGCGCCCCTCGACCGCCACCCGGCGGCGGGGGTTTTTTGTTGGCCAGAGGCTCTTTCCGTTCGACTCTCCCCAAGGAATCAGGAACATGACGACCGAACAGATGACGGGAGCCCAGGCGCTGGTCCGCGCACTGGAGAACGTCGGCGTCGAGACGGTGTTCGGCATCCCGGGAGGGGCGATCCTCCCGGCCTACGACCCGCTCTTCGACTCCAAGAAGCTGCGCCACATCCTCGTCCGGCACGAGCAGGGGGCCGGGCACGCCGCGCAGGGCTACGCGATGGTGACGGGCAAGGTCGGCGTGTGCATGGCCACCAGCGGCCCGGGGGCGACCAACCTCGTCACGCCGATCTCCGACGCCTACATGGACTCGGTCCCGATGGTCGCGATCACCGGCCAGGTGCCCAGCGCGTCGATCGGGACGGACGCCTTCCAGGAGGCGGACATCGCCGGCATCACGATGCCGATCACCAAGCACAACTTCCTGATCACCAAGCCCGAGGACATCGGCCGCACGATCGTCGAGGCGTTCCACATCGCGTCCACCGGCCGGCCGGGCCCGGTCCTGGTCGACATCTCCAAGGACGCGCTGCAGGCCACGTTCGCCTTCGAATGGCCCGTCCAGATGCAGCTTCCGGGCTACCGGCCCGTCACCCGGCCGCACTCCAAGCAGGTGCGCGAGGCGGCCCGGCTGATCACCGAGGCCGAACGCCCCGTCCTCTACGTCGGCGGCGGCGTCATCAAGGCCGGCGCGTCGGCCGAGCTCAAGGTCCTCGCCGAGGTCACCGGGGCCCCCGTCATCACCACCCTGATGGCCAAGGGCGCGCTGCCCGACAGCCACCCGCTGCACATGGGCATGCCGGGCATGCACGGCAGCGTCGGCGCGGTCGGCGCGCTGCAGAAGGCCGACCTGCTGATCGCCCTGGGCGCCCGCTTCGACGACCGGGTCACCGGCAAGCTCGACGGCTTCGCCCCGTTCGCCAAGGTCGTGCACGCCGACATCGACCCGGCCGAGATCTCCAAGAACCGGCACGCCGACGTCCCGATCGTCGGCGACGCGCGCGAGGTCATCGCGGATCTGATCGTCGCGGTGCAGAACGAGCACGGCAACGGCCGCAAGGGCGACTACGAGGACTGGTGGCGCCAGCTCAACGCCTGGCGCGAGACCTACCCGCTCGGCTACGACCAGCCCTCCGACGGCTCCCTGTCGCCGCAGCACGTCATCGAGCGCATCGGGCAGCTCGTCGGCCCGGACGCCTACTACGTCGCGGGCGTCGGCCAGCACCAGATGTGGGCCGCGCAGTTCATCAAGTACGAGCGGCCCGGCGCGTTCCTCAACTCCGGCGGCGCGGGCACCATGGGCTACGCGGTCCCGGCCGCGATGGGCGCCAAGGTCGGCGCGCCCGAGACCCAGGTCTGGGCGATCGACGGCGACGGCTGCTTCCAGATGACCAACCAGGAGCTGGCCACCTGCGCGATCGAGGGCATCCCGGTCAAGATCGCGGTCATCAACAACGGCAACCTCGGCATGGTCCGGCAGTGGCAGACGCTCTTCTACAACGAGCGTTACTCCAACACCAACCTGCACTCGCAACGTTCGCCCGAGATCGCCTCCGGCAAGACGATGATCCCGGACTTCGTCAAGCTGGCCGAGGCGTACGGTTGCGTGGGCCTGCGCTGCGACTCGCCCGAGGACGTCGACGCCACCATCGCCAAGGCGATGGAGATCAACGACGCCCCGGTCGTGATCGACTTCGTCGTGCACCAGGACGCCATGGTCTGGCCCATGGTCGCCGCGGGCACCACCAACGACGACATCAAGATCGCCCGTGACCTGGCCCCCGACTTCGAGAACGGAGAGTGACGAGATGAGCCTGCACACGCTCTCCGTCCTGGTGGAGAACAAGCCCGGCATCCTGGCGCGGGTGGCGGCGCTGTTCTCCCGGCGCGGGTTCAACATCGAGTCGCTGGCCGTCGGCACCACCGAGCACCCGGAGATCTCCCGGATGACGATCGTGGTCAACGTCGAGGAGCTCCCGCTGGAGCAGGTCACCAAGCAGCTCAACAAGCTGGTGAACGTGCTCAAGATCGTCGAACTGGACTCCTCGCAGTCGGTCCAGCGCGAGCTCGTCCTGGTCAAGGTGCGCGCCGACGCCGAGACCCGGTCGCAGGTGCTGGAGACCGTCCAGCTGTTCCGCGCCAAGGTCGTCGACGTGGCGCCGGACGCGGTGACCATCGAGGCCACCGGCAACCGCGACAAGCTGGACGCCTTCATCCGCGTTCTCGAGCCGTTCGGCATCAAGGAGCTGGTGCAGTCCGGCATGGTGGCCATCGGCCGCGGGGCCCGTTCCATCACCGACCGCTCGCTGCGCGCCATCGAGCGCAGCGCGTGAGCGTACCCATCACCGAAAGCGAAAGGCAGCAGCACAGTGGCTGAGATGTTCTACGACAACGATGCCGACCTGAGCATCATCCAGGGCCGGCACGTCGCCGTGATCGGGTACGGCAGCCAGGGGCACGCGCACGCGCTCTCCCTGCGCGACTCCGGCGTGGACGTCCGGGTCGGCCTGGCCGAGGGCTCCAAGAGCCGCGAGAAGGCCGAGTCCGAGGGCCTGCGGGTGCTCACGGTCGCCGAGGCGGTCGAGGAGGCCGACCTCATCATGATCCTGACGCCGGACCACCTCCAGCGCGGGATCTACGAGGAGCACATCAAGCCCAACCTGGTGGACGGCGACGCGCTGTTCTTCGGCCACGGCCTCAACATCCGCTACGGCCTCGTCGAGCCGCCGGCGGGCGTGGACGTCTGCATGGTCGCCCCCAAGGGCCCGGGCCACCTGGTCCGCCGCCAGTACACCGCGGGCCGCGGCGTGCCGGTCATCGTGGCCGTCGAGCAGGACCCGACGGGCAACGCCTGGCCGCTGGTCCTCTCGTACGCCAAGGCCATCGGCGGCCTGCGCGCGGGCGGCATCAAGACCACGTTCACCGAGGAGACCGAGACCGACCTGTTCGGCGAGCAGGCCGTGCTGTGCGGCGGCCTCTCCGAGCTGATCAAGGCCGGGTTCGAGACCCTGATCGAGGCCGGCTACCAGCCCGAGGTGGCCTACTTCGAGTGCCTGCACGAGGTGAAGCTGATCGTCGACCTCATGTACGAGGGCGGCATCTCCAAGATGTACTGGTCGGTGTCCGACACCGCCGAGTACGGCGGCTACAGCCGCGGCCCGCGCGTGGTCACCGCCGAGACCAAGGCCGAGATGAAGAAGATCCTCGGTGAGATCCAGTCCGGCCAGTTCGCCAAGGAGCTCGTCGCCGAGTTCGAGGGCGGCCAGGTGCAGTTCGGCAAGTACCGCGAGGAGCTCGCCCAGCACCCGATCGAGAAGACCGGCGCCGCCCTGCGCCCGATGATGAGCTGGCTGAACGACTGACGAGCCGGCCAAGCGGCTGAGCAGGCCGTACGCGAGCGCGTAGCGACGAAGCGGGGAACGCCCACCGGGCGCCCCCGCTTCTCGCGTTCAGCGGTGCCTCGCGGTGCCTCGCGGTGCCTCGCGGTGCCTCGCGGTGCCTCGCGGTGCCTCGCGGTGGCTCGCGGTGGCTCCGCGGTGGTGGCTCCGCGGCGGCGGTCAGCGGGTGAGGCGCCGGCGGAGCTTGGCGCGCAGGGGAGCGGCCTTCTCGTCGCCGCGGATCAGCACGGCGAGGTGGCCGCCCCTGGTGAAGTAGAGCGTCGCCGTCGTGCCGGAGTCGAGCGTGCGCCGCTGCGGCTCGGTCTTGACCTTGTCGCACCTGATCGTGCCGAACCGGGCCGCGCGCGTGACGCCCAGGGCGGATGCGGCGACGTGCACGTCCCAGCGGCCGGGGCCGACCCCGGCGGCGGTCAGGTCGGCCTGCGCCTCGAAGCAGTCGTCCGCCAGCGCGTCGGCGGGGAACCGGTGCTCGACCTCGGTCCGGCGCTCGCGCAGGATCACCTCGACCTTGGTCTCGCGGGCCTCGATGCGCTCGATCCGGGCCAGGCCGCGCACCCGCAGCCTCTTGCCCTGCCAGGACGCGGCGTCCAGCCGGTGCTCGGCGCCGACCTCGCCGGTGATGTCGGCGTCCTGGCGCGGGACGCCGCGCAGGTAGGGGTAGACGGCGTACACGCGGCCGCCCACCACAACGGCCCCGACGGTGACGCCGTCGATCTCGTCCCGGATGAGGCGTTCCAGCTCGTCCTGGAGGCCGTGCTGGATGCAGAACGCGCGCAGCCGGAAGCCGACGGGGAGCGCGGCGCGCGCGGCGTCGCTGAGCGCCTCGTCGCCGAGCGCCTGCCGCGTGCCCTCGAAGAGCCGGAGGCGCCGGGGGGCGTCCATGTCGAGGAACCGGTGGTCGTACACGCGCAGGACGTCGTGGAGCACGCTGATCGCGCTGTCCGAGGTCACAAGACCCTCCTGTGGGGCGGGGACACCCGGTTACGGTAAGGGCCCGGCAGATCGCCCACAGTGAAATCGGGTCAGCGTGTCGCGGGATGCATACTCGGTATTGCGGTGGCCATACCAAGTATGCATACTTGGTACGCATGTCCATCCGCCACGGAATCCTCGCGCTCCTCGCCCAGGGGCCGCGCTACGGCTACCAGCTGCGCGCCGAGTTCGAGTCGTCCACCGGTTCGACCTGGCCGCTCAACATCGGGCAGGTCTACTCCACGCTCTCGCGGCTCGAACGCGACGAGCTCGTCACCCGCGTGGGGGCCGACGACGAGGGCCGTTTCGTCTACCGGATCACCCCGGCCGGCGAGGACGACGTGCGGAGCTGGTTCGCCACCCCGGTGGCCCGCGCCGACCGTCCCCGCGACGAGCTGGCGATCAAGCTCGCGATGGCGGTGACCACGCCGGGGATCGACGTCCGGCAGGTGGTGCAGGCGCAGCGCACCGCCACGCTGCGGTCGCTCCAGGACCTGACGCGGCTCAAGGCCGACGGCCCCCCGCTCCCCGCAGACCCGGGCGACCGCGCCTGGCGCCTGGTGCTCGAATCCATGATCTTCCAGGCCGAGGCCGAGGTGCGCTGGCTCGACCACTGCGAGACCTACGTCGCCCGCATCGAGCACGCCGAGCCGCGGGCCGAGGCCCCAGCCCCCGAGCCCGCCCCCGGCGACGACTCCGGCATCTCCCACACCTCGAAGGGAGGACGCCGATGAGCGTCCTGGCCCCAGGCGGTGGCACCTCCGGCGGCGCCGTCGACGGCGGCGCGGCCCCGAGCGACGTCCTGGTCCTGCACGAGGTGTCGCGCGACCACGGCGCGGGCGCCGGTCTCGTGCACGCCCTCCGCGAGGTCAGCCTGTCGGTGCGGGCCGGCGAGTTCGTCGCGGTGATGGGCCCGTCCGGCTCCGGCAAGTCGACACTGCTCACCCTCGCGGGCGGGCTGGACGCGCCGACCGGCGGCCGGGTCCTCGTCGAGGGCGCCGATCTCGGCGCGCTCGGCCGGGCCGGCGCCGCGGCGCTGCGCCGCCGCGGCATCGGCTACGTCTTCCAGGACCTCAACCTCATCCCGAGCCTGACCGCGGCCGAGAACGTCATGCTCCCGCGCGAGCTGGACGGCGTCCGCGGCCGGCAGGCACGCAGGGAGGCCGCCGTCGCGCTCGAGGAGGTCGGCATCGCCGAGCTCGCCGGCCGGTTCCCGGACGAGATGTCCGGCGGCCAGCAGCAGCGGGTGGCGATCGCCCGGGCGCTGGTCGGCGACCGCCGGCTCGTGCTCGCCGACGAGCCGACCGGCGCGCTCGACAGCCAGACGGGCGAGGACGTCATGCGCATCCTGCGGGCGCGCTGCGACAAGGGCGCCGCCTGCCTCATGGTCACCCACGAGTCGCGGCACGCGGCCTGGGCCGACCGTGTCGTCTTCCTGCGCGACGGCCGGATCGTCGACGCGACCGGCGCCCGCCCCGGCCCCGAGTCCCTCCTCCAGGAATCCCGGTGAGAGGCCGCGGCAGCGGCTACGCCGTCGCCCTGCGCGTCGCGCGCCGCGACGCCCTCCGCTCCAAGGGGCGCTCCACCCTGGTGCTCGCCATGATCGGCCTGCCGGTCATGGCGATCGTGGCGGCGTCGGTGTTGTTCACGACCGGCGACTGGTCGCCGCGCGAGTCGCTCCCCTACGACCTGGGCCGGGCCGACGCGCGCATCGGCGACGCGGGCCGGAAGCCCGTCCAGCAGGATGTCGACGACCGCGCGTTCACCGCCGGCGGCAGCGGTGAGGTCGGCGGCGAGCCCTGGACCACCGCCGAGATCACGCAGCGGGTGCGGGCCAAGTACGGGCCCGGCGCCAAGGTGCTGCAGTACTCCGAGGGCACTTCGATCGCGTTCCGCACCGAGCGCGGCATCCTGCGCGCCGATGTGACCGAGACCGACCTGCGCGACCCGCTGGCGTCCGGCCTGCTCAGGGTCGTCCGCGGCCGGGCCCCCGCGACGCCCGGCGAGGTGGCGGTGTCGGACGGGTTCACCGGACGCGGGTTCGCGATCGGCGCGACCGCCGTCTCCGATCGCGACGGTTCGCGCAAGCGCGTGGTCGGCGTCGTCGAGGACCCGCGGGCGCCCAGGACCGAGCTCATGACGGCCCTGCCCGGCGCGTTCGCCGGCACCGCGGGGCCGGGCGGGGCGGAGGGCGGCCGGCGCTGGCTCATCGGCGTGGGCGGGCCGGTCACCTGGGCGGACGTCCTGGAGTTCAACAAGTCCGGCCTCACCGTGCTCTCCCGTGCCGTGGTGACGGACCCGCCCCCGCCGGGCGAGGTCCCGCTCGGCGGCGCCGCGGCGGACTCCGCCGCGCGGAGCGCCACGCTGGCGGTCGGCGCGATGATCGTGGCGATGATCGTGCTGGAGGTCGTCCTGCTGGCCGGTCCGGCGTTCGCCGTCGGGGTGCACCGGCAGCGGCGGCAGCTGGCCCTGGTCGCGGCCGCCGGTGGCGACCCCCGGCACCTGCGCGCCGTCGTGCTGGCCGGCGGTGTCGTCATCGGCGCCGTGGCCGCCCTGCTCGGCGCCGCGCTCGGCATCGGGCTCGCCGCCGCGGCCCGGCCGCTGTTCGAGCTGCGCACGGGGGAGATCATGGGCCCGTTCGAGGTCCCGTGGCTGCTGGTCGCCGCGCCGATGCTGCTCGGCGGGCTGAGCGGCCTGGCCGCCGCCTACGCGCCCGCCAGGCAGGCCGCCCGGATGGACGTCGTGGCCGCGCTCGGCGGACGCCGCGACCAGGCCCGCACCCGCCGCGGCTGGCCCATCGCGGGCGGCGTGCTCATCGCGGGCGGCGTCGTGCTGTCCATGGTCGGCGTGCGCCTGTTCCAGGAGTTCGGCGCGGCGCTCGGCGCGGTCGCCATCATCATCGGCTGCGTCATGATCGGCCCGTGGGTGGTCGGGGCGGCCGGGCGGGGCGCCGGGTGGCTGCCGCTCCCGCTGCGCCTGGCGGTCCGTGACGGCTCGCGCAACCGCGGCCGCGCGGCGCCGGCGGTGGCGGCGATCATGGCCGCGGTGGCGGGGATCACGGCGCTCGCCATCGGGGGCGCGAGCGACTTCGACCAGAACCGCCAGGAGTACCGCGAACGGCTGCCCGAGGGCACCACGATGATCCAGGCCGTGTCGTTCACGCCGGGGCGGCCGAGCGCGGCCGGGCCGGTCTCCCAGGCGATCGCGCGGGAGATCCCCGGGGTGCCGGTCGTGCCGCTGCGGGTGCTGCCCGGGGTCAACCGGGTCTGCCTCGACGAGGACACGGGGAAATGCCCGTTCGTGGAGTTCGACCACGTCTACGACGGCGGCGAGACGATCACGATCGACACCGTCGTGGGCGGCGCGCGCGAGGCCCGGCTCCTGCTCGGCCGGGACGATCCCGCGGTCAACGCCGCGCTGGCGGCGGGCAAGGTGGTGCTCTTCAACGTCAAGCCGCCGCCCGGCGGCACGGTCGGCGTCTCGGTGCGGCACTTCGTGAACGACGAGGACAAGGTCCTCAGGAAGGTCGGCCCGGTGCCCGCGGTCGCGGTCCCGCAGGCGGCGAACGTCCGCGTCCTGGCGCCGCCCTCCGTCGCGGCCAGGGCCGGGATCCCGGCCGAGGTCGAGGCGTTCGGCATCGACCGGGCGGACCACCGGCTGACCCCGGACCAGCAGTCCCGGCTCCAGGAACGGGTCGAGGGGCAGGGCGGCGGCGAGGTCTACACCGAACGCGGCTTCACCGAGTCGTTCGGACAGGTACTGCTGTTCCTCGGCCTGGCCGGTGCGCTGATGGTGCTCGGCGGCTCGCTGATCGCCACCGGCCTCTCGGCCGCCGACTCCCGTCCCGACCTGGCGACCCTGGCGGCCGTCGGCGCCCGGCCGCGGACCCGGCGGCTGCTGATGATGGGACAGGCCGGCTTCGTCGCGATCCTGGGCTGCTGGCTGGGCATCCTGGCCGGGCTGGCGCCCGGCATCGCGGTCGCCCGGCCGCTCACCAGGGCCGAGGGCGTCGAGGGGCGGTCGCTGGACGCGGCGGGCCACGGGACCATCGTCGCCATCCCGTGGGAGCTGCTCGCGGGCATCGGCGTCGTGGTGCCGCTGATCTCGATGGCCGCCGCCGGGCTCTGCACCCGGTCGCGGCTGCCCATGGCACGGCGGGTGGCCGGATAGTCACCCGAACCGCCCGGCCACGCGCGAGGCTGGTAGCCTCCTGGCGCGTGGCTGAGGCGGTCCTGGCGGACGGAAAGACGGACGGGGCTCCGGTGCTCCGCGGACCCCGCGGAATCCCGCGGCCGCCGGTGCCGCTGGTCGTGCTCATCGCGGCGGCGGCGGTGGCGTACGCGGCGTACTCGCTGGCGCGGATCCACACGTTCCGGGCGAGCACCTACGACCTGGTGATCTTCGACCAGGCGATCCGCTCGTACAGCGGCTTCGGTCTCCCGATCGCCATGGTCAAGGGCGTGCACAACGGCTTCGGGCCGGACTTCTCCATCCTCGGCGACCACTTCTCGCCGATCCTGGCCGTGCTCGCGCCCCTCTACTGGATCCACGACGGCCCCGAGACCCTCGTGGTCGCCCAGGCGGTGCTGCTCGCGCTGGCGATCGTGCCGATCTGGCGTTACACGAGCCGCCGGGCCGGCGCCCCGTCGGCCTACCTGGTCTCCGGCGCCTACGCCCTGTCGTGGCCCATCGCCGAGGCCCTGGCGTTCGACTTCCACGAGGTGGCCTTCGTGCCGCTGCTGTCGGCGCTGCTGGTCGAACGGTACGACGCGGGCCGCAAGGGCCAGGCCGTCCTCGCCGCCGGGCTGCTCCTGCTGGTCAAGGAGGACATGGGCCTGCTGCTCGCCGGGTTCGGCCTCTTCCTGCTCACCCAGCGCGGGGAGCGCCGCAACGGGGCGCTGTTCATCGTCACGGGCATGGTCGCGACATGGGTGTCCTCGCGCGTGCTCATCTCGGCGTTCGGCGGGGACGACGACTACTACTGGGCGTACGGCGCGTTCGGGCCCGACCTCCCCAGCGCGGCCCTGCACCTGCTGACCCACCCGTGGGACGCGGTGACCATGCTCGGCACGCCGCCGATCAAGCTCAGGACGATGGCGCTGCTCGTCCTGCCGCTGCTGTTGCTGCCGCTGGCCTCGCCGCTGACGCTCATGGCGGTGCCGCTGCTGGCCGAACGTATGCTCGCCGACCGGATCGCCAACTGGTGGGAGCCGCGCTACCACTACAACGCCTTCCTGATCGCCGTCCTGTTCATGGCCGCCATGGACGGCGCCGCCCGGCTCCGCCGCCTGCTCGGCCCGCGCCTGCGGCGCTCGCGCGAGCCGTCGCGGACGTCCACGGGGGTGCCGGCGCGGCCGTTCCCGCGGGTGCCGCCCCGGCCGGTCCTGCGAGCGCTGCCGGCGGCGGGGCTCCTGATCGCGGCGGCCCTGACGGTGCCGTCCTTCTCGTTCAGCGAGTTCGCCAACGACACGTTCTTCCAGCGCAACGAGCGGGCGAAGGCGGCGGCCGCGGCGGTCGCCCTGGTGCCCGACGGCGCCCTGGTCGAGGCGGTCAACCCGGTCGGCCCGGCCCTGTCGCCGCGCACCCGCGTGCTGCTGTGGGACTGGCAGCCGCGCGACGCGCCCTGGGTGGTCGCCGACACCCGCAGGCGGCAGTTCCCGTTCGCCACCCGCGACGAGCAGCTACGGCGGGTCGACCAGCTGGTCGCCCGCGGTTACCGGCGGGTCTTCCAGCGGGAGGGCTTCGTGGTGCTGCACCGGCCGGGCCCGGATCCGGCGGTTATTCCCGTCAGCCCGCGCACTCAGGTCAATCATTAGCGCGATGCCCGTGTCCAACGCCCCCTTGGACGGAACACGCAGTAAGCAGAATCGATCACGATAGTCAGAAAGCGAGTGAAGGTGTGACTCTCGCCTATGCCCTACACTTTTGCCGCAGATTGCCCGATACTGGAGGAAAGCCGCTGCGGATGCGGCACGTCCTACGTACCAGGGCATCCACGCAAAGGTGACCGCACCCGTGGTGGCGGTGGGGCGGAGTCATGAGTGGCGATCATCACCGGACGACAAGAGCCGAGATCCTGACCGGAGCGGCGGAATTTATTCCCCTTCCCGCAAAGGTCAAGGCAGGTAATTCCCTGAACGCCGATGCCCGCCCGGGGGCGCTCATTGGCAGGGAGTCGTGACGTGGCGGCGGCCGATCGGTCCGTCCGGCGCTGGGAGACCTGCGGACGGGCCTGGATAGCCCTCCTGCGGCACGTCTGGGCGGCCGGCCAGGCCGGCATGGAAGAGCGCGGCCCGATCATCGAGGGCCCGCCGATCCTCTTCGAGATCGCCTCGCTGAGCTGGGAGGACCCCATCCTCCGCGAGCACGGCGACGGCGCGCGGATGTCGCGCTGGTCACAGGACCGGCCACGGCGCACCCTGCACAGCGAGTTCGGGGAGCGGCTGCGCGACCTCAACGGCGTCCACCAGCTGCACTGGGTCGCCGACCTGTTGCGGTCCCGGCCGTGGACGACCAGCGCGTGGATCTCGCTGACCGTGCCGGGGGAGGACGCCGACACGGTGCCCACCCTCGCGGCCCTCTCGTTCCGGATCCGCGACTACCGGCTGATCATGACGGCGATGTTCCGCTCGCAGAACGTCTACCGCGGCTATCTCTCCTACATCCCGCTGCGCGGGATCCAGCTGGAGGTGGCCGACGACCTCGGCCTGCCGCCGGGGCCGCTGCGGGTGTTCATCGACGTCCCGCACATCGAGGTCGCCGACGCCGGCGGGGCCGCCACGGTCCTCGCCTCCGTGCCGGAGCCCAACGCGGCGTGATCGGGAGCCGCTCGATCGGAGGCCTCGAGACCGGGACTCGTCTCGGTCTCGAGGTGGACGGGCGAGGATGAAGTCCAGCGAAACGGCTGTACGGGGACGTGTCGCCGTGTCCGTCGGGAGGGCATCGGAGGGGGACTAGACTGTCCTTGCGCGGGGGCACGACGGGGTGGACTCGCAAACTCACCTGCACACTCCACATTCGAAGGACTGTTCCTTGAGCAAGCCTGTCGTCCTCGTCGCCGAAGAACTCTCCCCGGCCGGCATCGCCGTGCTGGAGTCCGATTTCGAGGTCCGCTCCGTCGACGGTGCCGACCGCGAGCAGCTGCTGCCGGCCGTCGCCGACGTCGACGCCCTGATCGTCCGCAGCGCCACCAAGGTCACCGCCGAGGTGTTCCAGCACGCCAGGAAGCTCCGCGTGGTCGCCCGCGCGGGCGTCGGCCTCGACAACGTCGACGTCGAGGCGGCCACCAAGGCCGGCGTCATGGTCGTCAACGCGCCGACCTCCAACATCGTCACCGCCGCCGAGCACGCGATCGCGCTGCTGCTGGCGACCGCCCGCAACGTGCCGCAGGGCCACGGCGCGCTCAAGCAGGGCGAGTGGAAGCGCTCCAAGTACACCGGCGTGGAGCTTCAGGGCAAGACCGTCGGCGTGCTCGGCCTCGGCCGCATCGGCGTGCTGGTCGCCCAGCGCCTCGCCGCGTTCGACATGAACGTGATCGCCTACGACCCGTACGTGCAGGCCGCCCGCGCCGCCCAGCTGGGTGTGAAGCTGGTCACCATCGACGAGCTGCTGCGCGAGAGCGACTTCATCACCGTGCACCTGCCCAAGACGCCCGAGACCCTCGGTCTCATCGGCGACAAGGAGCTGCACCAGGTCAAGCCCGAGGTGCGCATCGTCAACGCGGCCCGCGGCGGCATCGTCGACGAGGCGGCGCTCGACCTGGCGATCAAGGACGGCCGGGTGGCCGGCGCCGGCATCGACGTGTTCAGCACCGAGCCGTGCACCGACAGCCCGCTGTTCCACCACGACAACGTCGTGGTCACCCCGCACCTGGGCGCCAGCACCCACGAGGCGCAGGAGAAGGCGGGCACCCAGGTCGCCCGCTCGGTCAAGCTCGCGCTGTCCGGCGAGTTCGTACCCGACGCGGTCAATGTCCAGGGCGGCGCGGTCGCCGAGGACGTCAAGCCCGGCCTGCCGCTCGCCGAGAAGCTCGGCCGCATCTTCACCGCGCTGGCCGGCGGCGTGCCGGTCCGGCTCGACGTGGTGGTGCGCGGCGAGATCACCGGCCACGACGTCAAGGTCCTGGAGCTCGCGGCGCTCAAGGGCGTGTTCGTCGACGTGATCGAGGAGGCGGTGACGTTCGTCAACGCCCCGCTGCTCGCCCGCGACCGCGGCGTCGAGGTCACGCTCACCACCAGCGAGGACTCGCCCGACTGGCGCAACGTGGTCCAGGTCCGCGGCACGATGGCCGACGGCGAGGTGATCTCGGTCTCCGGCACGCTCACCGGGCCCAAGCACATCGAGCGGATCATCGAGATCAACGGCTACGACATGGAGCTCCTGCCCACCGAGCACATGGCGTTCTTCACCTACACCGACCGTCCGGGCATCGTCGGCGTGGTCGGCAAGCTGCTCGGCGACACCGGCGTCAACATCGCCGGCATGCAGGTCGGCCGGGCGGCCAAGGGCGCGCAGGCGCTGATCGCCCTCACCGTCGACTCCGCCATCCCGACCGAGCTGGTTGACGGCATCAAGGCCGAGATCGGCGCCGAGATGGGCCGCCGGGTGGACCTCGAGTCCTGACCCGCGCTGTCAGGCCGTGATCCCGTCCGCGACGGGATCACGGCCTTCGTGTTTCCGCAGGTAGCTCGGCCGTTCGTCTCATCATGTGAGAACATCGGCCACCGGTCGGGACACCTGCCGGGACCGGAGGTACCGTGGATTCCAGTCATGCGGCGCTTCGTGGTAATCCTTCGCTGCCGCAGCGGGGCCTGAACGGCAGGCCGCCACCCGCTGCGGAGTGAGGTGACGGCCGTAAGTCCTGTTCGGTGTCACACCGTGCGAACCACGGTGGCCGAGCACCCCGGCACAGCAGCAACCGCATTTACGGAGCGAAGCCCATGAACGAGACTTTCAACGCCGCGCCCGCCGACGAGCCGGCCGCGCCCGCCCGCGACCAGGACGAGGCCTCGCGAGCCCTGCAGATGGCCCTGGACCGCCGCGACAACGGCGGCCTGCCCACCAGCTGAGGCTCGCGCGGCAGACGAGACCCGCGCGGCTGAGGCTCTGCGCGGCGTCTGACGACCCGCGCGGCCAGACTCACCGCGACCGCCGTGGCCGGATGACCGGCCGCGGCGGTCGCGCGTTACGTTGGAGTCCGCCCGGGAGCGGGAGCGGCGAACGAGCGGAGGGAGAGGCGTGACGATCGCGGTCACCGGCGCGCTGCGCGAGGCGGCGAAGCTCGGCCCCTACTTCTCGATCGTCACCGATCCCGACGAGGAGGCCGACCCGACCTGGCGGCCGCTGCCGGAGAAGGATCCCGAACGCCTGCTCGGCCTGGTCGACGCCTACGCCGAACGGCTCGGCACCGGCGAACGCCGGGTCGCCGCGTCGATCCTCTTCCAGGGGCTGGCGTCCCGGCTCTGGTCGCCGGCGGTCGCCGCGGCCGCCCTGGGCGCCGTGCCGGACCTGTCGAGCCTGCACTGGCGCTGGGCGCCGGGGGCGCCGGTCGCCCTGTGGCTGGCCGCCCCGTCGAGCCTGCCCGGCGACCCGGCGGACGCCCTGCACGGCACGGTCGTACGGGGCCAGCTGATGCCGCTCAGGGAGACGATGCTCCAGACCGTGGGGCTGGCGGACGGGCTGCTGTGGGGCAACGCCGCGTCGGCCCTGGCCGGAACGCTCCGCGCGGGAACGCTCCGGCCGGACCTGGCCACACCGCTGCGCGCCCTCGTCCGCGACCTGTTCGCCCGTGCCCCGCTCGCGGGCACGGGCACGTTCGAACAGGGGCGCGGCTTCGTGCGGCGCAGCTGCTGCCTCTACTACCGGGTGCCGCCCGGCGGCGAGATGTGCGGCGACTGCGCGCTGCTGCCCCGCTGACCGGTGGCTATCCCTGGACGGGCTCGGCTTTCGAGCCCGGGGCCGGAGCGGACGGCGCCGCCCGCCGGAAGGCCCGTTCGGTCAGGGCGCCGAACAGCAGCCCCAGCGTCGACCACAACACCACCTGGATGCCCAGCGAGGCGACGCGGAAGTCCCAGAGCACCGTGGCCGGGAACCCGTCCGCCACCGCGTCGGGCTCGGGCGTGAGGCGGTAGACGAGCGCGACGACGACGGCGAAGCCGACCGCCGCGACGATCGTCGCGTTCCACGGGCCCAGCCGCGGCAGCAGGCGCCGCTGGACGATCACGGCGGCCGCCGTCGCGAGCAGGCCGAGCGCGACCATGCCGAAGTAGATCGCGGTGCGCTCGCCGATGGTCTCGGGGTCGCCGACAGCCGGGGGAGTGGGCGGGTACTTGAGGAACGGCACGACCACGACCGCCGTGAAGCCGCCGACGGCGACCAGGGCGGCCGTCGCGCGGGCGCCGAGCGCGCCGAGCCGGCCGTACGCGAACGCGAACGCGATGGCGAAGAGCCCGCCGACCGCGACGCCGTAGACCACCATGGCCGTGATCAGGCCGGTGGTCTTCTGGACGGTGCGGCTGACGACCTCGGGCTCCTCGGCCGCCGCGCCGGCGTGGTCGTGGGCCGCGCCGGCCTCCTCGAAGGCGATGGCGTGGCCGACCTGCGGTTCACCGTAGATCCAGGCGATCAGGAGGGCGAGCGCCGCCGCCGCGACGCCGACGAGCATGCCGCGGATGAGAAGTGAGCGCATCATCAGTGGCAGGGGAACCCGAGCAGGTGACGGCCGTCGTGCGTGAACTCGTGCACCCAGGTGCCGCCGAAGAGCGAGGTCGCGCCCTGTTCGGCGCCCACGAAGTAGATGAGCACGAGCGCCAGGACCAGGGCGAAGACCGCCCAGGGCAGGATCTTGCGGACGGGGACGCGCAGCGGTACGGGCTGCTCCGGTGCCTGCGACGACGGCACGGCTGACTGGGCCATGGGGTCTCCTCACGGGGTGCACTCGCCCCGGTGACGGGAGGACGACAGGTCAGTTCCTGACTCCCGGGGCCCTGACGGGAGGGCCCCGGACACAGTGGCGGGACCGTCCTGGAGTCGCACCAGGTTCCTGCGCACTGTCGCCTCGTTTGTGAACTTGTCGGGGAGAGCGTCCCCTTTGCCGAGGCGCACCGTCAAGTCGGCGGAGGGTGACAAAGACCCAGCCCCGGAACGATCAGGGCGGCCGCGGCCGGCGCGGGACGTGGGGGAGGGCCGAGACGGCCATCTCGGATCGTGAGACCGATGCTCACGAACTGAGACGTTGCGGTAGAGTGCGCGCATGGTTTCCCGCAACGTCCGTCTGGCCGTGATCGCCGGTGACGGGATCGGCCCCGAGGTCGTCGCCGAGGGGCTCAAGGTCCTCGAGGCCGTCGCCCCCTCGTCCGGCCTCACCTTCGAGCAGACCCCGTACGACCTCGGCGCCGCCCGCTGGCACCGGACCGGCGAGGTGCTGCCCGACTCGGTGCTCGACGAACTGCGCGGCCAGGACGCCATTCTGCTCGGCGCCATCGGCGACCCGACCGTCCCCAGCGGCACGCTGGAGCGCGGGCTGCTGCTGCGCATGCGGTTCGAGCTCGACCAGTACGTCAACCTGCGGCCGGTCAAGCTGCTGCCCGGGGCCTCCACCCCGCTGGCCGACGTGCAGCCCGAGGACATCGACATGGTCGTCGTCCGCGAGGGCACCGAGGGCCCGTACGCGGGCGTCGGAGGCGTGCTCCGCAAGGGCACCCCGCACGAGGTCGCCACCCAGGAGAGCGTCAACACCGCCCTCGGCGTCGAGCGGATCATCCGCTACGCGTTCGAGCAGGCCGCGGCCCGCCCGCGCAAGAAGCTGACGCTGGTCCACAAGGACAACGTGCTGACCTTCGCCGCCGGGCTCTACCAGCGTTACCTCAAGGAGCTCTCCGCCGAGTTCCCGCAGGTCGAGGTCGACTACAGCCACGTCGACGCGGCCACCATGTTCTTCGTCAACCAGCCGCGGCGCTACGACGTGATCGTCACCGACAACCTGTTCGGCGACATCATCACCGACCTCGGCGCCGCGGTGGCCGGCGGCATCGGGCTCGCCGCCTCCGGCAACATCAACCCCACCGGCGCGGCGCCGTCGATGTTCGAGCCGGTGCACGGCAGCGCCCCCGACATCGCGGGCCAGGGCAAGGCCGACCCGACCGCTACGATCCTGTCCGTCGTCATGCTGCTGGACCACCTGGCCACGATCGAGCCCGGTGCGGCCGAGGCCGCGCGGCGCGTCGAGCAGGCCGTCGCCGACGACCTGCTGGAGCGTCCGGGCCTGGGTGCGCGGTCCACGGCGCAGGTCGGCGACGCGATCGCGAAGCGAGTATCCGGCTAGGGGCACGCCTCTCTGGACTTACTCAGGGGAACTCCGGGCGTGCCTCGCGGCGCGCCCGGTTTTCGCGTGCGCCCCGTGATCGAGGAGCGGGACTGGACGAAGTACGACAATGGGCATTAAGGAATGCCGTACGGCAACGGGGCCGTGGTGGCGATCCGGGAGAGGACCGAGACGATGAGCACCACCCTTGACTTCGAGATCATCCCCAGCGAGCAGCCGACGCCGGCCGCGGAGCGCGAGCGCATCCTGGCCGACCCGGGGTGGGGGGTGCACTTCACGGATCACATGGTCACGATCCGGTACAAGGAGGGCAAGGGCTGGTACGACGCCCGCCTGGAGCCCTACGGGCCGATCCCGATGGACCCCGCCAGCCAGGTCCTGCACTACTCCCAGGAGCTGTTCGAGGGCCTCAAGGCCTACCGCCAGGCCGACGGGTCGATCGTCACGTTCCGCCCGTACGCCAACGCCGCCCGGATGAACCGCTCCGCCCGCCGGATGGCCATGCCGGAGATCCCCGAGCAGCTGTTCGTGGACGCGCTGGAGACCCTGGTCCGCACCGACCGCGACTGGATCCCCGGCCAGGAGGGGCAGAGCCTCTACCTGCGGCCGTTCATGTTCGCGACCACCCGTGCCCTCGGCGTCAACCGGCCCGCCGACGAGTTCCTCTTCATGGTCATCGCGTCCCCGTCCGGCCTCTACTACCCGCGCGGCATCAAGCCCGTCAGGGTCTGGCTGTCGCAGGACTACGTGCGCGCCGCTCCGGGCGGCACCGGTGAGGCCAAGACCGGCGGCAACTACGCCGCCTCGTTCGCCGGGCAGGCCCAGGCCGTCGCGCACGGCTGCGACCAGGTGGTCTGGCTCGACGCGCACGAGCACCGCTGGGTCGAGGAGGTCGGGTCGATGAACCTGATCTTCGTGTACGGGGAGGGCCCGAACGCGCGGCTCCTCACCCCGGCGCTCAACGGCTCGCTGCTGGCGGGGATCACCCGCGACTCCATGCTCAAGCTCGCCCCGGACCTCGGCATCCCGGTCGAGGAGGGCAAGATCAGCATCGAGGACTGGCAGTCGGGCTGCGAGAGCGGCGCGATCACCGAGGTCTTCGGCTGCGGCACCGCCGCCATCATCAGCCCGGTCGGCCACGTCAAGGGCGCCGACCGCGAGTGGGGCATCGGCACCGGCGAGCCGGGCGTGATCTCCATGAAGCTCCGCGAGGAGCTGATCGGCATCCAGTACGGCACCAAGCCCGACCCCTACGGCTGGGTCCACAAGATCGCGTGATGTCGTGCGGCGCCGGTCCCATCTCGGGGCCGGCGCCGCCGTCGTCTCGATATTTGAGATCGATGTCTTATCTGCTCGAACGGTGTGGCATGCTTGCTCGCATCATGCGCTACAGCCTCGTAATTATCGGCTGGCGCGCCGGCAGCTAACGGGACATCGCCGGCGCGCAGACCTCTCACGTCCGTGGGGGGTTTTTTGCATTCCAGGACCCGTTCCCGGGCGAGTGCACGCGCCAGCCAGACCCCGAGGGGGATTTCGATGCAGGGCGACGGATTCCACGTCTACGACACGACGCTTCGCGACGGCTCGCAGCAGGAGGGCCTCAACCTCTCCGTGGCCGACAAGCTCGTCGTCGCGCGCCACCTCGACGAGCTCGGGGTCGGCTTCATCGAAGGCGGCTGGCCCGGCGCCAACCCCAAGGACACCGAATTCTTCCGGCGGGCTCGGACCGAGCTCGACCTGAAGCACGCGCAGCTCACCGCGTTCGGCGCGACCCGCCGGGCCGGTGTGCGGGCCGCCGACGACCCTCAGGTGGCCGCCCTGCGCGACTCCGGCGCGCCGGTCGTGACCCTTGTCGCCAAGAGTCACGACAGGCACGTCGAGCTGGCCCTCCGCACGACGCTGGAGGAGAACCTCGCGATGATCCGCGACACCGTCTCCCACCTGCGTGCGGAGGGCCAACGAGTCTTCCTGGACGCCGAGCACTTCTTCGACGGCTACCACGCCAACCGCGCCTACGCGCTGGAGGTCGTACGGACCGCCGCCGAGGCCGGCGCCGACGTCATCGCGCTCTGCGACACCAACGGCGGCATGCTCCCCGACGAGCTCGCCGACGTCGTCCACGAGGTGGTCTCCGCCGGCGCCCGCGTCGGCATCCACTGCCACGACGACTCCGGCTGCGCCGTCGCCAACTCGCTCGCGGCCGTCCGCGCCGGGGCGACGCACGTGCAGGGCTGCGCCAACGGCTACGGCGAACGGTCCGGCAACGCCAACCTCTTCACGGTGATCGGCAACCTCCAGCTCAAGCGCGGGATGCGCCTGGTGACCGACGGCCAGCTGGCCGAGATGACCCGGATCGCGCACGCGGTCTCGGAGGTCACCAACGTCACCCCCAGCTCGCAGCAGCCGTACGTGGGCCTGTCGGCGTTCGCGCACAAGGCCGGGCTGCACGCGTCCGCGGTCAAGGTCGACCCGAACCTCTACCAGCACATCGACCCGGCCGCGGTCGGCAACGACATGCGCATGCTGGTGTCCAGCATGGCCGGGCGCGCCTCGGTGGAGCTGAAGGGCCGCGAGCTCGGCTACGACCTGTCCGGCGAGAAGGCCAAGCACGTCGTCGACCGGGTCAAGGAGCTGGAGTCGACCGGCTACACCTTCGAGGCCGCCGACGCCTCGTTCGAGCTGCTCCTGCGCGAGGAGCTCACCGGCGTCCGGCAGCGGCACTTCGAGGTCGAGTCGTGGCGTGCGATCGTCGAGCGGCGGCCGGACGGCTCCATGGTCAGCGAGGCGACCGTGAAGCTGCACGCCAAGGGCGAGCGGATCGTCGCCACCGGCGAGGGCAACGGCCCGGTCAACGCCCTCGACAACGCGCTGCGCATCGCCCTCGGCCGTCTCTACCCCGAGCTGGCGCGCCTGGAACTGGTCGACTACAAGGTCCGCATCCTGGAGGGCACGCACGGCACCCAGGCCCGTACGCGCGTGCTCGTCGAGTCCAGCGACGGCAGCCGGGAGTGGGGCACGGTCGGCGTCGAGGACAACGTCATCGCCGCGTCCTGGCAGGCCCTTGAGGAGGCCGTCACCTACTGCCTGCTGCACGCCGGCTACGAGGCCGGCTGATCCCTTCGATGCCGCGCGCGGGAATGTCCGCCGTGGAGCGGGCATGACAGGGGCATGAGCAGAGAGATCACCGACAACGCCCAGCTGAGCCGCTTCGAGATCCACGAGGACGGGGTGCTCGCCGGGTTCGCCGCGTACGAACGGCACCCCGACCAGCTCGTCATCACCCACACCGAGGTCGAGCCGGAGTTCGAGGGCCAGGGCATCGGAAGTGCCCTGGCCCGCGGCGCCCTCGACCATGTCCGCAAGGACGGCCTGACGGTGGTGCCCAAGTGCGCGTTCGTCAAGGGTTGGATAGAGAAGCACCCCGACTACCAGGACCTGGTCGCCTGACGGCTGTCAGGCCGTGGGCTGGGCCTGACGGCTGTCAGGCCGTGGGCTGGGCCTGACGGCTGTCAGGCCGTGGGCTGGGCCTGACGGCTGTCAGGCCGTGGGCCGGGGCTGACGGCCGTCAGGCCTTGGGCTCGGCGCTCTGGATGACCTCGAACGACCAGAGCTCGGCGCCGGCGGCCGCGGGGCCGCCGTGACCGTGGCCGTGCCCATGACCCTGTCCAGGGGCCTGGCCGTCGCCCTGCCCCTCCTGGGGCTTCGCCTCGGCGGCGGCCTGGGCGTGGCCGTGCTTGAACGCCTGGCTCTCGGTCCAGCGCTGGAAGTCCTCCTCACTGCGCCACTGGGTGACGACCAGGTAGCGGTCGAACCCCTCGTCGGGCCGGAGGAGCTGGAACCCCTCGAACCCCTCCGCGGACTCGACCAGGCCGGCCCGGCCCGCGAAGCGGCGTTCCAGCTCCTCCCGGCGTTCGGCCGGGACGGTCAGCACGTTCATCTTGATCACGGACAACGCCGGGACCCCCTCGGTTCGCGTGGTGCGCGTGGTACTGCCGAAACGGTAACGCGCACCCGCGGCGAGCCCGCCGAGGGGGTCGGTCAGACGGCGCGCAGCGACGAGCCGCCCGCGACGTACATCCAGCCGGTGAGGGCGGACTCCTTCACGCGGATCTCGACCGGCCGGTAGAAGGCCGGGTCGACGAAGCCGGGGCCCTGCTGGATCACCGACTCGTACACGAACGTGGAGGCGATGAAGCCGAGGTCGGCGACGGTCTCGGCCAGGGTGGCCTTGAGCACCGGAGCCTCGAGCAGCCGCGCGGTCTGGATGATCGCGCTGCCGGAGACCCCGCGCGGGTCCCAGGTCACCGGGCCGACGTGCAGCGCGACCCGCAGCTGGATCCGGGTCGCCTCGCTCGCCCGCCGGTTGTGGCGCCGCAGCCCGGCCTCCAGCCGCGCCAGCATCGGGTCGACGACCGAACGGGTGGGGGTGTCGGGCGGCACGATGATGAGGGCGCCGTCGCCGCGGTCCTCCTGGTAGTAGTCGGCGTGCCCGAGCCCGGAGCCGGCGAGGGCCTGCTGCACCATCGCGTACATCGACTCCCGGACGATCATCCGGTCGTCGTCGTCGCGGCCGTGCCCGCCGAACCCGGCGATGTCGGTGAGCAGGACCGAGCAGTTGCCGCCCGACCAGGCCGGCGGCGGCTGGTGCACGAACGACCCCGGCCGGCCGTACGGACCCGATCCCGCGAACGGAGGGGCCCCCGCGAACGCACCGGGCCCGCCGAAGGGTGCGGGACCCCCGAACGGAGCGGAACCGCCGAACGGGCCGTGCCCGCCGACGGCGCCGGGGCGGCCGAACGGCTCGGCCCACAGGGGCGGGCCCTCCCAGACGGGCGTGCCGGCCCACGACGGGACGTCCGTACGGGCGGGCGCGGGCGTCCGGGGCGGGACCTCGGTGAGCCGGTCGTAGATCTGTCTTTCCAGGATGGCCTGCACCCGGGGGTGCTCGTTCAGGAACTCCAGGAACGCGTCGGTGCGCGTCTGGATCGCGCTGACCTCGGTCTCGGCGGTGACCATGGCCGAGCGGGCCCGCACCAGCAGCGCGGCCCGCTCACCGATCAGGTCGCCGGGGCCGCGCAGCGCGATGTCGCGGACGCCGTCGGGTCCGTTGACCCAGACCTTCGCCCAGCCGGACAGGATGACGATCACGTGCTCGCCCGGCAGCCCCTCCCGGCACAGGACGTCGCCGGGCCGGTAGGCGGCCTGGTGCGCGCGGGCCCGCATCGCGCGCTGTTCCGTGGCCGTGAGCGCCTGCCAGAACGACGGCCGGAGCTCGGTCACCGCCTCCCGCGGCCCGCCGGAACCGGCCATGTGCGCCGCGTTCTGCACCGGGAGGTCAGGGGTGTGCGTGTTTCGTGCAGGCATTCGCTGCACCACCGCGTCCCGGGTGGGCGTGGCGGAGGTGTCGGCGTGCCCGTTCCCGCCGGTGACCGCGGCCACCGTCCAGGAACGTGCCTCGTGGGACGTCGTGTCGCCGGCGCCGCCCGCCTGCCCGGAGGGCGGCGCGCCGCGGCCCGCGGAGCCGCGGCCCGGCCGGAAGATGGTCGTGAGCGGCCGTGTGAACGCGAGCTCGTCGCTCGACTTGAGCACCCGGATCTCCTCGACCGTGGTGGCCAGCGAGCGGCCCTTCCTGGTCAGGGCGATCTGGTCGTAGGTGAACCCCGCGATGGGCACGGCGACGAGCGCCAGCAACGCCGCGATGATCCCCCGTACTCCGCCGACCAGGACCGACCCCATGATGACCAGCATCGAGAGAACGATGACGGCCACCGACAGGCTGGCCTTGATCTTCGGGACTCGTACCTTGTTCACTCCGCCTCCCTTCCCCGGGGGAGGGAGCCCGGGGCCCTGCCCAGGCTCGGATGGAGCAAGCGTAGAACGGGGCGCATACGATGTACATGCAAACAGCGCATAAAATTCTGTTGCAACTTGCACGCGATCAGACTGACCTGAGATCGACATGTGATGTTCAGGCAGGTTTCCCTGACATAGAGTGCGGGAACCATTTGATTCAGATGCATGCGAACAACGGACGTTCGATGTGGAGGCGAACCCGCTCATGAAGAACTCCGGAGCAGCCTCCGGGACGCACAGCGCGCGCCCGTCCGGACGGCGCGAGGCCGATGACCGGGACACGGCCACTCCGGTCCCGGTGGGGGAGCGGGTCACCGTCAACCTCAGCCTCAAGGCGCGCGATGCCCTCGAAGAGATCATGGCTCTCACCGGCATCAACAAGACCGACAGCATCAGCCGTGCCCTGGTCGTGTACGCCGAGATCGAGCGCATGGCCGGCAACGGCGGCTCGATCTACTGCCGCGAGAGTCCCGACGGCGACCTCATGAAATGGAAGATCGTCTGACCTGATCCATCAGTGCCAGGGGCGCACCACGCCCAGCATCGTGCCGACCACCAGCAGGACGGCCATGCCCGCGCCCGCCAGCACGTTCACGCCGCTCACGGCGTTCGGAGCCGGCTCGAGGGCGTGCCTCAGCGGTGGCGCCTTCCGCCGTGGCCTCCTGACGCCCGCCGACGGTGACCGCTCGGCCGGGGACGCCGCCTGTGCGGGCAGGGGTTCCTCGGTGACGATCCGCGGTGTGCCCGCCCACGGCGCGCGCCGGATGCGCTTCTGGAAGAGGGCTCCGGACGGGCACTGGTCGGGCGTCTCGCGCAGGGCGACGAACTGGAATCCCTGCCGCGAGTAGTAGGCGTGAAGGCCGTGGTTGTCGCTCCACACGTCGATGCGGATCAGCTTGGCCCGGGGTCTGACCCGCCGTCCCCGAAGCTCCGCCCAGCGGATCAGCTCGGCGCCCAGCCCGGTGCCCGCGTACCTCCGGTCGATCACCAGCCGGTGGATGTAGACCGCCTCGTCCCGGCGCTCCTCCTCGTTCCAGAGATCGGCGCTGCCGGACGTGTTGATCGTGACCGAGGCGATGGGGCTCCCGCCGTCCCACAGGATCCACGTCCGTCGGCCGACGACCCCCTCGGTGACCCGGTCGTCACGGGTCTTCAGATCGGGCCACGGGCTGTTCCACTGCTTGGTGTCCTTCTCCTCGCGCAACCAGTCGCCGGCCGAGTCGATGAGCTTGATGATCGTCGGCACGTGCTCATCCCGGGCGAGTCTGATCTGGTAGCGCGGGCCGGGCCGAAAGTGCTTCCCCCGTAGGCGGATCCGGAGACCGCGGATCCTGGCGATGGCGTTCACGTGGTGTCTGCTCCGAAAGTGCGCGCCCCCGCCTCGTCCGGTCCCACGGGTGCCGGACGCGGCGGCGGGAACGGAGAAGCGGGGGTACCGGACATGGTGTGCCGCCCGCCCCGGCGAGGCTTTCCCCCGGCCTGCCGGATCGGGCGGTCGTGCGGTCAGGTGCCCTTGCCTCCGTTCGGAGAACGGCTGGGTGACTTCGAGGCGGTCGCGGCGGGCCTGTCGCCCTTCGTGGACCGCCGTCCGTCCTCGGACGGGGTGGTGTCCTTGGACGGGGTGCGGTTGGGTCCCTGGACGACGGCCTCGGGGACGTTGCCCACGTTGTAGTGAAGGCGGTTGCGGTCGGCGGGCCACACCGTCACCGTCAGCCGGAACGGCTGGCCCTGGTCGGAGTACGCGGTGCGTATCGTCTCGAAGACCACGTCGGCCGCGGAGTCGCCGAGCGCGAAGAAGCGCTTCTCGTTGTCGTTGGGCGCCCGCGCGGTGATCTCGTCGTGATAGCCGGCCTCCTTGTAGCCCAGCGTCTCCCCGAGGTACTTGACCGCTCCCTCGGGGATGTCACGGGCCTCGAGGAGCTTGTTGGCGCCACCGTCCAGGACGAAGGCCAGCGGGTAGAAGGACGTCTGGAGGGACCACGGCTCCTTGTCGAGATAGATCTCCTGGTGGCGGGAGACCACCTGCGTTTGGAGGTTCACCTCGAGGTACAGCGCGAACCGCTCCTTGACGAGCTGGACCTCCACGCGCGGCTCCGACGTGGAGGGCGTGCGGTTCTGCACGGCGGCGTCACGCTTGTACCACTGGCCCTCGCCGCCGCCCGGGCCGACGCCCAGTTCGGTGGCGGACAACGTGACGTGCACCGGTTCGGGCCGGAACACGACGAACGTTCCCTTGCCCTGCTCGGAGATGACCTGGCCACGGTTGGCCAGGAAGTCCAGGGCCTCGCGGATCGTGTTCCGGGACGTGTCGTACTGACTCTGCAACTCGCTCTCGGGCGGGAGCTTGCGGCGACCGCCTTCCCTGTCGCGCTCGAACTCTCCGTTCTTGATACGAGCGAGCAGGTCATCGGCCACTTCGCGCCAGCGTCGCGCTGCCATCCGGTCCGCTCCTTTCCCCGCCGTACGGGGTGAGACTCGCGCGTCGCGCCTCGGGTTCGTCCCCTGGAGTCAGATCTTCTCTCTCGTTGCGACTGTCTTGCAAGTAGATGATCGAGAGGAGGCGAACCAGTACGAGGTGTTTAGTTCTCACAAAAAGGGTATCACTGGACTAGTTAACTTGTAGGTACAAGTGAATCAGTCAATCAGTGAGGCGAGTGGGAAAACGCTACCAGCCGGGTGACTCGATCATCGGGATTCATGCGATGAACGAATGAGTGATCAGGCGGGATTCGCGTAGAGGGTGGACGACCTAAGGAGAGGTCGGTGGAGAGAAGCCGGGTGGAAGACACCCAAGTCCCGAGCGGGGACCTCACGTTGACGGAGGGGGCCCCGACGACCAGGGCGGACGTCACTTTCGTCACTGAGAAGGTGCTCGCCGACCCCGCCGCCGGCGAGCCCTCCGGAGCCGGCGCCCCGGGTGCCGCCGAGCCGGGTGCCGCCGAGCCGGGCGACGTGCTCCTGGCCTTCGGCCTGGTGGTCGTTCTGGGATTGGTGAGCCTGGGGGTGACCGTGGCGGCCGGGCTGTGGCTCGACACCTCCGCGGTACTGACGCTGTTCTGCTCGGCGGCCGTGTTCACGGTGGTCTGCGTTGCAGGTGTGTTCGTGTCCGGTCTCTCGAGTTCCAGACGTTCCTGAGTGCGTGGTGACGCGTGGTGCGGGGGAAAGGGGGCGGACGCCGATGGCCGGATCCGGCCAACGCTCGTCCGTCCGTAATTCCCGTGCTCTGACCCACTGCCGGTGAAAGGAGGAACGCGCTCCGTTTCAGCAGGCCAGGTGGATCCCATCGGGTGGAATTTCGTTCGTCTGGCCTGATCAGTACTTCCGACCGCGCGGGATCAGTGGCGGAAGGGAAGCGAGTTGCCGATGTGGCATGTGCCCGATTCGGCTCGCGATCAGGGGACGGAGGGAAAGGGACATCGTGCAATTTTTCCCTCATAATGCTTGCAAAGCTGCAGAGAGGGACATTGTCGTGACTGTTCCCATCCGCCCCCTGCCACACGTCCTCCCGCAGGTAGACGCGATCCGCGGCTACATCACCCAGGTGGCCGCAGCGTTGGACGCCCGGGACTTGGACGTGCGGAATGTCTGGCTGGACCCCATGAACCCCCGCGACGCCACCTTCATCCTGCGCAGCCGCGCGGTGGTGTGGAACGAGTCGGAGGGCTTCGTCGCCGGTGAGTTCGTGTCCGGTGCGCAAGGAGAGCGCACCGTGCTGGCCGATCCGGTGAAACTGGGCGGCGGTGTGCTCCTGGCACCCGGCCACGCCGCCTGGCTGATCGCGAACGACCGGGTCGAGGCTCCGGCCGCGTACCGGGACCACGGGTCCGTCCGGGACGGGCTCGACGACGCGCTGGCCGCCTACGAGATCTGACCCCGGCCGCCGGGGCGGCACGAGCCGCCCCGGCGGATCGCCGGCGCCGAGATATCGAAATGAACGGCTACGATGGGTAGTCGCCCGTTCGCTGACAAACTCGGGAAACTTGGGTAAAGCGGTGGCGGAAGTCGGAGGAGGCCGCCACCATATGTATCCATGGCGGTGGTGCGCGCTGCGCCCACCGGCTCCCCCTTACTTGAGCAGACCGACGTCCGGAGTGATCGCATGCCCGTCCGACCCTGGCGCCTGGACTCCGCCGGGCGCCTGTCGGAAGGTTCGCTCGCGGACCTGGCCTACCAGTTCGGCGACCAGCACGAGCGTGAGGGCGACCTGGAGCAGGCCGCCGAATGGTTCCGCCGTGCCGCCCAGTCGTCCACCCGCCCCGACGCCGCGCTGCGGCTCGGCGGCGTGCTCGGCCGCCTCGCCGACGAGCAGCCCGCCGAGGGCGCGCCCGGCACGTCCGAGCAGCTCCTGGCCGAGGCCACCCGCTGGCTCTCCGGCGCCCAGGGCGCGACGACGCCCGACGCCATCGAGCTCATCACCGACATGCTCAACCGGCACCAGCGACAGGCCGCCCGCCGCGGCCTCGAACCGGCCGGGGTGCCCGGCTGAAGGCGAAACGCCGCTTATGGCGTGAACCGAATCGCCTCGTCCGTCGTCGGACACCAGTGAGATCGACGCACTGGAAGGTGACGAGGTGAGCGGTCAGGAGCCCGGGTACGTTCCCCCGGACCACAAGACAACCGCGGAGTTCGCGATCCCCGGCAAGAAGGACGCGGGGGCCGAGTCGACGATCGTCGACCAGCCGGTCGACGACGTCCCCGCCGACCTCGCCGCGACCTACGAGGACCCGCCCGAGGACGATGTGCCGGGCGCCGCGTCCGGGGTCACGGCCCCGGCACCGCCGGCGACCCTGACGGACTTCCCGGTGGACGACACGGTGGACGACACCGTCGGCGACCCGCCGGCGACGCTGACCGACGTCGCGATCGAGGCTCCGGTCACGCTGACCGACGTCACGGTCGACGAGCCCGCGACGGTCACCGACTTCCCGGTGGACGAGGGCGGCATCCCCGACATGCCGGTCGCGGGTGGCCGGTTCATGGCCGTCCCCGCGGAGCCGGCCGCCCCGCAGCCGAACGAGCAGCCGGTCGTTCTCGACAAGCCGACCGGGGCGCCCGGCCAGACCGCCGCCTTCGAGCAGCCCGCCGGCTACCCGCAGTCCGCCGTGTTCGAGCAGCCCGCTCCCTACGAGCAGCCTGCGGGGCATGAGCAGCCTGCCGCCTTCGAGCAGCCCGCGGTGCCGGACGAGCAGCCGACCGCGCCGGGCGAGGACGCCGCACTGCCGGACGAGCACGACCTCTGGACCGCGCACTTCGGCGCGCAGGAGGAGGTCCAGCCCGGCCCGCCGCCGGTCCCGCAGGCGGCCGCCGCGGTGCCGTTCCTCACGCCGCCGACGCCCGACGTCCACCAGCAGGCCGCCTCGCACCAGCCGCCGCCCCCGCAGGAGGCGCAGCAGCAGCCGGTCGCGTCGCCCTCGGGCGGCATCCCCCCGCAGCAGTTCGCCGCCCCGCCGCCACCACCGCCCGGGATGGCCATGCCGGGCGCGACCGGGCCGACCGGACGCGGCAAGTCGCGCAAACCGCTCCTGCTGGCCGGTGTCGTCGCGGCGGTGCTGGTGGTCGGCGCGGGCGCCACGGCCGCGATCCTGCTCATGGGCGACGGCGGATCCAGTTCGACGTCCGCAGGAAGCCCGGCCACGTCGAGCGTTCCCACCCCGGCCGCCAGCGCGACGCCGAGCGGCACCACCGCCGCGACACCCGCGCCCACCGCGAGCGCCGGCGCGACGGGCCAGCCGACCGCGCCGGGTCAGCAGCCGCCCGCGCCGGTCGTCCCGACCCCCACCGCGCCGCCGGTGGGGCCGGTGGTCAACGGCAGCGGGATCACCTACCAGCTCATGCAGCGCGATCCCGGCTACTTCGAGGGACGGTTCGTCTTCACCAACCGCACCGGCAAGCCCATGAAGACGTGGAAGATCACGTTCGACGCGCCTGGTGCCAACGTCAAGAACATCTGGGGCGGGCGGCTCGTGCGCCGCGGCGACAAGGTCGAGATCCAGAACCTCGACGGTGCGCCCCCGGTGCCGCCCGGCGCCACCTGGGAGATCCAGTACGGCGCCGCGGGAACGGCGGCCGACCCCAAGGCCTGCAAGATCAATAACAAGCCCTGCGGGTTCTAGGAACCTGATTCGGCGACCGCCGCGAACCGGCCCAGGATGAGGCTCCACGCCTCCTCGAACCCGGCCGCGGCGTTCGCCGGGAGCTTGTCGACGCCCCGGTGCTCCAGCTCGACCCGCGTCAGGTTGGGGCCGAGGGCGGCGAAGCGCACCTCGACCTCGGTGCCCGGGGCCGGCGGCACCTCCCAGGTGAGGGCGAGCCGGGCGGAGGGCTCCCAGACGGTGATGTGGCCCCAGTCGTGCTCGGTGCCGTCGGCCCAGGACTCGTGCACGCGGCCGCCGAGCGACTCGGCCATGTGCACCGAGTGGGGTCTGCCACCGCCGAACGTGAAGGGACGTCCCGGCCACCAGCTGCCGATGCGCCGGACGAACACCTCGAAGGTGTGGGCGCGGTCGCTGCGGACGATCGTCACCTGCTGGACGGGCTCGGCGTTCGGCTGGGCCATGTGCGGGGGAACCTTCCCGGCGGCATTTTTCGGGGTCTGGGGGCATCTGCCTACGATGCCGTCCATGCTTCCAGCCCCGGCCGGAGAAGGGTAGCTTTCCGTGATTTCGGGCGAGGTTCCGGGGGCGTACTAGGCTCTTGACCATGCGTATCGCGAGGTTCACCGCCGAGGGCGGCATGGGGTTCGGGGTCATCGAGGAGAACACCATCGCGGTGGTCGCGCCGCATCCTTTCGGGGACCTGGAGTTCAGTGGCCATCGGTTCCCGCTGCAGGATGTCCGGCTGCTCTCCCCGTACCTGCCGAGCAAGGTCGTCGCGATCGGC
This sequence comes from Spirillospora sp. NPDC047279, assembly GCF_040643285.1. NCBI lineage: Bacteria > Bacillati > Actinomycetota > Actinomycetes > Streptosporangiales > Thermomonosporaceae > Spirillospora > Spirillospora sp. NPDC047279. The sequence continues at coordinate 80,728 of NZ_JBEYUA010000004.1, forward strand.
AAGAACTACGCCGAGCACGCGCGCGAGATGGGCGGCGAGCCGCCCGCCGAGCCGGTGATCTTCTCCAAGCCGGCGACCGCCGTGATCGGTCCCGGCGAGGCCATCGCCTATCCCCAGAAGCTCAGCGAACGGGTCGACTACGAGGGCGAGCTGGCCGTCGTCATCGGCCGGCTGTGCCGGGACGTGCCCGCCTCCCGCGCCGGCGAGGTCGTCCTCGGCTACACCTGCGCCAACGACGTGACGGCCCGCGACCTGCAGAAGAAGGACGGGCAGTGGACGCGGGCCAAGGGCTTCGACACGTTCTGCCCGCTGGGCCCGTGGATCGAGACCGAGGTCGACCCGTCCGACCTGGCGATCACCACCACGGTCAACGGCGAGGTCCGCCAGGAGTCCCGTACCTCCCAGCTCATCCACGACGTTCCGACGCTGATCGAGTACGTCTCGCAGGTCATGACGCTGCTCCCCGGCGACGTGATCCTCACCGGCACCCCCGCGGGCGTCGGCCCGCTGGAGATCGGCGACGAGGTGACCGTCACGGTCGAGAACGTGGGGAGCCTCACCAATCGCGTGATCGCGCGCGACTGATGGCGTTCACCGGCTTCGGCGACCAGGCCTTCGCGTTCTACGAGGGCCTGCTCGCCGACAACACCAAGGCCTACTGGCTCGCGCACAAGGAGACCTACGAACGCCACGTGCGCGAGCCCATGATCGAGCTCTTCGCCGAGCTGGAGCCCGAGTTCGGCCCGGCCAAGATGTTCCGCCCCTATCGCGACGTGCGCTTCAGCAACGACAAGTCGCCCTACAAGACCCACCAGGGCGGCCACGCGGGCGACGGCTTCTACTTCCAGGTCGACGCCGACGGCCTGATGGTCGCCGGCGGGATGTACGGCCCGACCCCCGAGCAGCTCCGCCGCTACCGCGCCGCGGTCGACGCGCCCGCCACCGGAAAGCGGCTCGAGGCCATCGTCGGCGATCTCCGTTCCGCCGGGATGGAGATCGCCGGAGACCGCCTCAAGACCCGGCCGCGCGGCACCCCGGACGACCATCCCCGCCTGGACCTGCTCCGCCACCGCTCGCTCTACGCCCATCTGGGCTGGCCCGCCGACCCCTGGGCGGCCACGCCGGAGGTCGTCGACCGCGTCCGAGAATCCTGGCGCCGCCTCCGCCCGCTGGTCGACTGGGGTGCCGAGCACATCGGCCCGCCGGACTTCACCCGATAACGACCGTTCAACGACCCTGGCCGTCCCGCCAAACCGTTTTGGTCCAGGTCCCCGGGTCCTGTATTCTCTTCGAGGCGCGAGCGACCAGCAGGTCTTCGGATCTGAGGGCCGCTCTACCACACTGGGGTATGGTGTAATCGGCAGCACGACTGATTCTGGTTCAGTTAGTCTAGGTTCGAGTCCTGGTACCCCAGCTGAGTCGCCCGATCTCGATCGGTTCGGCTCTTCTCCTGGGAGAGACGGTTTCGCGAGAAGCCGGTTCGAACAGGGGGACATCGTCCGGTAAGCTGGGCGAGGCCCGAGCGAGAGATCGCAAAGGCCGAAGAAAGATCAAGCCCCCGTCGTCTAGTGGCCTAGGACGCCGCCCTCTCAAGGCGGTAACGGCGGTTCGAATCCGCTCGGGGGTACGCACGGAAACGCAGGTCAGACCACAAGTCTGAGCCTGCGTTTTGCGTTTCCAAGATCGCGATAGCAGCCGACCGTCGTCCCCACCATCCGGGCCGTCGCTGGCCCGACCGAGCACGGGCGTCTTCGGTCAGGGACTCCAGGTTCAGGGGATTGCTGGGCGTTCCGGTGCCTGCCGACCGGCCCCCATCGAGGGGGTTGCCTCCGCCGCCGGTCAGGCGGCAGTTTCGGGGGCGTAGACGTTCCGGACGGCGCGCCTGAAGTCCGGGCACTCGACGAGGGGTTCGTGGGTGCAGGTTGCGGCGTGGCGAAGGCTTTCCCGCATGCGGACGAGTTGGTCGATCTTCTCGTCGAGGTCGTGGACCTTCGCCGCCATGCCCGCGCGCATTCGTTCATTGTCTTCGGGACGGGCCGCGAGAAACCGGCTGATCTCGCGCACTGTGAACCCGGCTGCGCGCGCGCAGGTGATCAATCCGAGCCTTTCGAGGACCTCTGGCCGGTAGGTGCGGCGCAGTCCGTTGCGGCCGGTCGGCTCGACCAGGCCTTCCTTCTCGTAGTAGCGCAGCGCGGACGGCGCCAGTCCGGTGCGCGCCGCGACCTCGGCGATGTCCAGCAAACCACTACCCATGATCCACCCTTGACTTGAAGTGCGCTTCAAGTCGCAGTCTAGGCGGCATGAACATTCACCATCTCAACTGCGGCTCCGTGCGCGAGATCGAGGCCACCTACGACGGCCCGCCACCCGCGCACGCGGTGAACCACTGCCTGCTGATCGAGACCGGCGAGGGTCTGGTGCTCGTGGAGACGGGTCTGGGGCTCGGTGACGTGCGCGACCCCGACGGAACGCTCGGCACCGAATGGGTCGAGATGGCGCGCCCGGTCCTGAAGGAAGAGGAGACCGCGATACACCAGCTCCAACGTCTGGGCTTCTCCGCGAGCGACGTTCGGCACATCATCGTCACCCATCTGGACGTCGACCATTGCGGCGGGCTGCCCGACTTCCCCGACGCCAAAGTGCACGTGCTGGCCGCCGAACTGGAGGCCGCGCTGGCGCAGGCGCCCAGCCGCCGCTACCGCCCCGCCCACTGGGCGCACGGCCCTGCCTGGGCCACCTACCAGCCGGCAGACGCGAGCCAGGAGAAGATCCGGGACTGGTACGGCTTCACCGCGATCCACCCCGAGGGCCTGCCAGAGGAGATTTTGATGATCCCGCTCGGCGGCCACACCGCAGGACACGCCGGCGTCGCCGTGCGAGACGGTGACCGGTGGCTGCTGCACTGCGGCGACGCGTACTACTACCACCGCGAACTCCAGCCGTCACCCCACCCGCACCCGCTTCTGGACATCGTCCAGACAAGCTCAGAGGTCCATCACGACCTCCGCCTTGGAACGCAGGCACGGCTGCGAGAACTCGTCCGAGACCACGGCCACGAGGTCACCGCTTTCTCGGCCCACGACCCCTGGGAATTCGCGAACCTCAGCCGATCTTGACCGATCCCACCGATCCCACCGGGCCGGACCAACCGGGATTGCGACGTACCGGCGGCGCCACGAACCACATCGGGCTCGCATCGGCCCTGGACAACGCGGTGCTCAGCCCTATCGACCACGAGCGACGTCGACGGACGGCATGACCGGCGATCTCGAAATCTCCACGGTCCAGGGGGTGCCACTCGCCCGGCGAAGGAGAGCCGGGCGAGTGGCCGCCGCCACCCGGCGACTGGCAAGTATTGCCGGAACCGGCCAAGCTTAGGGCAAGGCACCGCCACAGCTCATCGAGCAGACGCTCACTCCTCGCTGCTCCCAGCTCCCAGCTCCCCGATCGGAGGGGTGCCGCCCGATGACCGATCAGCCCTCCACCTCGACGTCCACGCACCCGCCGCAGGCGGAAATCGCCGCTGAACTGGCCCGCACCGCGCAGGAACTGATAGCCGACGCCCAGCGACTCATCCAGGAACGGGCCCGCCACGCCGCCCGCGTTCACTACGCCATGGCAACGAACCTGGAACGCCTGGCCGACCTGGCCGATCCAGCCGCCGCCGACCTCATCGCCGACTACCGGCAACGCTCGCAGCGCCACCGCACCACCGCGGACCAGATACGCGCCCGACACCATCACGCCCGATGACCCGCCGACCCATGACCTTCGTCTCCCTGCAAGCTCCCAGCACGAAGTGCGCCGTCGACCGTCGTCAGCGGGCGCGGTCGTTAGGGTGGCATGACCGTCTCTGAGAGGAATCTCAATCGTTGAACGGCTCCGCTGCCGAACCTCAGAACCATCCCGAAGACGAAACTGGCTGGTTCGATCTCATCTCTCCCACCGACGAGATCTGGGGGCTCGTTGTGGTCGCCCTGGTCGTGTTGCTGGTGGTGCTTTGCGCGGGCCTTCTGACCCACCTAGCACGACGGCGCGCGCGCGGCTGAGTTCTCGCCGCAGGCGGCTCGGCGCCTCACCGATGAGGGTGAGTGATCGGAGTCAGCCAGATCCTCTGTGAGGCGGCCGCAAACCGACTTCGCGGTCTCTGCCTCTGGCCGCCGGGCCGCCGCGGACTGAATCCGCGCAGCCACCTCCTTGTCCATCGGCGCCTTGCTCATGCTCGACCGATACCCCACCGATGCCCGTCGGCGTGTTTCTGGTCGGGGGGCGGAGGACCTTAACGGTGACGGCGCGGATGCGAGCTGGGGAAGTCTCGCTGTGAATGCTCGGTCAAAGCCGGTTTGGCCGGGGTCGGGGAGCGTACTGTCCTAGCTGGAAGCGAGAGCGCGGCGACGCGTGGTGACGTTTCCGTGTGAAGGGAACTGGCCCGCGGACGCCGGTGGAATGCAGATGGCTGTGGACAGGGACCGCGTGGTCGCGGTGCGGGCGGCGATTGCCGAGCAGGCCCGCCTGGATGGCATGCCCGTGTCGGTGGTGCATGTGTGCCGGGCGGCGGTGCAGCTGACCGGGGCGGAGGGGGCCGGCGTTTCGACGATCAGCAGTCGTTCGGGGATGTTCGAGCCGGTCCAGGTCACCGGCCCGCTGGGTGAGGCGCTGTCTGAGCTGCAGGTCACCTTGGGGGAGGGCCCGGGTGTGACCGCGCTGGCACAGGACCGGCCGGTGCTGGTGCCCGATCTGGACACTGCGGGCACCCAGCATCGCTGGCCGTTGTTCGCGTCAGGGGCGATGCTGGCCGGGGCGGGCGCGATGTTCGCGTTGCCGCTGATGGCCGGGAAGATCGCGGTCGGGGTGCTGGAGATCTACCGGTCCGTCGCGGGCTGGCTGAGTGAGCGGGAGCTGACCGACGGGCTGCTGCTGGCCGACGCCGCCTTGCTGCAGCTGGTGACCGACGCAACGGCGGAACAGACCGGCCCGCTCCCGCCGGCCGCAGGGCCGGACGCGGACGCGTTCATGGACCGCTGGCCGCAGGTGCATCAGGCGACCGGGATGGTGTCGGTGCAGCTGGACACCGACCTGGCCAGCGCCTTCCTGCGGCTGCGCGCCCGCGCTTTCGCCGATGGCCGCGGCCTGCGTGAGGTCGCCGACGATGTGGTGGCCCGGCGGCTGCGCTTCACCCCAGATCCCGACCCGCCCGATTCCCCTCCTGCCGCCGGCCCGGCGGTGCCTGAACCAGACCTGTGACCCGCTCCCCACCGGAGGAAGGCAAAGATCATGTTGGAACGACGGACGGCCGAGACGTTCGTCGAGCTCGTCGACACCTTGGTGGTCGGCTTCGACGTCATCGACCTGCTGCACATCCTGACCGAACGCTGCGTCGAGCTGCTGGGCATCGACGCGGTGGGCATTCTGCTCGCCGATCAGCGCGGCGCGCTGTCGCTGGTGGCGGCCTCCACCGAACAGGCACGGCTGCTGGAGCTGTTCCAGCTGCAATCCGAAGAAGGCCCCTGCCTGGACGCCTATCACGGCGGCCACCCGGTCAGCTGCGCCGACCTCGCCGCCCAGCCGCAGCGCTGGCCTGCCTTCACCGCCGCCGCCGGACGTGGCGGGTTCGCCGCGGTGCACGCGCTGCCGATGCGGTTGCGTGACCAGCGTCTGGGGGCGATGAACCTGTTCGCCGCCGCCCCCGGTGGCCTGTCGGCCGAGACCACCGCGATCGCCCAGGCGCTGGCCGACGTGGCCACCATCGGCATCCTGCATGAGCGGGCCCTGCGTCAAAGCTCTGTGGTGACCGAGCAGCTGCAGGGCGCGCTCAACAGCCGGGTGGTGATCGAGCAGGCCAAGGGCGTGCTGGCGGAGATCCACGGGATCGAGATGGCCGAGGCGTTCACCCTGATGCGCGACTTCGCCCGCGCCCGCAACCGCAAACTCACCGAGGTCGCCGCCGCGGTCATCGACCGCGGCCCCGACGGGGTGGAGCTCCGCTCCCGACGCGCCTCCGCCGACGCCGATCCGGAGTAGAGGCGGAGGGAGGACACCGCATCGCAGGCCGGGCACGGCGGTGCGCGGTGTGCGCTCATGAGCACGCCTGCATCCGCTGCCCGATGCCGCGCATCGACCCACGGCAACGCCCCCGGGCCCGAAGAGATCATCACCAACCTCACAGAACGCAGCCAGAACCAGGCGAAGACCGTGGTCTGTCGCCGGTTCAGTCCGGCAGGGTGCGGACGACGTCCAGGCGGCGCCCCAGGCCGGTGATATCCAGGATCCGGGTCAGCTGTGCGGCGGGGGCGACCAGCAGCAGACGTCCGCCGTGGGCTTTGGCGGTCTTCCACGCTCGTACCAGTGCGTTGACTCCGGAGGAGTCGCAGAATTTCACGCCTGACAGGTCCACTGCGATCAATGAAGAGGAGGACAGCGCGGCGGCGAAATGGCTGTTCGCCAGGTCCACCGTGGTCAGATCGAGTTCGCCGGTCAGACGGAGGCGGGTCCAGCGGTTGTGGGTGTCGGAACGTATGGACAGTCGGGCGGGTGAACCATCGTGTCCGGAGACGGTCAGGGTCATGATGGGAGGGCCTCCGCCCATGTGAGGGACGGCCGCACACTCCTCGCGTGCAACCCCACATCTAGAATCCAGGTCCTGGTTGACCTGCCCGTCCAAGTCCCGCTCAACCGGCCTGTGACCTGGTCGGCCATGATCGAACAGGTGGTCATGCCCGGTCAGGGCATCGATGGGTGGACTTCCGGTGGCTCAGGTGGAGGCGCCGACTTCGGTGCGCGGCCCGGCCCCATAAAGAGAAAGGACGGTACTCGGATCAGTGATCCTATTGCGCCGCTCGACAAGAGACGGAATCTGCTGATCGAATGATCGCTTCAAACGATCATGGGGTGACCGTCTTGACGTGGCGCCGAGGTCGGAGGCCTTGAGAACGACGCGCCAGACGTAGCGGCGGATCAGGACATGCCGGGGTTCGGCTCGTCCCGCTGAGGAATAGAAGGGCCGAGTGCCAGTGGATGTCCGAGTGTGATCCTTTGGAGGGTGATGCAGTGACGATTGACGAGGGAGTGCCTGCTCCTGCCGGAGCGGTTGAGACCGCTGAGCAGATTCCGGACCGTTACCTGGGGATGCTGGAGGCGTTGGCGGCCCAGGCGGGTGAGCACGGCGGGCTGGCGGTGACGTTGTTCTTCGGTGGGGGCGTGCTGACCGGCACGCTGATCGACCTGGCGCAGTGGGAACATCTGTGGCTGGAGGCGATCGCGACCACACAGCCCCGGCTGGCCGACGGCCTGCGCAAGGGCCTGGCCGCCAACCGCGCCGAGGGGGCCGCCTCCAGCGGCCAGGAGGCTGACTCGTTCCTGCACATGAAAGACGCCACGCTGATCACAGGGAAGGCGACACGGCCGGTCGAGCTGTGGCGCGGCCGGGCCTCTGCCGTCACCGGGTGGACGCTGGGCCGCTACACCTGACCTGGGCACCACACCGGTTTCGCGGTGCTGCGGGCCACCGGGCCACGGCCCTCGCCAGGGCCCGGGTCGGCTACGACAACCCCGCCCCGCGACAGAACTGAGCCACGCGACGCGGGCTGGTCGGCGGGTTCACGGTCGCAGGGCGTAGTGGATGGCTTCCTGGCGGGTGAGCTCCCGGCCTTCTTGGTAGGCGCGGTCGTAGGCGGCGTTGCCGAGGGCCTGTCTGGCGTCGGTCTCGGCGGTGGTGACGCGGAGCGCCGCGAGCTCCTGGAGGCCGAGGCCCGACGACTCGGCCAGGCGGTGGGTGATGCCGAGCAGCCGCGCACCGCGTTCGCTGCTGCCCAGCGCGACGGCGGTGCCGGCGAGCGCGTCGATCGCGAGGGCCTGGCCGAGGGTGTCGCCGATGCGCACCTTGGTCCGCAGCGCGGCCAGGGCATGTCGTTCGGCGTCCTTGGGGCGGCCGGCGGCGAGCTCGGGGTTGACCTGGTAGAAGTCGCAGTAGGAACGCAGCCATTCCTCGCCGCTCTCCTGGCTCAGCGCTCGTGCCTCCTCCAGCTTGCCGAGCGCGGCGTCGACGTCGCCCAGCCGCAGGAGCGCCGTGCTGAGCAGGATGAGGGCGACCAGCAGCCCGGCGACGTGGTCGGGGCGGTGCCGGTGCAGGTCGGCGGCCGCGCGCAGATTGCGGGCGGCTTGGCCGGGGTCGCCGAACAGCGCCTGCTGCAGGCCGATGATCAGCAGCGAGTAGGACAGGTTGTCGTCGTCGCCGAGCCGTTGGGCCAGGTCGTGGCTTTCGGCGGCCTTGGCCGCGGCGGTCTCCGGCTCGCCCAGCGCGACGGCGACCCAGGCACGGCTCCACAGGGCGCGGGAACGTTCGGGGGTGGGGTCCGTGCAGACGGCCAGGGCCCGGTCCAGATGGTGGGCGCCCTCCTTCTGGATGTCGGCGATCCAGAGGAAGATCAGCCGTCCGGCCAGGTCGAGGGCGGCGTGGTGGCGTTCGGGCTCGGACAGGCCGTGATCGAGCGCGGCGCGGACGTTGGGCATCTCGAGCCGCATCCGTTCCATCTCGGGGATCTGGTCGGGCCCGTGCCAGGCCCGGTCGAGACGTTCGGCCAGTGCGAGGTAGTGGTCGTGGTGCCGCCGCCGGACGGCCGGCTCCTCGCCGAGCAGGCGCAGCCAGCCCCGCCCGTACTCGCGCAGGGTGTCCAGCTGCCGGAACCTGGGTCCGTCCGGCATCGCACGGCTCAGCAGGATCGACTTGTGCCGCAGGGCGGCGAGCACCTCGGTGACCTTCGCGGCCGGAAGCCGCGGGTCGGCGCAGACGTGCCGGGCGGCATCGGCGTCGAACTCGCCGGGGAACACCGACAGCCGCGCCCACACCAGCCGCTCGGCCGGGCTGCACAGCTCGTGGCTCCACCCGATCGCCGTGCGCAACGACTGGTGCCACGGCGGGTCGGCCTCCGGGATCGCGGCCTCGGTGTCGCCGAGCACGGCGAACCGGTCGTCCAGCCGGTCGGTCAGCTCGCGCAGCGTCAGCTCGCCGAGGCGGGCGGCGGCCAGCTCGATCGCCAGCGGCAGCCCGTCCAGCCGCCGGCACAACCGCACCACGTCGGCCCGGTTGTCGTCGGTGACCTCGAAACCGTCGACGACCGCGCCGGCGCGGTCCGACAGCAGGGTCACCGCGTCCTCGCCCGCCGAGGCGGGTGCGGCCGGGCCGCTGGGGACCAGGAGCGGGTCGAGGGTCATGAGCCGCTCGCCCGGCAGGTCGAGCGGGCGACGGCTGGTGGCCAGGATCCGCAGGCCCGGGGCGGCGGCGAGCAGTGTCTCCACGACGTGCGCGCACGTGTCGACCAGGTGCTCGCAGGTGTCGAGCACCAGCAGCAGCTCCCGGTCGGCGAGGTAGTCGGTGACCACCTCGATCACCGGGCGCGTCGTCTGGTCGACCAGCGGCAGGACCTCGGCGATCGCGTACGGCACCGACTCGCTGTCCTCCACCGGTGACAGCTCCACCCACCACGCCCCGTCGGCGAACCGGTGGCCCAGCTCCGCGGCGGACCGCAGTGCCAGCCGGGTCTTGCCGACCCCGCCGACCCCGGTCACGGTCACCAGCCGCGATCGGCCGCACAGGCGCCAGAGCCGGGTGAGCTCGTCGCGGCGACCGACGAGCCGCGTGGTCTCGGCGGGCAGACGCCCGAGCCGCACTTCTCCGGTCACCGTGATCATCGCCCCAGGTCGTCGGGCCGCTCCTCGAGACCAGCTTGCACGAATCGCTCGCACGGTTTCACCAGGAGTGAGAAATTGACTCCGAACGGTGTCGGGCTTCAGCGCTCCAGCAGGGGAGGCGAAGGTGCGCGCACAGTCGGACCGTCGCTCGGCTCGCCGCTGGATTCTCGTGGTGCTCGTGGTCGAGGCGGTCGTCGTGCTGGCCACGATCTTCACCCCGGTTCCCGCGGCCGTGCTGCTGGCCGGGCCGCTGGTGGCCGTCAGCGGCTGGGCCGGCACCGCCGCTCGTTCCCAGTCCCGCACGAAACGGTCGCTGGCGGAGACCACCGCCTCCCTGGCCCGGATGACGCACATCGCCGACGTCACCCAGCGCGCGATCGTCCGCCCTCTCCCGTCCGAGCTCGGCGGGATCACCCTGGCCGTCCACACCCGGTCGGCCACCCACGGCGCCTTGATCGGCGGTGACCTGCACGACGCCGTGGCGACCCGGACCGGTACGCGGCTCCTTCTCGCCGACGTCAAGGGCCACGGAATCGACGCGGTGCCCCTGGCCGCCTCGGTGCTGAGCGCGTTCCGGCACAACGCCGCCGCCGAACACGACCTGAGCCGCCTCGCCCGGATCATCGACGCCCACATCGCACCCGAACTGGGCCCGGAGGACTTCGTCACCCTGCTGCTGGCCGACGTCGTCGACGGCGAGGTCCACCTGGTCAACTGCGGCCACCCGCCGCCCCTGCGCATCGGGCGCCACCGCGTCATGCACCTGGAGCCGCCGGCGCCCTCCCCGCCGCTGGGCCTGGCACCCGAACCCCGGCTGCACCGCGTCCGCCTGACCACCGCCCACCGTCTGCTGTTCTACACCGACGGCCTCACCGAGGCCCGCGACCCGCGTGGCGAGGCGCTCGCCCTGGACACCATCGCCGAGCCCGTACGCACGGCACCCGATCTCGACCAGGCCCTGGACAAGATCCTCGACCTGATCCGTTCGCGGGCCGTGAACGACGACCTCACCCTGCTCCTGGCCCAGCCAACCCCGGCCCCTGTGCCGGCACCGGCGCCTCGTGCGGAGGTCAGGGGGCCAAGGCGTTGAACACCGCCTCGGCCCGATCGCGTGCGGTGTACATGTTCCAGGCGGTGGCCGCGATGTCGTCCGGGTCGAGGGTGTGCCCGTCGACGTTGCCGTACTTGTCGGGGGACGCCTTCACCATCGCGTGGATGTCGCCGCGTTCGACGAGGCCGCCGATGGTGAGCGTCCCGGCGTAGACGCCGCGGTCGGTGAGCGCGGCGTTGAGGGTCAGGGCGTAGTTGCGCAGGGCCGCTGAGACGAGTGCCAGCTCGCCCAGCGCGGGCATCGGCACCACCGAGCTGAGGCCGCCCGCGAACAGCAGCCCGCCCGTGCCGCGTTCGATCATGCCGGGCAGCACCGCGCGGACGGTGTCCACCGCGGGGTAGAGCCAGTCCATCGCACTGCGGACGCGGTCGGAGCCGGCGTCCAGGATCGGTGTCGGCGCGCTCGCCGGATCCGCGCCGAACGCGCCGTAGTAGAGCACCTCGACCGCGCCGAGCCGTTCGGCGATCTCCTCCAGGACGGCGGGGAGCCGGTCGCCGCGCACGTCGGCGGCGAACGCCTCGGCCTTGACGCCCGCGTCGGCCAGCGAGCGGACGTAGCCCTGATGGCGGGTGGCGTCGCGCGATACCAGTGCCACCGGACGGCCCTCCCGGCCGAAGCGGTGCGCGATCGACATGCCCAGGCCCGGACCGGTGCCGATGACGACGACGGTCCCGGTTGCCGCTGCGTTCATGGTGCGTCCTCTCCGCATAACTTGAGGGTGTCCTCAACTTGTGAGACCGACGGTAGCACATAAATTGAGGGCAACCTCAACTTCGTATGATGGACCCATGCCGACCGGATCAAGGCCGCTGCGGGCCGACGCCGCGCGCAACCGCGACAAGCTGCTGGCCACCGCCGTGCGGGTGTTCGGCGAACGCGGCCTGGACGCGCCGCTGGAGGAGGTCGCCCGCGGTGCCGGGGTCAGCATCGGCACGCTCTACAACCATTTCCCGACCCGCGAGGCGCTCCTGGACGCGGTCCTGCCCCACCGGATCATCGCCCTCGACCAGGTCGCCGCCGCCGCCCTCGCCGACCCCGACCCCTGGAACGGCTTCGTCCGCTTCGTCGAGGGGCTCTTCGAACTCCAGTCGCAGGACCGCGGTCTCAACGACGCCCTGGCCCGCCGCACGCCGCTGTCGCCCGAGGTGCTGGCCGCCTGCCACCGCGGCTTCCGGCACGTGGACCGGCTCATCGAACGAGCCAAGGAGAGCGGGGCGCTGCGCGCCGACTTCGAAGCCTCCGACCTGGCCACCCTGATCTGGGCGATGTCACAGGTCATCCGCCAGGCCATGGACACCGCCCCCGACCTGTGGCGGCGCTGCCTGTCCTTCTTCCTGGACGGCCTGCGAGCGGACGCCGCCCACCCCGTCCCCGTCCCCGCCCTGACCCCCGAACAGCTCGCCGCCGTCCTGCAGGGGCCCGACGACTGACCGCCGGCTGGATCCCTGAAGCCTGGACCGACCGGGCCGGCTCGGGGCTGTCCCGGGCCTTGCGGCCGGCCCGTCAGTCGTCGTCGACGTAGGCCGACAGGCCGGCCCAGCAGATCTCGGTGTAGTGCTCCACCAGCTCGGCACGTGTCATGGAGGGCTCGGCCAGCCACCAGTGCCCGAGCCGTTCTCCCACGCCGGAGACGGCATGAGCGAGCGCCTGGAGGCGGCGTTCGGGGATCCGCGGAGCGGAGCTGCGCAGGACGTCGGCGATCGCGTTGATGGTGCTGAAACGCAGGGCGGCCAGGTCGTCGCTGTAGTCGGCGGGCAGCACGGTGTTGCCTCCGAACAGCAGCAGCCAGCGCCCCGGGTTGGACTCGAGCGCCTCGAAGAACGCCTCGGCGCCCTTGGCCAGCTTGACGCGAGGCTCGTCGTCGGGGGCGAACGCGGTCAGCAGGCTCTTCTCGTAACCGGCTCGGGCACGCTGGACGCAACCCAGGTACACGCCCTCTTTGGTCCCGAAGTGCTTGTAGGGAATGGGGCGGGTGACCCCCGCGGCCCGTGCGATGTCCTCCATCGTGACGGCGGCGTAGCCGTTCTCGACGAAGAGCTTCTCGGCCACGTCGAGGAGCTGGTCGCGGCGGGCCGGCAGAGGCAGGCGCTTGGTGCCCTTGGCCGGTGCATGCCTGGTCCCCACGGAACTCACACTACCGTCGCGAGCGGGCGACCCCTTGACGTGGACGCGGACCGCGGTCACTTCCCGGGGACGGCCGGGGCCGGGGCGTCCGAGGACCCCTGCTGGTGATGCTGGCCGCGCCGCCGCCCCGGCCGGACGGAGAGCAGAACGGCGGCGACGAGCGCCACGACTCCCACCGCCAGGGCGATCAGCGGGCCCGTGGTCCGGATGAGCGCGATGTCGCCGGCGCTGTCATCGGAGGTCGCGGCGGCCTCGCGGCGGGTGCGGTCGTCCATGCGCAGCGTGATGTCGGCGATCGTGAGGCGGTCGACGCCGTCCTTGGTGCGCAATGTGGAGACGGCCTGCTGCTGCCGGTCGACCGGAGCACCGGTACGCGGGTCGACCCAGGTCGTCACCGTGGCCCGGTACACGCGGTCCACGTCATAGGCCTTGCCCGCGGGCAGTCCCAGGAGTGTGCCGGGCAGTTGCCTGACCTGGCCGACGGGCGTGGGGTCGATCCGCTGCACGAACGTGTAGGCGGTGATGCCCTCGACCTTTCGCGTCCCTTCGAACCGCGCCGGCCACGTGCGGCCGGTGGCGGGGTCGAAAAGCGGATACGAACGTCGCTCGACGTTTCCGATCGGCCAGATCAGCCCGAGCCCCGACTGCTTGACCGAGGTGTTGCGATTGATGGCCGCACCGCAGCAGTTGCGCAGCTGGGAACTCTTCCGGTCGATGGCCATGCGCCACTCGCGAAGGTCGAGGTCGGCGCCGGTGGTCGCGTCCTCGACGACCGAGAAGGTGTCCCAGATGGCGACGGTCGAGGTGCTGGGGCCCGGCGCGCCCCGCAGCGTGCTGGTGGCGACCACGTTGGCGTTCTCGACCACTTTCATCTTGCCCACGTCGAGATACTTTGCTCCGCTGCCGACGAGCGTGCTCCTGGCGTACCGGTCGTCCGGCACCACCATCAGACGGTCCGCGAGGTAGAAGCGCATCATCGGTGCCAGTGCCAGGCTGAAGCAGCCCAGCACGAACAGGGCAGTGCCCGCGGTGGTCTTGTTCAGGAATCGCATCGGGGGACCTCAGATCTGCGCCCGGAGCCGCTTCGTTCTGGCATCGCGAACTAGAACACGTGTCAGAAAGGTCCCTCAAATTACATCATGTAGCTTTTCGGTGGAAGAGGGATCCAGGCGCGAGATCATCCTGGTCATACCGGCCGGTCTGAACCACCCGGGGAGTTCGAGCCGCATTTCTCTATTGCGGGATGGCCTTCTCCGGTCACGGGTGTCCGCCGCGGACGCCGTTCAGGGGCGGTTCGCGAGGTGGGCGCCCAGGCGGCGGATGGCCTGCGCGCCCCGGAGCGCGGCATCGCCGGCATGGCCGCGATCCTCTCCGCCGGCCACGGAACGATCGCCGCGTTCCACCACGTCCATCTCGCCTGCGCGATCATCTCCCTCGCCGCCGCGGCCGTGGCGGCGCTGCTCCCGGCCCCCGTTCTGTCAGATCGTTGACAAAAGCCAGCTGAGAGACGCGCCACTGGACACATTCCAACGTGTTGCGCCGCGGACAAGAATCGCTCCGGCAAACCTGTGCTGGAGGTCCGGTGCCCAACCCGCAACGCGATCACGACCGCAGGCTCGCGGACGGCCTCCGCGACCAGCGGCCGGGGGCGGTCGCTCACGTCTACAACGAGTACGGCCCGCGCCTGTTCGAATACGCCGAGGCCCTCCTTGACGACCGCGACCTCGCCGTGGACGCCGTGCGCTCCGCCCTCCTCGTCACCCGCACCAAGGACCTCCCCGACGACCCCCGCTTCCGCGCCTGGCTGTACTCCCTGGTCCGCGACGAGTGCCTCGACCGCCTGGGCGAACGCCCCCGCCCGCGCCCCCGCCCGGCACCGCCCGCCCCGTTCCACGTCCCGCGCACGGCCGACCGCCTGATCTTCCACTACGCGGCCGACGACCTGGAACGCGAACTCACCGACCTCAAACACCACCACGGCCTCGCCATCCTCGAGGTCGCCGAGGTCCTGGGCATCACCGTCCAGCAGGCCGCCGAGATCGAGGCCGGCGCCGCCGCCCACACCCCACCCCCGGACGCCGCGGCCCAAGCCGCCCTCACGGCCAACGCCTGGGGCGAAGCCGTCCGCCAGGAGAACGGCTCCCTCGAGGACACTCCCCACCTCGCCTTCGACACCTCCACCCAAGCCACGCGCTCCGCCCCATCCGCACCGGCTGCGTCGGCCGTGCCGGTCGCGTCGCCCGCGGTCGCGTCGCCCGCGGTCGCCGCGCTGGCGGCCGTCGCGCGCGTTCCGTCGTCCGAGGCGCCCGTTCAGGCTGCGGTGTCCGTTCAGCCTGCGGCAGCGGCGCCGGTCGTGGCCGCTACGTCCGGTGGCGTGTCGCCTGCGGAAGGGGTGCTCGCTCAGCCTCCGGCACCCGTTCAGCCCGAGGCGCCCGTTCAGGCTGGGGCGGCGGCCGCCTCGTCTGGCGTCGTGTCTTCTGCGGAACGGGCGGCCGGCTCGAATGGGGCGGTCGCGTCTCGTGCGGAGGGTCCGCGAGCGAGGGAGGGCGGGGCGACCTCGGCGGCTGCGGCCGCCGTCGCGGCCGAGTCGGCTTCACGGTCTGGGCGGCGGGCCGCGTTGGCGGTGGAGGATCTGTCGGCGCATCCGGATGATGTCCGGGTCGCGGGGGCCGCGCGGCCTGTGAGGCGGGCCGCGGGTGGGCCTCGGGCCACGGTTCGGCCGGGGAAGCGGCGCAAGAGGCTGGCGGGTGCGGCGGCTGGGGCGGTCGGTGTCGTCGTGCTGGCGGCGGGGGCGCTGTCGCTGATGGCGTTGCAGCCGTTCGCGGACGGGGAGGGGCAGCGGCTCGGGCCGCAGACGGCCTCGGGGCGCACGCCCGACACGCGGTTCGAGACGCCGACCTCGCCGGCCGTGGCGCCGCCGCCGGTGTCGCCCGAGCAGAGTCCTTCTCCGAAGAAGCCCAAGGACGAGGAGTCGCCACCGGCGACGAGGCCGCAGACCAAGCCCAGCAGCAAGCCGAAGGGCGGCGGGGCGCGCGTGTCGGCGAACGGGTCGCTGCGGGTGAGCGACGGGAGCTGCCGTGGGGTCGCCGCGCCGATCACGCGGAGCTGCACGGTCTCGCTGACCGCCGTCGGCGGCTCGGTGCGGTGGTCGGTGAGCGGTGTCGATCCGGGCATCGCCCGTGTCTCCGCCGGGGGGAGCGGGACGTTGTCCAGCGGGCGGAGCACGTCGGTGCGGGTGACGATCACTCCGACGGTCAGCTGCTACGCGCGCGGGTTCGGCAGCGCCACCGTGTCGTTCTCGCCGGGCGGGAGCGCGCGGGTCTCCTACACGTGCTGGTGATCAGAACCAGGTCTCCGAACGCAGGATCGACAGGGCGTCGGCCGGGTGCAGGGACGGCGGCCGCAGGTCGGTGTCGCGGTCGCCGATCCGGACGATCTTGCCGGTGGGGCCGACCGTGCAGGTGACGCCGGGCGGCCACGCGCCGAAGAGCAGGCCGACGAGGTTCGGGCTGCGGCGCAGGAGATAGGCGACCTCGTGGTGCGGCGCGGAGATCCAGTACGTGGTGGCGCCCCGGCCGCGGGTGGGGCTCAGGTCGGGGTTGGCCTGCTCGGCCTCGGCCATGAGCTGGTCGAGCTCCAGGTGCCGGGACGCCTCCTGAACGGTCGCGCAGACCTGGAGGTGCGGGAACGCCTGGTCGAGCGTCTCGTCGAAGTCGCCCTCGAACAGCCGGTTCAGCTCGTTCCGCGTGATCACGACCTTGGCGTCGCGGGTCAGCAGCTCGACGAGGACCGCGCGGACGAACCCGTTGGCGCCGGCGCCCACCACGCCCAGGCCGAGCGGTCTGGCCAGGCCTTCGGCCACGCCCAGCGCGGTGGGGGAGGGCGGTGACGGTTCCGGCCGCGGGGACGGGAGGCGCAGGGCGGGAACGGCCACCGGGCGCGTGAGCACCTGGTGGAACGCGAAGGCCAGGAGGAGCAGGACGACGGCCACCACGGTCGGCAGGATTCCGCGCGGGATGCCGTGGGTCGTGTCGGCCGCCTGTGCCACGGGGGTGGAGAAGGTGGAGCTTCCCGTACGGGGTGTCGTGGAGACGGAGCCTCGGGGAGAGGGCGGCGTCCGGGTGGCCGGGGCCTTGTGGAGGGAGGGCGGCGCCTGGGTGGGGAGCGGCGCTCTTGCGGGGAGCGAGTTGGTGGTGGGGACGGAGGTTCGGGCGGCCTCGCGGGTGGCTTTGGGCGCGGAGGGTGTGCGGGGGCGGGCCTTCTTGACGGGGGTGCGTGGTCTTCTGGTGTTACCGGCCTGGTCCTTCCGGATGGACTCGCGGAAGGCGCGGCCGAAGTCGGGCCGGTCGGCCATGAGTTCCTGTTCCAGGTTGCGGCACAGGGAGGAACGGCCGAAGTGTTGTTCGGCGGCGCCGCGGAGCTTCCCGCAGTCCGCCGCCGCGGGAGGCGCGCAGAGCAGGAGCAGCAGGAACGTCAGGAACGCCGTACGTAGCGCCACGGATGGCCACCTTCCCCCGATGGTGTGTGACCGATGAAAGCAGGGGGCCGGAGGGGGCGCGGGCGGCCGACACGGGGGATGGGTGATCCGTGATCACTCCGATACCGACGGTGTGCGCGGCTGACGGGCGAGCCGTCCGTCAATTAGGGTCGTCGGGCCAAGGGGGTGCGGGTGCGCCGCACGAGGGGACGGAACGTGGCACAGGAGCCGGCGGAGACGCTCGCGGAGAAGATCGAATGGCTGATCCAGAACATGTGGCCGGCGGAGGTGCCGCAACCTCGTAACAACGTCGAGACCGCGGCGGCGATCCACCGGGTCACCGGGGAGGACATCTCCTCCACGACGGTGTGGAAGCTGCGGACGGGGCGGCAGGACAACCCGCAGCTGCGGACGCTGACCGCGCTGGCGCACTTCTTCAACGTGCCGATCGGGTACTTCGGGTTCCAGGGCGAGGACCACCCGATCGACGACGACCTCACGTTCAAGGCGCTGCGGCGGGAGGTCGAGACCGGGGTCGTGCGGCCCGAGGTGCTGCGCGCGCTGGTCGACCTGTCGCCGGAGGCGCGGTGGGTGGTGGACGAGATGATCCTCGCGGCGGCCGAGGCCGACCGGCGGCGGCACAAGCGGTCCACCTGAGACGTCCGCGGGCCCCCGCCGGCCGGCGGGGGCCCACGACGGGGAACGTCACGCGGGGGCGTCCTGGAAGCGGGGCGCGCGCATGTTGACCAGGCTGTCGAGCTTGTGCACGCGCTCGTCGTGGCCGATCTGGCGGAGCAGGTCGGCGAGCGAGGCGTGGTGGCCGTACTCGGCGGCGTACGTCGTGGGCGCGGGCATGGTCTCGAACTCGGGGTGCTCGGCGACGAAGTCCATGTACTCGTGCTCGGCGTGGTCCTCGAAGTCGGCGTTGAGGCGGTAGCTGAGCTCGGGCCGCACGAGGAACAGCAGCCAGGAGACGTGGTAGTAGAAGAACGCCACCAGCCAGGGCGCCACCCGGTGCAGCAGGAACGACTGCCGGCGCCCTTCACGCTGGACGAGGTCCTGGAGGATCAGCAGGTGCCACTGCTCGTTGTCCTGCTCCTCGCGGGTCTCGACGATCCGCTCGTACACCCGCTTGGCGAGCGCGGAACGGCGGCGGTTGCGGGAGAGCGACAGGTAGCCCATGCGCTCCCAGGCCTGGTAAGGGACGCGGGCGATGAACTCCAGCATCGTGAACTTCACCAGGGTGCGCTCCCGCCCGTACACCAGGTCCATCTGCTTGAAGAGCATCCGGGCGAGGAGGCCGTAGCGCAGGCGCGGCGCCTCCAGCGTTTCGATCTGCGCGGCGCGCAGTTCCCAGGCCGAGAGTTTGGGCGGGCCGCCGTGCGGCGTGACGCCCGTTTCGAACGGGGCGGGTGCGGCGGTCGTGGCGGTGGCGGTCATGGTGTCCGTCCTTCGCGGTCGTCGTCGAGTCGCCTCGATCGTCCGCGTACGGAAAGGGGCGCCGCGTCGGCCGGGGAGAGGCTCCTCGGGTACACCGGCGGTCAGCCGCCCGGCCGCGCCCGTACGCCCCGCGGCCTAAGGGATCTTCCCTAGGGGTGCGCCCGCGGGCGCGTCTAGGCGAGCAGGAGGCCGTTCTCGTCGGCCAGGTCCAGCGCGGCCAGCGACGCGGGGGCGAGCAGATGCCGCTGCCCGTGGCCGAGGTAGCGGAGTTCGTCCACCTCGCCGGCCGGTGCGAGGTCGCCCCGGTGCGCCGCGGTGAAGCAGGCCATCCGCACGTACGCGAAGTCGGGCTGGTCGTGGGAGGCCGCGCGGATGACGCCCAGCGGGCGGAAGGTGGCCGGGTCGAGGTCGACGGCGAGTTCCTCGCGCACCTCGCGGGACAGCGCCGACCAGTCGTCCTCGCCCGGCTCGCGCTTACCTCCCGGGAGGTAGTAGAGGTCGCGGCCGCGCGACCGGACGGCCAGCATGCGTCCTTCGTCGGCGTGAATCCACGCCACCACGTCCAGGTCCACGTTCACGCGGTCAGTCTCCCAGGGCGAAGACGACGCCGAGCGTGGCGAGGAGCAGGGTGACGCCGGTCGCCAGCAGGACCGAGCCCGGATCGGCGACGGGTTCGCCGGCCCGCAGGCTGTGCCCGCGGCGGCGCTGCTGGACACGGGCGCGCCGCAGGTGCAGGGCCGCGGCGCCGCAGACGACGGCGGCGGCGAGCAGGGCGCCCGCCGTGGTGGGGGCGAAGCGTGCGCAGAGCAGGCCGGCGACGATGATCGACAGGATGGTCCGCGACCAGGCCAGCGTGGTGCGCTCGTGCTGGGCGCCCCGGTCCCAGAGCGTCATCGGGTGGCCAGCACGGCGGCGACCAGCGCCACGGACGTGACGGCCAGCCCGTAGGAGATGATCGGCGCGAGGGTCGGCAGGGGAAGCGTCTCGGCCCGGCGCAGCGCCCGTTCGGTGCGCAGCCAGCGGCGGAACGCCAGCGCCGCGATCAGTGCCCCGACCACGGAGAACCCGGCCGCGAGCCCGTGCCGCAGCGGTGCCGCCAGCAGCTGCCCGCTCAGCGCCAGCCCGATGCCACCGGCGATCATCGCCAGCGCGGTGCGGATCCAGGCCAGGAACGTGCGCTCGTTGGCGAGGGTGAAACGCGGGTCGGGGTCGGTGCCCTCGGCGAGCAGACGGTCGGTCCACCGGCCTGAGGCGGCGGGATCAGGGGGGTCGCTCGCGGTCATCGATCACCTTGGGGTTCGGCACGGTTTCGAACCCTTTGATGGTATGTGCGAAGCCATTTAACGACCGAATCGATGTGAATTTAAATTCCGACCCGAATTGTCGGAAACAAAAACGTCGGCGCAGGTCGGGCGGTGCGGGTCAGTCGGCGTCGTAACGGCGTGCGGACGCGTCCTCCTGGGCGAGCCGGTGCAGGGCGGTGAGCACCTGCTCGTAGAGCACGGTGGACACCAGCATGGAATGCACGGTGCGGCTGCGGGGCGCGTCGCCGGTGACGCGGCCGATCTCGTGCTCCGCGACGTCGTGCGCCGCCTTGACGTACGGGCGCAGGTCGGTGAGCGTGATCGGGAAGCCCAGCCGGCGCAGCGCGACGAAGGTCTGGGCGAGCAGGTCGCGGGCCGGCGCCCCGCCGGCGACCCGCCAGCCGAGCTCGCGGATCAGCGCGTCGACGTCCTGGCGGGCGGCGCGCCAGTGCGGGTCGTCGGGCGGCAGCACGTGCGGGCCGAGGGCGTGCTGGGTGGTGCCGAACAGCTCGTGCATGCCGATCTTGTCGTCGTCGACCGCGCTGACGATGCGCTTGATCGCGGCCACCGGGAGGTCGCCGACCTCGCGCAGCGCGCGGATGAGGCGCAGGCGTTCGAGGTGCCGGTCGTCGTATTCCGACCGGGTGCTGCTGGCCGCGGAGCCTTTCGGCAGGAGTTCCTCCCGGATGTAGAACTTGATCGTCTGAACGGTGAGGCCGCTGCGGTCGCTGAGCTCGGAGATCTGCACGACGCACCCCCTTGGCTGGATACCAACACTATCCAGGACTCCATACTGGATACCGCTGCTATCCAGTCAGAGGGTGGCATGCCGCGCACTCAGCGTCAGGTCGCCGCCGCGCCGACCGTTGCGCCGAGGCGCAGATCGGTGATCGACCGGCCGACCCGCAGGGTGTACGGAGCGGCGAGGCGTTCGTCGAGGGCGATGCGCACGGTGGCCTTCTCGCCGGCGGCGGCCTCCGCGACGGCGAAGCCCGCCAGCGCGCCCGGCCGCCCCGGCGCGCCCGCTCCGCTCGCCGCCTCGGCTCCGCTCGCCGTGTCCGCGGCGTTCGCCGCGTACGCCTGGACGATCTCGCGCCCGGCCCGGTCACCGGCGTTGCGCACGACCACCTCGGCGACGCCGCCGGAGACGGTCACCGACTCGTACTCCCAGGTGGTGTAGCCGAGGCCGTGCCCGAACGGGTACGCCACGTCCGCCGCGTCGTAGTGCCGGTAGCCGATGGCCGTGCCCTCGGCGTAGTCGAGCACGCCGCCGACCGGCCGTGGCGACAGGATGCCGCCCTCGCTTGCGGGGAACGTCGTGGGCAGCCGGCCGCCCGGCTCGGCCGCGCCGGTGAGCACGTCGGCGATGGCGTCGCCGCCCTCCTGCCCGGGCAGCCACGCCCACACCACCGCGGCGACCTCGTCGCGCCACGGCATGAGCACCGGCGCCCCGGCGTTGACGACCACGACCGTGCGCGGGTTGGCGGCGGCCACGGCCGAGACCAGCTCGTCCTGGCGGCCCGGCAGGGCCAGCGTGTCGCGGTCGAAGCCCTCGCTCTCGACGTCGTCGTTCGTGCCGACGACGACCACGGCGACATCGGCCGCGCGAGCGGCGGCGACGGCGGCGGCCAGCTCGTCGTCCTCGGGCAGACGCGGCAGGTGGTGGCCCAGGGTGAACGCGGCGCCGAAGACGTTCCGCCGGACGGAGTGCACGACCTCGACCGGAAAGTCCCGCCCGGCGGCGAGCGTGACCTCGACGCGGTGCTCGGGCGGGCGCATCAGGCCCTCCACCGGGTCACCGCTCTCCAGCGAAAGCCGGACGTTCTCGGTGTGGTCGCCGAACGTCACCTCGTAGGAGCCGACGCCCGCGATCGAGAACGTGTGGACGCCGGACTCGGGCACGCTGAACGTGGTGCGGGCCCTGATGGAGCGGGTGCCCCTCGGCAGGCCGTCGAGGAAGATGAAGTGCGCCGCCCGGCGGTTCTCTGAGTGGAGGAGCGCGCCGTCCCCGTCCAGGTAGTCCAGGCGCAGGCCGGGCTCGCCGGTCTCGGGGTCGGAGGCCTGGTCGATGGGCAGGCCGGCGAGACGGCGGTGCGGGTAGACGCCGGCGTGCACGTCGATCGCCGCGCCGTCGCC
Source organism: Spirillospora sp. NPDC047279 (assembly GCF_040643285.1). Classification (NCBI taxonomy): domain Bacteria; kingdom Bacillati; phylum Actinomycetota; class Actinomycetes; order Streptosporangiales; family Thermomonosporaceae; genus Spirillospora; species Spirillospora sp. NPDC047279. Next base: position 103,007 of record NZ_JBEYUA010000004.1, read on the forward strand.
GAGCCGGCGCCGCAGCCCCTCGTACGGCGTGACGACGTGCTCGGGGTTGACGTGCGCGCTGCCGCCGCCCTGGGCGCTGAAGCGCAGCACGTTCGGGCCGAGCAGCGCGATCCCGGGCGCGCCGGCCAGCGGCAGCACCCCGTCGTTGGACAGCAGGACGAGGGAACGCGCCGCGAACTCGCGGAGCTGCTCGCGCGCGTCGTCCGGAGTGGAGACCGGCGGGGGAGCGGGGAAACCGTCGAGCGCCCCGACGCGGGCGGCCAGCCGCAGGACGCGCAGCACCTTGTCGTCGATGAGCTCCTCGGCCACCCTGCCGTCGCGGACCGCGGCGGCGAGCCTGTCACCCCACGGGCTGTGCGGCAGGCCCGGCATCTCCAGATCCATGCCGGCGTTCGCGCTCTCCTCGGTCGAACGGATCGCGGTCCAGTCCGACACCAGCACGCCGTCGAAGCCCCACGCGTCCTTGAGCAGGCCGGTGAGCAGCGCCCGGTTCTCGGTCATGGTGACGCCGTTGACCTGGTTGTAGGCGGCCATCACCGCCCAGGCGCCGCCCTCCTTGACGGTGTCCTCGAACGGTCTGAGGTAGAGCTCCTCCAGCGTCGCGGCGTCGATCCTCGCGTCGTAGGACATGCGCTCGGTCTCGGAGTCGTTGCCCACGAAGTGCTTGACCGTCGCCGCGACCCCCGTCGACTGCACGCCGGTGACGAAGCCGACGCCGACGCGGGCGGTGAGGAGGGGATCCTCGGAGTAGTTCTCGAAGTGCCGGCCGCCCACCGGGGTGCGGTGCAGGTTGATGGTGGGCGCGAGCTGGACGTGCACGCCCTTGTCGCGCGCCTGCGCCCCGTTCAGCCGGCCGGTGCGCTCGGCGAGCGCCACGTCCCAGGTCGCCGCGAGCGAGGTCGGGCTGGGGAAGAGCAGGCTCGGGCTGCGTTCGTCCCACGCCGTGCCGCGCACGCCGCTGGGACCGTCGGAGAGCACCACCCGGCGCAGCCCGATCTTGTCGATCGGGCGCAGCGTCCAGAAGTCCGCGCCGGTCAGCAGGCCGACCTTCTCGTCCAGGGTGAGCCGCTCCAGCCGCCTGCGCAGCTCCAACTCGTCGATGCCCATCGGACCTCCTCAGGACCGGCATGCCCGGCTGAGACCGACTCTATGAGCCCGAACGGGCCTGGCCGAAGCCGGTGGAGGGCGCCGGCGCCGGGGCGCGGGCTCCCTGCTCCGGGGGCGAACTCGTGGGGCGGGCCTCGTGTGATGGAGGTCTCAGACGCTGCGCATGGACTCGGAGATCTTGTCGGCGGCGGCCGTGACCGGGCCCGCGTGCAGGCGGCCAGGGGAGCGGGTCAGGCGTTCGAGCGGGCCCGACACCGAGACCGCGGCGATCACGCGGCCGCCGGCGCCCCGTATCGGCGCCGAGACCGAGCCGACGCCCTGCTCGCGTTCGCCCACGCTCTGGGCCCAGCCGCGGCGGCGGACCGAGGCGAGCGTGGTGGCCTCGAACTTGGCGCCGCGCAGGCCGCGGTGCAGGCGGTCGGGCTCCTCCCAGGCCAGCAGGATCTGCGCCGCCGAGCCCGCCGTCATGGGCAGCGCCGCGCCGACGGGGATCGTGTCGCGCAGGCCGCTGGTGCGCTCGGCGGAGGCGACGCACACCCGGACGTCGCCCTGGCGGCGGAACAGGGAGGCGCTCTCGCCGGTGAGATCACGGAGCTGGGCCAGGATCGGCTGGGCGACGGCCAGGAGGCGGTCCTCACCGGCGGCGACGGCCAGCTCGGCGAGGCGCGGGCCCAGGATGAAACGGCCCTGCGTGTCCCGGTGGACGAGACGGTGGTGCTCCAGCGCGACGGCGAGGCGGTGGGCGGTGGGGCGCGCCAGGCCGGTGGTCTGCACGAGCTGTGCCAGCGAGGCCGGGCCGGCCTCCAGGGCGTTCAAGACGAGAACCGCTTTGTCAAGTACGCCGACTCCGCTAGAGTTGTCCATGTCTTGATATTGCCGTCTCGTAATTTGAGATGCAAATCGGGTGGACACCGGACCGGCGCATCGGCGCGCCGGGCGAACACACGGATGAGGTGGAGCGATGGGCCGCACATTGGCCGACAAGGTGTACGACGCGCACGTCGTGCGACGTGCCGAGGGCGAGCCGGATCTCCTCTACATCGACCTTCACCTGGTCCATGAGGTGACGAGCCCCCAGGCGTTCGACGGCCTGCGCATGGCGAACCGCACGATCCGCCGGCCGGACCTGACGATCGCCACCGAGGACCACAACGTCCCGACCACCGACCTGCTCAAGCCGATCGCCGACCCGGTGTCGCGCACCCAGGTCGAGACCCTGCGCAAGAACGCCGCCGAATTCGGCGTCCGGCTGCACCCCATGGGCGACGCCGGCCAGGGCATCGTGCACGTCATCGGCCCGCAGCTGGGCCTCACCCAGCCGGGCATGACGGTGGTGTGCGGCGACTCGCACACCTCCACGCACGGCGCGTTCGGCGCGCTGGCCCACGGCATCGGCACCAGCGAGGTCGAGCACGTGCTGGCCACGCAGACCCTGCCGCAGGTCAAGCCCAAGATGATGGCCGTCACGGTGAACGGCTCGCTGCCCGAGGGCGTCACCGCCAAGGACCTGATCCTGGCGATCATCGCCGAGATCGGCACCGGCGGCGGCCAGGGGCACATCATCGAGTACCGCGGCCAGGCCGTGCGCGAGCTGTCGATGGAAGGCCGCATGACGGTCTGCAACATGTCCATCGAGGCGGGCGCCCGCGCCGGCATGATCGCCCCGGACGAGACCACGTTCGCCTACCTCAAGGGCCGCCCGCACGCGCCCGAGGGCGCCGACTGGGACCGGGCCGTCGAGTACTGGACGTCGCTGCGCACCGACGACGACGCGGTCTTCGACAAGGAGGTCGTCATCGACGCCTCCACCCTGACGCCGTTCGTCACCTGGGGCACCAACCCCGGCCAGGGCCTTCCGCTGGCCGCGTCCGTGCCGGACCCGGCCTCGTTCGACGACCCGATCGCCCGGCAGGCCGCCGAGCGCGCGCTCGACTACATGGGCCTGACCGCGGGCACGCCGCTGCGCGAGGTGACGGTCGACACGGTGTTCGTGGGCTCCTGCACCAACGGCCGCATCGAGGACCTGCGCGCCGTCGCGGAGGTCCTGGAGGGCCGGCAGGTCGCCGACGGCGTCCGCATGCTGGTCGTGCCGGGCTCGATGAAGGTCAAGAAGCAGGCCGAGGAGGAGGGCCTGAACGCGGTCATCTCGGCCGCCGGCGCCGAATGGCGCGAGGCCGGCTGCTCGATGTGCCTGGCCATGAACCCCGACAAGCTGACGCCCGGCGAACGCAGCGCCTCGACGTCCAACCGCAACTTCGAGGGCCGCCAGGGCCCCGGCGGCCGCACCCACCTGGTGTCGCCCGCCGTCGCCGCCGCCACCGCCGTCACCGGCCGCCTGACCGCGCCCGCCGACCTCTGACCCGAGAGGACTTCCCACGATGGAAGCGTTCACCACGCACACCGGGCGCGCCGTGCCGCTGCGCCGCAGCAACGTCGACACCGACCAGATCATCCCGGCGGTCTGGCTCAAGCAGGTCAGCCGCACCGGCTTCGACAAGGGCCTGTTCTCGGCCTGGCGCGAGGACCCGGAGTTCGTCCTCAACCAGCCGCGATACGAAGGTGCCAGCATCCTGGTGGCCGGCACCGACTTCGGCACCGGATCGTCCCGCGAGCACGCCGTCTGGGCCCTGCAGCAGTACGGGTTCCGCGTCGTCATCGCGCCGCGCTTCGGCGACATCTTCCGCAACAACTCCACCAAGATGGGGCTGCTGCCGGTGATCCTGCCGGCCGAGACCGTCGAGGCGCTCCAGGACCAGGCCGAGAAGGACCCCACGGCCGAGATCACCGTCGACCTCGGCGCGCGCGAGGTGCGCAGCGGCGACATCGTCGCCGCGTTCGAGATCGACGACTACACCCGCTGGCGCCTCCTGGAGGGCCTGGACGACATCGGGCTGACCCTCCGGTACGCCGACGACATCACCGAGTTCGAGTCGAGCCGCATTCCCTGGCTGCCGACCACGGTCTGACCTGCGGCGCCGTACCTCACGGCGACCCCTGCTTCACGAGCGTGTCCCCGCACGGAGGAGAATCTCCTTTGTGCGGAGACACGCTCGACCGTTTGGGGGGCTCCATTGAGCACGCGCCCGTGGACCGGGCCCGAATGGGACGATCCGGCGCTGACCGACCTCGCGCTGAGGCTGCGCGAGGCGCATCGGCTGGTCGCACCACTGCCGCAGGCACCCCGGAGGAGGCTCACCCGGCACCTTCTGGCGATCACCGACCTGGCCAAACGCGACCCGGATCTGGCGGCCCGAAGGCTGGACACGTTCCTCGCCGATTTCCGTGGAACCCCGCAGGGGCAGTAGCTTTCGAGAGGCCGGGGAAGATCCGGCGCCTGGCGAGACGGGGCGAAAACGACAAAAACGTCAGCGACACGGCAACTCTTGCTGTCCAGTGATTGTGCCGATGCCGCGACTCCCTTAGTTTCGTTCGGGCAAGGGGGGAACAAGAGGAGTGACCCATGAACAAGCGTGAGCTGGTCGACGCCATCTCTGACCGGCTGGGCAGCAAGAAGGCCGCAGCCGAGGCCGTCGACGCGATCCTGGAGACGATCCAGACCGCCGTCGCCAAGGGCGACAAGGTTGCGATCACCGGGTTCGGTTCGTTCGAGAAGGCCGACCGGCCTGCCCGCACGGCCCGCAACCCCGCAACCGGAAAGACCATCCAGGTCCCCGCGACGTCCGTGCCCAAGTTCAAGGCGGGCGCCGACTTCAAGAACCTGGTTGCCGGCAAGAAGTAATCACCCGTGGCAGCGCCCGAGCCGTTCGTTCGGCTGGGGCGCTGTCGCGTTTCCGGGGTCAGGAGGGGAGCGGGAAGGTGCCCAGCGTGATCACGGTCACCCGCTCGGACTCCATCGCCAGGTTGACCCGCTGGCCGAAGCGCAACATCCGCAGGCCGCCCGCGTCGAACGCGGCCGCGTCGAACGGCAGCTCGGTGCCGTCGTCCAGGAGCACGCTGCCCGAGCGCGTCCCGGCGTCATAGGTGCGTACGGTCCCCTGCATGGCAGCACACTATCCGGTGGACGCGCCGATGAGATCGGCCACGGCGGCCGTGCGCGGGCCGGTGCCCAGCGCCAGCGCGGCGTTGAGATCGTCCACCGTGTCGACGTCCCTGCGGACGCTGTCGATGCCGTCCAGCAGCAGCTCGCGAGCCCCCTGGGAGCGGTGGGCCAGGCGGGAGTCGCCGCCGAACGCGGGGGAGAACGGCACGCCGGGCCGGGCCGCGTAGAGTGTGGTGCCGATCCCCGCGGCGTCCGGGACGAACGCCACCGGCGCTCCGGCGGCCGCGTCCAGCACGGCGGCCAGCTCGGCGGGCCGGAGGGCGGGAAGATCCGCGGAGAGGGCGCCCACGCCGGTGTGCGGCGCGTTCTCCCGGGAACGCCGGGCACCGTGGACGAGAGCCGGGTTCAGCCCGGCGTCCGGTTCGTCGGGGACGATCCTGGCGCCCAGGGCGCCGAGTTCGGCGGCGGGCAGCGGATCGTCGGTGACGACGATCACATCGTGGACCCGGTCGCACGCCAGGGCGGCGGCCACCGTGTCGGCCGCGACGGCGAGGGCGAGGGCCTGCCGGTGCGGGCCCGCGGCGGCGGACAGGCGGGTCTTGGCCTTGGCGAGGACCTTCACCGGCACGACGATCGTCCACCGGAGGCGAGGCGCGCTGAACTCTGCTGTAGACATGGCAACTCGACACTATGCGCACGCAACCGCGACACTTGAGGACACCCCTCGTTCACGAGCGGGTTTCGACCGAGGAGGGCACCAGAATGGGCGAGCGGAGCGGGCGCTCCGGCGGGCGCGGGGGATCGTCGCCCCGCGGGGAGGACGCATGAGCCATCAGTACTCGCCCGCGTGGCGGAAGCTCACGATCGTCATCCTGCGTCCGCTGCTCTACGGGCTGCTGAAGCGGGACTGGCGCGGCCAGAAGAACGTGCCCAGGAAGGGCGGCCTGATCATCGCCGCCAACCACATCTCCGAGTCCGACCCGCTCGCCCTCGCGCACTTCGTCTACGAGGCCGGCCGCTACCCGGTCTACCTGGCCAAGTCGACGCTGTTCGACGTGCGGTTCCTCAAGACCGTGCTGCGCGGCACCGGCCAGATCCCGGTCTACCGCGACAGCTCCGACGCGGCGCTGGCGCTCCGGGACGCCGAGCAGGCGCTGGTCGACGGCGAGTGCCTGATGTTCTATCCCGAGGGCAGCTGCACGCGCGACCCCGACCTGTGGCCGATGACCGGGCAGACCGGCGTGGCGCGGATGGCGCTCACGACCGGTGCCACGGTCGTCCCGGTGGCGAGCTGGGGCGCCCACGAGCTCCTGCCGTACAAGAAGGGGGAACACAGCGGTCTGCGGGGGAGCCTCAAGAAGGGGTTCCACCCGTTCCCGCGCAAGACCATGCAGGTGATCGCAGGGCCGGCCGTCGACTTCTCCAAGTACGAGGGCGAGCCGCTCAGCAAGGCCGTGTTGCGGGAGGCGACCGACGACCTCATGCGGGCCATCGCCGACCTGCTCGGCGAGTTGCGCGGGCAGGAGCCCCCCAAGGAGCTGTACGACCACCACAAGGCCCAGGAGGAGCGGCGCGGGCCGCTCGACGGGGAGACCGGCGGCGACGAGCCGGCCGGCGGCCCGGAGAGCGGAGCCGCCTCGTGACCGCGCGCACCGCCGTGATGGGCGCCGGATCGTGGGGCACCGTGGTCGCCAAGCTGCTGCGCGACGCGGGCGGCGACGTCACCCTGTGGGGCCGCCGGGCGGAGATCGTCGAGTCGGTCAACGAACGCCGCGAGAACCCCGAGTACCTGCCCGGGATCGAGCTGCCCGAGGGGCTCAAGGCCACCCTCGACCCGGCCGAGGCGCTGGACGGCGCGGAGTTCGTGGCGCTGGCCGTCCCGGCGCAGACGCTCCGCGAGAACCTCACCGGCTGGGTGCCCGACCTGCCCGCCGACGCCGTCATGGTCAGCCTGATGAAGGGCATCGAGCTGGGCACCTGCCGCCGCATGTCGGAGGTCATCCAGGAGGTCGCGGACGTGCCCGACGACCGGGTGGCGGTGTTCTGCGGGCCCAACCTGGCCCGCGAGATCGCGACCGGGCAGCCCGGCGCCGCGGTGGCGGGCTGCGCCGACGAGGACACCGCGCAGCGCCTCCAGGCCGCGACGATGACGCCGTACTTCCGCACCTACACCTCCACCGACGTGATCGGCTGCGAGCTGGGCGGCGCGGTCAAGAACGTCGTCGCGCTGTGCGTCGGGATGTCGGTCGGGCTCGGCTTCGGCGACAGCACCCAGGCCCTGCTGATCACCCGCGGGCTGGCCGAGATCACCCGGCTCGGCCGGGCGCTGGGCGCCGACGAGCACACGTTCGCCGGGCTCGCCGGGATGGGCGACCTGGTCGGCACCTGCATGTCGCCGCTGTCGCGCAACCGCACGTTCGGCGAGAACCTCGGCCGCGGCATGACCCTCGACCAGGTCATCGCGGTCACCAAGCAGACCGCCGAGGGCGTGAAGTCCTGCGAGGCCGTCCTGGAGCTGGCCCGCAAGCACAACGTCGAGATGCCGATCACCGAGTCGGTGGTGAGCGTGCTCTACCACGGCATGCCGATCAAGGAGGCCGGCATTTCGCTCATCTCGCGTTCTCCCAAGCCGGAGCGCTACGGGGTGTGACATGCTGTGAACGATGCGTAGAGACACCCGAAGGCAGGGTGAGAACACCCGTGCCGTCCATCTGCCGTCGCCACCCGTTCCGCAGCAGTCTCCGGTGGGCCTGCCCGTCTGGCGTACCAGCGCGTTCGCCTTCGCCGGCGCCGCCGAGCACGCCGACCTGGTGAGCGACCGCGCGACCGGCTACTCCTACGGCCGGGTGGCCAACCCGACCGCGGACGCGTTCGCCGACGGCCTGGCCGCCCTGGAGGGCACCGGCCTGGGCGGCGAGCCGATCGAGGGGCAGGCGTTCGCCTCCGGCACCGCCGCGATCACCGCCGTGTTCCTGGCGTTCGCGCGCGCCGGAGCCCACGTGATCGCGCCCACGACGGTCTACGGCGGCACCCGCGACCTGCTCGTCGGGCTGTTCAACCGGTTCGGCGTCGACACCACGTTCGTCGACATCACCGACCCGGGCGCGGTGCACGGCGCGCTGCGGCCGACGACGCGGCTGGTGTGGGCCGAGACGCTCAGCGACCCCGGCCTGACCGTCGCCGACCTGCCGCTGCTCGCGGAGATCGCGCACGAGGGCGGCGCGCTGCTCGCGGTCGACTCGACGCTGGCGACCCCGGTCGTCTGCCGCCCGCTGGAGCGCGGCGCCGACCTGGTCGTGCACTCGGCCACCAAGTTCATCGGCGGTCACGGCGACGCCACCGGCGGCGCCGTGGCGGGCCGGCCCGAGCTGCTCGACGTGGTGCGCCGCGTCCGGGTCGAGACGGGCTCCGGGCTCGCGCCCGACGAGGCGTTCCTGCTGCGCCGCGGGCTGGAGACGCTGCCCGTGCGCGTACGGCGGCAGTGCGACACCGCCAGCCTCTTCGCCGCCGCGGTCGCCGGGCACCCGGGCGTCCGCGCCGTCGACTACCCGGGCCTGCCCGGCCACCCGGGGCACGACCTGGCCCGCAAGCTCTTCACCGCCGGCCCCGAGGGCACCCGCTTCGGCGCGATCGTCACGGTGGCCCCGCACGGCGGCCGGGACGCCGGGCTCGCCCTGGTCGACGCGCTGCGGCTGGCGCTGGTCGGCACGTCGCTCGGCGGCACGCACACCACCGTCGGCCACGTCGCCTCCACCACCCACCACCGGCTCGACGACGCGGCGCTGGCCGCCGCGGGCATCGACGCCGCGGCCGTGCGCTTCTCGATCGGCCTCGAAGACGCCGACGACCTGGTGCGCGACGTCACCGAGGCCCTCGACACCATCAGCCGCGTCCTGCGGCCGTCCGGCCCCGCCGTTCCCCTGGTGGCCGACCCCCGCTGACGAACGGCCGGGCACCGGCCATACCCGTCGTGCCGTGCCGGTCTTGCGGCGCACACGGCCTTCGTGGCCGGTTCGTGCTGTTCACCGGTAGGGTCGGCACTCATGTCCCAGGATTCAAAGATCCGCGTGGCCGTGGTGTTCGGCGGGCGCAGTTCTGAGCACAACATCTCGTGCGTCACGGCGGGGGCCGTGATGGCCGCCATCGACCGGGACCGGTACGAGGTGGTGCCGGTCGGCATCGCCCGCGACGGCCGCTGGGTGCTCCCTCCCGCGGACCTCGATCTCGCCATCGAGGGCGGCCGGCTGCCCGAGGTGTCGGGGGAGGGCTCGGCGCTGGCCCTGCCGTTCGATCCGGACAGCCGCGGCCTCATGGTCGTGGACCCGCTGAAGGCGCCGTCGGCACTGGTCGACGTTGACGTCGTCCTGCCGGTGCTGCACGGCCCGTTCGGCGAGGACGGCACCATCCAGGGCATGCTGGAGCTGGCCGGGGTGCGCTACGTCGGCGCCGGCGTGCTGGCCAGCGCGGTCGGCATGGACAAGGGCTTCATGAAGCTCGTCTGGGAGGCCCAGGGCCTGCCCATCGGCCCGTACGTGATCATCACCGACCGCGAGTGGCGGCGCGAGCGCAAGCGCAAGATCGACGAGGTCAAGGACCTCGGCCGGCCGGTCTTCGTCAAGCCCGCCCGCGCCGGGTCGAGCATGGGCATCAGCCGGGTCGAGGCCGAGGAGGATCTGGAGGCCGCGGTCGAGGCCGCCCGCGAGCACGACCCCAAGGTGATCGTCGAGGCCGCGATCGTCGGCCGCGAGATCGAGCTGGGCGTGCTCCAGGGGCTGGACGACGGCCCGCCCGAGGCCAGCCTCCCCGCCGAGGTCGTGATGGGCGGGGACGCCGACTTCTACGACTTCGAGACCAAGTACCTCGACAGCTCGCTGCGCCTGGACATCCCGCCGGACCTCGACCCGGCCGCCATCGAGGAGGCGCAGCGCATCGCGGCCCAGGCGTTCGACGCGCTCGACTGCGAGGGCCTGGCGCGCGTCGACTTCTTCTACACCGGCGACGGCCGGTGGATCCTCAACGAGATCAACACCATGCCCGGGTTCACCCCGGCGTCGGCGTTCCCGCAGATGTGGGCCGCGACCGGCGTCGACTACCCGGCACTGGTCGACCGCCTCATCCAGACCGCGCTGGGCCGCTCCATCGGCCTGCGCTGATCAGCGGCGACCGGTCGGCCGGTCGCGGGAACGGGGCCGGGGCCGGTTACAGCGACCGGTCGCGGGGGGCGCGCTGATCAGACGCGCTCCCGCGACCGGCCACCAGGGCCGCGGCATCCCCTCAGAACCGCAGCCAGCCCTGGTCGTCCAGCGTCGAGGCGCCGGTCGCGCGGGCTCCTTCGCTCGAGATGGTCCACAGGGTGTCGCCGACGAGCAGCGACCGCAGGATCTGGACCGGGATCTCCGAACGAGCGCTCGGGTGCTCGACCTCGCCGGTCCTGCTGATGCCGTCGGCGTTCACCGAGAGCACCAGCGCGCCGCCACCGCCGCGATGGCCGTTGACGGGGAGCACGGTGAGGCCCGTCCTGGGCCAGTACAGGAACGCGTGCGGGTCGTACTCGCCCAGCGTGCTCGTCCCGGGCAGCTTGAACGAGTCCAGCCGGCGCGGCGCGCCCGACACGTCGAAGAGGGACACCTGCGTGCCCAGCGTCCGGCCGTTCTCGTCGGCGTCCTGCCCGACGCCGAGCAGCTTGCCGTCGGCCGTGGGGTGCAGGTACGCGGAGTAGCCGGTGATCTTGAGCTCGCCCACGCCGCGCGGCCGGGCCGGGTCCTTCAGGTCGAGCACGTAGAGCGGGTCGACCTGCCGGAACGTCACCACGTAGCCCTTGTCGCCGATGAACCGGACCGAGTAGATCCGCTCACCCTTGCCCAGGCCGCCGATCTCCCCGATGGTCGTGAGCTTCGACCCGCGCTGCGCGAGCACCCGCACCGCGCTCTGCGACCTGTTCTGCGGCGCGGGCCGCGTGATGGGGTCACCCGTGCGCTCCGGGCCGACCTGCGGCGTGCTGGTCGTGGCGATCCGCAGGTTTCCCGCGTGCTCGGAGAGCGAGTACTGGTTGAGCAGCTCGCCCGGGACCGAGCCGGACGCGGCGTACGCGGGCCTCCCCTGCCCGCGCACGTCGAACTTGTGCACGTCGGTGCGCTGCTCCCGCTGTTTCGGCACGACATCGCCCCAGTTGCCCGGCTGCGGCGGCGTCCCGGTCACGTAGAGGCTCGCGCCGTTCCCGTACACGGTCTGCCCGTCCGCGGCGACCGCCACCGGGTCGGGGTCGCCCAGGCCCTTGGCCAGGTCGACGGTGAGGATGCTGAGCATCGTCGTCCCGGTGTAGGACGCGGGGCGGCTGACCTGGCCGCACGGCGTGGTGTACGACCGGACGTCCGAGCCGTTGCGCACCTCGACCTTCGGCAGCCACGCGCTCAGCGGGGCCTGCCGCACGATCCGCCGGTTGCGTTCGAGCGCCGTTCGGTTGTCGCCGTTGTGGGGCGACTGCGGAAAGTCGATGTCCGGCCGGTTCTTGACCACGATCCGCGCCACCGACCCGGTCTGCCGCGCGTCGACGAAGTCGCCGTCCGCGGTCATGCTCGCCGCCACCTTGGGCGGCCCGCCGAGGTCGACCAGCGTCAGCGTCGTCGTCGACCTGGTCCGCCCCGGCAGCGGCTTGGCGACGTCGCTGCGCGTCATCGTGTCGATGCCGACCGGTGAACGGCGGGTGAGCACCAGCGCGCGGTCACCGTTCAGGAGCAGTTGCGAGTCGCCGTCCCCGGCGTACATGCCGGGGCCCCGCACCGGAAGGTCGAGCCGGTGCGCCACCTTCTTCGTCGCCGGGTCGATCACCTGGAGCCGGTTGCGGGCGATCGTCACGATCCGCCGGCCGTCGGTCTTCACCAGGTCGGGCTCGTCGGCGCCCGCCTCGTGCACGTTCGTTCCGGAGAAGTCCTGCGCGCTCTTGCCCGCGCGGCTCTGCGCACCGCTCTCCGCGCCGCCGCGCGCTCCGTCCGCGGCCTCCGGCGCCGGGGCGCCCGGCACGGCGCCCTCCGGGACCTTCATCAGCCACCGGTTGCCGTCCAGCCCGTACGGCGTCACCTGCTTGGCGGCCGCGTCCCGCAGGCCCCCCAGCAGGTCGTCGCAGTCGTCGTAGGCGACCAGCCGCATCGGCGGCGCGTCGACGGTGCCGCCCTGCCGTCCTGCCGGATCGTCGCCCCCCGAGCACCCGGCCACCAGGAGTGCCGACACCACGGGCAGCGCAGTCACATATGCACGGGGACGCATTGCTCTTAGATGCCGACTTCGGCCCGCAGGTTCCCGCCCGGCCCCAACTTTCTTCGCGTTCTTCGCGATCCGGTCCGCGGAGACGCCGGGGAGACGCCGCGGAGACGCCGGGGAGACGTGGCTGGGGTTCGCTTACCGGCTCGTATCGGCGACGAAATGGGTCTGAAACAGGTGCGACGGCAGGATCACTCGTATCAATGATCTCTGTGAGGAGGGCTTACGTGGGGCTTTCGCTTGCGGTGCCGGGGCACGACCGCTGGCATCCGGAGATCCCGGCGGTGGCGGAGGTGATCACCGGGGGGTCGGTGCGGCTGGAGTGCGAGGGCCGGGAGGTGGCCGCCGAGCCGGTGTTGTGCGGGCCGATCGTGGTGGTCGGCGCCGAGCCGGGCGACGTGATCGTGGTCGACGTGATGGGCGTGGGACGCGCGGACGGCCTCTACTCGGCCGACGGGCACCCCGGGATCATCGGGTGCGCTCCGGCGGAGGGTCGCGCCGGTGGCGGCGGCGGGCTGCTCGGGCGGGTGCGGCCGATGGACCCCGAGTACGCGCGGATCGCCGGTGAGGCGGTCAGGAGCCGGGAGCGGGGACGGGAGATCGGGGGATGCACGATCGCGCGGCTGACGGCGGGATCGCGCATCCTGCTGCCGGTGCATGTGCGCGGGGCGAAGTTGTCGGTGGGGGACCTGCACTTCGGGGCCGCGTGCGCCGAGGCCGTGCCGGGCTGGGTGGACCTCCGCGTGAACCTGACCAGGAGGGGCGTGGAACGGTTCCGGGTGAACGGGCCGATGCTGATGCCGGATCCCGGATGACAGGGGAGCCCCGGTCCTGGATGGCGGCACCGACCGCGCCGCAATGACATAAAGGACGTGAAAAGTCGCTTAGGGTGTCTAAATGATTGTTCGCCCGGCGACCGTCGCCGACATCCCCGAGCTGACGCGTCTTCGCGAGCTGCTGTTCCGGCGGCTGGCCGACTCCGACAACCCGGTGGCGGCGTGGGAGTGGCGCGACCAGTTCGAGCGCGACATGAAGGAGCGGCTCGGCGGCCGGGAGCTGGGCGTGTTCGTGGTGGACGGCGACGAGGGCCGGCTGGCCGCCTGCGGCATCGGCGTCGTGGAGTACCGGCTGCCGACGCCGTACCAGGCGAACGCCCTGGCCGGCTACGTGCTCGGGATGGTGACCGATCCCGCCTACCGCGGCCAGGGCTACGCGCGGCTCATCATGAAGGAACTGCTGGCGTGGTACGCGGCGAACGACGTGGCGCGCGTCGAACTGCACGCTACGCCCGAGGCTGCTCCGCTGTACCGTTCGATGGGGTTCCGGGATCATCAGATCGCGCTGACCTGGCACGCGCCTTAGCGGCCTTGGCGATCAGGCCGTCGATCTGGACGCTGAGCTTCGAGCCGAGCGGCCAGCCGATGTAGTGGGTCAGGAAGATGGCGATCTCCCTGAGCTCCTCGGGGGTCAGCTCCTCGTTCTGCAGGGACGCCGGGATCTGGATGTCGAGGACGTCGTTGAGGCCCTGACCGGCGAGCGCCCCGATGAGCAGCAGCCGGCGGTCGCGCATCGAGAGGCCCGGCCGGGTCCAGATGTCGCCGAAGAGATGGTCGACGGTGACACCGAAGAAGTCGCCCGGCGCGTCACCGACCTCCCAGCCGTACACCTGGCGCATCATCTCCAGGCCGCGTGCGCGTCGTTCATCCATGGTCGTCCTCGAATCCGAGCCCGGCGGCGAAACGGTCCAGCGCCAGGCGGGCCAGCGGGGCGTCCACGCCCAGCTCGTCGGCGAGCTCCAGGGCCAGGGTGAGGTCCTTCTCGCCGAGCGCCTGGGCGTGCCGCATGATGTCGTGCAGTTCGTCGTCGGGGGTGAGCGGGGCGGTGGTGGCGCGCACCATGATGGAACCGGGGCCGCCGGTGACGGCGTCGGTGTGGCGGACGACCCGGCCCAGCTTGCGGAGCGAGACCCCGGACGCCTCGGCGAGGCGCTGGGCCTCGGCCGCGGCGGTGAACGCCACGAAGTGCAGCAGGTTGCGGGCGAGCTTGGTGCGGGTGCCCGTCCCGACCGGGCCCATGTGGAGGATCAGGTCGGCCCAGGCGCCGAAGGTCTCCTTGCACCGTTCGAAGGCCTCCGGGGTGCCGCCGACCATGACGGCGAGCGTTCCCGCGCTCGCGCCCATGAAGCCGCCGCTGACCGGCGCGTCCACCACCTCGATGCCGTACGGCGCGGCGCGTTCGGCCAGCTCCTCGGCGGTCCGGGCGCGGATCGTGGAGTGGATCGCGAGGACCGTCCCGGCCCGCGCCGACGCCAGGATCTCGGCGGCGACCTCGTTCACCTGCTCGTCGTCGCGCACCATCACGGAGATGACGTCGGAAGCGCGGGCCAGCTCGGACACCGTCGACGCGGCCTTGGCGCCCTTGTCGACGAGCGGGCCGAGCGCCTCGGGCCGGGTGTCGTAGGCGATGAGGTCACCGCCCGCCAGGTGCTGGGCCATGGGCGCGCCCATCTGGCCCAGCCCGATGAATCCGACGGTCATCGCATCGCCCCGTCCGTGCGCGGTGGGATCGTCATGCCCGGAACACCTCGCCGCCGTCGACGTTGAAGACCTGGCCGGTCACCCAGCCCGCCGCGTCCGACAGCAGGAAGAGGCACATGCCCACCAGGTCCTCGGGCGTGCCCATGCGCTTGAGTGCCATCTTGTCCTTCACGATCTTCTGCGACATGTTGCCGGGCACGACCGTGCGGTTGGCCTCGGTGTCGATCGGGCCCGGCGCGATCGCGTTGACCCGGATGTTCATGCTGCCCAGCTCGTGCGCGAGCTGCTGGGTCAGGCCGTTCACGCCGACCTTGGCCAGCCCGTAGAAGCCGGAGTACTGCCAGGCCGCCGTGGACGACTGGTTGACGATCGCGCCGCCGCCGCGTTCCTGCATGGACGGGTAGCAGGCGCGGGCGCACAGCAGCGCGCCGTCCATGTTCACGGCCATGAACTTCTTGTAGTAGTCCCAGTCGACCGTGAACAGGAAGTCCAGCTTCATCGTGCCGAAGATGGCGGCGTTGTTGACCAGGTAGTCGATGCCGCCGAAACGGTCGGCGGCCGCGGCCGCCATGGCCTCCACCGACGCGGGGTCCGACACGTCGGTCCGCACGTACAGGCCCTTGACGTCGTCGGCGACGCCCTGGCCCTTCTCGCTCAGGTCGGCGACGACGACGGAGGCGCCCTCGGCGGCCAGCGCCCGCGCGTACGCCTCGCCGATGCCGCCCGCCGCGCCGGTGACGACCGCGACCTTGCCCTCGAACCTCATGAGATCCCTTCCGCGATCGACTTCGTCTCCAGGTACTCCTCGAACCCGGCCACGCCCATCTCGCGGCCGACGCCCGACTGCTTGTAGCCACCGAACGGCACGTCCGCGGCGTACCAGACGCCGCCGTTGACGCTGACCGTGCCGGTGCGCAGGCGGGCCGCGACGCCGCGGGCCCGTTCCAGGTCGCCGCCGTGCACCGCGCCCGACAACCCGTACGGCGAGTCGTTGGCGATCCGCACCGCGTCGTCGTCGCCGTCGTACGGCAGGATCACCAGCACCGGGCCGAAGATCTCCTCGCGCGCCGCCCGGCTCTCGTTGGTCAGGCCGGTGATCAGCGTCGGCTCGATCCAGAAGCCGCGGTCGCGGTCGGCCGGACGCCCGCCGCCGCACGCGAACGAGCCGCCCTCCTTGAGCGCGAGCTCCAGGTAGCTCTCGACGCGGTCGCGCTGCCGCGCGGAGATGACCGGCCCGCACAACGTCTTGTCGTCGTTCGGGTCGCCGACGCCGATGCGCCGCAGCGACTTGGCGGTGATCTCCACGGCCTGGTCGTAGGCGGCGCGCGGCACCAGCAGCCGGGTCGTGATCGCGCAACCCTGGCCGGCGTGCGTGGCGACGTTGAACGCGGCGTACGAGCAGGCCGCCCGCAGGTCGGCGTCGTCGAGCACGATGAACGCCGACTTGCCGCCCAGCTCGAGGAACACCCTCTTCAGGGTCTGCGCCGCCGAGACCATCACGTTCCGCCCGGTCGCGGTCGAGCCGGTGAACGACACCAGGTCGACCCGCGGGTCCTCCGTCAGCCGCGCGCCCAGCGCGTGGTCGGACGAGGTCACCACGTTGACGACGCCCGCCGGGATGTCGGTCTCCTCGGCGATGATCGTGCCGAGCACCGACGCGCACCACGGGGTGTCGGGCGCCGGCTTGAGCACGACGGTGTTGCCCGCGGCCAGAGCCGGGCCCAGCTTGGCGAGGTTGATCTGGTGCGGGAAGTTCCACGGCGTGATCGCGCCGACCACCCCCACCGGCTCGCGCACCACCCGCCGCTCGCTCGGAATCCCCATCGGCTCGGCCCGCCCGAGGCCGGTGCTCCATTCGTACGACTCGGCGAGGTCGGCGAACCAGCCGAGGTCGCCCACCGGCCCGTCCAGCTGGGCCCCGTAGGTCAGGAAGCGCGGCGCCCCGACCTCCTTGATGGTGAGCTCGCGCAGCTCGTCGGCGTGCCGCCGCAGCCCGTCCCGGAGCTGCCGCAGGCAGCGGGCCCGGAAGGCCACGTCGACCGACCAGGTGCCGGAGTCGAAGGCCCGCCGGGCGGCGGCGATGGCCTGGTCCATGTCATCGGCGGTGCCGTCGGCGGCGACGCCGAGCACCTCTTCGGTCGCGGGATCGAGGGTCTCGAACGTGCCGCCGGACCCGGGGGTCAGACGCCCGTCCACAAGCAAGCGATCGGTTGTTCTGGACACGTGTCCAGGTTACCGTCCGGCGCCCGACCGAACGCAAGCACTCAGCCAACCCAATTCACCCCATCCCGGATCACCGTCCGGCCGCCCGGGTTCGCTCGCGATGCCTCGGGCTGCCAGCCGGCCTCGGACCATAGGCCGTCGGCCGTCGGCCGTCGGCCGGGGGCTTGGCGGGCGGACTGCCAGGGCAGATCGTGGCTTGGAGGTGCCTGTCGTTGTTCTTCTCGCTATGTGCGCTTTTCGAGGGCGGAGTTTTTTGTGATTGGCGTTCTTGGGGTTTGTGCTTAGGGGTTGGCGGTTCCCCTGCTTGCGATCGTCCTACCGGGAGGTGGTCGGCTGGGGTTGTTGTTTCTCGGAGCAGGGTGGCTGATCTGGGTGGACGGCTGGGCGGAGCCGAAATGACCCACTGCGATCTCGTTCAGCGGTTCGAGCGTTGCGGTCACGTTGGTTGCTGTGGTGGGTGGAGGAGTGGTGATTATCTGCTGCTTGGCGTTGGCTCGGTCTCGCGCGAGCTGTGCGCATTTGCGTTTCTGATCGTCCGGCGGCGGGTGGTCGGCTGGGGTTGTTGTTCTCTCGAAGCGGGGTGGCTGATCCGGGTGGACGGTTGAGCGGAGCCGAAATGACCCACTGCGATCACCTCCAGCGATCCGAGCGCTGGATGCACGTTGGTTGCTGTTGTCGGCTGGTCATCGGCGATGTGGATCGGCAGTGGCGTGGCCGCTCGCCGTGCAGGACCCCGCGCCGACCGAAACCAGATCACCCTCCTCGAACCGGCGACCTCAGCCAACGTGCCGTCAATGCGCGAAACGCGAAAGACGAACGCATCGGGTCATTTCAGCTCCGCTCAACCACCCACCCACATCAGCCACCCTAATCCACCGACTCACCCGTCCCGGGCCACGCACCCACCGCTGGACGAACAACCAAGCCCAAGTATCGGCAGCAGTTCATAAACCCAAAGCCATCAGAATCCAGCGCACCCAAATATGTTGCCACGCAGCGTGATCGACATATATCATATGAGTAGCCGAAAGGGAGGTGAGGAAATGAACGCCGACGTCGGCACCATGCAGTTACGGGACGTCCCCGCCGGTCCCGCATTGGCCGCTGAATTAGCCCGTTTCGACTGCGGGAGTGTGACCGATGCCGATCTGGTCGAGGTGATGGCCGCCTACCGGCGCCTGGCCTCCTGGGCGCAGGCCGGGGAACTGGCCGCCGTCGCCGAATTGGCCGAACGGCGTCCCGCCTACCCCTACGAGCATGAACTGGCCGACGGCCGTCACACCGACCCGACCGGCGCCGCCATCACCGAGTTCGTGACCGATGAGGTCGCCGCCGCGCTCACCCTCACCACCAAGGCCGCGCACGTCCATCTGGAACTGGCTCTGGATCTGCGGCAACGCCTGCCCGCAACCCAGACCGCATTGCGGTCCGGTGCCATCGACCTGGCCAAGGCCAAGATCCTGGCACGCGGCACCCTGGCCACCCACAGCGCCGTCGCCCGCCAGGTCGAGGACACGGTACTGGCCAACGCACCACGCCAGACCACCGGCGAACTACGCGCCAAAGTCTCCCGCGCCGTCCTGTCGGCCGACCCCGACGCCGCCGACCGGCAACGCCGCACAGCCGAAACCGAACGCTGCGTCACCCTCCGCCAAGACGGACAGGGCACCGCCACCCTCACCGGCTGGAACCTGCCCGCCACCCCCGCCATCGCCGCAGCCAACCGCCTCAACGCCATCGCCCGCGCCCTCAAAACCGACGGCGACCACCGCCGCCTGGACACCATCCGCGCCGACGTCTTCCTCTCCCTCCTCCTCGGCATCCTCCCCACCGCACCTGCCCCCGCTTGCGGCATCGCTATCGACGCCGCCACCTTCGACGCCGCCACCTTCGACGCCGCCACCTTCGACGCCGCCACCTTCGAGGGCGACGACAGCGATGGGGGATGGCGCGACCCAGACGCTCGTGGTGTGGATGTGTGCGCTCCTGAGGAGGAGTCACCGGCCGTCGTTCCGACTGGTCGGTCTGGGGCGGACGCCACCTCGGCAGGGGTCTCGCTGGAGGAGATCCGGCCTTGGTATCAGGACTGCGACGAGCCTGGCGGGGGTGGGGGCGGCGAGGCGCCGGTCGTGTGGAGTGGTGAGGTCGCGGCTCGGGCGGGTGCCCAGGTCGGCACCGTCCAGCTCACGCTTCCGCTCGCCACGTATCTGAAGCTTGCGGATGAGCCTGGTGAGATCGGCGGGTACGGGCCGATCCTGGGCGAGGTCGCCAGGACGCTCGCCGGCAACGCCCGGGACGCGCGCTGGTGTGTGACCGTGGTGAACGACAAGGGTGAGGCCATCGCCCACGGCGATACCCCCTACCGGCCCGGCTCCAAGACCCGGACGATGGTGCAGGCGCGTGACCGCACCTGCCGCTTCCCCGGATGCCGCAGACCCGCGCACCGGTGCGACCTCGACCACTCCACGCCACACGATCAGGGCGGGGCGACGTGCCCGTGCAACCTGGCCGCGTTGTGCCGACGACACCACCGGCTCAAACAGCGGAACGACTGGGCGCTGCACCAGGTCAGCCCCGGTGTCCTGATGTGGGTCACGCCCACCGACCACTGGTACATGGCCCAGCCCGACACCTACGGCTGAGGTCCGCGAGCGCCCGGCCCCTTTCATCCAGGATGGGGGCGCTCGCCGCCAACGTTCCAGATGTGTGCGCTGGGGACTTCCACCCTGATCGGCGGCATGCCGGACCCGGAGGCCGGGCGCCCCGTCGCGGGCCACCAAGAAGGTAATGGGAGGCGTCGGGTGTTACCCGCTCCAGGTGGGAGGCTGGGCGCGTGGAGGAGAAGGGTGTGTGTTCGATGTCCAGCCTTGACGAGCTTCGCCTGATCCTCGGGAGAGCGGAAGGTTCTCGGCCCGGTCCCGATTGGGAACGCGTCGAGCGGGAGATCGGATTGCGGCTTCCCGGCGACTACAAGCTGATCGTCACCGAGTATCCCGGGCTGACCATCGACAGGTTCCTCACGGTCCATCGGCCGGCGGGAGAGTCGTTTCATGACCTGCGGTCGTTCGCGGAGAGCATCCTCGAGGGCGCCCGTGAGCTCAGGGACGAGTTCGACGAGATTCCGTATCCTCTCTATCCAGAAGAGGGCGGTGTCTACCCTTGGGGCAGCACGGCTAACGGTGACCATGTCTTCTGGCAGGTGACCGGTCCGCCGGATTCATGGCCGGTGGTCGTGGCCGGTCGCGACTACGCAGAGGACGACTGGTGGCGGTTCGACGGCTCGGCGAGCGACTTCCTGGCGGGCGTCCTCACGGGCCGGGTCAGCTGCCCGGTCCTCGTCGAAGGGTTTCCCAGAGCCGAGCCGACGTTCTCGACCCATGATTGACGCGCCGAGCCGGGTGCTCTGCGCCGAGGCAAGCTGGACGAAGAGGACCTGACCGCGACAGAGGCCGTCTGGAGTTGATTCGTCCGGATGCGCGGGCGCCTGAGCATCGTTGTGGTCGTGGGGCGATGTACGGGTTGAACCAGGGCGGGATGGACGTGCCGCGGGTGCGGTGGTCGCCGGCCTCCGGGCGCACTGCGTCTGGACCCCAGCACTGACGAGTACTGGAACGCCTTGCGCCCGGAGGGGTCTTGGATTAGGTGGACATTTCTACGCGAATGGCCTTGCTGCCGTCGCTGAAGTCCACGACGCACCAGCTTTCTGGCAGCGCGTCCACGATCGGAAGTCCTCTGCCGTTCTCCTGCTCCATGCCGAGGACGCCCATTTCGACCGGTCCCGGAGCGTTGTCGCGGACTTCGATGATGGGCGCTCCTTGCTCGCTGAGAAGGCAGCGGAAGACGATTTCGGGTGGTTTCGGAAACACTCCGTTCGTGCAGGCGCGTACGGCATTGGTGATCAGTTCGGAGACGACGACCTTCGCCGTGTAGGCGTCTCCCAGTTCCCAGCGGGACCAGGCGAGGGCGAGGAGGTCACGGGCCTCCTTCGCGGACTCGGGGATCGGCTTCAGGGTCCAGGTGAACGCTGCCTGCTGAAGTTCCATTGGCCGATCTCCTTGGCGGGGTGACTTTGCTGCTTCGCCCACCAGCGTGAACGCCCCCTGCTTCACTGACCATGAATACGAAGACATTGGAGGCAACATCAACTTAGGTGGTGTGTGGTGGTCCTCAGGGAGACCCTCGATCCCAAGGCATCGATCAAGAACCTTCTGGCCATCCACCTGCATTTTCTTCGCACGGAGCACGGCTATTCATGCGCCTATGTCGGCGAGCGGGTGAGGGCTGCCCGGCAGACTGTCTCCCACTGGGAGTCCACCCTGCGTGTGCCGGACGAGCGCCAGGCGGAGGAGCTTGATCGACTGTATGGGACAGGGGAACTCGTTCAGGCGCTCCTCTTTTATGCGACATCACTTCATGAGCCGGAGTGGTTCCAACGGCAGGTGGAACTGGAGGCGAAGGCGGATGTGATCCAGCTCTACGAGTGCCAGGTGATACCGGGCGTGCTTCAGACTGAGAGGTACGCCCGGACGGTCTACACGGTCGGCGATGTTTCCGACGTCGAGAAGTCCGTTCGGGAGCGATTGAGCAGGCAGAAGACTCTGACCAGGCCCGACCCGCCGCGTCTGTGGGTGCTGCTGGAGCAGGACGCGATGGAACGTGTTGTGGGCGGCCCCGAAGTGATGCGCGAGCAGATCGGCCGGCTGCTGGAGATATCGGAGACGCCCAGGGTCGTTCTTCGGATCGTGCCTCGCTCACTCGCCTACCACACCGGGCTGCTCGGGGCGTTCAAGGTCCTCACGCTGGGGCGCAAGGCGTACGCCTACACCGAGGCGGCCGCCGGTGGAAGACTGACGGAGGACCCCAGCGAGGTTCGGAAGATGACCGAGCGCTTCGACCTGCTCGGCGCCGACGCGCTGTCACGCGACGACACGCGGAACCTCTTGAGACGAGTACAGGAGTCGATGACATGAGAGCCGAGTGGCGGAAATCAAGCCACAGTCACGGCGTCGAGAATTCTGACTGTGTGGAGTTGGCGGATTTGGGTGGGCTCGTTGCCGTTCGGGATGGCAGGGCGGTTGAGGCGGGGCGTCTGGCAGTGAGTGTGGCTGATTTCGCGGAGCTCGTGCGGCGGATCAAGGCGGGGGAGTTGGATCTTCGACGTTGACGTGTACAGGAGTCATTGCCGTGACAGACAAGTGGCGGAAGTCCAGCTACAGCCACGACTCGAATTCCGATTGCGTTGAGGTCGCCTGGTTGGGCGTGCGCGTTGCCGTTCGGGATAGTAAGGCGGTTGAGCTGGGGTGTCTGGTGGTGAGGGTGGGGGACTTCGCGGGTCTCGTGCGGCGGATCAAGGTGGGGGAGCTGGATCTGCGGGGGTGACGGCGGAGCCGCTCGGAGCCGCTCGGAGCCGCTCGGCGGTGTCGGTCAGGTGAGGGCGAGGGTGGCCTCGTTGCGGGTGGCGTCCGGCTCGGGGAGGGACCACTGGGTCAGGGCTGAGCGGCGGGCGGCGGCCAGGGCGTCCGGTGGGGTGGCGGCGATGCGGGCGGCCAGGGCGAGGGCGGTGTCGAGGGCCTTGCCGGGGGCGGTGAGCTCGGTGATGAGGCCGTACGTGAGCGCCTCGGCGGCGGGGAGGCGGCGGCCGGTGAGGATCAGTTCCATCGCGCGGCCGTGGCCGATGATGCGGGGGAGGCGGACGGTGGCGCCGTCCAGGCAGGGCAGGCCCTTGCCCAGGTTGAGCAGGCCGAACTCCGCGGTGGTGGACGCGACGCGCAGGTCGGCCCAGAGCGCGAGTTCCATGCCGCCGCCGAAGCAGTAGCCCTCGATCGCGGCGATCACCGGCTTGGCGGGTGCCGTGCGGGTGACCTGCATCGGGGGAGGGCCGTCGGTGGTGGCCGCGGGGAACTCGCCGGCCATGATCGCTTTCAGGTCGTTGCCCGCGCAGAACGTGTCGCCGGCGCCGGTGAGGACGGCGACCCTGGTCTCGTCGTCGTTCTCGAAGGCCTGGCGCAGGTCCTCGGCCATGGGGCCGTCGACGGCGTTGCGGCGGTCGGGGCGGTCGATGGTGATCAGGAGGATGTCGTTCCTGGTCTCGGTCCTGATGGGCACGGGGTCTCCTTCAATATCTAGATCGATCGTCATATTAGATAGATCGATCTAGCCTTGGCTAGGGTTGGCGCCATGGCGAACGACACGCGCGAGCGGCTGCTGGAGGCGAGCGCGCGGCTCTTCCGCGAGCAGGGATACGCGGGGACCGGGCTCAAGCAGATCACCGCGGCGGGGGGTGCGCCGTGGGGCTCGCTCTACCACTTCTTTCCGGGCGGCAAGGAGCAGCTGGGCGTCGAGGCGATCGCGCATTCGGGGGCCCGGTACGAGCGGCTCTTCGAGCTGACGTTCGCGCGGGCGGACGCCGACGTCGTGCGGTGCGTACGCGACTTCTTCCAGCTGAGCGTGGACGCGCTGGAACGGTCGGGCTGGGGCGACGGGTGCCCGATCGCGACGGTGGCGCTGGAGGTGGCCAGTACGAGCGAGCCGCTGCGGCACGCGTGCGCGGAGGTGTTCGCCTCGTGGGAGGCGGTGTTCGCGCGGCGGCTGGCCGGGGCGGGGCTCGCGGAGGAGCGGGCGGCCGATCTCGCGACGTACGCCCTCGCGGCGTTCGAGGGGGCGATCGTGCTCAGCCGGGCGGCGCACGACACCCGGCCGCTGCGGGTCACCGCGGACGTCGTCGCCGGGACGCTGACCAGCGCGCTCGCCGGGTGACCAGGCTCACGGGAACGGCCCGTTGTTGGGCGGGTCCGGCGCCGGTAACGTTCTGGACGAATCGTCAATAAGCCCTGCGCTTTCCCAGCCCACCCGGGGGAGGCCGCCCATGACCGCGCAGCTCGGCGAGCCGGAGAACATCGTCCTCCAGGCACGCGACGTGTCGTTCGACTGGTCCGAGGTCCCGCTGCACTGGATCCCCGGGGACCCGGTCGCGACTCATCTGATCAACGTGCTGCACCTGCTCCTGCCCGCGGGCGAGGAGTGGTTCGTCAAGGTCTTCAAGGAGGCCCTGCCCTACGTCAAGGACGACCGGCTGCGCGAGGACGTGCTCGGGTTCATCGGCCAGGAGGCCATGCACGCGAGCTCGCACGACGTCGTCCTGGACCACTTCGTCGAGCAGGGGCTCGACGTGCGGCCGTTCGTGCGGCAGGTCGAGTTCATCTTCGAAGGGCTGCTCGGCGACCGGGGCCTGACCGGCGCGCGCGGGCAGGCGTGGCTGGTCGAACGGGTGGCGATCATCGCGGCGATCGAGCACTTCACCGGCGTGCTCGGCGCCTGGATCCTCAACGCCCGGAAGATGGACGCGGCGGGCGCCGACCCGACGATGATGGACCTGCTGCGCTGGCACGGCGCCGAGGAGGTCGAGCACCGGCACGTCGCGCACGACCTCTACATGCACCTGGACGGCTCGTACCGCAACCGGGTGCGCGCGATGACGATGACGGTCCCCATGCTGCTCACCCTGTGGTCGCGCGGCCACAAGTTCCTGATGGCCAGGGACCCGCTGGTCAGGGGCCGGATCAAGGGCGGGCTGCACCACCTGCGGCGCACCGGCCCGGCCGGGCTCACGCCGCCAGGCCGCGACCTCGGCCCGTCGATCATGCGCTACCTGAAGCGGTCCTACAGCCCGCTGAACGAGGGTTCGACCAGCCAGGCGCTGGCCTACCTCGCCTCGTCCCCCGCCGCCCGGGCCGCGCTGCGGTGACGATGAGCGAGATCCCGCCCGACCTGCGTGGCCGCCGGGACCGGGACCCGTTCTGGGTGGCGGTCAACGCGTTCTTCAACGGCCTCCAGCGGGTGCGCTCGCTGCGCACCCCGGTGATCCCGTACGTCCGGCCGGTCGACCGCACCCTGACCCTGATCGTCCAGGAGGCGCGCCGCGCCGCCACGGACGTGGTCGCGCTGCGCCTGGCCGCGCCGGACGGGGGAGTGCTGCCCGCCTGGCAGCCCGGCTGCCACCTCGACCTGCTGCTTCCGTCGGGACGCCGGCGCCAGTACTCGCTGTGCGGCGACCCGGCCGACCGCCGGTCCTACCGGATCGCCGTCCGCCGCCTGCCCGCCGGTGGCGGCGGCTCCGTCGAGGTGCACGAGGAGCTCGTCGAGGGCCGGACGGTCCGCGTCCAGGGACCGCGCAACGCCTTCCCGTTCCTCGCGCGCGAGTCGTACCTCTTCCTCGCGGGCGGCATCGGCATCACGCCGATCCTGCCGATGGTCCAGGCGGCCGACCGGCTCGGCGCCGGCTGGAGGCTGGTCTACACCGGCCGGTCCCGCGACACCCTGCCCTTCCTGGACGAGCTCCCGCACGACCGGGTCGTCGTCCGCACCGACGACGAACACGGCGTCCCGGACTGCGCCGGGCTGCTGGAGGAGACGGCCTCGGGGGCGGCCGTCTACTGCTGCGGCCCGGCGCCCATGATCGACGCCGTGCGCGCCGCGTTCGTCCCGGACGGCGGGTCCACGCTCCACTACGAACGGTTCGCCCCGGCGCCCATCGTTGACGGCCGCCCGTTCCAGGTGGAGCTGGCCCGCAGCGGCGTGACCGTGGACGTCCCCGCGGACCGGTCGGCGCTCGACGCCATCCGGGAGGCGGTCCCCACCGTCGCCTACTCCTGCCGCCAGGGTTTCTGCGGCACCTGCCGCGCCGGCGTCCTCGCCGGCGACGTCGACCAGCGGGCCCCCTCCGACCCGGCCCCCGGCACCATGCTCCCCTGCGTCTCCCGGGCCCGCGGCGGACGGCTCACGCTGGACCTTTGATCACGGCACCCGCACCGCCCCGGGTATGCGAGGCTTGGGGGGCTTTCTGTCAGGTCCCCTAGGAGTGGTTCCGTGTCCCAAGCCGATCTGCCGACCCGCATCGGCCCGTACCGGGTGATGGAAAGGCTCGGCGAAGGCGGCATGGGCATCGTCTACCTGGGGACGGACGAGAAGGGGCAGCAGGTCGCCATCAAGGTGATCCGCCGGGAGTACGCGGCGGACGCCAGGTTCCGGGCCCGGTTCGAGTCGGAGGTGTCGGCGGCCCAGCGGGTGCGGCCGTTCTGCACGGCGCCCGTGCTGGACGCGGACCCCAAGGCCGACCCGCCCTACCTGGTCACCGAGTACGTGAGCGGGTCGTCGCTGGCGGCGGCGGTCGACCGGCAGGGGGCGCTGCGGGGCGCCGACCTGGAGGCGCTCGCGGTGGGGATGGCGTCGGCGCTGACGGCCATCCACGACGCGGGGGTCGTCCACCGGGACCTCAAGCCCGCCAACGTGCTGCTGTCGCCGTACGGGCCGCGGGTGATCGACTTCGGGATCGCGCGGGCGGACGACATGACGCGGCTGACCGCGACGGGCGGGATCGTGGGGACGCCCGCGTTCATGGCGCCCGAGCAGCTGAACGGCAAGCCCGCCACGCCCGCGTCGGACGTCTTCGCGTGGGGCGCGACCGTGGCGTACGCCGCCAAGGGCTCGACCTGCTTCGGCGGCAACTCGGTGCCCGCGATGATGCACGCGATCATGAGCGGCGAACCCGACCTGCGGGGGCTCCAGGGGACGGTCCTGGACGTGGTGAAGGCCGCCCTGGCCAAGGACCCGGCCAAGCGGCCCACCGCGCAGCGGCTGCTCGAACGGCTCGTCTCCAGCGCCTCGACCCGGCACACGCAGGACCAGCCCAAGCCGCCCGCCACCGAGCCCTCCCTCGCGTCGCAGGCCGCGCCGCCGCCCGCCTCGTCGATCTCCACGCCGCCGGCCTCGTCGCATTCCACTCCGCCGCCGGTGCTGCCGCCGCCGGCGGTGGGCACCGACCAGGCCGCCGCGCTCGTCGAACGGCAGTACCGCGAGGCGGCCGAGGCGGGCGACACCGCGGCGATGTACAACCTGGGCGTGCTGCTGAGCTGGCGCGGGCAGACCGGCGAGGCCGACTACTGGTACCGGCGCGCGGCGGCGGGCTCCGGCGGCGGCCACCACTCCCAGCCCGGCTACGGGCAGTCGGTGTACGGCCAGTCGGCTTTCGGGCAGTCGGCGTACGGGCACCCCACCTATCCGTCGCAGTCCTACGCGCCCTCGGGCTACACCACGGCGCCGCCCGTCCCGCAGCAGCCGCGCTACAACCACCTGGCCATCTACGCGATGACGCTCGGGCTGGTGGGCCTGATCAGCTGCGGCCTGACGTCCATCCCGGCGATCGTGCTCGGGCATCTGGCGTGGCGGCAGATCGGGCGCACCCAGCAGCGCGGGCTGGGGATGGCGGCGACCGGGCTGGCGCTGGGCTACCTCCTGGTGGCCTTCTGGCTGCTGGTCGCCTTCGGTGCCTCGCTGCCCGACACCGATCCCGATCCGGGCAACACCGGTCTCCCCACTCCGGCCGGCACCTGACCACGACCGGTCACCGGGCGGGGCCGCGGGCGTGATTTGGGGGAACCTGTGATCGGCCACGGCGGTCGCGGGGAGGGACGGGGATGCGGACCGATCAGGACGAACGGCGGTTTCTCGGCGAGGGGGACGATCCGGCGGGCGGGGACGGGGTGTCGATCATCCTGCTGACCTATCGCAGCGGGCGGTACCTGGAGAGCTGCGTCGGCGCGCTGCGGCGGGCGACCGGCGAGGTGCCGGCCGAGCTGATCATCGTGGACAACGACTCGGGGGACGACACCCCGGAGGTCGCGCGGAAGGTCGCGCCGGACGCCCGGGTGATCGAGACGGGGCACAACGGCGGGTTCGCGTACGGCATCCACGAGGGGGTGGCGCGGGCCAGGTTCGGCTGGTTGTGGTTCGTCAACCCCGACGCCGAGGCCCTGCCGGGGTGCGCGGAGGCCCTGCTGGAGTGCGCGGGCGCGGAGCCGGCGGCCGGGGTCATCGGCGGGCGCTGCGTGGCGGCGGACGGATCGACCGACCCGCGGTCCTGGTGGGGACGGGCCGGGTTGTGGTCGGCCTTCTGCTTCGCGACGTTGCTGAGCACGGTGTTCCCGGGCAGCAGGATCTTCGATCCGGAGTCGCCGCGGCCGTGGTCGGACGCGGCGGACGAGACACGGGAGGTCCCCGTCGTGACGGGCGGGTTCATGTTCGTGTCGCGGCGGGCCTGGGACTCGACCGGCGGGTTCGACCGCGCCTACTTCATGTACGGGGAGGACGCCGACCTGTGCCGGCGGGCCCAGGCGGCCGGCTTCCGCACGCTGGTGACCGGGAAGGCCGTCTACCGGCACGAGGGCGGCGCGTCGTCCACGAGCGTCGGCAAGCTGGTCATGCTCTTCACCGGCAAGGCCACCGTCCTGCGCGCGCATCTGCCCCGGGGCACCCGGCGGCTGGGCGTCGGGCTGCTGCTCACGGGGGTGCTCGTCCGCGCGACCCTGAGCCGGCTGCTGACCGCGCGGCCCGAACGGCAGGGGCGGCCCACGGCCAAGGGCGAGGACTGGCGGACGTTGTGGTCGAGGCGGCGGACCTGGTCTGCCGGGTGGACGAGCTGACCGCGTCAGGCCCGGCTGCTCTCGTCCCGCTGCCACACCACGGTCCCCGGTCGGCGCCGCCGGCCGCGGGCGATCAGCGCGACGGCCAGGAAGAGCACGACGTCGGGCGCGAGCGCGGGCTCGCGGCGGACCATCGCGGCCAGGTCGCCGGGACCGGTGCGGGCCGAGCCGCCCGCCTGGTCGAGGTCGGCGGCCTCGAGCTCGTCCACGCCGGTGGCGGCGCGTTCGCGGCGGCGCAGCAGGTCGCCCCAGGTGCGCGGCGGGTGCACGACGACGGCGGCCTCACCGACCACCGTGCGTTCCGCCGGGGCGAAGGCGAGGGACGAGGCCAGGTCGTCGGCGACCAGGTGGGGGAGCGCGGCCAGGCGGGCGTGGCCCTCCTCGGTCACGCCCACGACGCCGCGGCCGAAGAGGCCGGCGCGCACCTCGGGGAGGCGCGTCCACACGCGGTAGTACGAGCGGACGGACCAGGGGCGGCCGGTCATCTCCAGATGCCGGGAAGGGGCCGCGGCGAGGACCCCCGGGCGTTCGAGCGCGGACGTCAGGGCCCGGACGTCGGCGGTCCGCAGCTCGATGTCGGCGTCCACGTAGAAGCGCGGGAAGCCGTGCGCGGCCTCGTCGCCGAGGCGCAGCGCCACGGCCTTGGACGCCTCGGGGGACTCGACCACCCGGGCGCCCTCGAAGCCCCGGGCCACCGCGGCGGTGTCGTCGGTGCAGCCGTTCGGGACGATGACGACGTCGAACTCGCCGGGCTCCGCCGCGTCCAGCAGCCCGTGCAGGAGACGGCCGATGACCTTGGCCTCGTTGTGCGCGGGGATCACGATGCTCACCACAAGCGACGAGTATGTAGCAACTCTGGAGATCACGAATGGACCAGGCACGCATCCTTCCCAGCGCCGACGTCGACGAACGTGCCGTCATCGGCGGTGGGACCACGATCTGGCATCTGGCGCAGGTCCGCGAGGAGGCCAGTATCGGCCGGGACTGCATCGTCGGGCGCGGCGCGTACGTCGGGCCCGGCGTACGGCTGGGCGACCGCGTCAAGCTCCAGAACCACGCGCTGGTGTACGAGCCCGCCGTGCTGGAGGACGACGTGTTCATCGGCCCGGCGGTCGTGCTGACCAACGACCTCTACCCCCGTTCGTCGGACGTGGACGGCGGGCTCAAGCGGCCGGGCGACTGGCACGCCATGGGCGTGACCGTCCGTCAGGGCGCCTCGCTGGGCGCGCGGTCGGTGATCGTGGCGGGGCTGACGATCGGGCGCTACGCCCTCGTCGGCGCCGGCGCGGTCGTCACCCGGGACGTGCCGGACTTCGCGCTCGTCGTCGGCAACCCCGCGCGGCGGATCGGGTGGGTCGGCCGGGCGGGCGTGCGCCTCCAGGCGGAGGACGGCGGACGCTGGCGGTGCCCGGAGACCAAGGAGGAGTACGTGGAGGAGCGGACGGCGGACGGCGGACGCCTGAGTCCCGCTTTCAGGTGACGTGTCCTTCCCTATAGGCCATCTCCGGCCAAGCGGTCGGTAACCGGCCCCTCACCGCCTATAGTCGGAGTGCTTTCGAGTACGGGCTTTATCAAAAGCTCGGTAGTCGGGGTGGAACCGGGGCTTCGGTCAGGCACCCGCGGGACTGCTCACGGGGTGCGCCTGAGGGGGCCGTGTGTTGAGGTCGCGTGCGTCATGAAACGTGACGGGATCTGGGGAGGTCCGCGGGGGGCCATTCTCCTGTTGCTCGTATTCGTGCTGGTGACCGGTGGTGTCACCGCACTCACCCCGCCGGCCGTGGAGGCCGCCGCGGGGCCTTGCGACACCGGTGGCAATCCGGTGGCCTGCGAGAATTCGAAACCGGGTTCGCCTTCCTCTGAGTGGGAAAAGGCGTCGGGCGCGGGACAGACCATCGAAGGCTTCACGACGAATTTCAGCGTGAACGTCGGACAGCAGGTCCAGTTCAAAATCAGGACCACCGCGTCGGCTTACTCCGTCGACATTTTCCGCATGGGCTATTACGGCGGGGACGGCGCCCGAAAGGTCGCGACCGTCACGCCGTCGCTCTCGCCGCAGAACCAGACCACGCAGTGCGTCACCAGTGACGTGACCGGCATGACCGACTGCAGCGCCTGGGGCGTCTCGGCGAGCTGGCAGGTGCCGGCGAACGCCGTGTCGGGGATCTACTTCGCGCACCTCGTCCGCACCGACGGGCAGGAGGACGACAACCACGTCGTCTTCGTCGTGCGCGACGACTCCAGCCATTCGGACATGGTCTTCAAGACCGCCGACAGCACGTGGCAGGCCTACAACAGGTGGGGCGGCAACAGCCTCTACGCCGGTGACAGCACCGAGGCGCCCGGCCGCGCGGTCAAGGTCAGCTACAACCGGCCGTTCGGCACCCGCGAGGACACTCCGTGGGGCCGCGACTTCGTCTTCGCCAACGAGTACCCGATGGTCCGCTTCCTCGAGGCCCAGGGCTACGACGTCAGCTACATCGGCAGCGCGGACGCCGACCAGCGCGGAGACCTCATCCGCAACCACAAGACGTTCCTGTCGGTCGGCCACGACGAGTACTGGTCGGGCAACGAGTTCAACAACGTCATGGCCGCCCGGGACGCGGGCGTCCACCTCGCGTTCTTCAGCGGCAACGAGGTCTACTGGAAGACGCGCTGGGAGAACGGCATCGGCAGCTCGTCGGGCACGTCCCACCGCACGCTCGTGGTCTACAAGGAGACCCGCGCCAACAACAAGATCGACCCGAGCCCGCAGTGGACCGGCACCTGGCGAGATCCGCGCTTCAGCCCGCCGTCCGACGGCGGGCGGCCGGAGAACCAGCTGACCGGCACCCTCTTCACCGTCAACTGTTGCGGCGTGGCGCTCAAGGTGCCCGCGGCCGACGGCAGGATGCGGTTCTGGCGGGGCACCCCCGTGGCGCAGCAGGCCACCGGGACGACCATGACGCTCTCCGACCACGTCGTCGGGTACGAGTGGGACGAGGACATCGACAACGGCGCCCGGCCGGCGGGCCTGTTCAGGATGTCGACGACCACCGCCGACGTCCCCGAGAAGCTCATCGACTACGGCTCCAACGTCGCGCCGGGCACCGCCACCCATCATCTGACGATGTACAAGGCGGCGAGCGGCGCCCTGGTCTTCGGCGGCGGGACGGTCCAGTGGTCGTGGGGCCTGGACGCCAACCACGACGCGCACTCCGAGGCGCCGTCCTCGCCCGACCCGCGCATGCGGCAGGCGACCGTCAACCTCTTCGCCGACATGGACACGCAGCCGTACGCGCTGCAGGCGGGCCTGACCCGCGCCACCAAGTCGGCCGACACCGTCGCGCCGGCCACGACCGTGACCTCGCCGGCGCCCGGCACCCAGGTCGTCAACGGCCGCACCCTGACGGTCAGCGGCACGGCGACCGACGGCGGCGGCGGGCAGGTCGCCGGGGTCGAGGTGTCCACCGACGGCGGTACGAGCTGGCACCCGGCGACCGGGCGCGGCACCTGGACCTACACGTTCGACGTCACCGGCAACGGCCCGGCGACGATCAAGACCCGTGCGGTGGACGACAGCGGCAACATGGAGACCGCCGGCGCGGGGACGCCGCTCACCGTCTCGTGCCCCTGCCGCCTCTTCGGCGACTCCTCGGTGCCCGAGCGCCCGTCCGACCCCGACACCACGTCGCTGGAGGCCGGGGTCAAGTTCAGGTCGACCGTGGCGGGCTGGGTCACCGGCGTGCGCTTCTACAAGGGGACCGGCAACACCGGCACGCACACCGGCAGCCTGTGGGACCCCCAGACGCAGCAGCGGATCGCGACGACGACGTTCACCGACGAGACCGCGTCCGGCTGGCAGACCGCGACGTTCCCGACCGCGATCGAGATCCAGGCCGGCAAGACCTACATCGTCTCCTACTTCGCGCCCAACGGCCGGTACGCGGCCGATCCCGACTTCTTCGCGCTCAAGGACCACGACAGGACGCCGTTGATCGCGCCCAAGGCGGAGGAGGACGCGGGCAACGGCGTCTACCGTTCGGGCGGCTCGGGCTTCCCGACCGCGACCTACAAGGGCGGCAACTACTACGTCGACGCGACGTTCGTGACCGTCAAGCCCCCGGACACGATGGCGCCCACGATCGTCGACAACACGCCCTACACCGGCTCGTCCAGCGTCAAGACGTCGGCGAAGCCCACCGTGACGTTCAGCGAGCCGATCGAGACCGGCACGCCCGCGTTCAGCCTCAAGAACGGCACCGCGACCGTCGCCGGCTCGGCGAGCCTGGACGCCTCGCGCACCGTGCTGACCTTCACCCCGTCGGCCGCGCTGCCGGACGACACCCGGCTGACGGTCGCCGTCACCGGCGGCAAGGACGACGCGGGCAACACGATGCAGGACTTCGCGTCCAGCTTCACGACCGCCAAGCCGGCGCCCCAGCCGGGCAACTGCCCGTGCAGCATCTGGGCCGACGACCGCGCCCCGGCGGTGGAGGGCGTCAGCGACCCCAACGAGATCGAGCTCGGCGTCCGGTTCACCGCCGACACCGACGGCTTCATCAAGGGCATCCGCTTCTACAAGGGCCGCAACAACGACGGCACCCACATCGGCACGTTGTGGAGCGCGCAGACCCAGCAGCAGCTGGCGACGGCCACGTTCGGCAGCGAGTCGACGCTGGGCTGGCAGGAGGTCAGGTTCGGCACGCCGGTCCCGGTGATCGCCGGGCAGACCTACGTGGCGTCGTACCACACGACCAAGGGCTGGTACTCGGCCGACTACGGCGGGCTGGCGCGCGCGGTCGACAACGCGCCGCTGCACGCGCTCGCCAGCGGCGACGGAGGCGGCAACGGCGTCTACAAGTACGGCGCGCGCGGCTTCCCCACGCAGACGCACGGCCAGACCAACTACTGGGTGGACGTGGTCTACGAGCCGCCGCCGGACGAGACCCCGCCGGCCGTCAGCGTCAAGAGCCCCGGCAACGACGCCACCAGCGTGCCGACCGGCGGCAAGGTCAAGGTCACGTTCAACGA
Organism: Spirillospora sp. NPDC047279; assembly: GCF_040643285.1. Taxonomy (NCBI): domain Bacteria; kingdom Bacillati; phylum Actinomycetota; class Actinomycetes; order Streptosporangiales; family Thermomonosporaceae; genus Spirillospora; species Spirillospora sp. NPDC047279. The sequence continues at coordinate 136,618 of NZ_JBEYUA010000004.1, forward strand.
GCCGGTCCGCTCCGGGAGCCCGGTGTTCACGCTGGCCGGCCCGAGCGGCCAGCCGGTGGCGGGCGGCGCGGTGCTCGACGCGACGGGACGGATCCTGACGTTCACCCCGTCCTCCGGGCTCGCCACGGCGACCAGCTACACCGCCTCGGTCAGCGGGGCGCGCGACATCGCCGGCAACACCATGTCCGGCACGACGACGTGGTCGTTCACCACGGCCGGATCGTGCCCGTGCACGCTGTTCGCCAGTGACGCCGTGCCCGCGACGACCTCGTCCGGCGACGCCAAGGCGATCGAGGTCGGCGTGCGCTTCACCGCCGACCAGTCCGGCTGGGTGTCGGGCGTGCGCTTCTACAAGGGCGCCGGCAACACCGGCACGCACAGCGGCAGCCTCTGGACGACCGACGGGGTGCGCCGCGCGACGGGGACGTTCACCGGCGAGACCTCGTCGGGCTGGCAGACGCTGACCTTCTCGGCACCGTTCGCCGTCACGGCCGGGACGACCTACATCGCGTCCTACTTCGCGCCGAACGGCAACTACTCGGTCGACTCCGGGTTCTTCAACGGCGCCCACACCAACGCTCCGCTGAGCGCGCACGCCAGCGGAGCGCCCTCGGGCAACGGCGTCTACGCCTACAACGCCACGTCGCGGTTCCCCAACCAGACCTACGGCGCGGCCAACTACTGGGTCGACCCGGTCTTCTCGACCGCCGCGCCCGGCGACACCGAGCCGCCGTCCATCGAGGCGATCTCGCCGGTCAACGGCGCGACCAGCGTGCCGCGCGCGGCCAGGCCGTCGGTGCGGTTCGACGAGGCGGTGCAGGGCAGCACGGTGCAGTTCACCGTCACCGGTCCCGGCGGGGCCGCGGTGGCGGGCTCGCTGAGCTACGACGCGGCGACCCGCACCTCGACCTTCACCCCGGCCGCGCCGCTGGCATGGCAGACGCAGTACAACGTGCGGGTCGAAGGTGCCCGCGACCTGGCGGGCAACGAGCTGCCGGCGCCGCGGACCTGGTCGTTCACCACGTCCAAGCAGCCACCGCAACCGGGCCAGTGCCCATGCTCGGTCTGGGACGACGAGGCCACCCCGCAGATCGCGGACGTGGACGACGGCGGCTCGGTCGAGCTCGGCATGAAGTTCCGCACCGACGCGGCCGGATGGGTCACCGGAGTGCGGTACTACAAGGGGCCGAACAACACCGGGTCGCACACCGGAAGCCTGTGGGACACCGCGGGCAACCGGCTGGCCACCGCCACGTTCGGCGGCGAGTCGGCGTCCGGCTGGCAGCAGGTGACGTTCTCCACGCCGGTGCAGGTCGCGGCGGACACCACCTACGTCGTGTCGTACCACGCGCCCAACGGCCACTACTCGGCGAACGTCGGCGGCTTCGCGAGCGCCGGCGTGGACGCTCCGCCGCTGCACGCGCTGCGCAACGGGACGGACGGCGCCAACGGCGTCTACGCCTACGGTTCCGGCTCGTTCCCGGGCAGCCCCTCCAGCTCCAACTACTGGGTCGACGTCGTGTTCACCACGACCCAGCCCTGACACGTTTCCCCACGTTCCCGACGACGAGGAGAACACACTGATGGAGCCCATAGGCCTGGCCGTGGTCGGTGCCGGCTACTGGGGACCCAACCTGGTACGGACGGCCCAGGCCACGCCGGCGCTGCGGCTGAAGTGGCTGTGCGACCTCGACGAGGAACGGGCCCGTGCCGTGCTGGGCGGTTACACCACCGTCCGCGCGACCACCTCGTACCAGGACGTCCTGGCCGACCCCGAGGTGGGCGCGGTGGCGATCGCCACGCCCGCGGCGACGCACTTCGACCTGGTGCGGGCGGCGCTGGAGGCGGGCAAGCACGTGCTCGTCGAGAAGCCGCTCACGCCGAGCGTGGCGGAGAGCGCCAAGCTGGTGCGGCTGGCCGAGCAGAACGGCCTGGTCCTGATGTGCGACCACACCTACTGCTACACGCCGGCGGTACGGAAGATCAGGGAGCTGGTCCGGGGCGGTGAGATCGGCGACGTGCAGTTCGTCGACTCGGTCCGCATCAACCTGGGCCTGGTCCAGCCGGACGTCGACGTCCTGTGGGACCTGGCGCCGCACGACCTGTCGATCCTGGACTTCGTCCTGCCCGCCGGCGTGGCCGTGGAGGCGGTGGCGGCGCGCGGCAGCGATCCGATCGACGCCGGGCGGTTGTGCGTCGCCCACCTGTCGGTGCAGCTGTCGACGGGCGTCATGGCCCACGTTCACGTCAACTGGCTGAGCCCCACCAAGATCCGGACCACGGTGATCGGGGGGTCCCGGCGCACGATCGTCTGGGACGACCTCAACCCGATGCAGCGGGTCGCGGTCTACGACCGGGGCGTCGACCTGACCCCGGCCGGCGGGCTCGGGCAGGCCGAACGGCACCAGGCCCTGATCTCCTACCGCGTCGGCGACATCCTCGTCCCGGCGCTGCCCGAACGGGAGGCGCTGCGCGAGGTGATGACCGAACTGGCCGCCGCGATCACCGCGGGACGCCCCGCCACCACCGACGGCCGCGCGGGCCTGCGCGTGGTCGCCCTGCTGGAGGCGGCCAGCCGAAGCGTGGAGACGGGCGGCGCGCTCGTTCCCGTACAGAACGTTCTCGAGGAGAGCCAATGATCGAAGGATCCCGCTGCCTGGTGACCGGGGGAGCCGGGACCATCGGGTCCACCGTCGTCGACCAACTCCTGGAGGCGGGCGCCGGCGAAGTGATCGTCCTGGACAACTTCGTCCGCGGGCGGCGTGCCAACCTCGGCGACGTCACCCGTCCCGGCCTGCGGGTCGTGGAGGGCGACATCAGGGACCGCGCGCTCGTGCGCGAGCTGATGGACGGCGTCGGCGTGCTCTTCCACCTGGCGGCCATCCGCATCACCCAGTGCGCCGAGGAGCCTCGGCTCGCCCTGGAGGTGCTGGTCGACGGCACCTACGAGGTGATCGAGGCCGCCGCCGACGCCGGCGTGCGCAAGGTCGTCGCCTCGTCCTCGGCCTCGGTGTACGGGATGGCGACGGAGTTCCCGACCACCGAGGACCACCACCCGTACGCCAACGACACGTTCTACGGCGCGGCCAAGTCGTTCAACGAGGGCATGCTGCGCAGCTTCCACGCGATGCGCGGCCTCGACTACGTCGCGCTGCGCTACTTCAACGTGTACGGGCCGCGGATGGACGTGCACGGGCTCTACACCGAGGTGCTGATCCGCTGGATGGAGCGGATCGTGGACGGCAGGTCGCCGCTCATCCTCGGCGACGGCCTGCAGACCATGGACTTCGTCTTCACCGAGGACATCGCCAGGGCCAACCTCGCGGCGGCCGAGGCGGACGCCACCGACACGGTGTTCAACATCGGCAGCGGCACCGAGACGAGCCTGCGCGGGCTCGCCGCCGCGCTGCTGCGGATCATGAACGCCGAGGAGCTGGGCGTGGAGTTCGGCCCGGCCCGCGCGGTCAACGGCGTGACACGGCGGCTGGCCGACGTGTCCGCGGCGCGGGAGTCGCTCGGCTGGAAGGCCCAGATCGACCTCGAGGAGGGACTGCGACGACTGGTCGACTGGTGGCGGGCCGCGCGCGAGGAGACCGAGTGAGCGAGCGGGAGGCCGAGTGAGCGAGCGGGAGACCGTGTGAGCGAGCGGGAGGCCGAGTGAGCGAGCGGGAGACCGTGTGAGCGAGCGCAGGGAGCCTGGGTGATCGTCTACTTCGGGGGAACGGCGTACGACGGGGTGGCGGGCACCGACCGGCAGCTGGCCGACCGGCTCGACGTCCTGGAGCCCGTGCTCTACGTCGATCCGCCGGTGTCGGTCCTGACGCCGCTGCTGCGGCCCCAGCTCGCCGGCTCGCTGCGCGGTTCCGCGCTGCGGCGGGAGGACACGGGGGTGTGGCGGCTCCGTCCGAGGGTGCTGCCGGGCGCGTACCGGCCCGGCATGCACCGCGTCACCGCCGCACTCGTGCGCCGTGCCGCCCGGCGCGCCGCGCGGCGGGCCGGCGACCGGGTCTCCGCCGTCGTGGTGGCGACGTCGCTGGACGTCGTGGCGGCCGTGCCGGGCGCCCGCACGCTCTACTACGCCACCGACGACATCGTCGCGGGCGCCGACCTGATCCGGCTGCCGCGGCGGCGGCTGGCCGCGGTCCGGGACCGGATGCTGGCCCGCGCCGACGTGGTCGCGGTGGTGTCCCCGGCGCTGGCCGACCTGTGCCGCGAGCGCGGGCGGGAGGCGGAGCTCGTCCCCAACGGCTGCGCGCCCGAGGTGTACGAGGGCATCGGCACGGCGCCGTGGCCGGCCGACGTGCCGCGCTTCGACGGGCGTCCCGCCGCCGGGTTCACCGGCCACATCAACGGCCGCATCGACCTCGGGCTGCTGGAGGCGGTGGCCGACGCGGGGCACCCGCTGGTGCTGGTCGGGCCGCACGACCCCGGCTACGAGCCGGACCGGTTCCGCGCGCTGTGCGACCGGCCCGGCGTCTGCTGGACGGGCCGCAAGCCGTTCGCCGACATGCCCTCCTACCTCAGCACGATCGAGGTGGGCCTCACCCCGTACCTGCTCGACGGCTTCAACCGGGCGAGCTTCCCGATCAAGACGCTCGACTACCTGGCCGCCGGCCGCGCCGTGGTGTCCACCGACCTGCCCGCGACGCGCTGGCTGCGCGCGGACGGCGACGGCGAGGGCGCCGCCCTCGTCCGCGCCGAGGCCACCACCGCGGAGTTCGTCCGCGCGGTGGGGGAGGAGCTCGCGGCCGGGGCGTCGCCCGGGCTGCGGGCCCGGCGCCGGCGGTTCGCCGCGCGGCACACCTGGACGGGCCGCGCGCGGACGCTGGCCGATCTGCTCGACATCGACCCGGTCCCCGGCGGCCGGCGACAGGAGGTACCCGCACCGTGATCCCGGTGATCAAGCCAGTGCTGGACGAGGAGGAGGCCGCCGCGGTCGCGGCGGTCGTGCGTTCGGGCTGGGTGGCCCAGGGCCCGCGCGTCGCCGAGTTCGAGGCGGCGTTCGCCGCGCGGATGGGCGCCGGCCACGGCGTGGCCGCGTCGTCCTGCACGACGGCCCTGCACCTGGCGCTGCTGCTGGCGGGAGTGGGCCCGGGCGACGAGGTGGTCGTGCCGTCGTTGTCGTTCATCGCGACCGCCAACGTGGTGCGGCACGCGGGCGCGGACGTGGTGTTCGCCGACGTCGACCCCGTCACCGCCAACCTCACCGCCAAGACGGTCGAGATGGTGCTGACGCCGCGCACCCGCGCGGTGATCCTCGTCGACCAGGCCGGGGTGCCGGCCGACCTCGACGAGGTGCGGGCGCTGTGCGACCCGCGCGGCGTGCCCGTGATCGAGGACGCCGCGTGCGCGGTCGGCGCGACCTACAAGGGCCGCCCGGTCGGGGCGGGCGCCGAGCTGGCCGCCTGGTCGTTCCACCCGCGCAAGCTGCTGACCACGGGTGAGGGCGGGATGCTCACCACCGGCGACGCGGGCCGGGCGGCGCGCGGGCGGCGGCTGCGCGAGCACGGCATGAACGTGAGCGCCGCCGACCGGCACGGCAGCGCCCGGGTGGTGATCGAGGAGTACGAGGAGACCGGGTTCAACTACCGGATGACCGACATGCAGGCCGCGCTGGGGCTGGTGCAGCTGACCCGCCTCGACGCGATCGTCGCGCGCCGCCGCGAGCTGGCCGAACGGTACCGGCGGTTGTTCGCGGACCTGCCCGGATTCGTGTGCGTGAACGACCCCGGCCACGGCACGACCAACTACCAGTCGTTCTGGATCATGCTGCCGGACGACCACCCGGTGGGGCGCGACGACCTCCTGCAGGGGCTGCTCGACGCGGGCATCTCGGCGCGCCGCGGCATCATGGCGGCGCACCGTGAGCCCGCCTACGCCGGGACCGCGGCCGACCTGCCGGTGACCGACCGGTTCACCACCCGCTCGCTGATCCTGCCGATGTTCCACGAGATGACCGCCGGGCAGCAGGAACGCGTCGTGGCCGAGGTCGCGGCGGTGGCTGGTCCGGCATGAGGATCCTGGTCTACCCGCACGCGATGGAGATCGGCGGCAGCCAGCTCAACGCGATCGAGCTGGCCGCGGCCGTCCGCGACCTCGGGCACGAGGTCGCGGTCGCGGGCGAGCCGGGCCCGCTGGTCGAGCGGGTGCGCGCCGCGGGGATCGAGCACCTGCCGCTCGACCCCGGCCGCCGCCGCCCGTCCCCGGCCACCGTCCGGATGTTGCGCGGGCTGGCCGCCGACCGCGGCTTCGACGTCGTCCACGGGTACGAGTGGCCGCCCGGCCTGGAGGCGTTCCACGCCGCCCGGGGCCGTCGCGACCTGGCCGCCGTCTGCACCGTGATGTCGATGTCGGTGGCGCCGTTCCTGCCGCCGTCCCTCCCGCTCGTGGTGGGCACCGAGGACATCCGGCGGACGGTGCTCGGCCGGCGCGGCCGCAGGCCCGGCGCGGTGCACCTGATCGAGCCGCCGGTCGACGTGCGGGCCAACGCCCCCGACCACCCGGCCGAGGAGTTCCGGCAGCGGTTCCGGCTCGACGGGAGGGCACTCGACGTGGTCGTCGTCTGCCGCCTGGTCGCCGAGCTCAAGCTGGAGGGGCTGCTCACCGCCATCGACGTCATCGGCACGCTCGACCCGCTGCCGCTGCGGCTGGTCATCGTGGGCGACGGCCCGTGCCGCGCCCAGGTCGAGTCCCGCGCCACCGAGGTCAACGCCCGGCTGGGGCGGCGCGCCGTCATCCTCACCGGCGAGCTGGACGACCCGCGCCCGGCGTACGCGGCGGCGTCGATCGCGCTCGGCATGGGCGGCTCGGCGCTGCGGGCGCTGGCGTTCGCCCGGCCGCTCATCGTGCAGGGCGAGCACGGCTTCTTCGAGCTGCTCACGCCCGAGACCGCCGAGATCTTCCTCGACCAGGGCTGGTACGGGGTCGGGGGCCCGGGGGCCACCAAGCTGGCGGCCGTCCTGCGCGACCTGGCCACCGACGAGGTCCGGCGCAAGGAGCTCGGCGACTACGGCCGGCGGCTGGTGACCGACCGGTTCAGCCTGGAGCGCGCGGCGCGCGTCCAGGTGGAGATCTACACCGCGGCGCTGGCCGCCGCGCGCGGAGGGCCGGACGCGGCCGGACGGTGGGACGCGGTGAGCACCGTCGGCCGGGTCGCGGCCTACAAGGTGCGGCGCAAGGCGGGCCGCTTCCGCGGGTCGGCGGCCCGTGACGACTTCAACGCCGTCGCGAGGAGGCCCCGCGGGTGAGGCGACTGACCGTCGGCGACGAGGACTCCCTGTTCGGCAAGGCGTCCAGGGCTCTGGGCTGGAGCCTGGCCAACGCCGCCGTGGGCCGGCTCGGCACGCTGGCCATCGGCATCGCGCTGGCCCGGCTGCTGGGCCCGGCCGAGTTCGGCGTCTTCGCCGTCGCGATGGTCGCGCTGCTGGCGGTGCTCAGCTTCCACGAGCTCGGCGTGAGCCTGGCGATCGTGCGGTGGCCCGGCGATCCGCGCGAGATCGCCCCCACCGTCGCCACGATCTCGGTGGCCGCCAGCGTGCTGATCTACGCGGGCTGCTTCCTCGCCGCGCCCGCGTTCGCCTCGGCGATGGGGGCGCCCGGCGCGGCCGACGTGATCAGGCTGCTCACGCTCAGCGTCGTCGTCAGCGGGCTGGTCGCCGTCCCCGCGGCCCTGATCCAGCGCGGCTTCCGGCAGGACCGCAAGATGCTGGCCGACCAGGTCAACAACTGGGGCGGCGCGATCGTGTCGATCGTGCTCGCCGCCACCGGCATGGGCGCGATGAGCCTGGCGGTGGGGCGGCTGGCCGGGTCGGCGGGCTCGGCGATCCTGCTGGTGCGGGCGTCGCCCGAGCCGCTGCGGTTCGGCTTCGACCGGGAGAGGGCGCGGGCGCTGCTGCGCTTCGGCCTGCCGCTCGCCGGGTCGAGCATCGTGGTGTTCGGGGTGACCACGGTCGACCAGGTCATCGTCGGGCACACGCTCGGCGCGACGGCGCTCGGCTTCTACGTGCTCGCGTTCAACCTGTCCAACTGGCCGGTGACGGTGTTCTCGCAGCCGGTGCGCAGCGTCGCCCCGGCCGCGTTCGCCCGGCTCCAGCACGACCCGCCGGTGCTGCGCGGGGCGTTCGTCTCGACCACCGGGCTGCTCGCCGGTCTCACGCTGCCGGTCTGCCTGCTGCTCGCGGGCGCGGCGGAGCCGCTGATCCAGGTCGTGTACGGCGGACCGTGGGCGCCCGCCGCCGACGTGCTGATGTGGCTGGCGCTGCTGGGCGGCCTGCGCATCATGTTCGAGCTGATGTACGACTACTTCGTCGTCCTCGCCCGGTCCCGGGTGGTGTTCACCCTCCAGGTGGTCTGGCTGGTGGCGCTCGTCCCCGCGCTGCTCGTCGGGGCCGAGGCCGGCGGCATCGCGGGCGTCGCCGCGGCGCACGTCGCGGTCGCGGCGTGCCTCGTGCTGCCGCTCTACCTGTGGGAGCTGCACCGTGCGGGCGTCTCGGCGCGCGCAGTCCTCGCCCAGCTGGCGCTGCCCGCGCTGATCGCGGCCCTGGTCGGCGTGGCGGCCGCCGCCGCGCACACCACGATCTCGTTCGACCTGATCGCGCTCGCCGTGGCCGGGCTGGTCGCGCTGGCCGCGCTCGCCTTCTTCTTCCGCCGCGCACGAGCGGCCCTCGACGGGCTGCGCAACCTGGAGGGCGCCGATGCCACCCCCGCATGACCCGCGCCGCGACCTGGTGATCGTCGGCGCGGGCGGATTCGGCCGCGAGACCGCGCAGGCCGTCGCCACGCTGCCCGGCTGGCGGCTGCTGGGCTTCGCCGACGACGACCCCGGGCGGCACGGCACCACGGTCGACCGGGTGCCGGTGGCCGGCGCGGCGGGCACGTTCGCCGGCAAGCCCGAGATCAGCCTGGTGGTCTGCACGGGCAGCCCGAGCGACTACGGCAGCCGCGAACGCATCGTCCGGCGGCTCGACCTGCCGCCGGAACGGTACGCCACGCTCGTGCACCCGGCCGCGTGGGTGTCGCCGTCCTCGCGGGTCGGCCCCGGCTCGGTGCTCCTGGCCCAGACCGTGCTCACCGCCTCGTGCGAGGTCGGCGCCCATGTCGCGATCATGCCCCATGTCACGGTGACGCACGACGACGTCATCGAGGACTTCGCGACGATCGCCGCCGGGGTCCGTCTCGGCGGCGGCGTCCGGGTGGGCCGCGGCGCCTACCTCGGCTCCGGCGCCCTGCTCCGGCAGGGCGTCACCGTCGGGCCCGGCGCGCTGGTCGGCATGGGCTCGGTGGTGCTCGACGACGTTCCCGCGGGCGAGGTCTGGGTCGGCTCGCCCGCCCGATTCCTGCGGCCCGCACCGCAGCGGAAGGAAACCCGATGACCGATGTGCCCTTCGTCGACCTGGCCGCCTCCCACACCGAGGTGGATCGCGTGGTCCGCGACGGCTTCGACCGCGTGCTGGCCGCGACCTCGTTCATCAACGGCGAGGAGGTGGCGGCGTTCGAACGGGAGTACGCCCATTTCACCGATGTCGGGCACTGCGTCGGCGTCGGCAACGGCACGGACGCGATCGAGCTGGCGCTGCGGGCCCTCGACGTCGGCGCCGGCGCGGAGGTCGTGCTGCCGGCCAACACGTTCGTCGCCACCGCCGAGGCCGTGGTGCGGGCCGGCGCCAAGCCGGTCCTGGTGGACGTGGACGCCGACCTGCTGCTGATGGACCCGGACCGGACCGCCGCCGCGGTGGGCCCGGCGACCGGCGCGATCATCCCCGTGCACCTGTACGGCCGGCTGGCCGCCATGCCGCCGTTCCTCGAACTCGGGCCGCCGGTGCTGGAGGACGCGGCGCAGTCCCAGGGCGCGGTCCGCGACGGCCGCGGGCTCTTCGGCGCCGTCGCGGCGACCAGCTTCTATCCCGGCAAGAACCTCGGCGCCTACGGCGACGCCGGGGCGGTGCTCACCGGCTCCGCGGACCTGGCGGCCAGGCTGCGGCTGCTGCGCGACCACGGCAGCGAACGCAAGTACCACCACGAGATCGTCGGCTTCAACTCGCGGCTCGACACCCTCCAGGCCGTCGTGCTGCGGGCCAAGCTGCGCCGCCTCGCCGGCTGGAACCAGCAGCGCCGCACCGCGGCGGAGCGGTACCGCGAACTCCTCGCCGACATCCCGGATCTGGTCCTGCCGGCCGCCGCGGGCGAGGACCATGTCTGGCATCTGTACGTCGTGCGCGTGCCGCGGCGCGACGAGGTCGCCCGGCGGCTGGCCGAGCTGGGGGTGCGCACCGGGGTCCACTACCCGGTCCCGGTCCACCTCCAGCCGGCCTTCCGGTGGCTCGGCCATGGGCCCGGCGACTTCCCGGTGACCGAGGCGGCCGCCGGCGAGATCCTCTCGCTGCCCATGTTCCCGCAGATCACCGACGCGCAGCAGCAGAGGGTGACCGATGCGCTCAGGAAGATCCTCCTCGGCTGAAGGGAATCGCATGACTCGGAAGACGGTGCTCGCGCCGGCCCTGGTCCTGGCGATCGGCTCGCTCGCGGCGTGCTCGGACGACGACGGCGCCCGGAAGTCGGCGCCGCCGTCCGGCAAGGGCCCGGGCCAGGGACCGGCCGCGTCCCCGGACCGGCCGTCCGGCTCGGCGCTGCCGGCGCCCAAGCTGGGGCTGAAGTCCCAGCGCCCGCCCGGCGGCGAGGGCACCCGCCTGGCCTGGCCCACGCTGCGGACCACCGGGGTGCCGCAGGGCACGAGACTGCGTTCGAGCGGCCCCATCACGGTGCGCAAGCGCGGCGCGATCATCGACGGGCTGAAGGTGTCGACCGAGATCAACGTCGAGGCGAACGACGTGACGATCCGCAACACGCAGGTGGTCGGCGCCGGGCAGTGGGCGATCATCCAGCGCAAGGGCGTGTCCGGCCTGCGGGTGGAGAACAGCGAGGTCAAGGGCGACGGCCGGGCCAAGGTGCAGTACGGGATCGTCAACCACGGCGGCATGCTGACGGTGCGGAAGGTGCACGTCCACACCGTCAGCAACGGCGTCAACACCGACCACGGCCTCATCGAGGAGTCGGTGATCAGGAACCTCAAGGAGTTCCCCGGCGACCACGTGACCGGCATCCAGTCCAACTCCGGCCCGGCCCCCGGGTTGTCGCTGGTCATCCGGCGCAACGTGGTGCTCAACCCGGTCGGCCAGACCTCCGCCGTGTCCATCTACCAGGACTTCGGCCGCGCGCACGACGTGACGGTCGACGGCAACATGCTCGCGGGTGGCGGCTACTCGCTGTACGCGGGCCGGGGGCGGTTCGGGAAGACGTCCAACATCAAGGTCGTGCGGAACGTCTTCAGCCGCTCCCTCTTCAAGAAGGGCGGCTACTACGGGCCGGTGACGCGGTTCGAGAGGTCGGGGAGCGGCAACGTCTGGCGGGACAACATCTGGGAGGGGACGGGCAAGGCCGTCCAGCCGTCCTGACCGCCTGGCCGTCAGGCCTGCTCGGCGCCCGCGTCGCCGGCCCCGCCGCCGGAGCCGTCGTGGGTGAGGCGCCAGAGCGCCCCGCAACACCCGAGGATCAGGAACGCCAGGTTGGCGACCATCGGGAAGCTGAACGCGTCGAACGTGCCGAACGAGAAGACGGCCACCGCCGCCGCGGCGGCGAAGCACTGCGCCAGGTGGCGCACCTCCGGGTCGGTGCTCGCCCGGCGCGCGGAACGGGCGAGGAACCAGCCCGACAGCAGCACGGTGAGCAGCGCGACCAGCCCGACGACCCCGGTCTCGACCAGCGACAGCAGGTACTGGTTGTCCAGGATCCGGTACGACTGCGGCAGGTAGGTGCCGAACCCCTGGCCGAGCCAGGGCCGGTGCGCGACGGCCTCGCCGAGGACGACGTAGTCGCTGGAGCGGGCCACGGTGCTGGAGTCGGTGCCGATGCTGGACACCAGGCTGGTCAGCGTGCCGATCAGGCCGGGCACCAGGGCGCGCAGCGCGACGGTCAGCACCCCCAGCACCATGATCGCCACGACCCGCCAGATCGCCGGCCAGATCGGCAGGATCACCACGCACACCACGGCCATGCCGAGCACCGCCGACCGCGAGACCGTCATCGGCAGCACCATCAGGATGAGCGCGACGACCAGCCAGCGGCGGCCCTTCCTGCCCTCGGGCGCGAACACCGCGCCGTGCACGGCCAGCGGCAGCAACATCGCCAGGACGACGCCGAACTCGATGGGGTGCGTCGCGGTCGCCATCGGCCGGTTGAACTCCTCGCGCTGCAACAGCGAGGTGTAGTTGGTGCTGGTCGTGAGCCCGGGGAACGCCAGATGCCCGGCCAGGTCGAAGCCGGTGAAGAACTGCAGGCCGCCCAGGACCGCGATGACCCCGCCGCCCATCACCAGGCGGCGGCGCACCGCCTCCAGCCGGTCCAGCCGCGGGATGCCGTCGGCGGCCAGCAGCGCCACCCCGACCCAGCCCGCGGTGAGGATCAGGCCGCGGTCGGCGCCGTTGACCTCCAGGCCGGGCATCGGCCGGCTCATCGCCGCCGCGTACGAGGCGAGCATCGCGCAGGTGAACACCACCGCGACCGTGCGGACCGGCTGCCGGCCGATGATCGGCGACGTGCGCGAGGTGATCATCGCGCTGAGGTACCAGAACAGGCACAACACCGCCATCACGCCGGCCGGGGTGCCGGCGGCGCCGAGGGGGCCCACCACGAACCGGGCGGGGACCATCGTCAGGACGACGACGAAGACGCTGAGGACGGTGACCCCGTCGACCTGGCCGAGGAGCGGACGCGCCTCGGGACGGTCGGCGGGGGCCGCCATGATCGTGGACATGGATGGCCGCCGGGGTCAGGCGTCGGGCTCGGACTGCGTGGGCCGCTGGGACGCGGGCGGCGTGGCCCCGTTGGACGCCGACGACGCCGACGCGGTGTTGCCGGTGGACGCCTTGGGCTTGCCCTTCCGGAGCGGGATGTCGTGGGGGATCTGCAGATCCGGGCGGGTCAGCCCCATCGGGTCGAGCTCGTCCTCCCGCTGAGCGCGTTCGGCGGAACGGTCGGCCGTGCGGTCCGGTGCGGGCTCCGGCGCGCGGTCGGAGCCGTGGCCCGTGGCCCGCTCCGCCGTGCGCTCCGTCCTGCGGCCGGGCGGTTCGGACCCTGCCTTGCGCGGCTTGCCCTTCGCCTTCGTCCCGTCCCTCGGCTCGCCCGCCATCGCACCCTTCGGCCCGGGCTTGCCCTTGCCGCGCTTGGCGGGCCCGACGCCGCGGGCGGCGCGCCGGCGTTCGGACAACACCTCGGCGAACAACGGCACCGCCACCGTCAGGACGAGCCCGACGAACAGCACCATCACGCACAGGCGCACCTTGTCGGTCGACACCAGCGCGGCCTTCGGGCTGGCGCTGATCACGTTCATCTTGATCTGGGCGCGCGGCGCGACGCTCTCCTGCGCCTGCAGCTTGGTCAGCCGCTCCGGCACGATCGTGATCAGCGCGTCGAGCGTGGCCTTGACGACCTTCGGGTCGGAGCCGGTCACCTCGATCATCAGCACCGGGCCGGTGGAGTCGGGCGCGACCCCCACCTGGTAGGCCGCCGTCAGCCCCCGCGCCTTGAGCTCGGCCGCCGTGCGCTCGTCCATCATCTCGCGGCCCACCACCTCGGCGGTGACGGTCAGCGAGCTGTCGAAGACCAGCCACGGGTTGCCGCCCGCCTGCTTCGCCTGGAACGGGGAGGCGAGGAGGACACCACTCGCCTGCGCCTCGTACGTCCAGGGCGTCACGGCGGCGACGGCACCGACGCCCGACAGCGACAGCACGAGCAGTGGCACGGTCAGCCACCATCTCCGCAACAGGGTTCCCACCCAGTCGAGCAGATCCATCAGTCCCCCCTTCATGACCACGTTGTCGGTACGGGGGATCGTCCACAACCCCCCGGGTCTGGCCACACCCGGTTACTCGCCTCGTTCGGCGCCCCTCTCGTGCCACGATGTCTCGGACACGGGGAAGTGGAGTGGCTTGTGGCGGTTCGGGATTTCGTGACGGCGTTGCGGCGCCACCTCATGGTGACGCTGACCGTCGCCGTCCTCACGGTGTCGGTCGCGGCGCTGGTCAAGCTGGCGCCGCCGAGCTACGAGGCCCGCTCGGTCGTCACCTTCCTGTCGCCGCAGGCGCCGTTCCCGCGCAACTCGTACGCGAGCTTCACCCCGGCCCTGGTGACCACGGCCGAGGTGCTCACCCGCGGGGTCAACTCCGCGGCCGGCCGGTCCGAGATCCTGCGGGCCGGCGGCACCACGGCGTTCCAGGTCGTCCTCGCCAACCGGGGCAACCAGGAGCTTCCCATCCACGATCAGCCGTACCTCACCGTGACCGTGACCGGGAAGGACGCCGCCCGGGTGCGGCGCACCCACCTGGCCGTGCTCGAGGTGCTGCGCGACCGGCTGCGCCGCGAGCAGGTGGCGCAGGGCGCGCGGCCCGGCTCGTTCATCTCGTGGCGGGTGACCGCGGGCAGCGATCGGGCGGTGCCGGTGTCCGGCCGCCCGTCCCGCGCGCTCCTCGCGATCCTGCTGCTCGGCGGGATCGGCGCGGTGTACGCGGCGGTCACGGCCGACCGCCGCCGGGCGGGCGCATCGCCCCGCGCGGCCGCAGCGTTCCTCGCCCGCGCACTGCCGCGCCGCGGTCCCGGCCGGAGCCGTGCGGGCGCGGCCGGCCGCGCATGAGCTCGCGCGCCACCAGCACGATGAACGCGAAGTTGGTGGTGAAGTAGCGCGGGCCGAGCCGGCGCGGCTCCTGGAGCACCCGGTAGAGCCACTCGATGCCGTGCCGCTGCCACCACACGGGCGCCCGCCGCACCTCGCCGGCCAGCACGTCGAACGTGCCGCCGACGCCGTGGACGACCTGCGCCCCGGTGCGCGCCGCCCAGTCGCGGACGAACAGCTCCTTCATCGGCGACGAGACGCCGATGAACAGCAGGTCGGCCTTCGACTCGCGGATCTCGTCGGCGATGTCGGGCGCCTCGGCCGAGGAGAAGTAGCCGTGCCGCGAGCCGGCGATGACCAGCTTCGGGAACCGCCGCAGCAGTTCGGCGACCATGCGGTCCAGGACCTCCTGCCGCGCGCCCATCAGGTAGACGCGGTGGCCGCGCCGTTCCGCCTCGGGCAGCAGCGCCAGCATCAGGTCGATGCCCGCCACCCGCTCGGGCAGGGGCCTGCGCAGGTGCCGCGAGGCCCACACCACCGACTGCCCGTCGGCCAGGACCACGTCGCAGCTCAGCACCGCCTCGCGCAGCCGCTCGTCCTTGCGCATCTTCACGATCTTGGCCGCGTTCAGCACCCCGATCGTCACCGGTGACCGCTCCTCGACCGCCTTCACGCAGCGGGCCACGGTCTCGTCGATGGTCAGCGGATCGACCCACACGCCCAGAAAGTGTCGCCGGTCCGGTTCTGGACGCGCGCCCGTCATGATGTCTCCCTCGGTTCGTCGACGAGCCAGGTGTGCAGAAGCCAGCCGAGCTCGTACGGCCGGCACTCCCGGTCGACGGCGACCGGGGGGAACGCTCTGTCCAGGGGGGCGAGCCGCCATCCGGGGCGCAGCCCGGTCGTCGCGGCGCGCACGCCGCGCACGGCCTTGCGGGGGTCCTTGCGGGCGACCTTGCGCCAGGTCATGACCGGGTCGCCGCCGAGGACGAGGGACTCGCCGGTCTCCGGCGGCCGGGTCATCCAGCGCACGCCGCGGGCGATCGCGTCGAGGTGGGAGGGGCCGCCGGCGTCGGCCAGGTCGAGCAGCGCCATGGGCGCCATCGCGTGCTGGTGGACGCTGTAGACCGGGTAGCCCTCGACGACCCCGCCGTCGCGCGCGTCGTAGTGCCACCACCACTGGCCGCCGGCGCCCTGCGCCGCGCAGATCGTGGCGGCGACGCGGGCCGCGCCCTCGAGCGAGAGCTCGTCGCCGAGCCGGGCCAGCGCCTGGACGGGGTAGACCTGGTCGGCGAAGCAGCCGACATGGGAACGGAAACGCGGGACGAGGCCGTGGCCGCCCACCTCGTGGGAGTACAGCGACCGTCCGCCCAGGCCGTCCAGGAGGCGGAGCCGGGCCCGGTCGAGATGTTCCTCCGGGATCGGCACGTCGCCGGCGTCCCGGACGGCCGCCAGGGCCGACGCCACCCAGGCCGCGTCCACCGTGAACACCGGGGGCCCGCCCGGCGGGTCGGCCGCGGTCATCCGGTCGAGCGCGCGCGGCAGCCCGGCATGGCGGGTCTCGGCCGCCGCCCAGCAGACGAGCGCCAGGTCGCCCAGCGAGGTGACGGCGTCCGGACCGGTGACCTCCACCCGTGCCACCAGCGCGTCGACGAGTTCCTCGACCGAGTCGCCGCCGAGCGCGGCGCGCTGCCCGGGCTCGGGCAGCAGATGCGCCCCGAGCGCCACGATGGCCGCGTACCGCAGGCTGGTCCCGGCCGGTTCGGCCTGCCGGCCGCGCAGCGTGAAGACGAACCCGCCGTCCGCGCCGCGCCGCCCGGGAAGAGCGCGCCCCGGCCGCATCCGCGGCAGGCCGCGCACGGCGTCGTCGATGAGGCCGGTGATGACGTCCCGCGCCTCGGGGTCCGCCTCGCCGAGGAGGCGCAGCCGGGGCAGGTCGGTACGTACGTCGCTCACGCCGGTCACGTCGTCTTCACCGCGATCATCGATTTGGTCAGGCCCGCGGCACGTTCGGAGAGGATGTCCGAGCGCGGGAAGTAGGCGCGCATCTCGGTGCGGCTCAGCAGCTCGATGTCGAGCACCGAGCGCAGCGCGGTCTCGCGGTCCGGCGGCGGCGTGTGCACCAGCGGCCAGTGCCGCGCCACGGTCACCCGCGCGGCCAGCGGCAGGAACTGCATGCCGGGGCAGACCCAGTGCGGCTCGACCGGGAAGTACCGGTAGGGCGTCTGCACCCAGTGCCGTTCGGCCAGGGCGTGCACGGCGTCGGCGAACCGCTGCCGCCGGGCGTGCCCGCCGACGTGCTCCAGCACCGAGTTGGAGATGACCAGGTCGTAGTCGCCGGCCAGGATCTCGGGCGGCAGCTCGCAGGCGTCGCCGTGGTCGGCGCGCAGCCAGTCGGGCAGGCCCTCCGGTGGTTTCTCCAGATTGACGATGTGCACGGCGGCGGGCCGCACGGGCGCGCGCAACCACACGTCCGCGGTGCCGCCGAGGTCGATGACCGACATTCGCTCGAGTTCGGGAAAGGCCTTGCGGAGCCAGTTCCATCGTCGGGCGCGATACCGCGCGCCGAACGAGTCCGGTGCGTCCACAAAACGATTCCGGAAAGTATGAATACGGCTCAACCGATCATCCCCGTCACCCCCGCCAATGATTCGGCTCATTATTGGCGCCAACGCCACCGGGAAAGCCAGCCGGAAGAGTGGCCTACTTTGGTCAACCGTTCTTGTAAACTGGCGAGCCTTCTCGCGCCACGCATTGGACCGGTCTTGAAATGAACTGCGCCACGCGGTCCGGCCCGGCATTACTCCGATCCGTGTCCGTGTCGCTACCCACCGGCGTGGGCTGATGGCCGGATACGGGCATGGCGTGGCCGGATTGCGGCCTGGGCGAATGCGGTCACCTGCTGTATCAGTGCAGTTCCGCGCGTGTTCGATGGAACGATTCCGACGTGGCTCGATGCCGCCCGGCCCCTGGGGGCGGGCTGTGCGCCCGCTGGGGGCCCAGCGTCGCGCCGACTCGTGGATCATGACGGCCGTGCGGAGAGCCGGCGTCGCTCCGCCCGAGGTCGGGGCGGTGCGAGGCGGGACGCACGTCCCGTTAAAGCAATTGTCCCGGGTGGCCTAGGGACAGTGTCCCGGCTGTTATAGGCGCATTGTCCCGGCCTTTGCGGGCAACCCCGTCGAACCCCCGGAAAGCTTGTCTGCCAGGCAGAATAATGCGGTCACGGCGGTGACCACGGGTGCGGAAGTCAACAGATAGAGCGCCGCGTGAGAGTAGGCTCGCCATCCCGGAGCACTCCGAACTCCGGCCGAATCCGGCCACCCGAATGGTTTATGACCACGGAATTCACAATCCGGCCGGGTCCGGCCTAGGCTGATTACCTTCCCTTCGTCTTCTGACACTGGCAGCTTTACTCTCTGGTTAGGTTCGCATTCAGTGCTTGGAGGGGCGCTGGACGCGGATCCGGGGAAGGGGAGACGGGGGATGACGGCATGAGCGTGCTCGACCGTCGTACGGCGTCCATCCGGTGGTGGCGAAAACGAGCGGCCGGTGCACCGGGCTGGGTGTCAGGTTATGTTCACCTCGCCATTACCGTGGATTTCTGCTGTGCGGTAGCCGCGGGCGGTTTCGGATACCTGCTGCGCTTCGGTGAGGGGGATCAGGCGCCGCGGCCGGACGCCGTGCTGGCCGTCGCGCTGCCGCTGATCTGGGTCGCCTGGGTGGCCGCGGCACGGGCCTACGACGCCCGGTTCTTCGGCGCCGGCACCGAGGAGTACCGGCGGATCATCGACGCGGGCCTGAGCCTGACCGCGACGGTGGCGGTCGTCTCGTACGCGACCAAGGCCGAGGTGGCCCGGGGCTTCGTGGTCGTCACGCTGCCCGCCGTGACCCTGCTGTCGCTGTTCGCGCGCCGGCACCTGCGCAAGTTCCTGTGGCGGCGGCGCGCCCAGGGCGAATGCCTGCGCCGGACCGTCGTGGTCGGCCACCGGGAGGCGGTGACCGAGCTCGTCCGCGAGCTGGACCGCGGCCGCGCCCACGGCATGCAGATCGTCGCCGCCTGCCTGCCCGGCGACCACACGGGACCGGCGCGCGGGGCGGGAGTGCCCAGGACGGGCGTGACCGGCGTCCCGGCGGGCCTGGACCCCGACGGCGTCTCGACCGTCCCGATGCGGGTGGTGCCGTACGGGGACGGCGCGGACATCCTCGGGACCGTGCCGGTCGAGGGGCGGCTGGGCGACGTCGCCGACGTGGTGCGCCGGTCCAACGCCGACACCGTGGCGGTGCTGGCCTGCCCCGAGCTCGCCGGCGTGGAACTGCGCCGGCTGGCGTGGAAGCTGGAGAAGACCCACACCGAGCTGCTGGTCGCCTCGGCGCTGCTGGACATCGCCGGGCCGCGGACCTCGATCCGGCCGGTGGCGGGCCTGCCGCTGCTGCACGTCGAGCATCCCGAGCTCGCCGGGACCCGGCGCCTGCTCAAGGCGATCTTCGACCGGACGGCCGCCGCGGTCGCCCTGGTCCTGCTCGCGCCGCTGTGGGCGCTGACGGCGCTGCTCGTGCGGCTCGACGACCCGGGCCCGGCGTTGTTCTCCCAGGAACGGATCGGGCGGGACGGGCGGCGGTTCCGGATGCTCAAGTTCCGCACCATGGTCGTGGACGCCGAGCGCCGCCGGTCCGACATCGCCGTCGTGGCGACGGACGCGGTCAGCACGGGCAACGCCGTGCTCTTCAAGATCAAGAACGATCCGCGGATCACCCGGCTCGGCGCGTGGCTGCGCCGCTTCTCCATCGACGAGCTGCCGCAGCTGGTCAACGTGCTGCGCGGCGAGATGTCGCTGGTGGGCCCCCGGCCGCCGCTGCCCCAGGAGGTCGACCAGTACGGCCAGGACGTGTACCGCCGGCTGGCGGTGCTGCCGGGGATGACCGGCCTCTGGCAGGTGAGCGGCCGGTCGGACCTGTCGTGGGACGAGACCGTGCGGCTCGACCTGCGCTACATCGAGAACTGGTCGCTGGTCCTGGACATGCAGATCCTCTGGAAGACCTTCGCCGCGGTGTTCCGCGGCCAGGGCGCTTACTGAAGGGACATTGATGATCACTTCGATCGTGCACGTGGTCGGGGCCCGGCCCAACCTCGTCAAGGCGGCGCCGGTGATCGCGGCGGCCGCCGACCTGGACCAGGTCGTGGTGCACACCGGCCAGCACTACGACGAGCGGATGTCGGAGGTCTTCTTCCGCGACCTGGGCCTCCCGGAGCCGGACGTGAACCTCGGCGTCGGCTCGGGCGGCCACGCCGAGCAGACGGCCGCGTTGCTGGTGGGCCTCGAACGCGAGTTCCTGGCCCGTTCTCCCGAGCTGGTGGTGGTGTACGGCGACGTCAACTCCACGATGGCCGCCGCCCTGGTCGCGGCCAAGATCGGGATTCCGGTCGCGCACGTCGAGGCCGGGCTGCGCAGCTTCGACATGACCATGCCGGAGGAGGTCAACCGGCGGCTGACCGACCAGCTCTCCGACCTGTGCTTCGTGACGAGCCCGGAGGCGGTGGGGCACCTGGCGAACGAGGGGGTCCCGGTCGACCGGGTGCACTTCGTCGGCAACCCGATGATCGACACCCTCCTGGCCAACATGGACGCGTTCGACACCGGGAAGGCGCGCGCCGCGCACGGCCTGCCCGACCGCTACGTGCTCGCGACGATGCACCGGCCCGCCAACGTGGACCGGCCGGAGACAGCCGCCGCGCTGGTCGGCCACCTGCACGGCGTCGCCGACCTCGCCGACCTGGTGATCCCGGTGCATCCGCGCGGCCGCGCCACCCTCATGGCCGCCGGGCTGGACGACCACCCGCGCGTGCACGTCCTGGACCCGCTCGGCTACATCGAGTTCATCGCCGCGGTGCGCGGCGCCGCCGCGGTCCTGACCGACTCGGGCGGCCTCCAGGAGGAGACCACGATCCTCGGCGTGCCCTGCCTGACCGTACGGCCCAACACCGAACGGCCGATCACCGTCACGCACGGCACCAACCGCCTCGTCACGTTCGAGGAGGTCGTGCCGGCGGCCCGCAAGGCGCTCGCCGCGGCGCCGGCGTCCGGCGGCAGGACGCCGCCGCTGTGGGACGGGAAGTCCGGCGCCCGCATCGCCGACGTCATCCGGCACTGGAAGCGGGCGGCGTAGCCATGGGCCTTCCCAGCGGGGACAGGGGCGTGCGCGGCGACCGGGACCTGGTCGTCATCGGGCTCGGGTACGTCGGGCTGCCGCTCGTCCGCGAGGCGTGCCGGGCGGGCCTCAAGGTGGGCGGCCTCGACCTCGACGCGCGGGTCGTCGCGGCCCTGGAGGCGGGGCGGTCGCACATCGACGACGTCTCCGACGCCGAGGTGGCCGAGATGCTGGCCCAGGGCTTCGCGCCCAGCGCCGACGAGGACGTCCTGCTCGACGCGCGCACCGTGGTCATCTGCGTCCCCACGCCGCTGTCGGACGGCGGCGGCCCGGACCTCACCGCGGTACGCGGCGCCACGCGTTCCATCGCCGAACGGCTGGCGCCGGGCACGCTGGTGGTGCTGGAGTCCACCACCTACCCCGGCACCACCGAGGAGGTGGTCCGGCCGATCCTGGAGACGTCCGGGCTCGTCGCCGGGCGGGACTTCCACCTGGCGTTCTCGCCCGAGCGCATCGACCCGGGCAACCCGGTGTACGGCGTCCGCAACACACCCAAGATCGTCGGCGGGCTGACCCCGGCGTGCGCGACCGCCGCGTCCGCGCTCTACGGCAAGTTCGTCGAACGCGTCGTGCAGGCGCGCGGCACCCGCGAGGCGGAGATGGCCAAGCTGCTGGAGAACACCTACCGGCACGTCAACATCGCGCTCGTCAACGAGATGGCCGTCTTCTGCAACGAGCTCGGCATCGACCTGTGGGACGCCATCGACTGCGCCGCCACCAAGCCGTTCGGCTTCCAGGCGTTCCGCCCCGGGCCCGGCGTCGGCGGGCACTGCATCCCCATCGACCCCAACTACCTGTCGTACAAGGTGCGGTCGCTGGGCTACCCGTTCCGCTTCGTCGAGCTCGCCCAGGAGATCAACGACCGCATGCCGCGGTACGTCGTCGAACGGGCGCAGCAACTGCTCAACCGCGAGGGCCGCGCGCTCAAGGGCGCCAAGGTGCTCCTCCTCGGCGTCACCTACAAGGCCGACATCGCCGACCAGCGCGAGTCGCCGGCCCGCCCGGTGGCCAGGAGGCTGCTGGCGCTCGGCGCCGACCTGAGCTTCCACGACCCCTACGTCGCGAGCTGGCGGGTCGACACCACCGACGTCCCGAGGGCCGGCGCCGATCTGGCCGCGGCGCTGGCGGGCGCCGATCTGGCCATCGTGCTGGCCGACCACAGGGTGTACGAGGCCGAGACGCTCTCCCGGCACGCGAAGCTGGTCTTCGACGCCCGTGGCCGCACCCGCGACGTGGGCGACCCCTCCGTCGAGCAGCTCTGACGTCCTCGAGGGGCCCGCCACCGCGCGGTGGCGGGCCCCTCGGCGTCATTCGCTCCGCGCCCGCCGGTCGAGCCCCCGGTGCACCGCCTCGAGCAGGATCTTCGCGACCAGCCCCAGGAAGACCAGGTTGCCCAGCATCTGCACCATGGTCAGGACCCTGGCCCCTTCCGAACGCGGCGTGATGTCCCCGAAGCCCACCGACGAGAAGCACGTCAGGGTGAAGTACAGGGCGTCCGTCCGGGTCAGCGGCTCGGAGAAGGACATCTCCGCACCGCTGCTCATCAGGCAGTAGCTCAGCGAGAACACCACCAGGAACAGCGCGAGCGAGCTCGTCAGCGCCTCGACCGCCCGCAGCCGCGGATGCTCCGAGCGCATGATGGCCCGCGCGTGCCACCCGATGATCCACGCCAGCACCACCAGGGCACCGGCCAGCACGGACCCCGTCACGACGCTGAACCCCCTGTCCAGCGGCACCACGTAGTACGCGACCCCCAGGCAGGCCACGGTCGCCCCCGTCCGCGCGGCCGTCCGCAGCGCCAGCCGGCGCCGCCTGCGTCGCGGTATCCCCTCCAGCATCACGCCGCCGTCTTCGCGGCCGCCTTACGCGGAAGGAGCAGCGCCAGCACCCACCCGATGACCAGGAACGACCCCAGGACGACCAGCGAGAGCACGAACGGCCGTCCACCCGGATGCGACGCCGCGACGATGATCGACCCCGCCAGGGCGGTCCCCAGCGACGACCCGAGGTTGGAGACGCTGCGCGACAACCCCGAGATGTCGCCCTGGTCCGAGTCCGGGAACGCCGACTGCACCACGTTCACCGAGGCGGTCAGCATGATCCCGATGCCGATCCCCATCAGCAGCAACCCCGGCACGAGCGTCAGGACGTTCGAGTCCTCACGCACCAGCGCCAGCAACAGCAGCAGCCCGCCGACCGACGCGCCGAACCCCGCCCGGATCAGCCGCCGCTGCGAGTGCCGCCCCGCCATCCGCTCGGCCGCCGCCGACGCGAGCAGGATGCCCGCCGTCGCCGGCGTGAGCGCCAGCCCGGTCTGGATCGCGTTGAAGTCCCGCTCCTGCTGGAGGAACACCGAGATGACGAAGAAGCTCCCCTGCAACGTGAGCCACTGGATGTGCTGCGTCCCCAGCCCGAGGTTGGACGTCCGGTTCTGGAACAGCCGCAACGAGATCAGCGGGTCCCTGCCCGCCCGCTCCCTCGACCGCACATGCAGGAAGAACCACGCGAACACCACGACGCCGACGGCCACGAAGATCCACACCGGCGAGATCCCGCCCTCCGGGACCACCTCGACGTCGCCGATCGTGAACGCCTCGCGCGACGTGAGCCACCCGTACGTCCCCGACTGGAGGACGCCCAGCACCACGAACATCATCCCGGCCGCCGACAACACCGCGCCCACCACGTCCAGCCGCGGCCGCGGCTCCTTCATCGGCGGATCGGGCAGCCGCCGGGCGAGCACCAGGATCCACACCACCAGCAGGACCTGCGCCAGGAACGACGCACGCCAGCTGATCGCGCTCGTGATGAGCCCGCCCACCAGCGGCCCGGCCGCCGCGCCCAGCCCCGCCGCCCCGCTCACGACCCCGAAGTACTTGGCCCGCGACTTCAGGTCCGTGAACACCACGGTGATCAGGATGTAGATGGGCGGGATCATCAGCGCCGACCCCACGCCCTCCAGCACCGAGTATCCGACGATCATCGTGCCCAGTCCGGGCGCGAGCGCCGCCAGCAGCGCCCCCGTCCCGTAGATCGCCAGCCCGCCCACGAAGCACCGCTTGCGGCCCCAGATGTCGGTCAGCTTGCTGCCCGTGATCATCAGGGCGGCCATGGTCAGCGTGAACAACGTGATCGTCGTCTGGATCCCGATGACCGTCGTGTCGAGGTCCTCGGCGATCGTGCTGATGGCCACGTTCATGTTCGTGGCGGCGTAGCTGGCGACGAACTGCGCCAGCGCCAGCGGGACGACCACGGTCCGGGCTTGCGGAGTCTCCGTCACAGCGCTCAGGCTCCGGTGGACCCCGGCCCGCGCTCATCACCCCTCCCGGGTGACCGCCGATAAACCCGTTGCACCGGCCGTCCCGCCGGTGGCACCGTATGACCCGTCAGGCCGTCCAAGAGGACACCGAGAGGAGGACCGGCCATGAAGCACCTGTATCTACTTAGCCAGGCGTCGCTCGGCCGGTATCCCGCCTGACCTTCACGGCCCCGCCGGAGTGACGCCGCCTTCGCCCTCCACGCGGCTCTACTCCAATCGGTAGAGAGGCCAGTCTCAGACACTGGATGTTCCGGGTTCGAATCCCGGGGGCCGCACGCATGCCTCCGTAGTCCAACGGTAGAGACAGCAGCCCGAGGAGCTGTGTAGTGCAGGTTCGAATCCTGTCGGAGGTACGACGCGAGCCGGCCCCCCGGCTCGCCCCGGGGCGGCGCGAACGTCCGGAGAGTTCGGCCTGGCTGTAACCCAGGTGCCTTGCGCTGAGTGGGTTCGAATCCCACCCGCCCCACCATCCGTCCGAGAACAGGTCTGCGTCCGGTCGGGCCAGGGCCGCGGGCGGGGCGCCTCCGCCCACGGCTCAGCCCGTCGTCACGGGAGCCGCGGGAGCTCCGGGAGTTCCGGCCGGTCGGGGAGCTTCAGATCCTTCAGGCGTTCGCGGATCTCGCCGAAGTCCGACGGGGTGGTGACGAGGGCCGCGGTCCGGGTCTGGCCGTCGCGCGGGCCGCCGACCATCACCGTGTCGCCCACCTCCCAGGACTTCGCCCGGTGGCGGGTCCGCCCGTTCAGCACCCAGGCGTACGTGGTGCCGTCGGAACTGCGCACCGTGAGCCTCGTACCGCCCTTCTCGGTAATCGTTCCGGTCTGCCACGTGTACACCCGCGTCCACCCGTCGGCGCCCTTGACCACCGACTCGCCGTGCACCGCCTTCGGTGCGGTGGGGGCCGCCGGAGCGGACGGGGTGGAGGGGCCGGGGCCCGATGACGGATCGGCCGCCGCGGCGGCGGTGGTCGTCGCGAGGACGCCGGCGATGACGGCGGTCCCGATGATCAGGGTGGGCGGTTTCATGAGCTGGCCTTTCGGGTGAGGAGCACCTGACGCCAGTGATCGTGCGGGGGCACGGCTAACACTGGGGTAACACGTGTCGCGTTATTCAGGGGTTATGCGGCGTCCGCGAAGGTGGGACGCGGCCACGAGGGAGGACGCGATGCGGGTGTTGGTGGTGGAGGACCAGGCCGACCTGGTCGAGATCCTCCTCGAGGGGCTTCGCGCGGCCGGCCTGGCGGTGGACGCGGTCGCCGGCGGCGGTGCCGCGCTGGAGTTCCTCGCGGTGAACGAGTACGACGTCGTCGTGCTCGACCGCGATCTGCCCGACGTGCACGGCGACGACGTGTGCCGGGAGCTGGTCGCCGCCGGGGCGATGACACGGGTGCTGATGCTGACCGCGGCGGGCGCCGTCGACGACCGGGTCGAGGGCCTCGCCCTGGGCGCCGACGACTACCTGGCCAAGCCGTTCGACTTCGCCGAGCTGGTCGCCCGCATCCGGGCGCTGGGCCGCCGGGCGCGCCCGGCGATCCCGCCCGTGCTGGTGGACGGCGACCTGGTGATGGACACCGCGCGGCGGACGGTGACGCGCGCGGGCCGGCCGCTGGCGCTCACGCCCAAGGAGTTCGGCGTGCTGGAGGTGCTGATGGGCGCGGACGGCGCGGTGGTCACCTGCGAGCAGCTGCTCGAACGGGTGTGGGACGAGCACACCGACCCGTTCACCAACACCGTCCGGGTGACGATGATGCGGCTGCGCCGCAAGCTGGGGGAGCCCGCGGTCGTGGCGACGCTGCCGGGCGCCGGCTACCGGATCTCGCGATGAGGCCGCCGCCGTTCACCCTCAGGTTGCGGCTCACCGCTCTGTACGGCGGGTTGTTCGTCGCGGTGGGCGCGCTGCTGGTGTTCATCACCTACGTGCTGTTCGCGCGGCGGCTGGACGCGGCGGGGCCGCGGCGGCCGGACCTGTCGCGGCTGCCCGAGGCGCCGTTCGGCCTCGCCGGCCCGGCGGCGTTCCAGGAACGGCTCGACGCCGCGCTCGCCCGGCAGCGCGACGAGGCGCTGCGCGAGCTGCTCACCCAGTCGATGGTCGCGCTGGCCATCGTGTCGGTGGTGGCGGTCGCGCTCGGCTGGATCGTGGCGGGCCGGGCGTTGCGGCCGCTGCGCGACATCACCGCGACCGCGCGCCGGTTGTCGACCCACAACCTCGACGAGCGCATCGGGCTGCCCGGCCCGCGCGACGAGATCAAGGAACTGGCCGACACGTTCGACGCCATGCTCGGGCGGCTCGCCGCCGCGTTCGAGGCGCAGCGGCGGTTCGTGGCCAACGCCTCGCACGAGCTGCGCACGCCGCTCACCGTCCAGCGGGCCGCGGTGGACGTGGCGCTGGCCGACCCGGACCCCTCGCTGCGCTCGCTGACCGCGATGGCCGTCCGGGTCAGGACCGCGACCCACCGGCACGAACGCCTCATCGCCGGCCTGCTCACCCTCGCCCGCAGCGAACGCGGCGTCGAGCGCTACGAGGACGCCGACCTCGCCGAGATCGTGCAGACCGTCCTGGTCGGCACCGACGTCCGCGACCTGGAGGTGGTGCCGCGGCTGAGGCCCGCGCTGGTGCGCGGTGACCCGGCCCTGCTGGAACGGCTGGCGGTCAACCTGGTCGACAACGCGGTCCGCCACAACGTGCCCGGCGGCCGGATCGAGGTGTCGGTCAGGGCGGTGGACGGGCGCGCGGTGCTGCACGTCGCCAACAGCGGCCCGGTCGTCCCGGCCGAGAAGGTGGCGGCGCTGTTCGAGCCGTTCCGCCGGCACGCCCCGGGCGGACCGGCCGTGGCGGCGGACGGTCACGGGCTGGGCCTGTCGATCGTCGCCGCCATCGCCCTCGCGCACGGCGGCGCGCACGGCGCCGTCGCCCGTCCCTCCGGTGGCCTGGAGGTCACCGTCAGTCTCCCGGCGCATCAGCCCGGCCGAGCGGACGCCCACCCGCTCGACCGGCCCCCGGCGCCGGGGGCCGGCTGATCGCCGGGGCGCCCCTCCCTTCCCGTGGGCGCCCCGGCGATCAGTCCTGTCAACCGGCCCGCCGTGAATCGACCAGAGTCAGGAGCGCGGCGACGCCCAGGAGGAGGCCGGCGAGAGCGCCGTACATGTTGACGGCGCCGGCCGCACCGGCGGCGCCGGCGAAGAGGCCTCCGGCGAGGAGGTGCCCCGCGCCGGTCCATGCCGCCGTGAGCGCCAGGACCGGACGGCTGCCGCGGCCGTGCACCAGGGCCAGCGCCCCCGCCGCGCCCGCGAGCGCCAGCAGCCCGCCGACCGCGGCGAACGTCCGTTGCGCGACCGTCTCGTACGCCGTGTCGCCGCCGAACTCGCCGCCGGTGAACGCCCAGAGCACCTGCGTCACGCCGCACGCCACCGCCACGACGGACGCCCCGTTCACGAACAGGACCTGGGGGGCGCGCGTGCCGCCCGCCCGGATCACGGGCCGCCGGAAGGCCTCCGGCCAGCGGGCCCGGGCGTAGAGGACGAACGCCGCCAGCAGCGTGATCGCCTGGAGGACGAAGCCCCCGTACACGACGGCGAAGACCCAGCCGCTCATGTCGCCGCTGTCGTCGTTCTCAGGTATCGGGGACCCGCCGGCCACGGCCTGCGCCGCCAGACCCAGCGGAACGCCCAGCGCGATCGGCGCGAGCAGCCCGGTGCCGACCCACATGGGCGCCAGCACCAGCCAGGCCGGGATACGCCGCCCCCACGGGTAGGTGAACGCGAACACGATGACGACGGCGACGATCTCCATGCCCATGGTGATCGCGTTCGCCGCGACGAACGTCGCGCTGTGCATCTCGGTCGCCGCGTCGCCGCTCACCCCGAGGTCGCCGCCGGCGAGCCAGATCAGCTTGAGCGTGATGTACGGGGCGCACGCGGCGGCGGTCAGCAGGCAGAGCGCGCGCCGGAGGGGCCACGTCCGCCGGTCGCGGGCCGGGGTCGTCGAGATCGTCATGGCTCAAGGCTCGTCCGGGCGCCCGGCTCCGGGCCTCCCGCCGTGCGGGGATCCGCCTCCCCTGTGCGGGGGAGCTCCACGCGGGATTAACGCGAAGTTCATTCATGCTCACGCTGTGCTGATCTTCGCGTCGGTGCAGGTCAGTGATCCGCGGTGTGGTGATGTCACGAACGCGGTCCGCCTTACTGGTCAAGTCATGATATTTGCCCGCAAAGTACGGAATGCGACCGTCCCTTCTGACCCGTCGGCCCCGCACATGACCAGGGCTCCCCTCCTGGCCGGGGCACGGGCAGAAGGAGAGACTCGTGAACCGAGTCACGGCATTCGCGCTGTCCACCGTGGCGGCGCTCGGTCTCACCACGGGACTTGCCGCGCCCCCCGCCCTCGCGGCTCCCCCCAACATCCCGTCCGCGAGCACCGCCGCCTCCGAGCTGGCCGCGCTCACCGTCGCCGCCGAATCCCACGAATCGACCTACGACCGCGACCTGTTCCCGCACTGGAGCACCGTCTCCGGGGCCTGCAACACGCGCGAGACCGTGCTCAAGCGCGACGGCGTCAACGTCGTCACCAACTCCAGCTGTGCCGCCACGTCCGGCACCTGGACCTCGCCCTACGACGGTGGCCGCTGGACCGCCGCGTCCGACGTCGACATCGATCACATGGTCGCGCTCGCCGAGGCCTGGCGTTCCGGCGCCTGGTCGTGGACGACCTCCAGGCGCCAGTCGTTCGCCAACGACCTCACCAACGCCCAGCTGTGGGCCGTCACCGACAACGTCAACCAGGCCAAGGGCGACAAGGACCCGGCCGAGTGGAAGCCCCCGCTCAGCTCGTTCCACTGCGTGTACGCCCGCGCCTTCATCGACGTGAAGTACGAGTGGGGCCTGACGGTCGACAGCGCCGAGAAGTCCGCTCTCAGCGGCATGCTCGGCACCTGCTGACCGCACCCCCGCCTCCGGGATCGACGGCCGCCGCCCCTTGCCGGGCGGCGGCCTTCTTGTGAGATCGTGAGCGTTCTTGTCGGGGGAGCGGCCGGTACGCTCGCCCCGGATGGGAGGCCCTATGCACGAGGCGCCGGAGACGGCGGAGGCCGTGACGGCGCCGCGTGGTTTCGCCGGGCTGCTCGCGATCGCCAACCTCGGGTTGTGGATCCCGCTGATCCCGCCCGTGCTGGTGACGCTGCAACTGCGGCTGGAGGACCTCGACCCGGCCGACAAGGAGCGCAACGCCGGCATCGTGCTCGGCCTCGGCGCGTTCCTGGCGCTGATCGGCAACCCGCTCGCCGGGCGGCTGTCGGACCGCACCACCTCCCGTCTCGGGCGCCGCCGCCCCTGGCTCGTCGGCGGCATGGCCGGCGGCGTGCTCGGCCTGGCCGTCGTCGCGCTGGTGCCGTCGCTGCCCGCGATCGTGCTGGGCTGGTGCCTGGCACAGCTCTCGTTCAACGCCACCCTGGCCGCGCTCGCCGCCACCATCCCCGACCAGGTCCCGGTGGCGCGCCGCGGCTCGATGTCGGGCCTGCTCGGTTTCACCCAGATCATCGCCATCACCATGGGCGTGGGCCTCGTCGCGGTGCTGCCCGGCATCCCCGCCAAGTTCCTGGTGCCCGCCGTCATCGGCACGGTGTGCGTCGCGGTGTTCGCGCTGCGCCTGCCCGACCGGCCGCTGACCGAGCCCGCCGCGCCGTTCTCCGTCCGGGAGTTCGCCGGCACGTTCTGGGTGAACCCGCGCCGCCACCCCGACTTCGGCTACGCGTGGCTGACCCGCTTCCTGGTCTCGTTCGGCGTCTTCGCGCCCCTGACCTACCTGGCGTTCTTCCTGCCCGACCGGGTCGGCGTCGCCGAGGACGAGGTGGACGAGACCGTGGCGCTGCTGGTCGTCGTCGCCCTGTCCTGCACCGCGGTCACCTCGGTGCTGGGCGGCTGGCTCTCCGACCGCGCCGGCCGCCGCAAGCCGTTCGTCATCGGCTCCGGCGTCATCCTCGCCGCCGGCATCGGCCTGCTGGCCCCGGCGACCTCGCTGCCGCAGGCGATCGCCGCCCAGGTCGTGCTCGGCGTCGCGGGCGGCATGTTCCTCGCCGTGGACATGGCCCTGATCACCCAGGTGCTGCCCGACCCCGAGAGCACGGCCAAGGACCTCGGCGTCATCAACATCGCCAACACCCTGCCCCAGTCGCTCGCGCCCGCCGTCGCGCCGCTCTTCCTGGCCATCGGCGACGGCGAGAACTATCCCGCCTTCTACGGCTTCGCCGCGCTGTGCGCGCTGGCCGGCGCCGTCCTCGTCACCCGCATCAGGTCCGTCCGCTGACGCGGTGGGGCGTCAGGCGTCGCCCCAGATCTTGCGCGGCTTGTGGTGCATCCTGCCGGGCACGCCGGGGCGCCGCTGCCAGGGATGCGGGCCGGACGGCGGACGGTAGCCGACGCCCAGCGCGTCCAGCCGCGCGTAGTGGGCGGCGTCCATCCGGCGCTCGAACCCGGCGAAGTCGCGTTCGTCCGGCAGGGGCAGCGGCGTCCAGGCCACCTCGGCGAACGCGACGAGGCGGGGGAACGCCTGGTAGTCGACCCGGGCGCGGCTGTCGACGACCTCGGTCCACAGGTTGGCCTGGGTGCCGATGACGCGGTCGGCGTCCGGGGTCCCGGCGAGGCTGGGCGGCACGGGCTCGAAGCGGTAGACGTCCTCCAGCGTGTGCACCCAGCCGAACGGGACGGGTTCGTCCGGGCCCGGCGCCTGGACGTGGTCGAGGTAGACCTCCTGCTGGGGGCACATGACGACGTCGTGACCGGCCTTGGCGGCCGCGACGCCGCCCCGGTACCAGCGCCAGCAGGTGACGGCGGCGCCCTCCGCCAGCCCGCCCTCCAGGATCTCGTCCCAGCCGATGAGGCGCCGCCCGCGATCGGCGAGCCAGCGGTCGAAGTGGCGGATGATCCAGGACTGGAGCCGGTCCTCGTCGTCGAGCCCCAGCTCGCGGATGCGCGCCTGCGCGGTGGGGGAGGCGCGCCACTGGTCCTTGCGGCACTCGTCGCCGCCGATGTGGACGAAGCGGCCCGGGAAGATGCCGAGGACCTCCTCCAGCACCCCCTCGTAGAAGCGCAGCACGTGCTCGGTCGGCGCGAGGACGTTGGGGTTGATGCCCCAGTCCGTCTTCACGCCGAGGGCCGCGGTGTCGACGACGTCGGCGTTGCCGAGCTCGGGGTAGGCGGCGATGGCCGCCTGCGAGTGGCCGGGCAGGTCGACCTCGGGGACGACGGTGACGTGCCGTTCGGCGGCGTACGCGACGATCTCGCGCAGGTCGTCCTGGGTGTAGAAGCCGCCGTGCGGACGCTCGTCCCACGTCAGCGGCTCGCCCCACCCCTTGCGGGTGCGCGGCCGCCACGCGCCGACCTCGGTCAGCCGCGGGTACCGCTCGATCTCGACGCGCCAGCCCTGGTCGTCGGTCAGGTGCAGGTGCAGGACGTTGAGCTTGTGCGCCGCCAGCAGGTCGATGTAGCGGATGACGTCGTCCTTGGGCAGGAAGTGCCGCGCCACGTCGAGCATGAACCCGCGCCAGGCGAACCGCGGCGCGTCCTCGATGACCATGTACGGCACCGTGGGCGCCGCGCCGCCGATGGACGCGCGGCGGAACGCGTCCGGTCCCCTCAGCTGCCGCAGGGTCTGGCGCCCCCAGTGCACCCCTGCCTCGTCCCCGCCCACGATCTCGGCGCGTTCGGCCGAGACGGTCAGCCGGTAGGCCTCCGGCCCGAGCGCCGGGTCGACGGCGGTGCGCACCTCCGCCGGCAGCGGGCCCTCGCCGCCGGTGCGGGTGATCCGGCGCGGCGCGGGGATGAGGCCGAGGTCGAGGTCTCCGGTCATTCGCCTGCCTTTCGTCTACGAGTGCTGGTGCTGCTCGGGCAGGTGGCTCTCCGGGTGCGCCCACGGCAGGACGTTGGCGGGCGCGCCGGTCTCCTGGAAGAAGGTCAGGACCTCCTGGTCGGAGTGGCGCAGGCTGAAGTGCGTCAGCACGAACAGCGTCTCGGGGTGCGCCTCGACCACGGGCCTGAGCCGGCTCCACACGGTGTGCCCGACCCGGTCGGCGCGTTCGAGCTCGCTGTCGTACAGGAACGTGCACTCGGTGATGACGACCGGATAGCCGAAGAGCCACGGGTTGCGGTCGAACACGTTCACATGCGTGTCGCCGAGGAAGGCGAACAGCGGCCGGAGGACCTCCTCGTCGACCCGCACGCCCTCCTTGCGCCGGCTCGCCATGAGCCGGCCGAACTCGCCGGGCGCCAGCGTCGCGCGCAGCTCCTCGAACTCCGGGCGCAGCGCCTTGCGGCGTTCGGAGAACGCGTAGCCGACGCAGGGCACCTTGTGCTCGCACTCCACCACCCGCACGTGGTGCCCCCGGCGCCCGAACGTGAACTCGTCGCCGTGCCGCACGCCGTGCAGGGCGTGGCCGCCGCCCAGGGCGGGGTCGTAGGCGGGCCCGTGGTTGAGCTCGGCGGACGCGCGCAGGTAGGCCTCGGCGTACGGCACGGCCTCGGCCGGCAGGTGCACGTCCGCGCCGGAGGCCAGGAAGTCGAGGTCCTTGGAGTGGTCGTGGTGGGTGTGCGTGAGGAAGACCGTGTCGACCTGCCGCCCCTCGCACAACCCGGCGTCCAGGGCGCACCGCAGCTCGGGGATGTGGAAGAACGTCTTGTCGTTGGCGCGGGAGTAGCCGGTGAGCGTCAGCTCGGTGCCCGGGATCCGCAGGGTCTTCCACTGGCGGAACGGATGCCCCTTGTCCAGTAGTTCAGGAAGCCGCGTCATCGGAGCCGCCCTCCCGGACGCTCCCGGACCGTCCGGCCGCCCTGATGAATACGGCCGATCGTAGCGAGCCCGGCCTCGCCCGCTCGACCCGTTTTCGACCGGGAAGCCTGACGTCGCGGGCGTGGCCCACTTGTCGGGTGCCGGTGTCTGAACTATTGTCTGGACACGTGTCCGGTATTAACCAGCAGAGCAGTCAGGCTCTGGCCAACGAGTCCACCCGGCGGCGGCTGACCGACCGCCAGGCCGACACCGTGCGGCGTCTGACCGACGCGGCGGTGGAGGAGGTGCGCGAGGCCGGCTACGAGGGCCTGACCGTGCGCAACGTCGCCAAGCGGGCGGGCGTCGCGCCGGCCACTGCCTACACCTACTTCGCCTCCAAGAACCATCTCATCACCGAAGTGTTCTGGCGGCGGCTGAGCGCGCTGGAGCCGGTCGCGGTGGAGGGCTCGACGAAGGAGCGCGTGGGCGCCGTGCTCCGGGAGATCGCCCTGCTGGTCTCGGACGAACCCGAACTGGCGGCGGCCTGTACGACCGCCATGCTCGGCACCGATCCCGACGTGCGCGAGCTCCGGCTCAAGATCGGCATCGCGATCCGGGAGCGGCTCCAGGCCGCGATGGACGAGGACGCCGACCTGAAGATCGTCGGTGCGCTGGAGCTGGCGTACGCGGGCGCGCTGGTGCACGCGGGCATGGGCTACACCTCGTACGCCCGCATGGCCGACCGGCTCGCCGAGATGGCCGAGCTCATATTGCCCGACTCTGAGTGAGGTGACGGCTGTGGGGCAGTCCCCCCAGGTCTCTTACAGCCCCTTCGACTATGCGATCCACGAAGACCCCTACCCGACGTACGCCAGGCTGAGAGACGAGGCTCCGCTCTACCGGAACGAGGAGCTGGGCTTCTGGGCCCTGTCACGGCACGCCGACGTCGCGTCCGCCTTCCGGGACCACGCCACGTTCTCCAACAGCAACGGCGTCTCGGTGGAGCCCAGCGCGTGGGGGCCGCACGCGCACAAGACGATGTCGTTCCTGGCCCTGGACCCGCCCCGGCACACGCGGATGCGGGCCCTGGTCTCCAAGGGCTTCACGCCGCGCCGGGTCAAGGAGCTCGAGGGCGGCATCCTCGACCTGACCCGGCGGTACCTCGAACCGCTGGTCGAGGCGGGCGAGGGCGACTTCGTCGAGACGTTCGCCGGCAAGCTCCCGATGGACGTCATCTCGCAGATGATGGGCGTCCCGGAGGCCGACCGCTCCGAGGTGCGGCGGCTGGCCGACCTGGTGGTGCACCGGGAGGAGGGCCTCAACGACGTCCCGCACGCCGGGATGGAGGCCGCCCTCACCCTGGCCGGCTACTACGAGCAGATGGTCGCCGAACGGAAGAAGCGGCGCACCGAGGATCTGACGTCCGCGCTGCTGGACGCCGAGATCGACGGCGACCGGCTCGCGGACCGCGAGGTCATCGCGTTCCTGTTCCTGATGGTCGTGGCCGGCAACGAGACCACGACCAAGCTCCTGGCCAACTCGCTCTACTGGGGCTGGCGCAACCCGGCCGAGTCCCGGAAGGTGCTGGACGACGCGAGCCGCGTCGACGACTGGATCGAAGAGACGCTGCGGTACGACACGTCCAGCCAGATGCTCGCGCGCACCGTCACGCGGGAGACCACCTGGCACGGGGAGACGGTCCCGCCGGGGGAGCGGATGTTGCTGCTGGTCGGGTCCGCCAACCGCGACCCGCGGGTGTTCGCCCGGGCCGACACCTACGACATCGACCAGGACACCTCACAGATCGTCAGCTTCGGCGGCGGGCGGCACTTCTGCCTCGGCGCCAACCTCGCGCGGCTCGAGGCCCGCATCGCACTCGGCGAGTTCGCCCGGCAGGTGTCGGCGTACGAGGTCGACGGCGACCGGGCCGAACGCGTGCATTCGGTGAACGTTCGGGGGTTCGCGACCTTGCCCGTACGGCTGGAGAGGCGGCGGTAGTGCCCAGATTCGAACCACATCCCGAGCGGCGTCCGGCTTTGGTGGCCGGGGCGTCGTCGGGGATCGGCGCCGCGGCGGCGACCGCGCTGGCGATGGCCGGGCATCCGGTCGCGGTCGGCGCGCGGCGCACCGACAAGTGCGAGGAGCTCGCGGCGACCATCCGCGCGGGCGGGGGAGAGGCGTTCGCGCACCCCCTCGACGTCGGCGACTCCGACTCGGTGAAGTCCTTCGTGGCGGCCGCCGAAGAGGCGCTCGGCCCGGTCGAGGTGCTCGTGTCCGGCGCCGGCGACCTGGCCGCCGACCGCATCCACGAGCTGGACTCGGAGAGCTTCCTCGCCCAGGTGCAGGTGCACCTGATCGGCGCGCACCGGCTCGTGTCGGCGATCGTCCCGGGGATGGTCGCGCGCCGCCGCGGCGACGTCGTCTTCATCTCCTCCGACGTCGTCCGGGCGCCGCGCACCCGGATGGGCGCGTACGTCGCCGCCAAGAACGGCGTCGAGGGCATGGCGCGCGCCATGCAGATGGAGCTGGAGGGCACCGGCGTGCGGGCCTCGCTCGTCCGGCCCGGCCCGACCGCGACCAACATGGGCCTGGGCTGGGACGCCGAGACCACCGGCGAGGTCCTGGAGGAATGGGTCAGGTGGGGCCTCGCCCGGCACCCCTACTTCCTGCGCCCGTCCGACGTCGCGGCGGCGGTGGCCGCCGTCGTGGGGACGCCGCGCGGCGCGCACCTGTCCCTCGTCGAAGTCCAGCCCGAGGCACCCGTGGAGAAGTCATGACGATCCCTGTCGTGTCCGGTGGTCCCGACCACCTGGACGAGCTGCGGTCGGACCCGATCGAGCTGATGCGCCGCGTCCGGCGGGAGTGCGGCGACGTCGGCGAGTTCCAGCTGGCCGACCGCCGGGTGGTGCTGCTGTCCGGCGAGGAGGCCAACGAGTTCTTCTTCCGTTCCCCGGACGAGGAGCTCGACCAGGCCGAGGCCTACCCGTTCATGACGCCGATCTTCGGCGAGGGCGTCGTGTTCGACGCGACCCCCGAGGAACGCCGCGAGGCGCTGCACAACCAGGCGCTCAAGGGCAGCTACCTCAAGGGGCACGCGGCGACGATCGCGGCCGAGGTCGACCGGGCCGTGGCCGGCTGGGGCGACGAGGGTGAGATCGACCTGCTCGACTGGTTCGCCGAGCTCACCATCTACACCTCGTCCGCGTGCCTGATCGGCAAGAAGTTCCGCGAGCAGCTCGACGGGCGGTTCGCCGAGCTGTACCACGACCTCGAACAGGGCACTGACGCGATCGCCTACGTCGACCCGTACGCCGACATCGAGAGCTTCCGCAGGCGGGACGCGGCGCGCGCCGCGCTGGTCGACCTCGTCCAGGGCATCATGAACGGCCGCCCGCCGAAGCCGCCGCGCGAGGACCGCGACCTGCTCGACGTGCTCATGTCGATCAAGAACGAGGACGGCTCGCTGAAGTTCGACGCCGACCAGGTCACCGGCATGTTCATCTCCATGATGTTCGCCGGGCACCACACCACCTCCGGGACGGCCGCGTGGACGCTCATCGAGCTGCTGCGCCACCCGGACGTGCTGGGCGGCGTGACCGGGGAGCTGGACGAGCTCTACGCCGACGGCAGCGAGGTCAGCTTCCAGGCGCTGCGCGAGATCCCGCGCCTGGAGTCGGCGATCAAGGAGGCGCTGCGGCTGCACCCGCCGCTGATCCTGCTGCTGCGGGTCGCCAAGTCCGACCAGGAGGTGCTCGGCCACCGCATCCCCGAGGGCACCATGGTCGGCTGCAGCCTCGCCGTCTCCAACCGGATCGCCGAGGACTTCCCCGAGCCCGACGCGTTCCGGCCCGAACGGTACGCCAAGCCGCGCGAGGAGGACCTGGCGCACCGCTGGACGTGGGTGCCGTTCGGGGCCGGGCGGCACCGCTGCGTCGGCGCCAACTTCGCCATGATCCAGCTCAAGGCGATCTTCTCGGTGCTGCTGCGGGACTGGGAGTTCGAGCTGGCGCAGCCGTCGGAGACGTACCGCAACGACCACTCCAAGATGGTCGTCCAGCTCGCCCAGCCCTGCACCGTGCGCTACAGGAGGCGGAGGCGGCACGCATGAGGGTCGAGGCCGACCTGGACCTGTGCCAGGGACACGCGGTGTGCGAGATGGAGGCGCCCGACGTCTTCGAGGTGCCGTCCAAGGGCAAGGTGCAGGTGCTGGACGCCGAGCCCGCCGAGGAGCTGCGCGACGAGGTCGCCGCGGCCGTGCGTTACTGCCCCACCCGGGCGCTCACACTGAAGGAGACCACCCCATGAGCGGCACGACAGGCTTCCCGCGCGAGGAGCTCGACGACATGGTGGAGCACTGGCTGGCCACCAACCGGCACTGCGAGGAGATCGGCGACTGGCGTCCGCTGGCCGAGCTCTACACCGAGGACGCCACGTACGGCTGGAACATCGGGCCCAAGCAGGACTTCATGGCGGTCGGCCGCGACGAGATCCGCGACGTGGCGCTCGGCCTGGAGATGGGCGGGCTGGACGGCTGGCAGTACCCGTACCAGAGCATCCTGGTCGACGAGCGCAAGGGCGAGGTCGTCGGCTTCTGGAAGCAGATCGCCGACGCGAAGCGTCCCGACGGCGGCGCCTACGAGGTGGCGGGGATCGGCGGGAGCTGGTTCCGGTACGCGGGAAATCGGCAGTGGTCGTGGCAGCGGGACTGGTTCGACCTGGGCAACGTCACCTCGCTGTTCATCGAGATGATGAAGGCCGAGGTGTTGTCGGACGGGATGAAGCGGCGCCTGGACCGGGCGGCCTCGGGCGACCCCATCCCGGGTTACTACAAGCGCGGCGAGAGTCCCGCCCCGCTCTGGTGATCTCCGGTCCGGGGACGATCGCCCGGCCCTGGTGATCGCCCCGGCTCGGTGGCCGGCCGGACAGGCGCGATCCGGCCGGCCAGATCTTCGCTGGGCCGGGCCCGGCGAACGCAGCGCCCGGCCGGGCTAGACCTGGCCTTCGGGCTTGGCGGGGATCGTGGCCTTGATCGCCTCGCCCAGCTCGATCAGCACGTCGCCCGGCGGGGCGTACTTGGCGGGCACCGTCACCTCGACGTAGGCCTGGCGGGCCACGGCGGTCCAGGTGACCGGCCGGTCGGCGGGCTGCCCGAACCAGTCGACGCCGTTGATGGTCATGAGCCGCGAGACCGGCTGGAGCGCGGCGGGCCTGGGCACGCCGCAGCGCAGCGCGATCGCCGGTGCGCCCCAGGCGGCGGTCAGCGGCGAGTCCGGCTCGGTGTCGCGGCGGGACAGGCCGTTGACCTTCTCCGGCAGCCGGAGCCCCTCGCACAGCCGTGCCGTGGCCGGGTCCGGCTTGGGCGGCTCGATGCGCACGGCCCCCTGGCCGCACGCGGCGGCCGTCAGCAGGGTGACCAGGCCGAGCGCCAGCGCCCGCACCGCGGCGCTGGAGCGGGCGCTGGTCAGGGGAGGCCTGCGGGCCGGACC
Organism: Spirillospora sp. NPDC047279; assembly: GCF_040643285.1. Lineage (NCBI taxonomy): Bacteria > Bacillati > Actinomycetota > Actinomycetes > Streptosporangiales > Thermomonosporaceae > Spirillospora > Spirillospora sp. NPDC047279. The sequence goes on from NZ_JBEYUA010000004.1 coordinate 175,038, forward strand.
GTCAGATGTGCACGATCGGGCAGGTGAGGGTGCGAGTGATCCCCTCGACCGCCTGGATCTGCGCGACGACGAGCTTGCCCAGCTCGTCGACATTGTTGGCCTCCGCTCGGACGATCACGTCGTACGGCCCCGTCACGTCCTCCGCCAGCTTGACGCCCGAGATCCCGGCGATCTCGAGGGCCACTGCGGCAGCTTTGCCTACCTCGGTCTGGATGAGGATGTAGGCCTGCACCATCACGTCCTCCCCGGGCGGAGAAAATAGCCGTCGGAAGGTCACCGTATCGTGTTACGCGGCGCGACGGGGGTCCGGGGGCGGCCGATCGTTCCGGGGCGCACCGGGCGCGAGGGATTCGGATGGGGGAGCCGGAGGGCGGATGCGGACCGTTGGCGAGATGGGGGAGTTCGAGCTGATCGCCCGGCTCACCCGCAGGCTGCCCCAGGGCCCGGCGATCGAGCTGGGGCCCGGCGACGACGCCGCCGTGGTCGCGGCGCCGGACGGGCGGGTGGTGGCCACCACCGACCTGCTCGTCGAGGGCCGCCACTTCCGCCGCGACTGGTCCGGCCCCTACGACATCGGGCGCAAGGCCGCCGCGCAGAACCTCGCCGACGTGGTCGCGATGGGCGCCAGGCCGACCGCGCTGCTGATCGGCCTCGCCCTCCCGCCCGCCACGCCCGCCGGCTGGGCCGAGCGCCTCTACGACGGGCTCGCCGACGAGTGCGAACGGGCCGGAGCCTCGGTGGCCGGGGGCGACGTCGTCGGCGCCGCCGAGATCACCCTCGCCGTCACCGCCCTCGGCGACCTCGGCGGTGCCGCGCCGCTGACCAGGTCCGGCGCCCGCCCCGGCGACGCCGTGGCCGTCCGGGGCCGCCTCGGCTTCTCCTCGGCCGGTCTCGCCCTGCTGGCGGGCGGGCGGGACGCCCCGGAGGAGCTGACCGAGGCGCACCGTCGGCCGGAGCCGCCGTACGAGGCGGGCGCCGAGGCCCGCGCGGCCGGGGCCACCGCCCTCATGGACGTCAGCGACGGGCTCCTCCAGGACCTCGGCCACATCGCCCGCGCGAGCGGCGTGCGGATCGACGTGACGAGCGCGGCGGTGCCCGTGCCCGGAGTGCTCGGCCCCGACGGGCTGCGGCACGCCCTCACCGGGGGAGAAGATCATCCCTTCGTCGGGACGTTCCCGCCCGGCGCCCCGGTCCCCGCAGGGTGGACGGTCCTCGGCGCCGTCACCGAGGGTGACGGCGTGACCGTCGACGGACGGCCGTACGGTCCTGGCGGTTGGGATCATTTCCGCAGTTGAGGGCCCTTTTGACGGGCTGTGGTGGCTCGCACCCTTTTACCCATCCGGTAGGCATATTTGGTACTGGTTTGGTATACCTTCCTGTGATCGAAGAGGGATGGGATGGGACGACACACCAAGCCGCACCGGCCGGACGACGAGGGGCCCCACCAGCCGCCGCCGACCGCGCAGCACCGGCCGGGCGTACCGTCGACCCCCGCTCCGCTCCCGGCTCCGCCTCCCGCCCAGGCTCCGCCTCCCGCCCAGGCTCCGCCTCCCGCCCCGCCGCGGGCTCAGGCTCCACCGCCCGTCCAGGGCCCGCCGCCCGCCCAGCCCCGGCCTCCGGCCGCCGCGCCGACCCCTGCCCCGACCCCTGCCCCGGCCCCCGCCTCGCCGCCCGTCCCGCCTCCGGCGGCGGGCCGTCCCCCGGTCTCGCTCGACGTGACCATGCCGGACGTGAACGCCTTCTACAAGACCCGGGGCCCGGAGCCCGGCCCGGCGACCGACCTCCCGTCGGCGCCCGCCCGGCCGCCCGCCACCGGCCGCCCGGGCGTCGCCGCGCCCGTGGCCGGCGCCGAGACCGGCGCCCCGCGCCCGCCCGGCCGCGGGTCCGGCAAGAAGAAGTCCGATGACGACGGGGCCGCGTCCGGCTTCCGCTGGTCCAAGAAGCTCGTCATCGCCCCGCTCCTGCCCATCACCGCCCTGGTGATCGCGGTGGGCATCGTCGCGTACGCGGGCAGCACCTCCCAGATCTCCCTCAACTTCGGCGGCGGCACGCACGAGACCGTCGAACGCGGCGGCGACGGCGCCGAGGTCACCGAGCGCGAGCCGAACGGCCGCGCCAGCCGCGGCGCGGGCAAGCAGGGCCTGGTCGTCGCCTTCCGGCTCGCGAGCCGCACCGAGACCGGCTTCCGCGGCACCGTGACGATCGCCAACCGCGGTCGCCAGCCGGTCGCCGACTGGGCGATCGCGTTCAGGATCCCCAACGTCACGTTCGTCTCCGCGACCGGCGGCACCGTGGTCCGCACCGGGCAGACCCTCTACGTGCGCAGGGCGCCCACCGCGGCGGCCCTCGCGCCCGGCCAGCGCGTCCAGATCGCCTACGCCGCCAACGGCGTCGCGCAGGGCCCCTCCGTCTGCCGGATCAACAAGGCGCCCTGCCTGCTGGTCTGACCCGGTTCGAGGCACTTCGTGGCCGTCTAGGCTTGGCGGCATGACGCAGAACCCCCGGCAGGCGCCTCCGCTCGTCCTCACCATCGCCGGCTCCGACTCCGGCGGCGGCGCCGGCATCCAGGCCGACCTGAAGACGATGCTGGCCCTCGGCACGCACGGCATGAGCGTCATCGCCGCCGTCACCGCGCAGAACTCCCTCGGCGTCCAGGGTTACTGGGAGCTGCCGCCCGAGGCCGTCCGCGCCCAGCTCGACTCGGTGCTCGGCGACATCGGCGCCCAGGCGATCAAGACCGGCATGCTGGCGTCCAGCATCCTGGTCGAGACCGTCGCGGACCGCCTGGCCACCGTCGACGTCCCGGTGATCGTCGACCCGGTCGGCGTCTCCAAGCACGGCGACGCCCTGCTGGCCCCCGACGCGGTCGCCGCCGTACGGTCCGCGCTGCTGCCCGTCGCGACCGTCGTCACCCCCAACCTGTACGAGGTCGAGCAGCTCACCGGCGTCAAGGTGGTCGACGAGTCCGGCCTGCGCGGGGCCGCCGAGGCCGTCAAGGCGCTCGGCCCCGCCTGGGTCCTGATCAAGGGCGGTCACCTGCCGGGCGAGCCCGCGGACCTGCTCTTCGACGGCACCACCGAGCACCGCTTCACCGCCCCGCGGCACGACAACCGCCACACCCACGGCACCGGCTGCACCCTGGCCTCCGCCATCGCCTCCCACCTCGCCCTCGGCGAGGACGTGCCCGGCGCCGTCGCCAAGGCCAAGGAGTACGTCACCGGCGCCATCGCGGCCGGCTTCCCCCTCGGCGCCGGCATCGGCCCCGTCGACCACGCGTGGATGCGGCGCTGACCGGGGCGGGCGCGGGCATCGCGGCGCCGGAAAGCGCGAAGTCGGCCCACCGCCTGGCGGTGAGCCGACTCGAAACCCTTATGCGACCGTCAGACGGTCGGCTTGGTCACCTTGCCCGCCTTGATGCAGGACGTGCAGGCGTTGATCCGCTTGGTGCCACCGTTCACGACGGCGCGCACACGCTGGATGTTGGGGTTCCAGCGGCGCGGGGTGCGGCGGTGCGAGTGGGAGACACTCATGCCGAAACCGGGTCCCTTGCCGCAGACGTCGCAGACGGAAGCCACGGGAAACTCCAAAGTGGGTGTCGGTGCTCTGAATCGGAGCGATCCGGCCCGCGGGGCCGTCTGGAGCGCTCGCTGAAGGCGCCTCGGAGGAGGCGCATGGGCCAGAGTAGCCGACGGCGCGCCCGGTAAGCGAATCGGCGAAGGGATTCGGCCTGCGGAATCCCGGTGTGATCGGTTCCCAAAGGGACGCCTCACGCGATACAGCTTTATCGCGGACACGACACCGGCATGGGACGGTACGTGACGCCGACAGCGCGGAGGGGAGCCGGAGTGGGCGAGGTCCTCGACGGGGCGGCGGTACGGCGATGGTGCCGGCTGGCGGCCGACGCGCTCGGCAGGACCCGGGGAGAGATCGACGCGCTCAACGTGTTCCCCGTCCCCGACGGCGACACCGGGACGAACCTGCATCTCACCGTGCTCGCCGCCGCCGAGGCCGCGGAGGGGCTGCCCGGCGGCGCCGACGCCGCGTCCGTCTGGAAGGCCATGGCCCAGGGATCGCTGCTCGGCGCCCGCGGCAACTCCGGGGTGATCCTCAGCCAGGTGTTCCGCGGCCTGGCCGAGATCATGGGACGCTCCGGCGCCCGCGTGGACGCCGAGGTCTTCTCCGAGGCCCTGGAGTACGCCTCCCACCTGGCCCGCAACGCGGTCGAGCACCCGGTCGAGGGCACCATCCTGAGCGTCCTCCAGGCCGCCTCCACCGCGACCGGCACCGGCGACGGCCTCACCGGCGCCGCGCGCGCCGCCGCGACCGGAGCGCGCCAGGCCCTCCGGCTGACCACCGGCCAGCTCGACGTCCTGGCCCGCAGCGGCGTGGTCGACGCGGGCGCGGCCGGGCTCTGCGTGGTCCTCGAGGCCCTCGCCGCCGTGATCACCGACGAGTACCCGGAACGGTACGAGATCCCCGCCCGGACCCAGGGGGAGCCCGCGCCGCGCGAGGAGCCGCCGGAGACGCCCGGCCCCGGCTACGAGGTCATGTACCTCCTGGACGCCCGCGACGAGGCCGTCCACGAGCTCCGCGAGGCCCTCGACGGCCTCGGCGACTCCCTGGTCGTCGTCGGCGGCGACGGGCTGTGGAACGTCCACGTCCACGTGGACGACGCCGGGGCGGCCATCGAGGCGGGCCTGGCGGCCGGCCGCCCGCACCGCATCCGGGTGACCTACCTGAAGGCCGTCACCCCGGACCAGCCGCACGCCCCGCACGTCGGCCGCGCCGTCGTCGCGGTGACCGCCGCCGACGGGCTGGCCGCCCTGTTCGAGAGCTGCGGCGCCCGCGTCGTCCGCCGCGAGCCCGGCGCCGTCCCGCCCATCGCCGTCCTCGCCGAGGCGATCCTGGCGGCCGGCGACGAGGTGGCGGTGCTGCCCAACGAGCCCGAGGTGCTGTCCCTGGCCGAGGCCGCCGCCGAACGGGCCCGCGACGCCGGAGCCCACATCGCCGTCCTCCCCACCAAGGCCTCCGTCCAGGGCCTCGCCGCGCTGGCCGTGCACGACCCCCTCCGCCGCTTCGCCGAGGACGTCATCGCCATGACCCGCGCCGCGGGCGCCACCCGTTTCGGCCATCTGGAGGTGGCCGCCGAGGAGGCGTTCACCAGCGTCGGCCTCTGCCAGCCGGGCGACGTCCTCGGCCTCATCGAGGGCGACGTCGCCATGATCGGCGCGAGCCTGGCCGACGTCGCGCGCCTGTGCCTGGACCGCATGCTCTCCGGCGGCGGCGAGCTGGTCACCCTCATCGTCGGCACCCACGCGCCCCCCGGCCTGGCCGAGGCCATCGAGGACCACCTGCGCGACGTCCGCCCCGACGTCGAGGTCGGCGTCTACGACGGCGCCCAGGAACGTTACCCACTGCTCATCGGCGTCGAATGACCGCGTGATGGGCTAGAAAAGAACGCGTGGCGAAACTCGACGAGCCGTTGCGCAAGGTCCTCGGCGACAAGACCGCCAAGGTGCTGGCGAGCGGGCTCGACCTGCACACGGTCGGTGACCTGCTCCACCACTACCCGCGGCGCTATGCCCACCGGGGCGAGCTCACCGAGCTGAGCGGCCTGGAGGACGGCGAGCACGTGACGGTCATGGCCGAGGTGACCAAGGTGCAGGGCCGCACCCTCACCCGCAGTCCCGGCTACGTCCTGGAGATCACCGTCACCGACGGCACCGGCGAGCTCAAGCTGAGCTTCTTCGGCCGCAAGGGCTCCTACGTCGCCGAGCGCGACCTCTCCCCGGGCACCCGCGGCCTGTTCGCCGGCAAGATCAGCACCTACCGCCCCCGCTCCGGCCGCCCCGTCCGCCAGCTCACCCACCCCCAGTACAAGGTCGTGGCCGCCAAGAACGCCGAGGCGGCCGCCCAGGAGTGGGCCGACGAGATCATCCCGATCTACCCGGCCACCAAGGGCCTGGACATCGACGCCATCACCAAGTCCGTCGGCATGGTCCTCGACCAGCTCGAGCTCGGCGGCGACCCGATGCCCCAGCTCACCCTCAAGCGTTACGGCATGATCGGCCTGCGCGACGCCTACGAGGGCATCCACCGCCCCACGACCTGGGACGATCTGGGACGCGCCCGCAAGCGCCTCAAGTGGGACGAGGCGTTCGTCCTCCAGATCGCCCTGGCCCAGCGCCGGCTGGCCGCCGCGGCCCTCCCAGCCAAAGCCCGCCCCGCCATCGAGGGCGGCGTCCTCGACGCCTTCGACGCCCGCCTCCCGTTCGACCTCACCGAGGGCCAGCTCGCCGTCGGCCGCGAGATCGCCGAGGACCTCTCCCTCGAACACCCCATGCACCGCCTCCTCCAAGGCGACGTGGGCGCCGGCAAGGCCCAGCCGCTCGACGCGCGGGTCCTCACGGCCGAGGGTTTCCGGACGATGGGCAGCATGGCGCCCGGGACCGAGGTCGTGACGCCGACCGGCGAGATCACCGTGGTGACAGGTGTGTTCCCGCAGGGGGAACGGGAGGTCTACCGGATGGTCTTCTCCGACGGGACCTCGGTCGAGTGCGACGACGAGCACCTGTGGCCGGTCAAGACCGACACGGGGTGGCACCGGGGCCGTCCGCTCAAGGTGCTCACCACGCGTGAGCTGCGTCAGGACCTGCTCAGGAAGAACGGCGGCGGCAAATGGTACGTGCCGCTGCTGGAAGCGCCGGAGATCGAGGGCTTCGGGGCGCGCCCGGTCGACCCCTACCTTCTGGGGCTGCTGCTGGGAGACGGCTTCATGAAGTACGGGCGCGTGGCGATCTCCACCGCCGATCCGGAGATCGTCGACGCGGTCTCGGCGGTCATGCCGGTCGGCTGCAGGCTCCGTCAAGTGGAAGGCCGGCCGCTGGACTGGCTGATCCTCGGTGAACGGCGCGGCACGGGCAACCCGCTGCTCCAGGCGTTGCGCGATCTCGGCGTGTACGGGACGGGGGCCCATGACAAGTTCGTTCCGGCGTCCTACCTGGAGGCTTCGGTCAAGGAGCGGCACGCGCTGCTCCAGGGGCTGATGGACACCGACGGGACGTTGCGGGCGGAAGGACGTGACGTCAGCTTCACGTCGGCCTCCCGGCGACTGGCCGAGGACGTGGCATGGCTCGCCCGGTCGCTCGGCGGATACGCGCGCTGCAGGCCGGTGACCAAGGTCGGCAAGCGTTACTGGATGACGAGCGTCGCGTTGCCGAACCGGTTCGCGCCGTTCCGGCTGGCCCGCAAGTCAGGGCTGCTCCGGCCCCGTTCCAAGTACGAGCGCAGGCGCAAGTGCGTACGGGCCATCGAATACGTGGGCCGCAAGCAGGTGCAGTGCATCTCGGTCGCCCATCCCGATCGCCAGTACGTGACCGACGGCTGGACGCCGACCCACAACACCATCGTGGCGTTGCGGGCGATGTTGCAGGTGGTGGACGGGGGCGGTCAGGCGGCGTTGCTGGCTCCGACGGAGGTGCTGGCCCAGCAACATTTCCGGTCGATCGGCGGGATGCTGGGGGAGCTGGCGCAGAAGGGGCAGCTGGGCGGCGCCGACGACGCGACCAAGGTGACCCTGCTGACCGGGTCGCAGGGGGCCAAGGCGCGCAAGGCCTCGTTGCTGGACGCGGCCTCGGGCGAGGCGGGGATCGTGGTGGGGACGCACGCCCTGTTGCAGGACCACGTGCAGTTCGCCGACCTGGGGCTCGTGGTGGTGGACGAGCAGCACCGGTTCGGGGTGGAGCAGCGGGACGCGCTGCGGGAGAAGGTGTCGGGCGGGCGGCCGCACGTGCTGGTCATGACGGCGACGCCGATCCCGCGGACGGTCGCGATGACGGTCTTCGGCGACCTGGAGACGTCGGTGCTGGCGCAGCTGCCGGCCGGGCGTTCGGAGATCGGGACGCACGTGGTGCCGCCGGAGAAGCCGGCGTTCCTGGCGCGGACGTGGGAGCGGATCAAGGAGGAGGCGGCGAAGGGCCGCCAGATCTACATCGTGTGCCCCCGGATCGGCGAGGCGGAGGGCGACGAGGGCGACCGGATCGAGGAGGACGGCGAGCGGCGGTCGCCGCTGGGGATCATGGAGGTGCTGCCCCGGCTGGAGGAGCTGCTCGACGGGCTCCGGATCGGGGTCCTGCACGGCAAGCTGCACCCGGACGAGAAGGACGGGGTGATGCGCCGGTTCACGGCGCGGGAGCTGGACGTCCTGCTGGCCACGACGGTGATCGAGGTCGGGGTGGACGTGCCGAACGCGACGGTCATGGTGATCATGGACGCCGACCGGTTCGGGGTGTCGCAGCTGCACCAGCTGCGGGGCCGTGTCGGGCGGGGGACGCTGCCCGGCCTGTGCCTGCTGGTGACCGACGCCGAGGCGGGGAGCAAGGCGCGGGAGCGGCTGGACGCGGTGGCGTCGACGACCGACGGGTTCGAGCTGTCGCGGCTCGACCTGGAGCAGCGGCGCGAAGGCGACGTGCTCGGGGCGACCCAGGCGGGGCGGTCGTCGAGCCTGCGGCTGCTGACGTTGCAGCGTGACGAGGAGGTCATCCGCAACGCGCGGGACGAGGCGACCGTGCTGGTCGAGGCCGATCCCGAGCTGGAGGACAACCCGGGCCTGGCGGCCGAGCTGGCGGCCCTCCTGGACGAGGACCGGGCGGACTTCCTGGAGAAGGCCTGAGCCCCGGGGCGCGGCCTGGGCGCCGCACCCGGGAGGTAATCCCTATTTAATAGGTTGACTATGTCGAGAATATGGGTCAGGATTGCCGTGTGCAGCCGAGAGAGCCCCTGACGGTCCGCCGCCACGTCGATCTTCGACGTGTGGCGAGCGCGCTGTGTTCCCGCCGCTGATCCCCGCGACCTTCCCGTACCGGATCAGACGGCTCTGCCGGAGGCCTCCCATGACGATCATCGACGCCGACGCGACGACCGCCACCGACCCCACGTCCAGCACCGACCCCACGGGCGGCGGCTCCTCGTCCGGGCTCCTCGCCCGGGTCGTCGAGCTGCACCGCATCGCCGACCCCGACCCCGCCGACATCGAGCCCTACCTGCGCGACGCCGAGCCCGAGGTGCGCGGCGCCGCGCTGGGCGTGCTCATCCGCGCCGCCAACGCCGGCGCCCTGCCGAGCGGCCTCGGCGACACGCTCGCCTGGGCGCTCGCCGACGAGGACGAGCAGGTCCGCGGGCTCGCCGCCGAGGCGCTGCGCGACCTGCCCGAGCTCTACATCGGCGACGACGGCGTCAAGGCGCTGCTGCTCGCCGCCCGCCACGGCCGCGACGCGCTGGTCCGCGAGAGCGCCGCCGGGCTGCTCGACGTCCTCGCCGAAGGGGCCGCCGAGCTGTACGCGCAGGGCCTGCACGACGGCGAGGTGCACGTGCGGATCCAGGCCGTCCTCGGCCTGGTCGCCCTGCACGCGGTCGCCGAGGTGGCCGAGGCCGCCGACGACCCCGCCCGCGAGGTGCGGGTGGCGGTGGCCGAAGGCCTGGCCAGGCTCGCGGTGCCCGCCGGGCTCCCCGTCCTGGAACACCTGCTCGCCGACCACGACGCGGTCGTCCGCATGGCCTCGCTGGACGCCGCCGCCGAGCTCGGCCTGCCCGAGCCGCTGGAGGGGCGCGTCATCACCGCGGTCGCCCACCAGAGCTGGCAGGTGCGCAAGCGCGCGGCCCTGGCGCTCGGCGTCGCCGGCGCCGAGGTCGCCGTGCAGCCGCTGCTGCACGCGCTGCGCGACCGCATCGTGGACGTGCGCCGCGCCGCGGTGCAGTCGCTGGAGCAATGGGCGGCCGACCGTCCCGAGGTCGTGACCGCCCTTACCGAGGCGCTCGCCGACCCTGACCCGGGGGTGCGAACACAGGTGCGCTGGGCACTCGCCTGAGGGCCCGAGCGTCAGAAGAACGTGGGCGGGATGTTCCGGGGTGGGGGCATCCCGCCCGCCCTTTCACAGGGTGGCTGAGTACGCCTCTGTGATCGGGTGACAACAGAGGGGCGCGCGGGTAGGGGTCGGCTGTCGAATCGGTGCGCGACGGAGGAGAACCGATGACGGCTGTTCGCCCCCTGCAGCCGGACGATCCGCCCACGCTGGGCCCGTACGAGATCATCGGGCGGCTCGGCGAGGGCGGCCAGAGCGTCGTCTACCTCGGCCGCGGCCGCGGCGGCGGGCAGGTGGCCGTCAAGCTGCTGCACGCCCAGCTCAGCGCCGACCCCGAGTGGCGGGCCAGGTTCGAGCGCGAGCTCGACGTCATCGGCCGAGTCGCGGGGTTCTGCACCGCCCGCGTGCTCGACGCCGACGTGGGCGGCGAGCTGCCGTACGTGGTCAGCGAGTACGTGCCGGGGCCCTCGCTCACCGAGATGGTCGCCGGGCAGGGGCCGCGCACCGGCACCGACCTCGACCGGCTGGCGATCGGCACGGTCACCGCGCTCGCCGCCATCCACCGGGCCGGGATCCTGCACCGCGACTTCAAGCCGTCGAACGTGCTGATGGGTCCGGACGGGCCGCGCGTCATCGACTTCGGCATCTCCCGGGTGCTGGGCGGCGCGGCGACCACGCGCGCCGGCGGCGTGGTGGGCACCCCCTCCTACATGGCCCCCGAGCAGGTCAGCGACGGCGATCTCGGGTCGGCCGTCGACCTGTTCGCGTGGGCGTCGACGATGCTCTTCGCGGCGACGGGGCGGCAGCCGTTCGGCAACGACACGATCTCCGCGGTGTTCCATCGGATCCTCTACTACGACCCGGACCTGTCGTCGCTGCCCGGGTCGCTGCGCGTGATCGTGGGCGCCTGCCTGTCCAAGGACCCGGTGGCGCGGCCGACGGCGCAGCAGGCGCTGCTCGACCTGCTCGGCCGCGAGGTGACCGTCACCGCCGAGCCCGGCCAGGCCGAACGCGCGCTCAGCACGGGCGCGCACCTCGCCGGCGACGACCGCACCGGCGAGCAGGACGGCACGTCGTCGCCGTGGACGCCGACCCCGCCGCACGCGCTCAACCCCGCGCAGCGCGGCGTCGATCCCGCCGCGCTGACCCAGCGCACGCACCCGCCCACGCCCGCGCCCCCGGATCCGCTCGCGGCGCTGCCGCGGGTGCCGGCGCCGCGCCCGGCGCCGCAGGGCGCGCCGGCCACCATGCCGCCGCGCCGCCGTGACCGCCGGCGGATCGCCGCCGCCGTCGTGGTGCCCCTGATCGTCCTGGCGGCCGGCGCCGCGGCCTGGGCCATCGTCTCGGGCGGCTCGGGCGCGCCCGGCGCGAAGGAGCGGCCGACCGCCGACGAGGCGGAGCCGCCCGCCGCCGCGGCCGCGGTGCTGACCACGGCGAACGTGTCGGTCAAGGCCGTCATGAGCTTCGACCACACCCGGGTCGACAAGGACGTCGCCGGCGCGCACGCACGTTCGACGCCGCAGTTCAGGGCCGAGTACGACCGGCAGTTGCGCACCGACGGCTGGCTGGTCAAGCTGCGCGACAGCAAGAGCGTGGTCGGCGTCGACGTGGTCGACTCGGCGGTCGTCGCCGCGTCGCCCGGCACGGTCACCGTGCACGCCTACCTCAAGCGCTCGGTCCGGTCGGCAAACGCGGCCGCGCAGCTCCAGCCGTACTCCATGCGGCTGACCATGGCCGAGCAGGAGAACGGCGCCTGGCTGCTGGACACGCTCTACACCCTCACCGCCGACCAGGTGCCGGCCACCGCGGGCGCCTGGCCGGGGGCGCAGGCGCGCGCCGCGACCACCGCGGCCGCCCGTGACAAGGTCGTCGCGGGCGGCTCGCTGATGGAGGCCGGGCTGCGGCCGGGCGGTGCGCCCGGCCAGGTCATCGCGCTCGTCTCGGTCGGCGACTGCACACGGGGGAGCTGCAAGGCCTCCGACGCGGTGAGCGTCTACCGGCTCGTCCTCAGCCGCTCCGGCGGCGGCTGGCAGGTCGGCCGTTCAGAGCGGCTCTGAACGAGCCTGACACGACTCCGAACGACTCCGAACGACTCCGAACGACTCCGAACGACTCCGAACGGCGCTGAACGGCGCTGAACGGCGCTGAACGGCCGACCGGCTTCAGGACGAGGGGGCGCGGCGCCGGCGCGTGCTCGCCACGGCGACGCCGCCGGCGAGCACCGACACCAGCCCCAGGACGGCCAGCGGAACGGCGTCGGCGCCGGTGAACGGAAGGTCCTCCGGCAGGACGCCCGACGCCGACGGCCCGTCCTGCCCGGACGGCAGGTCGGGGAACAGCGGCGAGGCGGGCGGGAGTTGCGGGAGCCCCGGCGACGGCCCGGGGGCGCCCGGGCCCGGCGGCGGGGTCGGTGGCGGGGTCGGTGGCGTCGGCGGGGTGGGCGGCGTCGGGGGAGTGGGCGGCTGCGGGGGAGCCGCGGCGCATCCCGCGCCGGCGCAGCCGCTCACGTCCAGGTCGAGGGAGGCGCCCTGGCCGCCTCCCGACGGCTTGACTCCGGCGCTCAGCGCGACGCCGGCCGCGGCCTTGGTGCCGCCGGCCTGGGCCCCGGCCTTGACGTCGAGCTCGGCACGGCCGGCCGCGGGCGCGGTGACGTGGCCGGTGACCTGCGCGCCGGCCGACGCCGTTCCGCCGCCGAGGCCGGCCCCGACGCGCACGTTCAGCCCGGCGCCGGCGTGCGGGGTGTTGAGCGACGTGCCCACGCCGAGCCCGGCCCGGGTGGTGCCCCCTTCGCCGGTGAGCCCTCCGTCGAGGCGCAGGGAGAGCAGCGGCTCGGTGGTCTTGGTGGTCGTGGTCGTCGTGGCGGGTTGGGAGCTCTTGCCGGTCGTGGCGGGTTCGGCGGACTCGGCGTGTGAGACTCCGCTCAGCGCGGCGAGGCCGAGCGCTGTCGCGCCGGCCGTCACCGCCAGTCTCCTGCCTTGGTGCACGGGGGGTCTCCTGATGTCAGTGATGTCCACAATCTGCGATCAGACTGGCACGCGAAGTAGCCATTGTGAACCTTGATCACGTTCGCCTGTCCGGGTCCGGCCATACTGGGGACATGACCAGGGTCATCGCGGGAAGCGCGGGCGGGCGCCGGCTGGCCGTCCCCCCGGGCCGGGACACCAGGCCGACCAGCGACCGTGCCCGGGAGGGCCTGTTCTCGACCGTCCAGGCGCTGCTCGGCCCCCTCGACGGGCTGCGCGTCGCCGACCTGTTCGCCGGGTCCGGCGCGGTCGGGCTCGAGGCGCTGTCGCGCGGCGCGGCGCACGCGCTGCTGGTCGAGTCGCACCCGCGTGCGATCAAGGTGGTCCGGGACAACGCGGCGGCGCTGGGCCTCCCCGGCGCCGACCCGGTCGCCGACAAGGTCGAGCGGGTCGCCGCCAAGCCGCCGGACGAGCCGTACGACCTGGTCTTCGCCGACCCGCCGTACGCGCTGGGCGACGCCGCCGTCCTCGGCCTGCTCGCCGCCCTGCGCGACAACGGCTGGTACGCGCCGGACGCGCTGGTCGTCGTCGAACGTTCGATCCGCACCCCGGCCCTGGCATGGCCCGACGGCTACACCCCCGAACGCGAGCGCCGCTACGGCGAGGCCGTCTTCTACTACGCCACCCACCACTGACCCGCGCCACCCGCCACCGCCCCCGTCCCACCCGCCACGTGTGCTGCGGGCGAGGCGAGGCCGGGGTTGGCTCGGGCCCATGGAAACGTCTCCCTCGGCCAACCTTCCGCAAGCCGGCGGCGCGCTGCCCGGGTCCACGGTTTCCCGGCGCGGTGTGATTACGCTTGATCGTCGCGCGACCTGGGGGAGTTGGCGGGCATGAACACGGCCGTGGGGCGCACCTGGATCCTGTCCTTGCTGATGGTCCTCGCACTGATTGCGAACGTGACGTACATCCAGGGGTTCAGGGCCCAGGAGCTGCGCGACGACCCGCTCAACGCGCGCCAGTACGAGGGGCGCCACCGGGTCGAACGCGGCCCGATCGTCGCCGGGGGACGGCGGCTGGCCTGGTCGGAGCAGGTCGGCGACAGCGAGACCTACCGGCGCCGCTACTGGAACAGCGAGGTGTTCTCGCCGGTCACCGGCTATTTCTCGCTCTTCTCCCAGAGCGCCCTGGAGAACGCCGAGAACCACTTCCTCGACGGCTCCGACCCGCGCCTGGTCACCACCAGCTTCATCAACAAGCTGCTCGGCAAGCAGACGCCGGGCGGCACCGTCGAGGCCACGGTCGACGTGGAGGCGCAGCAGGCCGCCTACTCGGCACTGCGCGCCAGCGGGGCGCGCCGGGCCGCCGCCGTCGCGCTCGACGCCAGGACCGGCGCGATCCTGGTCATGGCGTCCACGCCCTCGTACGACGCCAACTCGGTGACGACGCTGGACGCCGACACGGCGACCGAGCGGTTCGAGCGGCTCAACGACGACCCGCTGCAGCCGCTGCTCAACAAGGCGATGAACGAGCTGTTCCCGCCCGGGTCCACGTTCAAGACGGTGGTCGCGGCCTCGGCGCTGACCGCCGGGGCCACCGAGGACACCCGGGTCAAGGCGGGCCGGAGCTACCGGCCGCCGGGCGCCGGGCAGGCGATCAACAACGACGCGGGCGACATCGGCGGCCAGTGCGACCTGCCCGCGATCCCGCTGATCGACTCCTACGCCCAGTCGTGCAACACCACGTTCGCCTACATGGGCGCCGAGAAGCCCGGCAACGACGCCGTCGCCGACCAGGCCGAGAACTTCGGCTTCTACGGCAAGATCGATGTGGCGGAGGGGAAGATGGCCGCCGCCGCCAGCTCGTTCCCCCGCACCGACCAGGCGTCGCTGAGCGCGCTCGGCTCGATCGGCCAGGGCAGCACGGTCGCGACGCCGCTCCAGATGGCCCTGGTCACCGCCGGGATCGTGAACGGCGGCCGGATCATGCGGCCCTACCTGGTCGGCACGCTGCGCGGCGCCGACGGGTCGGTGGTCAGCGAGGCGAACCCGCGGACGCTGACCCGGCCGCTCACCGAGGAGCGGGCCGGGCAGATGCGGGACATGATGCGCGAGGTCGTCCGGTCCGGCACCGGCAAGAGCCTCCAGGGGACGTCGGTCGCGGGCGGCAAGACCGGGACCGCCGACATCGAGGGCAAGGCCTACAACGACCGCTGGTTCATGGGGTACGGGCCGACCTCGAACCCGCGGTACGCCGTCGCGGTGATGACCGAGGCGTCCGGGTACGGCATCGAGTCGGGGCCGATCGCCGCGAAGATCATCGACGCTCTCGCGGGATGACCGGGGGAGGGGGCGGCGGAAACCCGGTGCGAACCGACCGAATCCCGTTTGGTAGTTTCGCGCCGCAGGCCGTCACCTGCACAGAAGGCCAACCGCAAGGATGGAGCCACCTCGTGCGCCGTGTCGTTTGTCCGGGCTCGTTCGACCCCGTCACCAATGGACACCTCGACATCATCAGCCGGGCCTCCCGCCTCTTCGACGAGGTGGTCGTCGCCGTATTGATCAACAAGACCAAGCAGGGGCTCTTCGCCATCGACGAGCGCATCCAGATGCTCGAAGAGGTGACCAGCGAGTACGGCAACGTCAAGATCGATAGCTGGCACGGCCTGCTCGTCGACTTCTGCCGCCAGAACGACATCCCCATGATCGTCAAGGGTCTGCGCGCGGTCAGCGACTACGAGTACGAACTGCAGATGGCGCAGATGAACCACCGGATGGCGGGGGTGGAGACGATGTTCATGTCCACCAACCCGCTCTACTCCTACCTCTCCTCCAGCCTGATGAAGGAGATCGTGAAGTACGGGGGCGACGTCTCCGGCCTGATCCCCGAGATCGTTCACGAGCGTCTGGTCAAGCGCCTCCAGGAGGGCTGACCGGGTCACGAGTTGGGTTGGCGGGCCTGCGTTCGGTACCCTGGGGAGTCGGCCACGACCGACGGCCGCAATTCGCCATGCCACACGAAAGCAGGACCACTCTGTCTCGCCTCGACCCCCATGCCCCGCTCGTGCTCGACACCCGAGCTCTCAGCAGGCAACCCGGGTCGTCCCGCGAGCAGACCCTGAGCGTGCCGGCACCGGAGGATTTCGGCGTCGAGATGGTGGGCGTGCCCGAGGGCGCCGAGCTCGAACTGGATCTCCGGTTCGAGGCGGTGCTGGAGGGCGTGCTCGTCACGGGCACGGCGTGGGTCCCCCTGGAGGGGGAGTGCGCCCGCTGCCTCGACCCGATCGCCTCGACCTTCGAGGCGGACTTCCAGGAGCTCTTCGTCTATCCTGACACCCGCTCCGGCGGGAACGCGGACGACGACGAGCTCCGCCTCGAGGACGATCTCATCGACCTCGAGCCGGTGCTCCGGGACGCGGTGCTGCTCGCACTGCCGCTGTCCCCGCTGTGCCGGGACGACTGTCCCGGCCTGTGCACGGAGTGCGGTACGCGGCTGGCGGACGCCGGCCCGGACCACCACCATGACGTCGCCGACCCACGATGGGCGGCGCTGCAAGGTTTCACCGACCCACGAGAAGGAAAGCAGGAGGGCTGACCAGTGGCCGTCCCCAAGCGGAAGAAGTCGCGCAGCAACACGCGGCACCGTCGCGCGCAGTGGAAGACCAGCGCGCCGACCCTGGTCGAGTGCCCGACCTGCCGCGACCAGAAGCTCCCCCACACCGCGTGCGCGACCTGTGGGACCTACGACCGGCGTCAGGTCATCACCCCGTCGGCTTGATCTTCGAATCTCGGGGGGCGGGTCCGCGTACGGCGGCCGCCCCTCGAGGTACGTGACACGACCACCCGGCGAGTGACGTCGGCGTGGCGACCGGCACCGGGGTCGGCGCCCGAGGCCGTGGTGCACGCCGGGAATGATCAACCGGCGCGCACCTCGT
Organism: Spirillospora sp. NPDC047279; assembly: GCF_040643285.1. Taxonomy (NCBI): domain Bacteria; kingdom Bacillati; phylum Actinomycetota; class Actinomycetes; order Streptosporangiales; family Thermomonosporaceae; genus Spirillospora; species Spirillospora sp. NPDC047279. Next base: position 191,795 of record NZ_JBEYUA010000004.1, read on the forward strand.
CTTCGTGGACCCTCCCTCGCACGGTGCTTTCGCGTCGGCACGGCCGTCACACGCCGTAGCGGCTACCGCACATTGTGGAATGAGCCCTGCGAGGAGGGCCTGTGACCGGCAAGAACCACGAAGCCACGGCGGATCGTGCGGAGCTCAGCCGCGCGCTCGGCATCGAGATGTCCCCCGAGCTTCTCGAACGCGCGCTGACCCACCGGTCCTACGCGTACGAGAACGGCGGCCTGCCCACCAACGAGCGCCTGGAGTTCCTGGGCGACTCGGTGCTCGGCCTCGTCGTCACCGACACCCTGTTCCGCGACCACCCGGACCTGCCCGAGGGGCAGCTGGCCAAGCTGCGCGCCGCGGTGGTCAACATGCGCGCCCTGGCGGGCGTCGCGCGCGGGCTCGGCGTCGGCGCCCACATCCGGCTCGGCCGGGGCGAGGAGGGCACCGGCGGCCGCGACAAGGCCTCGATCCTCGCCGACACCCTGGAGGCGCTGATCGGCGCCGTCTACCTCGACCTCGGCCTGGGCGAGGCGTCCGCGCTGGTGCACCGGCTGTTCGACGCGCTGATCACCCGTTCGGCCGGGCTGGGCGCCGGGCTCGACTGGAAGACCTCGCTGCAGGAGCTCACGGCGGTGGAGGAGCTCGGCGTCCCCGAATACCACGTCGCCGAGAGCGGCCCCGACCACCAGAAGACCTTCCGCGCCTCGGTCCGCGTCGGCGGCACCACCTACGGCTCGGGCGAGGGGCGCAGCAAGAAGGAGGCCGAGCAGCACGCCGCCGAGGCCGCCTGGAACGCGATCCGCGAGATCGTCGTGGCCCGCGAGGCCGGCGAGAACGCCGCCGCGGGAGGCGCCGCCGGGGGCAACGGGCACGGCTCCGCGACGGCCGGCACCAGCGACGACAACGGGCACGCCGGCAGACAGTCGTAACCTGGGTCGCATGGTTTCCACCCCTCGACTCCGCTACCGCATGATCACCGGTCCGGACGACGCCGAGTTCTGCGGGCGCGTCAGCGCGCTCCTGGACGAGGGCTACGAGCTGTACGGGGCGCCCACGATGACGTTCGACGCGGCCCGCGTCCGGGTCGTCGTCGGCCAGGCCCTGGTGCTGGCCCCGGCTCCGGGAGGCGAAGATGCCTGAGCTTCCCGAGGTCGAGGTGGTCCGGCGCGGCCTGGAGAGCTGGGTGACGGGACGCACGGTCGACGCCGTCGAGGTGCTGCACCCGCGCTCGGTCCGGCGGCACGAGGCGGGCGCGGGCGACTTCGCCGGCCGGCTGACGGGCGGCACGGTCGTGGCGCCCCGCCGCCGCGGCAAGTACATGTGGCTGCCCCTGACCGCCCCCGGCGAGCCCGGCGACAAACCGGTCGAGGCGCTGCTGGCGCACCTGGGCATGAGCGGCCAGCTGCTCGTGGGCGAGCCGGCCCGTGAGCGCGAGAAGCACCTGCGCGTCCGGCTCACGTTCACCGACGGCGGGCACGACCTGCGCTTCGTCGACCAGCGCACGTTCGGCCACCTGATGGTGACCGACCTGGTCCCGGACCTGGTCGGGGGCGGCGACGGGTTCGTGCCCGAGCCGATCGCGCACATCGCCGCCGACCCGCTCGAGGCCGCCTTCGACGACGAGGCGTTCTTCCACGCGCTGCGGCGCCGGCGCACCGGCGTCAAGCGGGCGCTGCTCGACCAGTCGCTGATCAGCGGGGTCGGCAACATCTACGCCGACGAGGCGCTGTGGCGGGCCGGCCTGCACTGGGCGCGGCCCACCGAGACGCTGACCCGCGCCGAGGCGTCCCGCGTGCTGGCCGCCGCCCGCGAGGTGATGGAGGCGGCCCTGCGCGTGGGCGGCACGTCGTTCGACAGCCTCTACGTCGACGTCAACGGGGAGAGCGGCTACTTCGACCGGTCCCTGGACGCCTACGGGCGCCGCGACGAGCCCTGCCGCCGGTGCGGGTCGGCGATCAGGCGCGACGTCTTCATGAACCGCTCGTCCTACAGCTGCCCCAAGTGCCAGCCGCGCCCCCGCCGGGCGCGCTACTAGGGCGGGCACGGGCCTGAGCGGCGGCGGACCGAGCGGCGGCGGACCGAGCGGCGGAGACTTGAGCAGTGGAGACCTGAGCAGCGGGGAGACGATGGGCGACGAGAGCGTACGGCTCACGGCCTGGGCGCGCGGGCGCGTGCAGGGCGTGGGCTTCCGCTGGTGGGTCCGGGCCAGGGCGCTGGAGCTCGGGCTCGTGGGGAGCGCCGCCAACCTGCGCGACGGCAGGGTGGAAGTGGTCGCCGAAGGCCCTCGTTCGGCCTGTGAGCGCCTGCTGGAGGCGTTGCGGGGTCCGGGTACCCCGGGACGCGTCGCGGGCGTCACCGAGCGCTGGAGCGACCCCCGCGGCGGCCTCTCCGGGTTCGTCGAGAGGTGACCGGTAGGGTTTTCCGGTTTGTACCTGCTAAACTAGTGACGACAGGTTGTTACCGGCCCGTGATGTCCATCTTGACCAGGACACCGGCCGGTGCGACTCTAGACGATACGCGCACCGACTTTATTTGCTCATTGTGCGCGATCCCTGCTGGTTACTCAGCGTGGAGGACCCTTAGTCATGGCGAAGGCTCTACTCGGCCACGTCGGCGGTCCCGACCCCCGGATGGTCGCGGAGATGCGGCGCCTTCAAAGGCGCGTACGTGATCTGGAGGCCGAGCTCGTACGGCTTCAGGCAGAGAACGACGCGCTTGCGACGGCGACCGACGACGACATCGTGTCGCTCGGAGTGAAGGACCGCGAACCGGCGCTTACTTAACGGAGGCGCCTAGGGCTGGGCGGGGAGGCATGGCCGGCGTTTTTACGGCATCTTCCCCGGTTCCCAGCCCTTAGTGTTTTCACTGTTTCCCCAGGGGGACGCCCCTCTGGAGTCCCCGGCACACAGGGGGACGACCATTCCAGGCTTGAACGTACCGGGACTCTTCGGGTCGGCGGTCGTCACTCTCCGTGACCAAGCCCTGGGGTGGAAGATCGATGACCTCGTGCGCCCCGCCCCGCGATGCTCGCATGGGCGGGGTCTCGCTTGTCTTGATCTCCCTTGCGGCGTGTTTAGCGGGCTCGCGACGCGCAATCGGGCAGATCATGGCACATTGAGTGAAGGAGTGGTCCGACCCTGCGCGGATCCCGGAGGAGGACTGACGGCGCGTGTATCTGAAGACGTTGACGCTGCGCGGCTTCAAGTCCTTCGCGTCCTCCACCACGCTCAAGTTCGAGCCCGGCATCACCGCCGTGGTCGGGCCCAACGGCTCCGGCAAGTCCAACGTGGTGGACGCGCTGTCGTGGGTGATGGGCGAGCAGGGGGCCAAGTCGCTGCGCGGCGGCAAGATGGAGGACGTCATCTTCGCCGGCACGGCCACCCGGCCGCCGCTGGGCCGCGCCGAGGTCGTGCTCACGATCGACAACGCCGACGGCGCCCTGCCGATCGACTACTCCGAGGTGACGATCAGCCGGCTGATGTTCCGGTCGGGGCAGAGCGAGTACGCCATCAACGGCGACTCCTGCCGGCTGCTGGACATCCAGGAGCTGCTCTCCGACTCCGGCATCGGCCGCGAGATGCACGTCATCATCGGCCAGGGCCAGCTCGACCGCGTCCTGCACTCGGGACCCGAGGGCCGCCGGGCGGTCATCGAGGAGGCGGCGGGCGTCCTCAAGCACCGCAAGCGCAAGGAGAAGGCGCTGCGCAAGCTGGACGCGATGCAGGCCAACCTGACCCGCGTCCAGGACCTCACAGGCGAGCTGCGCAGGCAGCTCAAGCCGCTGGGCAAGCAGGCCGAGATCGCCCGCCGCGCCGCCGTCATCCAGGCCGACCTGCGCGACGCGCGGCTGCGCCTGCTGGCCGACGACCTGGTCACGCTGACGACCAAGCTCGACCAGGAGGCCGCCGACGAGGCCGCCATCCGGGAGCGGCGCACCGAGACCGAGCGCGCGCTGGCCGGCGCGCAGGAGCGCGAGGCCGGGCTGGAGGCGGCCGAGGCCGCCGAGGCGCCCCGGCTGGCGCAGGTGCAGGACACCTGGTTCCAGCTGTCGGCGCTGAAGGAGCGGCTGCGCGGCGTCGCCGACCTGGCCGCCGAACGGCACCGCAACGCGGCTGAGGCGCGCGACGAGGAGCGCCGCGGCCGCGACCCCGAGGACATGGAACGCGAGGCCGTCGCCATCCGCGAGCAGGAGGAGACGCTCCGCGCCGCGCTGGAGGAGGCGCAGGAGGGGCTCGCCGGGGCGGTCGAGGAACGTTCGGTCGCCGAGGACGCGCTCCAGGCCGAGGAACGCCGCCTGCAGAGCGCCGCCCGCGCCGCCGCCGACCGCCGCGAGGAGCTGGCCCGGCTGCGCGGCCGGGTCGAGGCGCTGCGCAGCAGGGCGCAGGCGGGCGAGTCGGAGATCGGCCGGCTGGCCGAGGCGCGCACCGAGGCCGAGCAGCGGGCCGGGGCCGCGCAGGCCGAGTTCGAGGCCTTCGAGGCCGAGGTCGTCGAGGACCCCGAGCTCGCCGCCGAGCACGAGGTCGCGCAGGAACGCCTGGCCGTCGCCAAGGAGGCGGTCGAGGAGGCGCGGGCCGGCGTCGAGGGGCCGCGCGAGGAGCTCAAGGCCGCCCGGTCGGCGGTGTCGGCCGCCCGTTCGGCCGACCAGTCCGCGCAGAAGAGCGTCGCCGCGCTCCAGGCGCGGATCGAGGCCCTGGAGCTGACGCTGGCCAGCGCCGCCGACGGCGGCGAGGCCCTGCTGTCGGCGGGCGCGGACGGCACCCTGGACGGCGTGCTGGGCACGGTCGCCTCGCTGCTGACCGTACGGCCCGGTTACGAGACGGCGGTCGCGGCGGCCCTGGGCAACGCGGCCGAGGCCATCGCGGTCGGTTCGGTCGACACCGCGGCGGCGGCGCTGGCGCTGCTGCGCTCGCGCGACGCCGGACGTGCCGGAGTCCTGGTCGGCGGCGGTCCCGGCGCCGCGACGAGCCGGGTCCCGGGCGTCGACCACGCGATCGACGCGGTCACCGTTCCCGACGAGGTACGGCCGGCGCTGGAGCACCTGCTCGGCGACGTCGCGGTGGTGGACGACCTGGCCGCCGCGGCCGACCTGGTGCGCCGCGAGCCGGCCCTGCGCGCGGTCACCCGCGACGGCGACCTGTTCGGCGCGCACTGGGCGATGGGCGGCGCCGCGGGCGGCGGGCAGGGCCTGCTGCAGATGCGCGCCACCCTCGACCAGGCGACCGGCGACCTGGCGGAGGCCGAGGCGGGCGCCGAACGCGGCGCCGCCGGGCTTGAGACGGCCATGGAGGCCGAGCAGTCCGCGCAGTCCGCGCTGGACGCCGCGCAGTCCGCGGTCAACCAGGCGCAGTCCGGCGTCAACCAGGCCCAGTCCGACCTCGACCGGGTCCGCGGCAGGCTGCGCGAGTTCGACGCCAAGGCCGCCCAGGAGGCCAAGCACGCGGCGCGGCTGGAGGCCGGCGTGCGGGCCGCGCGCGGCGAGGTCGAGCGGCTGACCAAGGCGCTCGACGCCGCGAGCGAGTCGCTCGAACGCGACACGCAGGCCGCCGAGGAGCTGGCCCTCCGGCTCGCCGAGTCGGAGGAGGCCGCCGAGGTCGCCGACGAGATGGGCGACGAGACCGACCAGCGCGACGAGCTCGACGAACGCTGCCGACGGTTGCGTGCCGTCGAGATGGAGTCCCGGCTCGCCGTCCGTACCGCCGAGGAGCGGGTCCAGGCCATCTCCGGCCGGGCCGACGCCCTCGAACGCGGCGCCCGGCGCGAACGTGAGGAGCGGGCCCGCGCCGCCTCACGGCGTGCCCGCCGCGAACGCCAGGCCAAGATCGCCGAAGCGGTGCACAAGGGGGCGCGCACCGCCCTGGACCGCATCGACCTGTCGCTGGAGGCGGCGGTGACGCAGCGCGAGGCCGCCGAACGCGGTCGCGCCGCCCGCGAGTCCGAGCTCAAGGTCGTCCGCAGCCAGGTCCGCGAGCTGTCCGGCACCCTGGAACGGCTCGTCAACGTGGTGCACGGCAGCGAGGTCGCGCGGGCCGAGCAGCGGCTGCGGCTCGAACAGCTCGAGGAGCGGGCGCTGGAGGAGTTCGGCCTCGAGGTCGAGGCGCTGGTGTCGGAGTACGGCCCGGAGCAGCACGTGCCGCCGGGCCCGGAGGCGGACGAGGACGCGCAGCCGACCCCGTACAGGCGGGCCGAGCAGGAGAAGCGCGCCAAGGCCGCCGAACGCCAGCTCAACCAGCTCGGCAAGGTCAACCCCCTCGCGCTGGAGGAGTTCGCTGCGCTCGAAGAGCGGCACGCCTTCCTCACCTCGCAGCTCGAAGACCTCAAGAAGACGCGGCGCGACCTGCTGACCGTGGTCAAGGAGGTCGACGACCGGGTGCAGCAGGTCTTCGCCGCCGCCTACGACGACACCGCGCGCGAGTTCGAGCGCATCTTCGCCCGGCTGTTCCCGGGCGGTGAGGGCAGCCTGTCGCTCACCGAGCCGGGGGACATGCTCGCCACCGGAGTCGAGGTCGCGGCCCGGCCGCCGGGCAAGAAGGTCAAGCGGCTGTCGCTGCTCTCGGGCGGCGAGCGGTCGCTGGTCGCGATCGCCTTCCTCGTCGCGGTGTTCAAGGCGCGGCCGTCGCCGTTCTACGTCCTCGACGAGGTCGAGGCGGCGCTGGACGACACCAACACCCAGCGCCTGCTGACCGTCTTCGAGGAGCTGCGCGAGGCGTCCCAGCTCATCGTCATCACGCACCAGAAGCGCACGATGGAGGGCGCCGACGCGCTCTACGGCGTCAGCATGCGCGGCGACGGCGTCACCCAGGTCGTGAGCCAGCGCCTGCGCGAGCACGAGCCCGCCTGACCGGCCCCGCCGTGCCGGTCAGCTGTGCCGGTCAGCTGTGCCGGTCAGCTGTGCCGGTCGGGGCCGCCGCCGGGGTGAGGACGTAGCCGGTCACGCCCACCCTGCCGCACTCGTGCGCACGGTGTGGGCCGAGTGCACGCCGCCCGGTGCACCGGCCACGACGCCGCGGCACATCGCGTGGGCCCTGGTGAACGCCCGGGTGCGGCATGGTCCGCCGGGTGCCGTCGGGAACGCCGGTTTTCGCGGGCATTATAGCGACCTCCGGGGCCGAAAGTGGTTAGTGTTCGCAGTGCGGCGATTGTGTGGAATAACGGTGTTTCTCAGTCGGCGCCGGTTTCTGGAGGTTCCCTGGGATGGTGGGCGGCGAGGGGCTGTCCTCCGCCTCGATGCGCGACTCCATCGAGACCCCGGATCCGCCTCACGTTCGTGCTCCTGATGCAGGTGCGCGAGCTGATCGTCGAGTCGCTGCCGGGGGCGGGCACCGGGATCACGGTGCGCTTCGCGGGGGAGGACGCGGCCGGCGGGCGAGCCGCGGTGATCAGGAGAAGGATCGATGAACGCGCATCCTGCTACCCCCGACGGACCGGCCGAGGGCGAACGTTTCCGAGTGCTCGTCGTGGACGACGACCAGTTCATCCGTTCGGGCCTGGTGATGGCACTGGAGGCCGGCGACGACATCGAGGTCGTGGGTGAGGCCGGCGACGGCGCCGAGGCGATGGAGAAGGCGCGCCGGCTGCTGCCGGACGTGACGTTGCTGGACGTGCGCATGCCGCACGTCGACGGCGTCGACGCGGTCGAGGCGCTGAGCCGGGTCAGCCGCGTCATCATGCTGACGCGGGTAGAGGACCCGGACGTGGTGCCGACCGCCGTGCGCAAGGGCGCCGTCGGCTATCTCGTGCACAACACGTTCACCATCGAGGAGCTCACCGTGGCGATCCGCGAGACCGTCCGGCACCGCGCCCACCCTCTCTCCCAGCTCTCCCAGGTCGCGTCCGCCGCCCTGATCGAGGCCACCCGCGGCGGGCAGGTCGCCGCGCCGCCGCCCGACCCGACGGGCCACCGGGCGCGGTTCGGCCTTTCCGCCCGCGAGATCGAAGTGATGGACCTCATTATTCAGGGACATGCGAACTCGGATATCGCGGCCAAGCTATTTCTGACGGAGAAGACCGTCAAGAACTACATCAACCGCATATATGCCAAACTCGGGGCGCCGAACAGGGCCGCCGCCATCGTGACCTGGCTGGGCGTGCCTCCAGGCGGCTGACCGGGGGTTTTCCTTGTGAGGCCCGGGTGATCGCCGAGTAGGGGCCGGAGAAGGTGTCCGCCGAGGCCCTAAGGCCCTATCCCGTCCAATTCCCCGGCAATGAATTCGCCGGACGGCGACATCCGGCGCGAGCGAACCTGGAGTTCGGCGACGCCGTTGAGTAACTTTCATGTTGGGGGCGGTGGCGATGCTGGACGGACTGGTGCGGATAGGCCTGGTCGGGCTGTGCACGGTGGTGGTGGGAGTGGCCGCCGGGCAGGACACGAGCGTGCCCCGCCGGCCCGACGTGGAGATGCCGGCGCCGCCCGAGACGCAGGCCCCGCCGCCGACCGCGGCGGCCCGGTACGGCTGGGGGACGCCCGTCGCCGCCGACGACTTCACCGGTACGGCGCTCGACCGTTCCTCCTGGCTCGTCTACGACGGCGAGGGGCACGCGGGCCAGGGGCGGCGCAGCCCCAAGGCGGTGACGGTCGGCGGGGGGCGCCTGACCATCACCGGCACGGCGGACGGCACCACGGGCGGCATGGCCTGGCTCGACGGCGAGCAGAAGGAAGGGCGCTGGGAGGCGCGCGTCCGGATGTCGCGCGGCTGCGCCTGCTACCACCCCGTGCTGCTGCTGTGGCCGCTGGGCGGGGGCGGCGGCGTCGCGCCCGAGGGCGGCGGCGGCGAGGTCGACTACACCGAGACCATCGACGACGGGCGGCGCCGCGGCACGCGGTTCTTCCTGCACTACGGGCCCGAGGACAGCCCGCGGACCATCTCGGGCTCGGTGCGCGCCGACCTCACCCGCTGGCACACGTTCGCCGTCGAGTGGACGCCGCGCAGCATGAGCGGCTTCATCGACGGGCGCCGCTGGTTCCACACCAACGAGCGCCGCGCGCTGCCGCCGGGATCGATGGGCCAGACGATCCAGCTCGACTGGTTCCCGCAGGACACCGGGCGCACCGCGAAGGGGATCGACCGGCGCGCCCCGGCGACGCTCGATGTCGACTGGATCCGGATGTACCGGCCCTCCTGAACGACCCGCCGCGCGGAACCCTTGTGCAAGATCCATCGATCCACTACTCATGTGGACCGGCCGTCGTTCTGGACCCCCGCGCGCGGGCACCGGCCCCGCACCAGTCGACGGCCTGGAAGGTGAGCGCATGGATCCGCAGCGGCTCAAGGACAACTTCGCGCTGGTCGGCCAGAACGGTGAGGACGTGGCCGCCTACTTCTACGCCGACCTCTTCGAGCGCGAGCCCGCCGTGCGCTCGCTGTTCCCCGCCGCCATGGTCAAGCAGCAGGAGAAGCTGCTCACCGCGCTGTCGCACATCGTGTCGCTCGTCGACGACGCCCCCGCGCTGGTCCCGTTCGTCCAGGACCTCGGGCGCCGCCACGCGGGCTTCGGCGTCTCCAACGAGCACTACCCGGTCGTCGGCGCCAGCCTGCTCGCCACCCTCGCCTACTTCAGCGGGCCGGCCTGGAACGACGAGCTCGAGCAGGACTGGGCCGCCGCGTACGGGCTGGTCGCCCAGGTGATGGCCGAGGCCGCCGCGGAAGCCGCCGACCAGCCCGTCTGACCGGCCCCGCCCTGGGCGTCGGACACCGCTGAGCAGGGCGTTCGACCTTGTGCGTTGGCGGGTCCGCCGGTCGACGGGACGTCGCCGGCGGGCCTTACCGCGCGCGTCCGCGCCGGGCTCTCTGTGACTGCTGTGACACCAGACGCATTTGCGTAAAAAGTCCTTGTTTGTACGCATCCCTCGGTAGGGTCGCCCCCTGATCATGACCGCTACCAGGAGACGACCGACGTGGACGCACAGCGGTTGAAGGACAACTTCGCGCAGGTCGCGCAGCAGGGTGACGCGGTCGCGCTGTTCTTTTATTCGGATCTGTTCGTGCGCAACCCGCATCTGCGGGACATGTTCCCCATCGGGATGAGCGGGCAGCGGGACAAGCTGCTCCGCGCGCTCGGACGGATCGTCTCTCAGGTCGACGACCTGCCCCGGCTCGTGCCGTTCCTCCAGCAGCTCGGCCGGGACCACCGCAAGTTCGGCATCGTGGCCGAGCACTACCCGCACGTGGGCGCCAGCCTCGTCCGGACCCTGAAGTACTTCTCCGGCCCCGACTGGACGCCCGAGCTCGAACAGGACTGGGGCGCCGCCTACGGCGTGCTCGCCCAGGTCATGCAGGAGGCAGCGGACGAGGACGCGCTCAGCACCCCGCCGTGGTGGGAGGGCCGCGTGCTCGGCGTCGAGCGCCGGCGGTTCGACCTGGCCGTCATCCGGGTCGAACCGGACCGGCAGCTGTCGTACCTGCCCGGCCAGTCGGTGGCGGTGGAGCTGCCGTCGCGGCTCCGGCAGTGGCGGTTCTACTCGATGGCGAACGCGCCGCGGCCCGACAACACGGTGGACTTCCACGTGCGCCTGGTCGACGGCGGCGGCGTCAGCCCGGTGCTCGTCCGGGCGTTGCAGCCCGGCGACCGGCTCCGCATGGGCGCGCCCATCGGCACGCTGGTGCTGGACGAGGCGTCGCCGCGGAACGTCCTGCTCGTCGCGGGGAGCACCGGCCTCGCCCCGCTGAAGGCGATCCTCGAACAGCTCGCCCAGCGCGCGGCGCCGCCGCCCGTCCGGCTGTACTTCGGCGCGCGCACCCGGGACGCGCTCTACGACCTGGAGGACCTGCGCAAACGCGCCGCCGAGCTGCCCTGGCTGACCGTGGTCGCGACCGTCTCGGACGAGGCGCCGCCGCCCCCCGGCGGGTCGTTCGCCATGGACGTGCGGCCGGGACCGAACGGGGCGCTCGTCCAGGTGCCCGCCCCGGGCTCGGGCCCGCACGACACCGACATCGAGTACGGCGCGCTCCCCGACGTACTCGCCCGCCAGGGTTCGTGGCACGGGCACGACGCCTACGTCTGCGGCCCGGCCGGAATGGTCACGAGCACGGTGGAGCAGCTGGTGCGGCTGGGCGTCGAGCACTCCCGCATCAGGTACGAGACCTTCGTCGACTCCGAGAGGTGAAGCGTTGAACTCTCCGAACCTTCCGGACCCGTTCGGCGACACACCCGGTTCGCCGGCCCACGAATCCCTTCCGGCAGACCAGGGCGGGCCCGGGGCGGTCCCCGCGTGGTCCGTCCCCGAACAGCCCCTGCCCCAGCAGTCGGCCTACCCGGTCGTGCCCGCCGGTGAGCCCGGCCTCCCGGCGCAGGGCGCGCCGCCCTCGCCCGGGACCCCGGGCGGCTTCGGCCTCCAGCGCGCCGACCGGCTGACCGCCGGCGAGGTGCGCTCGGTGGCGTTCGCGCGGGCCTCCCTCGGCAGGCGCGGCCTGGACGAGGACCACGTACGGGCGTTCCTGCTGCGCGTCGAGAACGAGCTGGTGCAGCTCGGCAACGAGAAGGCCGCGCTGGCCGAGGAGGTGGCCCAGCTCCGCGAGCGGCTGGGTTCCGCCGGCCCGGACGGGCGCGGCGGGATGGCGCACGAGGAGGCGCATTTCCAGGCGGTGCGCATCCTGTCGTCTGCCCAGCAGACCGCCGACCTGTACGTGGCGGACGCCGAGCGTTACACGCGCGAGCTGGCGCACGAGGCCCGCCTCCACCGCGAGGCGATCCTGTCGGACGCGCGCGGCCGGGCCGAGCTGATGCTGGAGGAGGCGCAGCAGCGGGCCGCCGACGTGGCCGAACGCGCCGCGCGGTCCGCCGCCGCCGCGGAACAGGCCCTCCATGATCAGGCCCTGCGCGAACAGTCCCCGCACGACCGGCCCGGCCCGTCGTCGGGCACCGCCATGGAACCCGTCGGGCAGGGCGCCCACCTCACGCAGACGTCGCTGTCCGCGGACGAACGGCAGTCGATGGAACGCGAGATCGCCTATCTGCGGACCTACAGCGACGTCTACCGCACCCATCTGCGCTCCTACCTGGAGGCGTTGCTGCGGAACGTCGACGAATGGGAGAACTCCGAGCGGGCCGCGCTGCCCGACCGCCCCTGATCCCGTCCGCCGCCCGCCCGGCCACCGCCCGGTCCGCGCCCGCCCCGGTCATGAACGTGCGTTCATGACCGGGGCGGCGTGTTCGGCGCATGGCCGGGGGTCTGGAAAACTGGATGCGCTATGGAATATCTGATCCTCATCGCCGGGCTCGCCGCTCTCGCCCTCATCGTGGGCGGTGTCATGTTCTTGCGGCCGTCCCGCCGCAAGCCCCGCCCGCCGGCCGAATCCGCGGAGCGCCCTGCCGACATCACGCCGGGCGGCACGACCGTCGTCGATGAGGCAGAGGCCACGGCGCCTCCCGCCGAACGCGCGCCGCCGGCGCCCACGGCGCCGCCCGAGGTCGAGATCGAGAAGCCGCCGCCGTCCGCGGGGCGCCTCGTCCGGCTGCGCGCGCGGCTGGCCCGTTCCCAGGGCACCTTCGGCAAGACCCTGCTCGGGCTGCTGTCGCGCGAGCGCCTCGACGACGACGCCTGGGACGAGATCGAGGACACCCTGATCGGCGCCGACATCGGCGTCTCGGTGGCCCGGCAGATCACCGAGGACCTGCGCACCAAGGTCCAGGTCCTCGGCACGCGTACGCCCGAGGAGGTGCGCGGGCTCCTCAAGGACGAGCTGGTCAAGCAGATCGGCACCGACCTCGACCGGTCCCTCAAGACCGGGCGGCACGGCAACAAGCCCGCCGTGATCATGGTCGTCGGGGTCAACGGCACCGGCAAGACCACCACCTGCGGCAAGCTCGCCCGGGTGCTGGTCGGCGACGACCGCACCGTCGTCATGGGCGCCGCCGACACCTTCCGCGCCGCCGCGGCCGACCAGCTGCAGACCTGGGGCGCCCGGGTCGGGGCCCAGGTCGTCCGCAAGGAGGAGGGCGCCGACCCCGCCAGCGTCGCGTTCGACGCGGTCAAGCAGGGCATCGACAGCAAGGTCGACGTCGTGATCGTCGACACCGCCGGGCGGCTGCACACCAAGACCGGCCTGATGGACGAGCTGGGCAAGGTCAAGCGCGTGGTGGAAAAGCAGGCCGAGGTCGACGAGGTCCTCCTCGTCCTCGACGCCACCACCGGCCAGAACGGCATGCAGCAGGCGCGCGTCTTCGCCGAGGTGGTCAACGTCACCGGCATCGTGCTCACCAAGCTCGACGGCACCGCCAAGGGCGGCATCGTCGTCCAGGTGCAGCGCGAGCTGGGCGTCCCGGTCAAGCTCGTCGGCCTCGGCGAGGGACCGGACGATTTGGCCCCGTTCGAGCCGGAGGCGTTCGTCGACGCCATCCTCGGCGACTGAGCCGGTCCGGTGGCGCCTCAGCGCCCGCACCGACGTTTCGACGCCCCGGCGGCCCCTCCGGCCGTCGGGGCGTCGTTCATTCAGGTCCCACGCGCACCAAGGGCAACTTCCACCCGAGAACGGCGAGCCGGCCTGTCTCCGGAGTAATGCGGTGAGGTGTTAGAAACACCGCCGAAACATGGTGCGACGGGGTTTCACACCGACGAAACACGAGAGCCCTTCAGGTGAAACGGCCGACCTCGAATCTCTGGAGCAACCCAACGTTCCGTGCCGAGGAGGGCTCTCTTCGAGATGAAAATCGACAGTGGAAGCACAGCTTGGATGCTGGTGAGCACCGCGCTGGTGCTGCTCATGACTCCGGGCCTTGCCTTCTTCTACGGGGGCATGAGCCGCGCCAAGAGCGTGCTCAACATGATGATGATGAGCTTCGTCAGCATCGCCGTCGTGGGAATGGCGTGGGTCGTCTACGGCTACTCGCTCACCTTCACCGACGCCGGCGGGCTCAGCGCGTTCATCGGCGGCTTCAAGGACTGGGGCCTGGTCGGCCTGGAGACGGTCGCCACGGCCGACGACGGCACCGGGATCCCGCAACTGGTCTTCGTGGCCTTCCAGGCGACCTTCGCGATCATCACCGTCGCGCTGATCAGCGGTGCGGTCGCGGACCGCGCCAAGTTCGGCGCCTGGGTGATCTTCACGCTGGTGTGGGTCACCCTGGTCTACTTCCCGATCGCGCACTGGGTGTGGTGGTCCGACGGTGAGGAGGGCGGCAAGGCCGGCTGGATCTTCGAACTGGGCGCCCTGGACTTCGCCGGCGGCACCGTGGTGCACATCAACGCCGGTGTGGCGGCCCTCGCTCTCGCCCTGGTCCTGGGCAAGCGGAAGGGCTGGCCGCGCGACCCGATGCGCCCCCACAACCTGCCGTTCGTCCTGCTCGGCGCCGCGCTGCTGTGGTTCGGCTGGTTCGGCTTCAACGCCGGTTCGGCGCTGTCGGCCGGCTCGACCGCCGCGGTCGCGTTCATCAACACCATGGTCGCCACCTGCGCGGCGGCGTTCGCCTGGATCGTGGTCGAGAAGCTGCGCGACGGCAGCTCGACGACCCTCGGCATCGCCTCCGGCATCGTGGCCGGCCTGGTCGCGATCACCCCGGCCTGCGCGTTCGTGACCCCGCTGGGCGCGATCGCCATCGGGCTCGTCGCCGGCGCGGTCTGCGCCTTCGCGGTCAGCCTCAAGTACAAGTTCGGTTACGACGACTCCCTGGACGTCGTCGGCGTCCACATGGTCGGCGGCATCGTCGGCGCGCTGCTGATCGGCATCCTCGCCACCACGGCCGTCAACGACGCCGGCGCGGACGGCCTGCTGGCCGGCGGCGGGCTCGGCCTGCTGGGCAAGCAGGCGATCGCGGTCGTCGCGACCCTGGCCTACTCGTTCATCGTGACGTTCATCATCGCCAAGGTCATCGACCTGATCATGGGCTTCCGGATCGACGAGGAGGACGAGATCGCGGGGATCGACAGCACCGCTCACGCGGAGACGGCATACGACTTCGGTAGCGTGCACGCCGGTGTCGGTGCCTCGATTCCGGCGGCCCCCAAGGTCTCCGAGGGCGCTGCCAAGAAGGTGGAGGCATAGCCATGAAGCTGATCACTGCGGTCATCAAGCCGTTCAAGCTGGACGAGGTCAAGGCGGCCCTGGAGACCTTCGGGGTCAAGGGCCTGACCGTCAGCGAGGCCAGCGGCTACGGCCGCCAGAAGGGCCACACCGAGGTCTACCGCGGCGCCGAGTACAAGGTCGACCTGGTGCCCAAGCTGCGGGTCGAGATCCTGGTCGAGGCCGAGGACGCCGAGGACATCATCGACGTCATCGTCAAGGCCGCGCAGACCGGCAAGATCGGCGACGGCAAGGTCTGGGCCGTCCCGGTCGAGACCGTCGTCCGCGTCCGCACCGGCGAGACCGGACCGGAAGCCCTGTAGGGCTGTGGTCCTCGCTCACGGAACGGTCGGGGGACAGAGCGACGCGGCCCGCGCAGCCCTGGCGGCTGCGCGGGCCGCCCGCGCCGACGAACTCGACCGATGGCTCACCGGTCTGCTGGGCGCCGGGCGGGCTCCGGGGTCCGCCGCCGAGGCGGACGGCCCCGCCGTCGCCGGCCCCGCCACGCCCCCCGCCGAACCCCCTGCCGAGTTCCCCGCCGAGTTCCCCGCCGAGACCCCCGCGGACGCGGCCGCTTCCGGCGCGCCCGAGTCCGGCCCGCGCGCCTCTGCCGCGCCCGCCGACGAGCCGCAGGTCGCCGCGCCGGAGGGCGTGGCCCTGATCGCCGTGGGCAGCCACGGCCGCCGCGAGCTGACGCCCGGCGGCGACCTCGACCTGGTCCTGCTGCACCGCGGGCGCAAGGGCGTCGCCGAGATCGCCGACCGCGTCTGGTACCCGATCTGGGACTCCAAGCTGCGGCTCGACCATTCCGTGCGCACGGTCCAGGAGGCGCGGGCCGTCGCCCGCACCGACATGAAGGCCGCGCTGGGCCTGCTCTCCGCCCGCCGCATCGCCGGCGAGCACGCCCTCGTCGACGAGCTGCGCGCCGCCGTCCTCGCCGACTGGCGCGCCGACGCGCGGCGCCGCCTGGCCGAGCTGGCCGAGATGTGCCGGGAACGCTGGGAGGGCCAGGGGGAGCTCGCGTTCCTCCTCGAACCCGACCTCAAGGAGGCCCACGGCGGCCTGCGCGACGTCCACGTCATGCAGGCGGTCGCCGCCTCCTGGGTCGCCTCCGCGCCCGGCGCCCGGGTCCGGGCCGCCCACGACCTGCTGCTGGACGTCCGGCACGCGCTGCACGACATCACCGGACGGTCCGCCGACAAGCTGGTGCTCCAGGAACAGGAGGCGGTCGCGCAGGCCCTCGGCATGCTCGACGCCAACGTCCTGCTGCGTTCGACCGCCGAGGCCGCCCGGACCGTCTCCTACGCCGGCGACCACCTGTGGCGGCGCGTCGAGCGTTTCTGCGCGCCGCGCCGCAAGTCGTTCCTGCGCCCCCTCACGGGCGGCCGCCGGAGCAACACGGTGGAGCGGACCCCCGTCGGCGACGGCGCGGTCGAGCAGGAGGGCGAGGTCGTCCTCGCCCGCGGTGCCGACCTGGACGACCCGGCGCTGGTGCTGCGGGTGGCCGCGGCCGCCGCGCAGGCCGACCTGCCCCTCGCCCCCGCGACCGTCGACCGGCTCGCCGAGAGCGCCGCGCTGCCGTCGGTGCCCTGGCCGCCCGCGGCCCGGGACGCCCTGGTGTCGCTGCTGGGCGCCGGCACCGCCGCGATCGGCGTGTGGGAGGCCCTCGACCAGGCGGGCCTGATCGTACGGCTGCTCCCGGACTGGGAACGGGTGCGCAACCGGCCGCAGCGCAACCCCGTCCACACCTACACCGTCGACCGCCACCTGGTGGAGGCCGCGGGCCACGCCGCCGCCCTCACCCGCGAGGTCGCGCGCCCCGACCTGCTGCTCGTCGGCGCGCTCCTGCACGACATCGGCAAGGGCTGGCCCGGCGACCACTCGCAGAGCGGCGCGGTCGTGGCGCGCGACATGGGCGCCCGGATGGGCTTCCCGCCCGGCGACGTCCAGGTGCTGGAGGCCCTCGTCCGGTACCACCTCCTGCTCCCCGAGACCGCGACCCGCCGCGACATCGACGACCCGGTCACCGTGGAGACCGTGATCAAAGCGGTCGCGACGGTGCCCGGCCGGGAGCGCGAGGTGATCGAGCTGCTGGCCGCCCTCGCCGCGGCCGACGGCCAGGCCACCGGACCGGCGGCGTGGGGCGGCTGGAAGGCGCGCCTGATCGCCGAACTGGCCCGGCGCACCATCGCCGCCCTGTCCGGCGGCACCCCGCCGCCCGCGCCCGCCCTGGCACCCGAGCAGCTCGCCCTGGCGCGCCGTGACGGCGTCGCCGTCCGGGTCGCGGACTCGCGCATCACCATCGCCGCCCCGGACCGTCCAGGGCTGCTGTGGCGGGCGTCAGGCGTCCTCGCGCTGCACCGCCTGGCCGTCCGCACCGCGCGCACGGTCAACGCCACCGCCACGCCCGCGGACGGGCGGACGACCGCCGTGCTCGACTTCACCGCCGTCCCCGAGTACGGCACGCCGCCGGACCCGGCCGCGCTGGAGGCCGACCTGCGGCGCATGCTGGCCGACCGGCTCGACGTGGCCGGACGCCTGGAACGCCGGGCCAGGGCCGTACGGGCCAGGCCCGGGGTCGTGGTGCCGCCGCCGCGCGTGACGATCGTCGACGACGCGTCCAGCACCGCCACCGTGGTGGAGGTGCGCGCCCACGACCGGCCGGGGCTCCTGTGGCGCATCGGCCAGGCGCTGGGGGACTGCGGCCTCCAGGTCCGCGCCGCCCAGGTCGACACCCTGGGCGCCGAGGCGGTCGACGTCTTCTACGTGGTGGACGCCGAAGGCCGCGTCCTCACCGACCCCGAGACCCTGACCTACGTACGCCGCCAGGTGCTCGACGCCCTGAGCGACTGAGCACGGCCGCCGCGCCGGGTCGGCCTGGCACGGGGGTCAGAACGGGAAAGGCGGAGGGGCGGCCACGGGGGCACGACCACCCCTCCACCGGTCTGGGGAGCCTGACCTGTCGTCGGCACCGGGGCCGTCCGGGCCGCCGGGGCCGGGGAGTGCGGGGGCGTGCGGCTGCGGAACGATTCCGTGGAGGCCGTTGGCACGGTCCTTTTGGACGCCGAAGGGCTTGGCGCCGCCGTCATCGTCGCCTCGCTGGTCGTTTCGGTTGCCATTCCCGACACCATTCCCGGCGCCGTTTCCGTTGCCGGCGTCGTTTCCGTTGCCGGTGTCGGGCTTCTTGCCCGGGTCGTTCTTGCCCGGAGGTTCGATCTTCTTCGGGTGCTTGCCGTCGCCGGGCTTGAGCACCTTCCCGCAGTAGTCCGGGACGTGGCCGACGCCGCCCGCGGCGGAGACCAGGGGCGCGAACGCGGGCGTGCGGAGCAGCTGCATGCGGTGGCGTGCCGCGTCGTAGGCCTCGCACAGGCCCTGGAGGTGGGCGGGGGAGCGGTCGGCGGGGGCACGCCCGGCCGTCGCCTCCGACCGCGGCGACTCGCTCTGCGGCGTGGCCGGCGTGAGCGTCGTCGCCGGCTCGCCGGGCCTGACCGGAAGGGCTCCGGTGCCGGCGGCCAGCGCGACCCCGCCGGCCGCCGTGGCCGCCAGGCCCACGGCCGCGATCTTGACGGTCAGGAGCCGCCGGGCCAGCGGGAGCCTGCCGGTCCGGGAACCGTCGGGGGACGCGGTGAGGAAGGCGGTCACGGCGGCGTCCTCGCCGAGCAGCTCGTCCTCCCGAGCGGACGAGGAGGCCGCTGAGAGCAGCCGGGCGAGGGGCTCCGCGGGGTCGCCGGACGGGCCGGCGCCGCCGCGGAGCAGGCGCTCGGCGGCGTCGCGGTCGAGGTCCCGGCGATCCGTACTCATCTCATTCCTCTCAGCGCCGCCGCCCCGCTTCGTGTCACACCCGGGATCGTGTTCATCCGTCGGCGGTCCCGGCATCAGGCCCTTCCTCCAGCATGGCGGCCAGGCGGTGCAGCCCCCGGTAGGCCGCGGTGCGCACCGCCCCGGCCCGCTTGCCCAGCACCCGGCCCGCCTCCTTGGCGTCCAGCCCGACGACCACGCGCAGCAGCACCGCCTCGGCCTGATCCCGGGGAAGAGTGCCGATCATGGCGATGGCGGCGTCGGTCGAGAGGCGGTCGAGCGCCTCCCGTTCGGTGTCGTCCCGGCCGATGAGGTCGGTCAGCTCGTCGATCTGGACGGTGGCCTCGGGACGCCGGTTGACGCGGCGCAGGTGGTCGAGCGCCCGATGCCGCGCCACCGTCGAGGCCCATCCGCGGAACTTGTCGTAGTCCCCGCGGAAGGTGTGGAGGTCACGGGCGATCTGCAGCCACGCGTCGGCCGCCACGTCCTCGGCGTCCGCGCCGACCAGCGCCCGCAGGTAGCGCAGCAGCCGAGGCTGCAGATCCCGGTAGATCGTCCGGAACGCGGTCTCGTCGCCGGCCTGCGCGGTCTCCAGGGCCAGCTCGAGATTCGGGCTCGGCGGCTCGACCCGGGTGGTCACCCGTTCGCTCATGGGTCTCCGTGCCGGCGCGGCCACGTCGTCACCTTGCGTCCTTCGGGGGGTTGATCAGGGCATTCGAGATCAGGCGTGCCGCCGGCGCCCGGCGGGGGCCCCACGGGCGGCGGGGCACCCTGAACGCATCAGCGTACGTGCCAACCTAATCGGGACGAGCCGTTCCAACCCCGCAAAACCCGATGTCGGGCCGGGACCTTCGACCGGACGGGCACCCGGACGCGCGATCGGGCCCGGTGATCGGCCGGGGCGTGGCGACCGACCCGATAGTCTGATAGGCGATCCCAGAAAGCTTCCAAGGACGGGTCCAGACACGTGTTCGAGACGCTCTCCGACCGGCTGACTACGGTCTTCTCGTCGCTGCGCAGCAAGGGTCGCCTCTCCGAGGCCGACATCAACGCCACCGCGCGCGAGATCCGGGTCGCGCTGCTCGAGGCCGACGTGGCGCTGCCCGTCGTCAAGGACTTCATCGCGCAGATCAAGGAGCGCGCCGCCGGGTCGGAGGTCTCGCAGGCGCTGAACCCTGCGCAGCAGGTCGTCAAGATCGTCAACGAGGAGCTCATCAACATCCTCGGTGGCGAGACGCGGCGCATCCGCTTCGCCAAGACCCCGCCGACCGTGATCATGCTCGCGGGTCTCCAGGGCGCCGGTAAGACCACCCTGGCGGGCAAGCTGGCGCGGTGGCTCAAGGCCGAGGGCCACGCGCCCCTGCTCGTGGCCGCCGACCTCCAGCGGCCCAACGCCGTCCAGCAGCTCCAGGTCGTCGGCGAGCGGGCCGGGGTGCCGGTCTTCGCGCCCGAGCCGGGCAGCGGCGTCGGCGACCCGGTCGCGGTCGCGCGCCGTTCGATCGACCAGGCCAAGCACGCGCAGCACGACGTCGTCGTCATCGACACCGCCGGCCGCCTCGGCGTCGACGCCGAGATGATGCAGCAGGCGATCGACATCCGCGACGCCGTCCGGCCGGACGACATCCTGTTCGTCGTCGACGCGATGGTCGGCCAGGACGCGGTCAACACCGCGCAGGCGTTCATGGAGGGCGTCGGCTTCGACGGCGTCGTCCTCACCAAGCTCGACGGCGACGCGCGCGGCGGCGCGGCGCTGTCGGTCCGCCACATCACCGGCCGGCCGATCATGTTCGCGTCGACCGGCGAGAAGCTCGAGGACTTCTCGGTCTTCCACCCGGACCGCATGGCCGGGCGCATCCTCGACATGGGCGACGTCCTCACCCTGATCGAGCAGGCCGAGCAGGCGTTCGACGCCCAGCAGGCCGAGAAGATGACCACGAAGTTCGCGTCCGGCGAGGACTTCACGCTCGACGACTTCCTCGAGCAGATGATGATGATCCGCAAGCTCGGGCCGATCGGCAACCTGCTCGGCATGATGCCCGGCATGGGCCAGGTCCGTGACCAGGTCAGCCAGATCGACGACAAGGACCTCGACCGGGTCGCCGCGATCATCCGCTCCATGACGCCGGGCGAGCGCGCCAACCCGAAGATCATCAACGGGTCGCGGCGGGCCCGCATCGCCGGCGGCTCGGGAGTCCAGGTCGGCGAGGTCAGCAGCCTGGTCACCCGCTTCTTCGACGCCCAGAAGATGATGCGGCAGATGGCCGGCGGCATGGGCCTGCCCGGCATGCCCGGCCGCCGCAAGGCGGGCAAGGCCGCGAAGGCGCAGAAGAACAAGAAGGGCAAGCAGCGCAGCGGCGACCCGCGCAAGCGCAACGCCGCCCCCCAGGAGGACGGGCAGCAGCCCGCGGCCGCTCAGGACGGCGGCCTGCCGCCCGGTCTCGGCGGCCAGCTGCCGCCGGGTCTGGCCGGTCAGCTGCCGCCCGGTTTCCAGATGCCCGACCTCGGCAAGCTGCAAGGACGCAAGAAAAAGTAAACGTTCGTCGTGGGTGGCCGCGTGTCACCGCACGATTGCGCTTTTTCCGCGATCGTCTGGCAGAATGGCAGGCTGGAAAACCCGGGAGCGCCAGGAGCCCTCTCTCGATCCTGAGCGGACCGGAAATCCATTGAACGGCCGGCAACCGGTGTTCCCCACCTGGTGAGGCTCGTTCAGCCCTGTATGTGAACTGGAGAACACCACACCCGTGGCAGTCAAGATCAAGCTCAAGCGTCTGGGGAAGATCCGGAACCCGCAGTACCGGATCGTCGTCGCCGATGCCCGCACCAAGCGTGACGGTCGGGCCATCGAGGAGATCGGCCTTTACCAGCCGAAGCAGGAGCCCTCGCTCATCGAGATCGACTCCGAGCGTGCGCAGTACTGGCTCGGCGTCGGCGCGCAGCCGACCGAGCCGGTCCTCAACCTCCTCAAGATCACCGGCGACTGGCAGAAGTTCAAGGGCGAGCCCGGCGCCGAGGGCACGCTCAGGAAGGCCGAGCCGAAGCCGGACAAGAAGTCGGTCTTCGAGGCGGCCGTCAAGGAGGCCTTCAAGGAGGACGAGGCCGCCGCCACGGCGACCAAGACCAAGAAGAAGGCCGAGCCGAAGAAGGCGAAGGCCGAGGCCAAGGAAGAGGCCCCGGCCAAGTCCGACGAGACCACCGAAGCCAAGAGCGAGGACTGACGTGCTCGAAGAAGCGCTCGAGCATCTGGTGCGCGGCATCGTGGAGCACCCGGACGACGTCCGGGTGCGCGCCCGCCGCATCAGGGGTGGCCGGGTCCTGGAGGTGCGCGTGCACCCCGAGGACCTCGGCAAGGTCATCGGCCGCAGCGGTCGTACCGCCAAGGCCCTGCGCACGGTCATCAGCGCCCTCTCCGGAGGCCGCTACGTGCGCGTGGACCTGCTCGACGTCAACGAGGTCCGCTGAGCGGCCCTCGTTCCCCCGGCGCCTCGCCGGGGACCTCGCCCGCGCCCGGCCCCCGGCCGGGCTCGCAGGCCGCAAGTGACCGGCCCGGACGGCCCTGCCGCCGGGCCGGTCGCCCGTTATAGGGGCGTTCCGTGCGACGGCGCCCGGTCAAGGGATGCGCGTGATGAAGGACCAGCTCGTGATCGGCCGCATCGGCCGGCCGCACGGGATCCGTGGTGAGATCACCATCGATCTCCGCACCGACGACCCGGAAAGCCGGTTCGCGCCGGGCAGCGAGCTCGCGACCGACCCCGCCGACGCCGGGCCGCTCACGATCGAACGGGCGCGCTGGCACTCCGGCCGCCTGCTGATCGGCTTCGCCGGCGTCGCCGACCGCGACGCCGCCGAGGGCCTGCGCGGCACCTGGCTGGTCGTCGACCCCGCCGACATCGGCGACTCCGACGACCCGGACGACTTCCACGACTCCCAGCTGATCGGGCTCACCGCCGTCACCGTCGCCGGCGACGATATCGGCACCGTGTCCGAGGTCCGCCACTCCGGCCAGGACCTCCTGATCATCGCCCGCCCCGGCGGCGGCGAGGCCCTGGTGCCCTTCGTCACCGCCCTCGTCCCCGAGGTCGACCTCGCGTCCGGCCGCCTGGTCGTCGATCCGCCCGCGGGCCTCCTGGACGACCAGTGAAACTCGACATCATCACGATCTTCCCGGACTACTTCGCCCCCCTCGACGTCTCCCTCCTCGGCAAGGCCCGCCGCAACGGCCTGATCGAGATGAACGTCCACGACCTGCGCCTCTGGACCCACGACCGCCACCGCACCGTCGACGACACCCCCTACGGGGGCGGCCCCGGCATGGTCATGAAGCCCGAGCCCTGGGGCGAAGCCCTGGACGCCCTGACCCCGCCCGCCGGCCCCCCGAGCACGGGCGGCGACCAAGCCGGAGGCGGCGGTCTCGGGGGAGTGGTGCCGCGGCTGGTGGTCCCCACGCCGAGCGGGCGGCCGTTCACCCAGGCACTCGCGGTGGAGTACGCGGCCGAGCCGTGGCTGATCTTCGCCTGCGGGCGGTACGAGGGCATCGACTCGCGGGTGGTCGAGGAGGCGCGCGTCCGGATGCGGGTCGACGAGGTCAGCCTCGGCGACTTCGTGCTCGCCGGCGGCGAGGTGGCCGTCCTGGTGATGGTCGAGGCGATCAGCCGGCTGGTGCCGGGCGTCCTCGGCAACTTCGACTCGGTGACCGACGACTCGTTCGCGCCGGGCGCCATGGAGTCGCTCCTGGAGGGGCCCGTCTACACCAAGCCACCGGTCTGGCGGGACCGCGCCGTCCCGGACGTCCTGCTGTCGGGCAACCACGGGGCGATCGCCCGCTGGCGCCGTGACCAGGCACTGCGCCGTACGGTCGCCAACCGGCCCGAACTGGCCGCCAGGCTCGATCCAGGCGATCTCGACAAGCATGATCGCCAGGTCCTCGCCGACGCCGGTTTTCCGGTGGACGGCGAACATATGGCACACTAGAGCGTCCGCCGTGTATCGCATGCCCGGCGCGCAGACCTTCAAAGAAGATCCACTTCGCGCGGCTCGACGCCCCCATGTACGAGGTCCGGGGCCTCTCGGTGTCCGCGTTCGACCCATGAGGAAACGCCTGTCATGCACACCCTGATCCAGGAGATCGAGAACGCCGCGCTGCGCAGCGACCACCCGGACTTCCGTCCGGGCGACTCGGTGAAGGTCCACGCCCGCATCACCGAGGGCAAGGTCACCCGAGTGCAGGTCTTCGAGGGCGTCGTGATCCGGCGCCAGGGCGGCGGCGCCCGCGAGAGCTTCACCGTCCGCAAGGTCAGCAAGGGCGGCTACGGCGTCGAGCGCACCTGGCCGCTCAACAGCCCCCACATCGAGAAGCTCGAGGTCGTCACCCGCGGTGACGTTCGCCGCGCCAAGCTCTACTACCTGCGCAACCTCCGCGGCAAGGCCGCGCGCATCAAGGAGAAGCGCGACTTCTAGGCACCCGCACTTTCGGGGCCTGTTCAACGCTGAGAACCACCGTGCTGACCTGCAAAGGGTCTCTCGGTGGTTCTCAGCGTTTCTCGGGTGATCCTGTCCTCATGTGCCCTGGCTGTGCCCTGTTATCTGGGGTCTCCCTGGTCATCAGGTCGGATGAAGATCACGAACTTCTCGTGGAACATGCGGACGGTCGTGCCCTCTTCGTCGTAGAAGACGTAGTGATTACCCCACAGTGAGTCAGCAAGCGGCGGAAGGATCTCGTACCCCTTGGCGACAACCTCGATTTCCTTGGGGTCCCTTCTCTTGTCTTCAAGCTCATCTACAGTCACAAGGTACGTACGCAAAGTAGTTCTCACTTAGGGTGATGGGTGGATGCAATCTGCTCGGCCGGGCGCCCAGGCCGGATGCTCCTAGTGTCTCGTGGTCGTCAGCCCATCGTCATGCGATTTTCGCGAGCTCTCGCCGGGCTTGACGCTTAAGCGTCAACGTCACAGCGCGTGACAGCGGGACGGTTCCGGACTTGCGCGGGGGCGGGGCCTCGTAGCCTGGATCGGCTGACGGGCGGCACCCGCCTGCCCGCATCGGCCCCGTCGTGAGGCCCCGCGCGGGGTCCCCGTGCAAGGCGGGAACCGGTCTGCGGCAACCTGGCGGACTTCTCCTGAATCTCATGCGGCACGAGTCATCTGGTCCCGGGCGCGCTGCGGGCCGATAGGGCTGGGCGCCGGCCAACGCTTGCGGGCCGGCGCCCACGCTTCCCAGGTCGGCGCGCCCGTGCGGCCCGTTCTCGGGCCGCCTTGAGATAGTGAAGAAAGTCTGCACAGGGATTGCTGGGCCCTCTGGGTCCTGTGATGCGACGACGAGGCCGCTGTCAGCGGTGCCTGTGATCGGGGAGAATGGCGGACGTGGTGGAGACTGAGGAGACTAAGCCTGATCCTTCCGCTGAGTGGTGGACCACGTCTGATGTCGCGGCCTATCTCGGCGTCAAGGTCGCAACTGTGAGCTCGTACCGGATTCGTGAGCAGATGCCGGAGCCTGATCTCACAGTTGGCAGGACCCATGTGTGGCACCCGGCCACGATTATCGAGTGGCACGAGAGTCGCCCTCGTCCTGGTGTCGGCGGTAGGACACAGGGCTAGGCAGCACCCAGCCGGGAATCGGCGTACTCGGCGAACTCGCGGGCGCTGGCGGAGTTTCCTGCCGAGGCGAGTTCGGTCTGGAACGTCCGGAGGAACCCCATGCCTCGCTCAGAGTCGATCTGATTAGCGATCAAGTCGACCGTCTGTCGGCCGGATTCGCATCCTGCATCGATGTCGCCAGTGCGGAGGTGAGCAATGGCGACACGACCTAGCCATGTGGCTCGGTCACGTGGGTATTTGGTACCGCAGGACTCCACGGCGCTGGTCAGCTCACGGGATGCTCCCGCGTAGTCCCCGAGATCGAACAGTGCGCGACCCAGCTGTGCGGCCATTCGAGTCTCATCGACCCAGTAGGCCCAGTTCGGAGAGTCTCCGTATACCGCCCGGTTCAAGAGGTTGGTCGACTTGGTCAAGGCCTGCCGGGCCATGGCGGCCTGCCCGACCTTGGCGTACGCGCGGCCAGCGCGAGCCCATGTCATTGCCTGGATGACACTTGGCGTCTTCTTCTGGGACTCGGCCGTCGCAACCTCTAGGAGCTGGGTGGCGTCATCTAGCCGACCCGTGGAGTAGGCCTGAATGCCGAGGAAGCCAACCACGTTCACGGCCAAGGGATGGTCGCCAACCGCCGCCGCTGCGCGAAGAGCTGCGAAGTAGTACTGCTGGGCAGCTGCTTGTCGTCCGCTGTCGAATGCAGCCCATCCGGCAAGCCGGGCAAGTTCGGCCGTGGCACCGTACAGTCGTTGTCCGGTGGCCTCGGTGTATCGCCCGTTCTTGAGCATGTCTGTTACGAAGCGAAGGTCGGAATGGAGCATCTCCAGGATTCCACCGCCGCCGTGCTCGTCGTCCATACGACGGCGGACTGAGATCAAACGTTCGATCTCGTCCACGAGCGCGTTGCTTACCTGATGACCGCGATCGCGGTACGCAAGCCAGGGTCCAGGGTTCAGGCGCCAGTTGTAGATGGGAAGAAGAAGCTCGGCGCCCATGAGCAGGACAAATTCACGGCGATCCACTATTGCATGCTCCGCGACGGTGGTGAGTGCGTTGATCGTTCCTTCGGCGTTCCACGGTTCCTGGATTCCAACCAGGCCGCTTGTGGGGAGCCATCCCGGCCAGGTGACGCGAAGGTAGGTCTCCGGGGGGAGACTGAACAGCTTGCAGAGAGCGGCCTGAGCGGCGTCGTCTGGAACTACACCGTGTTCCCAACGCGTGACGGTCTTGCGGGTCGTCCCCAGGCCTTGCTCCCTGAGCAGGTGGGCAAGCACCTCTTGGGACCAACCCCGGCTTCGGCGTGCCTCGACCAACGGGTGCCGAGGCGGATCAACGGCGGAGGGCAATGACGCCAGGGGCATAGCGCTCACGTTCTTCAGGATAGACACGCCTCGTCTGGGTGCGACGTGGATCAGATCGAGGAGACCCCTGGTGACCCCCCGCTGCCCTCTTGCGGGCCTGGTGAGGGGCCTCGGTGTCCGTTACAGCCTCAGCGTGACGCCTGTTGCCGGATGTGTCCTGTGGCGATGCTCGAAGTGAAGGGCAATTGAAGATCTCGCGAATGAACCGCCTTCGTGAGACACCTTGAGAAATACAAACTCAGTTTGTATTCTTCACATCAAGAAGGCCCCGGTGAGCTGCAACTCACCGAGGCCGGGCGCATCGTCCACCTCGTGAAAGGACACGGAAGATGCCAGTCCAGGCTACGTCACGGACACAGTGTGAGCCCAGCATGGGTGCTGAGGCTCGGCAGACTCCCGGCATGGATGCCTTCACGCATCCGAACCTGCACGCGCGGATCATCAACGACCTGCTTCAGGCCACCCTGCGAGCCCACATCGCGATCGTGGACCTGTGGACCGGTCGGCACGCCGCTGCGCTATGCACCGCACTCCGGCTCACCAACGAGGGCTTCGCGGAGCACCTGGGAACCGCCGTACGCACCGTCGCCAAGTGGAAGGCTCGCCCCGACACCGTCCTGACCATGGAGTTGCAACAAGCTCTTGACACCTCACTCGCCCACGCCTGCCGCGATGCCCAAATTCGCTTCGCCCTGCTGTTGGGCAAACTGACCTTCGGGCAACTCGCCGTCGCGCTGTACGCGGCGGATATCCCGGAGACCGGACCTCACACGCTTCCGGCAGATGAGGTCATCACGCTGGCCGCTCAAGGTCTGGAGCGACTCGGGTACGAACGCGTGCGGGAACTCGATGCACGCACTCGGAAGATCAACCGGCACTACCTTCGCGAGCTGGATTCCAGCTCACCCACTCGGATCCAGGCGATCACGGACGAGTGGAAGGCCGTCAGTGCGCAGCTCTGGCCCGATGAGCAGCGCATGCAGCGATGCACCGACCTGGCCTTCATCAACCGGCAGTCCGGTTCGGCGGTGGTCTCATGACCACACCCACCAGGATCCCCATCACCGTGGAGACGGTTACCGCGTTCGTCTCCCAACTCACCCGTGACGAACTCCTTGTTGCCTTGAAGGCGCTGGACGTCCCGGCTGACGACCTTCGGCCGCTGGTCACTCTGGCCCTCGTCATGGAGGCGGCATCTGTTCCGGCCGAGGCCGTTGCCCCGGTACCGGCGGTGACCTCATGACCGCTTCGACCGCATCCTTTCCGCAGCTGACGGAGCCGTGTGGCTCGTGTGGCCGTTCCTGGCTCGCCTCGCAGCTGCGAAATCAGCGCATCAACCGGCAGTGGAGCCAGAAGAGTCTGGCTGTCCGGTTGCGGCAATCCGCCAACTCCGATGAGCGTAGGCACCTGCCCGCGCTCCACGTCATCCAGCGAATGATCCGGTCCTGGGAGGCCGGAGACACTACACCTGGTGAGCCGTATCAGCGGCTGTACTGCCGCGCCTTCGGCATGAGCCACGATGACCTGTTCACCGTGACCGTGATGGAGGTTCTACCGGGCCTTGATGGTCCTCTCCTGGTCGCCGAACGCCCCCAGGTGGGCACGGCTTGACCCACACCCCAGGTACGGCGGCCCCAACCCCCTTCACGGCGGCTGGGGCCGCCCCGCCAACCTTGCTCACCGCTGCCATCCTGGAACGTGCCGCAGACGGCTACGCCGCTTGGCTGGAACACGTTCGCCCGGCCGCCGGATGCTCCCGCCCGGTCCGCCTGTTCGGAGAGTTGGACACCGTCGCCGAACACACTGGCGAGATCCAAGCGACAGCCCGTACCGCTGACATGCCCGATGGGGTGCTCTACAAGGCGTGCGGGAACCGGCGTCACAAGGTGTGCCCGTCGTGCGCCTACACCTACCAGGGAGACGCTTTTCAGCTCATCCGCGCGGGTCTGGTCGGCGGTAAGACCATCTCACCCGCCGTTGCTGCAAATCCGGCCGTGTTCGCCACCTTCACCGCCCCTAGCTTCGGTCAGGTCCACACCCGGCCCTTCCGCCGGCACTTGTGCCGAGACAAGTCCCGTTGCTCGTGTCGCCCTGACCCTTGCCACGCTCGTAGTCACGGCTCGGCCGAGACCTGCCCGCATGGCGTCACGCTCGCCTGCTTCGCCCGGCACGAACTTGACGACTCCCGTCTTGGGCAACCGCTGTGCCTGGACTGCTACGACCATGATGCACACGTGGTCTGGAACCACCAGGCCGGAGAGCTGTGGCGCCGCACTAAACAGGCCATCGAACGCCACCTCAACCACACCGCCCGGCGCCGTGGCCTGCCCCCGGTACGGGTCGCGCACGGCAAGGTCGCCGAATACCAAGCCCGCGGTGCCGTCCACTTCCACGCCGTACTACGCCTGGATGGCCACGACCCTGACAACCCCACCAGCCCGGCCACGCCTCCGGCCGGGCTCACCGCCATCGACCTGCACGACGCTGTCCATCACGCCGCCGCCACCATCACCCACACCACGCCCGCCCATCCCGGCAAGTCTGAAGGGTGGCGCATCGCCTGGGGCGGCCAGACCAAGGTCACCGTCATCACCATGACCGGCGCCGACCCGCTCACCGATCAGATGGTCGCGGGCTACCTGGCCAAGTACGCCACCAAAGGCACCGAGATCACCGGCCACACCTCCCGCCGCCTCGACGAACGCTCGGTCACCCTGTACGCCGACCCTGACGGCACCCACACCGAACGTCTCATCGCCGCCGCCTGGCACCTCGGCGACGATCCCGACTGGGCCGGACTTCGCCGCTGGGCCCACATGCTCGGCTTCGGCGGCCACTTCCTCACCAAAGGCCGCCGCTACTCGGTCACCTTCTCCTACCTCCGCCAAGCCCGCGCCCTACATCACTGCACCTCGGCGTCCGGCCCCGAACCAGACGAGATCAACCGTCAAGATCACCTTGACACCGAAACCACGCTCGTCGTCGGGCGGCTCACCTACGTCGGAACCGGCTGGCACACCATCGCTGACGCCCTCCTGGCCAACACAGCGGCCGACCAAGCCCGCCGACGACACCAAGCCGGACGCGAAGACCTCGCCCACGAACACGCCCACACCACCCAACTCCTAGCCGCATGACCCTCCATGGTCGCCGCAACGGCGAACCACCAGCAGGCCACGCCGCCGCGCACGCGGAAGACCACGGCAGGCCGGGAGTGATCAACCACACGGGATCACGACCCCCAACCGGAAGGACACCCATGATCCACATCCGCAAGGAGATCACCGCCCATGACCACCCTCGAATCAGATCGCACCTGGACACCTCAGGAAGTTGCCCGCTTCCTCGGCGTCCCGGTCCGGACCCTCTACCAGTGGCGTTACCTTGGCGTCGGCCCCAAAGCCGCCAAGGTTGGGCGCCATCTGCGCTACCTGCCCGACGATGTCATCGCCTGGGTGCGCCAGCAGCAAGAGGCCGCCTGATGGCCGTCTATGACCGCTGGCACACCCGCGAACCCCGCCTCGACGCCAACGGCCAGGCTGTTTCCCGGTGTCGCGAACACAAGCTCAACCCCAGCAAAGACCATGGCCAAGGCGACCGCTGGCAAGTTCGTTGGCGCGACGAGGACGGCAAACAATGCAAGCTCAACCGCCCCAGAAGAGGCGGCAAGCGCGACGACACCGATCCTGACATCTACGCCGAAGCCCTCGACGCCAAGATCACGTCAGAGCTCAACACGGACACCCACGTCAGTCCAGCGAACGGGAAGATCACTTTCCGTTCCTATGCTGATCAGTGGCTCGCCGCACAAACCTTTGACGAGAGCTCTCGGGAGACAGCAGAGCAGCGACTGAGACTGCACGCCTACCCGACCTTGGGCGATCTGGAACTGAGGGCGATCGCCAAACGGCCCTCGATCATCCAGGCCTGGCTTCGGGACAGGAAGACCTCCGCAAACCACGTCCGGGCCGTCTTCGATCACGTGTCCACGGTGCTCACCGCCGCTGTCGATGACGGCCTGATCAGCAGGAACCCGTGTCAGACCTCGTCGGTACGGCCACCCAAAGCAGAACGGAAGAAGATCGATCCATGGTCCGTCGAACAGGCTGACCTGGTCGCCAAGAAGATCAACCAGCGGTTTGCCGCCCTGGTAGCCGTAGGGGCACGGCTCGGCCTGCGACAGGGGGAAGCCTTCGGCCTGGCCGTCGATGACATCGACATGAACGAAGCTGTGGTTCACGTACGGCGACAAGTGAAGATCCTCGGCGGGTTCCGGCTGGTCTTCGCCCTGCCCAAGGGCGGCAAGATCCGCGAGGTACCGCTTCCGGGCTCACTCGCTCGCATCGTCGAAGCGCATATGGAGCAGTACCCTCCGATCACGGTGACACTGCCGTGGAAGATCCCTGATGGAGAGGCGATCACAACACGGCTCGTGTTCACCACACGGCAACGCAACGCGATCAATCGGAACGACTGGAACTGGCAGGTCTGGAAGTCAGCTCTTCGAGCGGCTGGAGTCGATCCGACCAGGGAGAACGGCTTTCACGCGCTGCGACATCATTTCGCCAGCGTGCTCCTGACCAAGGGTGTGGACATCCGCGCCCTCGCCGAGTACCTCGGCCACAGTGATCCGGGCTTCACGCTCCGCACATACACGCATCTGATGCCTTCGAGCAACGAGCGGATGCGACTCGCCGTGGACGAGGCATGGAGCGTGATCAGCGAGGGGAGTGCCCTCGATGTGCCCCCTGAGGAGAAATGATCTGTTCCGCTGCTGGTTGCGTGCGGGTAGCAAGGAGAAGCGCGACTTCTGATCCGTGCCGCGCACCTGATCCTTCGACGCCCCGGGAACCCTCAGCGGTGACCGGGGCGTTGGCCGTTCCGGACGGCGGCCGCAGGTAGTGGTCCGGCGACACGGCCGTGCGCACGGTGCGCAGGGCCGGACGCCGATAGGCTTTCGCTCTGATGACAGACGAGGACGATCGGAGAAACGTGCGTTCCGAAGCCGAGGGCGCGGTGCCCGACGAGAAGCAGGCCGTGAGCTCCGGTTCCGAAGAGTCGTCGTCCAAGGGCAAGTCCAAGAAGCAGGGCTCGTTCTGGAAGGAACTGCCGGTCCTGGTCGGTGTCGCCCTCGTCCTCGCCCTCGTCATCAAGGCGTTCGCGATCCAGGCGTTCTACATCCCGTCCGCGTCGATGGAGAACACCCTCCAGATCGGCGACCGGGTGCTGGTCAACAAGATCGTCTATCACATCCGCGACATCGAGCGCGGCGACATCGTGGTCTTCAACGGCCTGGACTCCTGGGACCCCGAGGTCGACTACGCCGAGCCGTCCAACCCGGTCTCCAAGGTGCTGCGCGCCATCGGCACCGCGTTCGGCGTCGCGCCGAACGAGAAGGACTACATCAAGCGCGTCATCGGCATCCCCGGCGACCGCGTCAAGTGTTGCGACGCGCAGAGCCGCATCACCGTCAACGGCGTGCCGATCGACGAGAAGTCCTACCTCTACGGCGACGCGCAGACCGGCGACCAGAACAAGCCCTCCAACGAGACGTTCGACCACACGGTGAAGCCCGGCCAGTTGTGGGTCATGGGCGACCACCGCGAGGTCTCGTCCGACTCGCGCGCGCACCGCGGCGACCCCGGCGGCGGCACCATCCCCATCAGCCGGGTGATCGGCCGCGCGTTCGTCGTCGTCTGGCCGCTCGACCGGATCGGGACACTGCCGATCCCCAAGACCTTCGAGCAGCCGGCGCTCAACGCCGCCGGCGTCGTGGTGCCCGCCACCCCGCTGGCCCTGGGGTTCGCGGGCGCGATCCCCGTCGTCCTCCTGCACCGCCGCCTCCGCCAGAGGCGCGACGCGTAGATCGCGGGCCTCCCTCCTGCCCGACATGACCGGCCGCTCGTGTCACGATGTCTTCCGGATCAGGCCCGCGGTGGGGGCCAGGTGATGAGGACGATCGGAGAAACGTGCGTTCCGAAGCCGAGGGCGCGGCCCCAGAGGACAAGCACCCCGCCGACCCCAAAGGCGGCCCCGTCCCCTCACCCCCAGCCACCCCCGGCCAGGGCGGCCAACCCTCCAGCCCCGTGAAGGACGCCGCGGCCTCCGGCCCCGTGAAGGACGCCGCGGCCTCCGGCCCCGCTTCGCCCCCTTCGCAGGGCGGCCAGCCGTCCACCTCCATGCAGGGCAGCGCGGCCTCCGGCCTCTCACAGGGCAGACAGAACGTCAGTTCTTCGCCCGACAGCCAGACGTCCAGCCCTGCACCGACCGGAACGTCCTCCGGCCCCTCGCAGGACGGCCAGGCGTTCAGTGCTTCCCAGGGCGGCGCGGCATCCGGTCCCCCGCTGGACGGCCCCGCTTCTGACACCTCGCAGGACAGCCAGGCGTCCAGTCCCTCACCGGCCAGTGCGTCCTCCAGTCCCATGCAGGACAGCTCTGCCCCCGATTCTTCGCCGGGCGGTCCCGCTCCTGACGCCTCCCAGGACAGCCAGGCGTCCAGTCCCTCACCGGCCGGTGCGTCCTCCAGCCCCATGGAGGACAGCGACAGCCCTGTCCCCGATCCTTCGCCGGGCGGCACGCCCGTCAGTTCCTCGCAGGACGGTGGCTCCTCCGGTCCCTCGCAGGACGATCCCGTGTCAGGTCCCCTGTCGGACGGCGCGGCCTCCGGTCCCTCACAGAGCACTGCTGAGGACGGGGCGCCCGCGGACGGTGTCGCCGTCTCCAAGGCGAAGGGCGGGGCGACTTCGTCCGAGGCGGACGGCGATGACGAAGATGCCGATGAGGATTCGGACGAAACCGGTGGCGGCGGTGCGAAGAAGGGCAAGAAGCAGGGCTCCTTCTGGAAGGAACTGCCGGTCCTGATCGGCGTCGCCCTCGTCCTCGCCCTCGTCATCAAGACGTTCGTGGTGCAGGCGTTCTACATCCCGTCGGAGTCGATGGAGAACACGCTGCTGGTCGGCGACCGGGTGCTGGTCAACAAGCTCGTCTACCACACGCGCGACATCGAGCGCGGGGACGTCGTGGTGTTCAGCGGCCTGGACTCCTGGGACCCCGAGATCAACGTCGCCGAGCCGTCCAACCCGGTGTCCAAGGTGCTGCGCGCGATCGGCAGCACGTTCGGCGTCGTGCCCGGTGAGAAGGACTACATCAAGCGCGTCATCGGCGTCCAGGGCGACCAGGTCAAGTGCTGCGACGCGCAGGGCCGCATCACCGTCAACGGCGTGCCGATCGACGAGAAGTCCTACCTCTACACCGACCCGCTGACCGGCGAGCAGAACAAGCCGTCCGACCTCCCGTTCGAGGTCACCGTCGGCACCGGGCAGCTGTGGGTCATGGGCGATCATCGGGAGCTCTCCTACGACTCCCGCAACCACCGCGGCGACCCCGGCGGCGGCACGGTGCCCGTCAACCGCGTCATCGGCCGCGCCTTCGTGATCGTGTGGCCGCTCAACCGCATCGACACCCTGCCGATCCCCAAGACGTTCGACCGCCCGGCCCTCAACCACGCCGCCGCCGGCGGCCTCCCGATGCTCCTGGGCCTGGCCGGCGCCGTCCCGATCATCCTGATCCGGCGCCGCCTCCGCCTGCGCGCCTCGTCCGGTTAGCCCCCAATAGGGGCACCTTGCGGGTGTGCGGCGCCGTACGCTGGTGTCCCATGATGGGTCGTCCACTCCGCTTCACCCCCCGCCGTGACGCAGGCCTGCACGCGTACGAGCGTGCGCTGGAACACGCCGGTTTCGACCGGGTGGCCGGGGTCGACGAAGCGGGCCGTGGAGCCAGCGCGGGCCCGCTGGTGGTCGCCGCCGCCATCCTGCGGCGCGGCCGTAAGGGCATGATCGAGGGCCTCACCGACTCCAAGCTCCTGACGCCCGCCCGGCGCGAGTCGATCTACGAGCAGATCGTCGAACGTGCCGAGGCCTGGAGCGTCGTCGTGATCCCGTGCCACGACATCGACCGGGTCGGCGTGCACCGCTGCAACATCACCGGCATGCGCCGCGCGCTGGCCGCCCTGGAGCCACGTCCCTCCTACGTTTTGAGCGACGGTTTCACCGTCCCCGGCCTGGACGTGCCCGGCCTCGGAGTCATCAAGGGCGACCAGGTCGCCGCCTGCGTCGCCGCCGCCTCAGTGATCGCCAAGGTCACCCGAGACCGCCTCATGGTGCAGCTGCACGACCGTTACCCGGACTACGGCTTCGACGTGCACAAGGGGTACACGACCCGCGAGCACTCAGCCGCCCTCACCACCCACGGCCCCTGCCCCGAACACCGCTTCTCCTTCGTCAACGTAGGCCGCGCCCGCCGCGACAACGGGACCGAGCCCCCACCCCTCACCCCCGACCTCAGCACCCCCACCCTTTCCACCCCCAACCAAGCCCCCGCCTGACCCCTGCGCGCTGACCCCACCCCCACGAGCGATCATCTGTGGTTCTGGGGTGGTTCGGGCGGCGTTCAGGATGGGTCGGGAGTGGGGTGGGGGAGTTGGTCGGTGGGGAGGTCTTGGTGGGTGCGCTGGCTGAGGAGGCGTAGCGCGTCGGCGGAGGTCGGGTCGTTCGCGGTGTAGATCTCGAGCCGGTGGCCGGGGCTGTCGGGCTGGAGCCAGACCTGGTAGGCGACGCTGACGGCTCCGATGGTGGGGTGGCGCAGGTGCATGTCGCCGACGGTGCAGTCGGCGACCTCGCCGGCCGCCCACATGGCCGCGAACTCGTCGCTGCGCATGGTGAGTTCGCCGATCAGCTGCGCCAGCCGCGCGTCGGTGGGGAACCGGCCGGCGGTGAGGCGCAGATAGGCGACGTGGACGTGCGCCAGCTCGTCCCAGTTGCGGTGCAGGTCTCGTGTGAGCGGGTCGAGGAAGAACATTCGCGGGATCGAGGGCCGGTGCTCGCGAGTGCCCGGCGCGTCGAAATCGACGTGCTCGGCGAAGAGCGCATGGCCGGCGCGATTCCAGGCGAGGACGTCCCCGCGCCTGCCGAGAACGATCGCGGGTGTCGCGTCACCGAGTGAGTCCAGGAGGGTGAGGACGCGGGGATACGGCTCCTCCCACGCCGGTTCGGACAGCCCGGCCTTGGACGGCTGCCGGGCGAGGTTGTGCAGGTGCGCCGTCTCCACCTCGTCAAGGTTCAGCACTCGCGCGAGGGCGTTCAGGACCTGCTCGGAGGCGGTTTCGGCCTGCCCTTGTTCAAGGCGCGTGTAGTAGCCGGCGCTCACTCCGGCGAGCTGGGCGAGTTCCTCGCGGCGCAGCCCAGGGACCCGCCGCGCGGTTCCGTACGTGCGCAGCCCGATCTCGTCCGGCGTGACCCGGTCCCGGCGGTTCTTCAAGTACGCTCCGAGGCTCTCCACGAGATCGAGCGTAGGCGGCCTCCCGCTGACGTGGGTGCACCTGCTGGGTGTACCCACGGCACAGGGATGGCTGGTGAACGTGGCGCGCCCGAACGTGGACGCCATGTCTCGACAGCACACGAACTCATCCGGCGCACGCGCCTGGCTCGGGCTCCTGGTCGTTCTCGGGCCCGTTCTCCTGGTCTCGATGGACGGGTCGATCCTGTTCCTGGCGATGCCGCGGATCAGCCAGGACCTCAACCCCACCGCCGATCAGGCCCTGTGGATCCTGGACATCTACGGCTTCGCGGTCGGGTCGCTGCTCATCGCGTTCGGCACTATCGGCGACAGGTACGGCCGGCTGAGGCTCCTCATGATCGGTGCGACCTTCTTCGGCATCGGCTCCGCCGCGGCGGCGTTCGCTCCCAGTCCTGAGCTCCTCATCGCCGCCCGCGCCGTGACGGGCGTCGCGGGGGCGACCTTGCTCCCGGCCGCCCTGGCCGTGCTGAGCGAGCTGTTCGCTGATCCGCGGCGGCGGGCGCAGGCCATCGGCATCTTCGCCGCGGCGTTCGCCGCCGGGTTCGCGATCGGCCCGGTCGCCGGTGGTGTGCTGCTGGAACGGTTCTGGTGGGGTTCCGTTTTCCTGATCAACCTCCCGGTCATCGCCCTGTTCCTGTGCTTCGCCCCTGTCCTGCTCCGCGAGGTCCGCACGACCCGGCCGGGCCGGATCGACGCCGTCAGCGTCGTGACCTCGGCCGTCGGGCTGCTGTTCGTGATCTACAGCCTCAAGCACACGGCGGCCGAAGGCTTCTCGATCCTCTCCGTGCTGGGCGGGCTGGCCGGGGGAGCACTGCTGACCTGGTTCGGGGTACGCCAGCGTCACCTGGAGCACCCGTTGATGGACTTCTCGCTCTTCAGCGACAGGGTCTTCGCGGTCGCGATCATCACTGGCCTGCTGCCGCTGGCCGCCTGGTCCGCGACGGCGTATCTGGCGGGCATCTATCTTCAGTCCGTTCTCGACCTCCCGGTCCTGCAGGCCTCGCTGCTCGCGTTGCCTGGGGCTCTGGTGCTCACCGTCACCTGTGTCGTCACGCCGGCCGTGGTCGATCGCATCGGTAAGCGCACCGCCCTGCTCATCTGCCACTTCTCGATTCCCGCCGGGCTGATCCTCCTTCTCCCGACCACGATCACCGGTGGGGTCGGCTGGTACGTCGCCTCCACGGTCATCGCGGGCTTCGGATACGGCATCTCCTTCGCCGTCGTGGCCGACACCGCCGTCGGCGCCGTCCCTCCCGAACGAGCCGGCTCGGCGGGGGCGATCGCCGAGGCGAGCAACGAGATCGGTAACGCGCTCGGCATCGCCCTCCTCGGCTCACTCGCCGC
Organism: Spirillospora sp. NPDC047279; assembly: GCF_040643285.1. Lineage (NCBI taxonomy): Bacteria > Bacillati > Actinomycetota > Actinomycetes > Streptosporangiales > Thermomonosporaceae > Spirillospora > Spirillospora sp. NPDC047279. The sequence continues at coordinate 229,220 of NZ_JBEYUA010000004.1, forward strand.
CCTGCTGTTCCGCATCCAGGGCCCGGACCTTGCCCCGACGCTCGACGAGACGCTTCACCTCCCTGATCTGACGGCCCCGATCCGGGATGAGGCCAAGTCCGCTTTCGTCACCGGTCTCCATGCGGCAGCCGCCGTGGCCGCCCTCCTGCACCTGGCACTCGGCCTGCTCGCTCTCCGCTGGCTGCCGAGATCGAGTCAGGCGGACCCGTTGCCCCCTCCGGACGCACCGGCCGCCCTGGCGCACCGCCAGCTGCGATGACCCGCAGCACCATGCAGCCTCGTGAACGATCCACGGGACAAGCGTGGAGAGTGGCGAGGCATCGAACATGCATTCGAGGTCTTGAGCTGTTTGGTGGACGACATCGGTCATGATCACCTTCGCGATCCCTGCTGGGCTCCACCGACCCGCAGAACGCGGCTGCGCTGCCGACCGGGCGAGGCACCCCCTGAAGCGGGCAGGATGCCTCGCAGAGCGCCCGCCGCCCAAAGGTGTGGTGTGCCACCCGTGCAGCCTGCGTCATCCGTGCGGCCTGCGTCACCTGTGCGGCCTGCGTCACCTGTGCGGCTTGCGTCATCCGTGCGGCCTGTGTCGCCCGTGCGGCCGACAGCGCCCTTTCTGGCCACTGCGGCTGCATGGGAAGGGTCCTGGCCAATTCGAGCCCCGCGGCCTGCCGGCGGCTTCGAGGCTCCTGATCTCCAGGCCCGAATTCACGAGGGCAGGACGGCCTCGAAGGCGGCACACCCTTGAGCCTGGAGCCCTGCGGGCCAGTCGGCGGCCTGCGGGATCGCCAATTCGTCGACTGGGGAGGGCATCCGCCTTGCCCGGCGGTCATCCGGACGGAGGGAGCGTTTCACGTTGCCGGGCTTTCGGCTTCTGGGTGGAGCGCAGCAGGACCCCGGGTTTCGGCTGGTCGGGCGGAGCCCAGCGGGGCCCGGGTTTTCGGCTGGTCGGCCGACGCTGGCGGCCGGTCTGCGGAGGGGCGTTTCCACTGAATCTGCCCGGTCTCCATTAGCCTTCTTGGGAAGAGTCGGTCTCACCTCTCACGGTCGTTTGATGATCATGGGTGTGGGGGCGGTTCGGCGATCCCGACAGGGGCAAAGTGCCTGGTGGAACGGCCCGCCCGTTCCTGGAGAGGGGTAACGGTGTCCTCCGAAGACCTTGAGAAGTACGAGACCGAGATGGAGTTGCAGCTCTATCGCGAGTACCGCGATGTCGTCGGGCTGTTCACCTACGTGGTCGAGACCGAGCGCAGGTTCTACCTGACCAACTCGGTGGACCTTCAGGTGCGCAGCACGGACAACGGTGAGGTCTACTTCGAGGTCACCATGCAGGACGCCTGGGTCTGGGACATGTACCGCCCCGCGCGCTTCGTCAAGAACGTCCGCGTCGTCACGTTCAAGGACGTCAACGTGGAGGAACTGGCCAAGAGCGACTTCGAGCTCCCCTCCGAGCAGTGACCCGCCCCGAGCCGGAGCCCTCAGGCGCCATGGCCTGACGAACCCAGGAGACACCCCCGGCCCGGGCTCGATGCTGCGAGTTCTCCTGCTCGGCCCGGTGCTGGTGCGTACCCATGTGATCACTCCTTCTGGCTGACCCGAGCCATTGCCGCTCGGGAGTCGGAGGCCAAGACCGTCGCCGCGGACTTGGCCGAATGGGGCAGAGGCCGGCTGAATGCCGGCAGCGTCCCCGCTGGTGGTCAGGGTCGCCATGTTCGTTCGACCCGCCTCCACACCGAACGCGACTTGCGCACACGGGTGTCGGTGGCGATCGGGTCGGCGGATGGCGTTAGAGGCGTTCGTGCGTACAGGTACCGCAGCCGCACCAGCCCGCCCAGCCCTCCGGGCAGCGCCGCCAGGCGGTTGACGCTCAGGTCCAGCACCCGCACGCCCGGGCATCGCCCCTACCGGCGGCATCCGCTCCAACCGGTTGCCGTCCAGATAGAGCTCCTCCAGGGCCGCCAGCTCGGCCAGCTCGGCCGGCACCTGCGCCAGCCGGTTCCTCCCGGCGTCCAGGCACCGCAGCCCGGTGGAGGTCTCGCCCTGGCGCGCGGGGGCCGGTGCCTCCGGGCTGCTGTGGCTCTGGCCACCGTGGTCCGGATGACCGCACGCGGAGAGCCAGCCCGTGTTCGCGGCGGATGACGGCGCAGGAATCCAGGCAGGGCGTTGGTGGCGTTCGTGTGGTGAAGGTTTGCCCTGCCGTATGTCTGCGGGCGGGTGGGCCCCTGAGCGGCTGCGGCCGAGCGCTGTGATCTATGTGAACGCATGCCGGGCGCCAGTTCGTGTACGCAATGCACAGGGTGGTGGTGTTGGCGGTGGACAGGACGGGTGTTGGCGGAGGAGCGAGGTGGCGCACAGGAGCCGGAGCTGCGGGGCCGATGCCAGGGGCGGAGGTTAGCGGCTGTGGTTGGGGTTGGTCCGGGCGGTTGGCGGTCGTGGGTGGTGGTCGGCGGGGTCATTTGCGGGCTTGTTTGGTGAGGCGCCATCCGGTGGGGGCGCGTTCTACGAAGCCGGCTGCGGCCAGGAGGCCGAGCTTGCCGTTGACGGTGCCGAGGTCCAGGCCGGCCTTGACGGCGATCTGGGCGGGGCCGGTGCCGCCCCGCGAGGGGAGGGCCTCCAGGACCGCTCGGATTGTGGGGTCGAGGTTGTCGCGGGGGAGGACCGGGGCTCCGGGTTCTGGGGCGAGGGCCCCGATCGGGCCCACGGCCTCGATCACCTCCTCTGAACGGGTGATGAGCGTGGCGGGAGGCTCCTCGCGCAGGAGTTTGTGGCACCCGACCGAAGAGTGCGAATGCACTGGGCCGGGGACGGCCATGACGACGCGGCCAAGTTTGCGGGCCCAGGCGGCAGTGCCCAGTGCGCCGCTTCGGCGGGCGGCCTCGACCACGACCGTGCCGCGGGAGAGGGCGGCGATCACTCTGTTGCGGACCAGGAAGCGGAGGCGGTTGGGCTCCGTGCCGGGCGGTGTCTCGCCGACCAGCAGGGCACGGCGGGCCATCTCGGCGAAGAGACCGTCGTTGCTCGCGGGATAGGGGACGTCCACTCCGTTCGCGAAGACCGCCACGGTGGGCCCGTCGGCGGCCAGGGCGCCGCGGTGGGCCGCCGCGTCGATGCCGAGAGCACCGCCGGAGATCACCGTCCAGCGTTGTTCGGCCAGTTCGCAGGCCATGTCGGCGGCGACGCGCAGTCCGTAGGGGGAAGCGGCGCGCGAACCCACGATGGCGACCGAACGCAGACAGGCGTACCGCAGGTCCTCCGGGCCACGAAGCCACAGCGCGTACGGTCGTTCGTCGCCGAGATCGTCGAGCGTGGTCGGCCATTCGGGGTCGCCGGGGCAGACCAGCCGGATGTTCAGGTGTTCGCGGATCGCCTGGTCGGCATCAGGGTCGGCGGCCGAGAGCCTGATCCGCCAGCGGTCCAGCCTCGGGGCGGTGCGGTGGGCGTCGACTCCAGGTGGAGGTTCACCTGTGCGGATCGCCTCTAAGGCTCCGGTGGGTCCGGCGACGGCGATCAATCGGCCCATCACCGTGTCCCCGGGCTCGGCGACAGCACAGAGGGTGGCTCGAGCCTGCCGATCATCGTTCATGTGGACTCCTGTAGTGGGGTGGGGCAGCTGGTGTAAGCGGGCGGAAGGGTGTTGGCGGTTGCTCAGGTGGTGTTCGAGGGGCGGTCAGCCGCATGCGGGTGGGCGTTCGCCGTGCTTCTTTGAGTGGGTTGGCCGCTCTGGCTTGGGAGCTACGGGCGGAGTGATGACGGGTTGGGCTTGGTGGAGGGTGCGGGGGGCTGGGGTGTTTCTCGTCGGCATGCGTTGACGTGATTCTCAGGTGTGCGTCGGGGCTGCACTCGGCGCGCGTTGGTGCGCCCTCGGGTGTGCGTAGACGTGATGCCCGGGTGTGTGAGTGCGATCTTCGGCTTTGCGCCCTCCGGTTTCTGGGTGTGCGTGTTCGTGGGTCCGAGGTGGGAGGTTGTGTGGTTGGTCATGGACGGTTCGGTTGTGGACAGTTGGGCGTGGGCGTGGGCGTGGGCGTAGGCCCTTCGGATTGGGCGACCTGACTTCGCTCTCGGGCTCGCTCTCGGCCTCGGCCTCGGGCTCGGCCTGGGGTGGGCGTGCGTGTGGGGTGGTGTGGGGAAGGGCTGGGCGGGTTAGGGGCGGCGGCCTGTCCATAGGGCTAGGGCGCCGCCTATGTCGTTCTCGTCGGGGTGGTCGCGTCCGGCCAGGTCGGCGATGGTCCAGGCGACTCGGAGGACGCGGTCGAGGCCTCGGGCGCTGAGGGTGCCGTGGTTGAGGGCGTCGTCGGCGGCGTTCATGGCCTCGCGGGGTGGGGTGAAGCGGCGGCGGAGCTCCGGGCCGGGGATCTCGGCGTTGCAGCGCCAGGGGGTGTCGAGGAGGCGGTGGGCGGTGCGTTCGCGGGCGGCCTGGACCCGTTCGGCCACGACCTCGCTGGGCTCGGCGAACTCCAGGTCGTAGCGGAGCTCGGTGCGGCTGGCGGGATGGAGTTCGAGTTTGAGGTCGATGCGGTCGAGGAGCGGGCCCGAGATGCGGGCCAGGTATCGGCGCCGGACGGAGGGGGCGCAGGAGCAGTCGAGCTCTTTGGCGGCTGCGCAGGGGCAGGGGTTGGCGGCGAGGATGAGGGTGAAGCGCGCGGGGAAGCACGCGGTGCCCTCGGAGCGGGCGATCCTGACCTCGCCCTCTTCCAGGGGCTGGCGCAGGGCGTCGAGGACGCCGCTCATGTATTCGGGGGCCTCGTCCAGGAAGAGGATGCCGCGGTGGGCCAGGGAGGCGGCGCCGGGCTGGATGACGCGGCCGGAGCCGCCGCCGACCATGGCGGAACGGGTGGCGGTGTGGTGGGGTGCGCAGAACGGTGGGCGGGTGATCAGCGGCTGGTTGGGCGGGAGCGTGCCGGCGATGGAGTGGATGGCGGTGACCTCGAGCGCGGCGGTCGGGTCGAGGGGAGGCAGGAGCGTCGGCAGGCGTTCGGCCAGCATCGTCTTCCCGCAGCCTGGAGGCCCGCTGAAGTAGAGGTGGTGGCCTCCGGCGGCGCTGATCTCCAGGGCGCGGCGGGCCTCGGCCTGGCCCCGTACGTCGCTGAGGTCCAGGTCGGGACGCCGGTCGGCGGGTGCGGCCGTGCGCGGGGCCGGGGTCTCCTCGTCCTCCTCGACCGGTGGTGGCTCGTCGCGCAGGTGGCAGAGGAGGGCGCGGAGGGACGCGGCCGGGATGACCTTGAGATCGGGGACGAGCGTGGCCTCGGCGGCGTTGGCCTGCGGGACGACGACGGTGCTGTAGCCGGCGTTGGCGGCCGCCACGGCGGCGGGGAGAACGCCGGGGATGGAGCGGACGCGGCCGTCCAGGCCCAGCTCGCCGACCATGACGAGGTTGGAACAGGCCTTGGCGGGGACGGCTTCGGCGGCGGCCAGCAGGGCGACCGCGATGGCCAGGTCGAAGATCGAGCCTCTTTTTGGGAGGCTCGCCGGGAAGAGGCTCACGGTGACGTGGCGGTTGGGCCAGCCCAACCCGAAGCGTTGTTGAAGATAGCACGCTTCGAGGAGTGTCGGCACGTGCAGCAACCTCAGCCCCCGGCAAGGCCCGCCCGATGGGCTGTCTACGCAGGGACCCCCGTGGCGCTAGCAGCCGTCGCTGCGCTCGCCTACGAGCCACAGAGCGCCCTTGGTCAAGCAGCCGGATGGAGTACCCGCGTCGCCTGGCTTCTGCCCGTAGCGGTCATTGTGTGCGAGTTGGTGGGCACCCTGGTCTACTTCTGTAGCCCCGAAGGTCCTGGGCGTGAATCTGCGAGGCGGACTGCTACGGCCGCCATCGCCATGAGCTACGGCCTCTCCAGCACCTGGCACGTCTTGCACCCTGGAGCTGCGCCGCTGGGTGTGTCGCTCGTCGTCAGCGCTGTCCCCAACGCAGTCGCAGCGATGATGCTTCACATCGCTATGGCACTCTCATCCGCTCCGGAAGTGACGGAAGCCGAAGGCCCCTTTCTGCCGGAAGTGCTTCCGGTTTCGGAACCTCCAGCAGAGGCACCCAAGGCGCTTCCGGAACCCCGGAAGCCCGCCAGGCCCCGGAACGCTTCCGCCAAGGCGGAAGCACGGAAGCTGTTGGAGACCCTTCCGGAAGACGACTTCCCCTCGGCAGCGGAACTCGCCGAGAGGTTCAAGCGAACCGACCGTTGGGCGAGAGACGTCCTAGCGGAGTTCCGCGCCGTCGCCTGACACGTCACAGCCCCCCGGCTCCTGCCGGGGGGCTTTCTTCTTTCTTAGTGGCACCCCTGGTTCGTGCCCACGATGGCCGTGTGCAGGTGCTGGGATGCAGCGTTGATCCACTCGCCCCAGAGGACATCGTTGCCGCAACGCAGGTCGTGCAGGGCGCGGGCGTAGTGGGCCTCGTCCCGATCGCCGTGCGGCTGCCACTGAGTGCGAAGCCAATCGACGGCATCTTCCGGCGTAGCTGGCGTCAGCAGCAGTGCTGACTGAGGCTTCTGAAGCCACTCCCGTATGACTCGCGGAGGAAGCGGGGAAGACAGGTCCCGCCGCTGCCCCTCGTTGCCGTAGGAGTCAGAGGTCATCCGAGCCATGTAGCAGTGGAAGTGAAGACCGCCTCGCTTCCAGTCGTCGCGTTCGTCGGCAAGGGGAGCGTCGTAGTCGTACGCGGGGACGGTCACGCTGGGATTCTCCCATCAGGGAGGGCCCCGCCCCGGGGAAGACGGGGCCCTCGGTTTGAGTCAGGCGGCGATGTCGAACTCGCCGGCCTTGACGCCAGCGAGGAAGGCTCCCCACTCCTCCGGGGTGAACTGAACGGTTGTGTCAGTCTTGGAGTCGCGGAGTGCGACGATGCCGGGCAGGTTGATGGCGACCTCGACGCAGGCCCCACCACACCCGTCCGAACAGGCAGACGACTGGCGGAACTCGTACTGCATGGCGCGTCCTCCTTAGAGGCCTCGGGCGCGGCTGATTGCCGCACTAACCTCCGCACGGCAGGCCGCCGTCCGAAGGGGACTAGGGGGTTACTCCGGCTCAGTCATAGGGGCGTTGACCTTGTCCAAAATGCGACTGAGTACCGTCTGAGGTGCCTTGTGGGGGCCAAGATCTTTCTCACCGTTCTCCGTGAGAAGGACGAACATCTCGCGATCGGGGTCACTGCCAACCTTGATCGGGCCCCAGTTGCGGTAGGTCACCCGTAGGAGCAACGGATCGCCAGAGCAGTACGCGGTCACGGTTGGGCTGGCGACCTGAATCAACAGCGCCATGCCCTTGAGGTGCCTTTGAGGGTCATCAGCCAGCGCGGTCACTCGAACCTCCAAACCAATACTTGAACTCGCACCGGGCCTCCTCTTGGACGATCTCTAGGTGCAGGCCTCGGGGGGTCGCTGCGACGAGGCGGGGGTTGTAACCACCGGACGGCGATCGGCGGAGCCGGGCGAAGTAGCCGGGTTCGCTGCCCACGGGCAGCTCGCCGTTGGTGTAGCCGACCTGCCAGTGGGGGTGTTTCGCCTCCAGGCTCCAGGTGTTCTCCACGGCTCCGGCCGGCCAGCGGAACACCTTGGCGATGTGTCTGCGGTGGCGCTCCGCGCGTTCAGCTTGGGGGGCCTCCTCAGCCGAGGTCATGGGTTCGTTGCTGCCTTCGGAGTTGGTGCCCTCCGGCCGCGCCGCGGTTGGACCCCGGTGCCGTGTTGGGATTGGACGCGCCGCGGCCGGAGGAGATCTTGGGGGTATGGGCTCACCACGTGCGGTGCTGACGCGGGTGGGTTGAAGGAGGGCCTACGGTCGGCGAACGGTGATGCCTCAGGGGCGGAGCCGCGCCGGGATGGCTCGATGGTGGTCCGGACGCGGGGAAGGACCGGACGGCGTTCCCCCCGTGGTGGCGGCCAGACCCCCTACCGAAGACTCGGGGGTACAGCAGAGCCATGACGACGAGTCCAGTGATGACCCCGCCGCTATAGGTGGCCAGCAACCACCAGAGCGCCTCCCGAAGCGCCTCAGTCACAGGGTGTTCCTGACAGCAGTCCGCTGGCCGTTGTAGGCGGCGGCCAGCTCGTCCTGCTCGGCCATCAGTTCCGTCAGCCGGCTGAAGGTTTCCGCGGACAGGCAGGACTGGAGGCCGAAGACGACCTCGTGCACGGTCAGGGGCCGTCGCGTAGCGACGGTCGGCCAGTCCGTCTGTTCAGAGATGTACGGCTCCCCCCACCGGCCCTGCGACTCCGCTTTGCCTCCAGGGAGAGGGTCGTCCTCGCTGACCCGTGGAACCGTCCGCCCTACGTCCCCTCTGCGAGGCCTGTCCAGGCTCATGACCTTGTCTCCATCCGTAGTGACTCGGTGACAAGCGTGGCGTCAGGGACTTACTCTGAACACCCTTCCGGAAGGATTGGAAAGGTCCGCATGCGTCACGTGCCGCAGACGAATCGCCCTGACCCGAACACCAGCCTGTGGGCCTGGCTAGCCCACGACCTGCGCTTCTACAGAGAAAAGCACGGTCTGTCCCAGGAGGCTCTTGGAGAGATCATCAACCGCACCCCTGCCAGCGTTTCCAACTGCGAGGCAGGGCGTCGTCATATCAACGATGATGAGGCCAAGATCCTTGATGACCTCTGGCAGACCGGTGGGCACTTCCAGCGCCTGCTTCTGTTCGCACGGCGCAGCCACAACCCGGACTGGTTCCGGGAGCACGTCTCCTACGAAGGCCGAGCTAAGGGCATCAGGACGTTCCAGGGACTCTGGGTGCCGGGCATTCTCCAGACCCAGGACTACGCCACGGCCTCGTTCCGGGCCGCAGGAGTGCCGAACGTTGAGGATCTGGTCGAAGAGAGACTGCTTCGACAAGAGATCATGCGACGAAAGGCCCCGCCCCTGCTCGACATCCTGCTAGACCAGGCGGTTCTACTGAGGCATGTGGGCGGGCCGGCAGTCATGGCGGCCCAGCTTCGACACCTTGCCGAAGCTTCCGAGCTTCCTAACGTGCTGGTTCGCGTAATTCCGTTCTCCGAGGGCGCCCACATGGGACAGGATGGCGGGTTCAAGATCCTGACGGGCGACTTCGGCGAGGTCTCGTACGTAGAGGCGCCCCATGGGGGGCGTCTCATGTCAGACACCTCCGAGGTAAGGTCTTCGACAGAACGATGGGCCCGTATCGGGGCGAAAGCCCTGCCTGAGGGCCCCTCCAAGGCCCTGCTCCTCTCGACTATGGAGAGCATGAAGTGACTGCACAGTGGCGCAAGTCGTCCTACAGCAGCTCGACTGGAGGAGACTGCGTTGAGCTTGCCAAACTGAATGGAAAGGTAGGTCTCCGGGACAGCAAGGCCCCCTCCCAGGGGCACCTGACGGTCTCCCGAAGTGACCTGGCGACTCTCGTGGGCCGAATCCGGGCGGGTGAACTGGACCTCTGACCTCCAGAACGTGAAAACCCCTCGCATCTCGCGGGGGGTTTTCGTACTTTTTGGGGCATTCGGAACCTTGGGCCTGTCGATTCGGCTCCAAAGTGGCCCAAATATGGTCGATTCGTTACTGATCGACTGAACGAAGCTGTCTGTGGGGCGCCGTAGATTGATCTCGTTCCCCCGCTATGGAACGTTTCAAGGGAGAAAGTGCATGGTGTCCAAGCCCCTAGGCCCTCGAAGGCCCCTAGACCCGGTTGACGAGATCGTCGAGCTTGGTCACGGCGGCGAGGACGGCAAGGATCTGAGACTCCTGGCGCAGCGTTACCAGGACGGCTGGATCTACGAGTACCGGATTCCCCACGGGTCCATCTACGACCAGGCCGGCGGAGCCTGGAGTTACCAGAACGACGGCCTCTTCAACGGTGCGGTGCTTCTGGGGGCGTCCCAGGGGACCGAGGAGTACAGCACGGTCGGGATGTGGTACACGGAGGAGGCGCACGAGCGACTCCTCCAACGGCCGGAGTTCCAGGGGCTCCGCAAGAAGCTCCGGCTCAACTAAATACGGGGGCCCCGGCCAGTGGCCGGGGCCTACTCATCTCTCCGAGTAGTTGATCGGAGGTGGCGGAGGAGCGGACACCGGCTTCCCGGTCTCCTCTTCGATCTCCCGGGACAAGCGGTCGTAGAGCGCCTTCTTGGCCGGCCAGCAGTCGTCGTCGGGGCACTCCAGAACGGCGAGCTTCCGAGAGGCTCTTGTCCAGTCCTGAATGACAACACCCTCCTCGGAACTGATCAAGCCCTCCCTCACGGACTCGGCCGCGGCTGCGCCGGCCAGGCTCATGACGAGGCTGAGGTACTTCTCGTCAGCCGCTTCCCTGGTTGCCAGGCTCGGGTCCGATAGATGTATCTGGAGCGCAACGTCGTCACCGCCGTCCTTGCGCTCCACCAGGATGGTGTGCCAGTGACTCATCTCTTCACGGTACTCCCGGCCGCCAGGCCAGCCCCAGGTCGGGGGTTCCGTGGCGAGCGGTCCAGTCCCCATAGTTATCCACAGAATGTGAATCCAGTGCCGTGGGCTAGTGCTCGTCGCTAAATTGGTCGCCATGGGGTCATTCCTGGAGGTCGCAGACAAGATCGCTTCGATAGTAGGGGCAACTGCTGGGGTTGCGGCGCTGGCTGTCGCCCTTGTCGCGTTGAAGCGACAATCAGAGCCGTCTCCGCATAGGGAAGAGTCCTCCAGTTGGGCGTTCAGCATTCCGCCGGAAGCTAAGGCTATGGGCACGTCTGCTGTCGCCGTGCTGCTCTCGGTAGCGACACTCCCCCTTTTCTTGGGCCTTTGGATTCTCGACATTGAATATACCGCCTTTGAGAAAGCGGTTAGGATCGGCCTGGTTGTCCTGTTTGGGTTTTTCGGAAGTGTCGCTGGGGCGATTCGCGCAGAAGCCGCTGAGGTGGCTGGCAACAAGAAAGTCCAAGAGGCTTGGGGTGCCTTTTCGGGCGCCATAGGGACACTGACATTGCTCGTTATCATCAGTCTCGTCATACAGCTACTGGAATTCCTCCTGTCTTGGGTACTTTGACGCTTGCACTGAAAGTCGCTCACCTTCCCGCTGAGGGCTGCCTGGGCATCGCTGCCGGCCTGTCAGGGCACCCAGTTTTGCCATCTCGTGATCTAAGGCGTTTCCCCAGCTAGATCGTTACTTTCGGTGCCTCTGAGGACACCGAAAGGCATGTCCCAGATTCGTACATTCCCGGAGAGGGGAGACTACCCTCCCACGTGAATACGCATGATCGTAGGTATCCCCCCACCCTCTGACCTGGGCTTTCGCCCCCCACTGTGCCCCCCACCTGGCACTTCCTTCTTTAGTCCCAGGCCCTGCCTCTGTCGCTGACTAGCCCCTGTTTGCCCAGTTCAGAGCCTGTTTCCTGCCCTCTCTGCCCTGCCTGCCCTGCCCTACTGAGCCCCTGTCTCAGGCCAATTTCTGCCCCCTGACCTGGGCATGTGGAAGAAAGTAGGGGCCGGGTGTTGACAGCAGTTTGACAGTCTGCGCTTAATGGAGACGTTCCACCACGGAGCACCGCCCCAACCGGAGCGGAGCACCGAGGGGGAGCCCCCGAGAGTCTGCCCCGCAAGGGGCGGCTGGACTGGAAAGTCACAGCAGTTTGACAGTGGCTGGACAGCCCGCTAGATTCGGGGCCAACCCGAAAGGGCGACTCGCCAAGTCGCACTGCTCGGGAGGAAGGCGCGGGAGACCGGATCGCGAGGCGATGCCGCACCGAAGATTCCTCCGAAACAGCAGTTTGACAGCAGTTCGAGAGCCTCGCTAAGGTGGAAGCCAGAAAGGCCCGGCAACGACGACCGGGAGCGCGGGAATCGCTCGCGGAAGTGCCTCCCGCTAGGAGGTAACCAAGCGCCCGAAAGGGCGCGGTAGGGCAGTCACTATGAACGCCAGTGACCCGGTTGCGCCGGGAAGCGGAGTGACTGCGCGAAGGGGTAGGGCCTAGCGGGCCGGGCGGCCGTTTCTTGAAAACTGAAAAGCGTGTCGAGAGTGCTTTGGGTCGGAGGACTGCCCATAGGACGCTCGGGAATGCCCTCGCTGGCAGGCTCGCCGGAACGTCGTGAGACGCCCCGGACAGAAGCCCGGTGAATCAGCTACCCGACCGCCTAGACGAGTCCAATGACCATGCATTCGCTCACTCGACACCACGTGAGAGCGCCGAAATGCGCTCGACAAATCGCGAGTAGACGGCTCTGCTCGCATGACGGACAGGCCCTAGCCGCCTATGGGGCGATGCAAGCAAGCACATTACCTGTCCAGACCCTACAAAGGCCGGGCAACCCGCAAAGGTTGCGTGGGTAGCCAGTCGCTTCCGGCGACAGGTGACGCGAGGTTCGAATCCTCAGCCCGGCCGCGTGGGCAAAAAATTTGCCCTCAAACAGCAGTTTGACAGTAGTTTGATAGGAGGTGCGAGATGGCACGGAACGCAGATGGTCCCTGGACCATGGATCGAATGGTCAACCTCCGGCGCGGTGAGCGTCTGAGGAGCAAGGACTCGCAGCACCGCACCAAGGGTGCGCACATCAAGAAGCCCTACCGCACCTCCGACAGGCCGAATGGCCTGGGCCTGGAGAACAGATTCGAGGCCCTGCCGGGCAACTCTCGGGACCGTCGCAAGCTGCGCCGTGCGCTGGAACGCCAGGAACAGGCCCGGAATGGCCTGGAGGCGAACACGGCCCCTGCGCTTAAGGACAAGGCCCCTGGTCGGCAGGCCGGAATGGGCACCGACTTCACCGAGGTCCTGCACACGGCCATGGGTCACGACACCAAGGCACACGAGGAATTCCACGCCAAGCGTGGGTCCGGCATCTGGCGAGAGCGGGAGTGCGGATGAACCTCGGGAAGCTGAACCGAGCCAAGCTCGAAAGCTTGGCCAAGAGCGCCGGAATTACGCGTGAGGACCTGGAAAAGGCCCTCAAGGACAACGCCCGTCTTGTCGCCCGTCACGGGGCGACCCATTCCACCCACTAGGAGGATTCCATGCGCGAAATCACCATGATTTTCGACGCCGCTGAGACCGCGAGCATCAAGGTGCTCGACACCGGCACTTACGTCACGGAACGGCAGGGGGATGACTCCCGCACCTGGGTTTCGATCTCGACTCCGGACGAACTGATCGGAATGTATCGCGAGGACGGCTACCGCCTCTACTCCGACCGGACGTTCGCCTGACTCCTACGCGGGCCCTGCGGGGCCCGTGTGGAAGACATACGAACCCTGATCGGAGGCTATTCATGCCCGTCAAGTTTGCGAACGGCATTTCGTACTACCCGTCTGCCCAAATGGCGGACGGCACCCGGAACGTCATGGCCTCGATGCCGCTTCAGGACTCGCACAAGGTGTGGTCCATCGCGGACTACTTCAAGGCTGGCTCCGTGTGGACGTACGCCTCCAAGGGGCGTGCCGTCATTCGCCTCAAGGGTGTCGAGTCGCTCGACGTCCTTCACGCCATGGCCCATTTTCTGCCCAACCTGTGAGGTTCGACATGGCTAAGCACCGTAAGCCGCCACGCCGGAAGCAGGTCATCCTCGCAGCCTTGCTGGGACTCGGGGCTGCCCTCGTCGTTTACACGCTCTTCCGGCTATTCAACGCGCCGGAGGACTCGGCACCCGTCTGGGTCTGCTCGGTCCAGGGCAACCGCACGTGCGGGCCGGAATGCCCTCCTGTCTCCGTCTACTGGGGCCAGTTCCTGCGCCCGTCGACCTGGCTCTGAAAGGGGCTCACGTGGTGAATCTCAGGAAGCTCAAAGTGGAGTGGGACGACACCGGTTTCGCTTCCCACTCACTACTCATCGACGGCGAGTACTGGGGATACGTGGTCCGCGTTGAGGACCACAGCGACAAGACGTTCGGCTACGTCCTGGACATGGGCGAGGGGGCTCACGTCTGGGTCGTCGTGCAGCCCACATGTGAGGAAGCCAAGGCCGCTCTTCTGTCCAACGTCCGTGCTCGCATCATGTCCGCCTGACTTCCATGGAGCCCTTCGGGGCTTCGTGGTGGACATACGGACCCACGAAAGGACCACTCATGGCCGAGGTGCTGGCCATTGTCGCCATCTCATCCGCAGCCGGATTGATCGTCGGGGCTGCGTTTCTCGTCAAGGACTGGATTCGGAGGTAAGTCATGACCGTTCTGCACGCTGACTATGGCCGCGTCTGGCAGCTCGACGCACCCGAGACCATGGATGACACGGAGGTGTCGTCCGCTCTCCAGGAGCTGATCGACTCCGGAATCGTGGACCTGGAGAACGGGATCGAGTTCTGCTACGGCTCCGACACGGAGTTCAAGATCGAGCTGATTGGCCCGTGGCAGGGCTCGGACTACAGCGGGGACGACGTCAACGAGTCGAACCAGCGTTCGCTGCTCCGCGACTTCCCGGACCTCCTGATCAATGACACGCGGTGGTGGGGGCACTGCGGCTACGGGCTTCAGATCCAGCCGGACTTCGGGTCCGACTCTGAGACCGCAGAGCAGGCGGAGGAACTGGTCAAGATCCTGATCGGCCTCAAGCACGACTACCCGCTGTACGACGAGCAGGACAACGGGGAGCTGATCCAGGAGCGCGCACAAGAGGCGTGGGACTCGTGGCTCCGCATGGACACCGAGAGCGAGATCCAGAAGCTCACCGGGCTCAGCATCGAGCTGGGCGACATGGAGGACGAGTTCTGGGAGCTGCTGTCCGAGCACCAGATCTACCCGGAGGCCGAGGGGCACCGTGACGTCCGCTTCGAGGGCCTGAAGGACGAGTCCTTCGTCCTGGCCCTGGCCGTCCGTGGGGTCGAGCTGGGGCACTTCGACCGGGACGAGGTCGAGGACCTGACAGACACGGGCTACGCCCTGCTCGGGGCCTGGATCAACGCCACGTACGAGTGGCCGCTGAAGGGCCAGATGAGCGTCTTCGAAGCCCTGTAGATCGCGCGACTTCTTTCATCCGTCCACGTACCGCATGAGGAGTGTCCCCATGTCCAACGTCAAGGCCCTGCCGATCGTCGCCCGACTGACCAACTACGACCGGCAGAACGCCCAGCTCGGGCGCAAGGACTACACCGCTGCGCAGGGTCGGCGACTGCGCAAGACGTACCGGCGCTACCTGAAGGCCAAGCGTCTCGCCCGTGAGCGTCTCGCCGTTCAGGTCCAGGTGGACACCTCCGACTTCACGGAGAAGCTCACGCCGGCGGTTACCCGTCCGTGTGGCGGAGTGGACCACTGCGTCACCACCTCGGGGGCGAAGGCCCGCGCGACCCACAAGAAGTGCGAGACCGCCGCCTAGCCAAACCCCCGACGACGTCCAGGCCGCCTACGGGCGGCCTTTCTCATGCCCTGAGGAGGCCCAATGCTCAGCATCTACGTCGCCTGTCTCGCCGCGTACAACGACGGAGAGCTGCACGGCCGGTGGCTCGACCTGAAGGACTACGACTCGCAGGAAGAGCTGGTCGCCGCGATCGAGGACATGCTCGCCGCATCGCCGGTTCCGGACGCGGAAGAGTTCGCGATCCACGACTACGAGTCCACCGAGTTCGACACGGCCGTGGAGATCCACGAGTACGCCGGAACCGACTACGTGTGGCGTCTCGAAATGGCGCTGCGCGAGACGTCGGACCCGGACGCGTTCGCCGCCTTCCTGAGCTACCACGGCAACGACCTGACGTACGCGATGGACTACTTCGAGGAGGCGTATCACGGCCTCTGGTCGTCCATTGAGGACTACGCGCTGGAGTTCTTCGAGGACGTCTACGGGGATGTGAACTTCCCCGGATTCCGGATCTCGGTGGACACCGTTGCCTGGGAGTCGGAACACACAGTCATTGACGCCCGTGGTGGCGTCTACGTCTTCTCCTGTATCTGACGACCTTTGGTGGGGCCGGGCCATGTGCCCGGCCTTGGCCATGGCTAATCAGCCACATGGAAAGGGCTCGCACATGGATGACGACGACATTGAGTACCGCATCAAGATGAACCGCTCCGGTGAGTACGAGGTCATTCGCACTGACCACGAGACGAACGAGGTCCAGTCCGTTTACACGCACGACCTCTGGGATTCCTGATCAGCGCAGAGGACGCGCTTCGACGCGAACTCAAGAAAGAGGCGATCAAGAAGGTCCCGAAGACGGACCCGAAGGCTTTGGACAAGATCCAGAAGCGAACGAAAGGCGGTTAGGTGACCAAGCGTTACGAGTTGAGGACCAAGTACGTCAGCACATTCGGTGGCGTACACGCCTGGGAGAAGACGCTCGACAGCAGCCAGTTTGCTTCCGTCTCGGAGTTCCTGGCCGAGGCGCGGTCCTGGTATGAGATCAACGACCACAACCACTACGCCGAGATCTTTCAGGTGAAGGAGAAGAAGGTTCAGAACTGGACGGAGTTGGAGGGGTACTGATGGCGCTTCAGGAATGGCTCGTCTACGAGGCCGTCTGCGATGGCTGTAGCGACGTGCACGACGCTCCCGACAACTTCGATGAGAACGAGGCACTCACCCGAGCGGAAGCCGCTGGCTGGGTTCGCACGGAGGACGAGATCCACTGCCCGGAGTGTGTGGGAAAGCAGGTGGTCGCCTAATGAGCACCTTCACGGACGCAGAAATCGTCGAGGTTGCGCGGGAGTTCGTGAAGATCTGGGCCGATCTGGCCCAGGACCTGCCCCACAATTACGGCTGCACGCTGAACTGCGATGAGGCGGAGACGCTGGCTCATCTGTTTGTCGTGTTCGGCAAAGACGACGTGGCCGACTCAATCGTGGAGTGCCATGCCGAGTTCGACGAGCTCGGAGACGCGCATTATGAGAGCGAGGACGAGTGATCGACATGGCCGCCCTGGTCGGACTGAGCGACCGCGTGCAGTCCTGGCTGGAAGACCGCGAGGACATCAGCGAACGCGACGGCGCGCTCACCAACCCCACCCACTACACCGAATGGGAATCGTCCGACGACGAAGCATCGGACATCGTCCACTACCTCGCCGGTGTGCTCGGCGTGAAGGCGCACAGCAACTAACTCGGACGGATTCATTGAAGGCCGGGCCTACGGGTCCGGCCTTCTTTGTGTCCTGCCCGAATCCACTCTCCGAAAGGACACTGGAATGGCTACCAAGAAGGCTACCCCCGTAATCGATGAGACCGCGTTCGACAACCCCTTCGGGGACCTGGCCGAGGCCCTGGACCCGTACTGCGAAGGCGCCAAGGTCGGCGTGATGGTCACGCTGATGTCGGCCTTCAGCGCCTACATCGGCCCGGAGGTCCGGGTTGAGACCGGGCGGGGCACATCCCCGCTGGCATGCTGGTTCGTTCTGGTCGGCGTTTCCGGCAAGGGCCGCAAGGGCGCCACGGCAAGGGCCTCGATGCCCGTGATCAAGAATGGCTTCAAAGCCTGGGGTGCGGCCCACGTGATCCACGGCTTTCAGGCCACCGGCCTCGGCTTCATGACCACGCTGACCGAGCACCGCAGCTCCAGCCTCTTCGTGATCGAGGAGGAGATGGACACCTTCGTGGCCAATGCCAAGAGGGACGTCAAAGTGGGCGTCTACCTGCGTAAGGCTTGGGACGGGGAGGCGATCACTCACAAGACGGCCAAGGCTGACATGGAAGTGTCGAACCCGCATATCGGGTTCATCGGGCACGTGCAGCCGAAGAACTGGGGCGCGATCTCAGGGTCCAAGGACGCTACCGGAGGTACCTACAACAGGTTCCTCGCGGTCTACGTGGAAAAGAGCAAGCGGGTCCCAGTTTTCGGAGGCCCGGACACAACCGAGGTTGTTCGCGCCGCCGCCGAGCAGCTCCAGAGACTTGGCTTCTGGGCCCGTGAGACACAGCCGGTGGTCAAGGTGCCGGCTGAGGTTGCAGCCAGGTTCGAGGAGCACCACCGCCCCGTGTGTGAAGGGCTCACCGAGGACAACGAGGCCCTGTCGGAGATGGCCGAGCGGGCTCTTGCCTACATGATCCGGATCAGCGCTCTGTACGCCCTGGCGGACAGGCGGACGGAGATCACGGTCGAGGACCTGGACAGCGCACTGGCCCTCATCAAGTACAGCGTGGACAGCGTTCGGTACGTCCTCCCGGAGACGGGCGGAGAGTCCCTCTCGCAGAAGATCCTCCACGCCCTGGAGGACAACATCGACATGGAGTCGATGGAGCGCGTCCCAATGAGCATGACCGAGGTCTGGGACGTGGTCGGACGCAACGTCAAGCTCGTCGAGATCAACCGCGCCCTCGGTCAGCTTCCCCAGGTCGAGCGGTTCAAGGGCGAGTCCTCCGGTGGACGTCCGCCGATCATGCTGCGCCTGGTTGAGGAGACCGAGGAGACCGAAGAGGCCGAGGAACTGGAGACCGTGGCTTGACCAAGCTGAAGTGCCAGGGGTCGGGCTGCAAGGAGCGAATGGAGTGGCGGGGCTCGGGGCGGAAGCCCCGATACTGCCCCGGCTGCAAGAAGGGGGCCAAGCGCAAGCAGGACCGGCAAAAGGACCTGCGAGTTGACCGGCACTCCAAGGGACGTGCGGTCTCCAGGTTCGGGGATCTCTGGCTCACGAATGGCCAGGCAATCCGCCGAGAGGCTCGGTACGTCTGGGGAGCCACAGGAGACGACGACGAGACCGTGAACGGTCGATCGGGTGTCTTCCACAAGTGCGGGCCAGACGGCCTTCCGGACATGGGTCTCACGATCTCCGACGCTGACGGCTACGGCGACGTTCGCTGGCGAATCCTGGAGAACGCCAGGCTCGCCAGAGAGTCGGACGAGGCGATGGCCTGGCTCAAGGCCAATCACAACTGGTGGAAGTTCGAGACGTTCGCGCACGACGTGTTTGCACGCGACATCACGGACTCGGTTCTGGTCCACGGCGGTCAGTACGTGGACGACCCGGATGAGGCCTCGCACACGGATCGGTGCTCGTTCTGTTGTGAGCGCAAGTCGCTGATCCTGTCGGCCGAGTTCTGCTCCGAGGAATGCATGGAGGACTTCGTTCTTGCCTTCGGCCCTGACGGAAAGGGGGGTTCACGGAATGTGGGAGACGACACGAGAGGGATGGCTGAGGGCAGCCATCGACAGGATGACGCCCTGGTTCGAGGAGTTGCAGCATGAAGTGCCCGAGGTGTACGTCAGCGTTTCCTTCCCCAGCACCGGGGCTAAGGGTCGGGCGATCGGCCAGTGCCACTACACGTCGAAGGACGGCCGCCCCCACCTGCTCATACACCCGTACCTGGACAACCCGATCGAGGTCCTGGCCACGCTGCTTCACGAGGTGGTCCACGCTGCACTGCCCGTAGGAACGCAGCATGGGCCGGCGTTCAAAAAGCTGGCCACCGGCCTCGGGCTCACCGGACAGATGACTGCCACAGTCCCCACCCAAGAACTGGTCGGGTCACTCGCCGCCATGGTGCTGCGGGGGCTTGGCCCCTACCCGCACGCAGCCCTTCAAGGAGGTGTCGGAAGAAAGAAGCAGACCACGCGCATGATCAAGCTCGTCTGTCCGGTCCAGCATGGAGAGGACGAGACCAAGACCTACACGCTGCGAATGACCCGTTCCTGGATTGAGGACATGGGTGCACCGACGTGCCCGTGTGGCGAAGTGATGGGGGTGGTCGCTTGAGCGAGGAGACCAAGTGGCCTGAATGGAGGGCGCAGGCCCGTATTCACGCGGACGTTCTCAAAGAGCATGTCGAGACGGCCGCGGACTACGGCGAGGAAACGTCGTACCGCATGGAGGGCATGACCGACTGCCCGGAAATGCTCGATCTGGACAGCATCGGAAACGCGCTCAAAAACATCTTGGCTCACGCTGAACGGGCCAAGATCCAGCTCACCATTCTCCGCACGCTCATCCCCGCCGACACCCCCTGAGAGGAACCACCTTGCAGAAGACCATCATCACCCTCGTGGACGACATCGACGGCACCGAGGCGGCCGAGACCGTCTCCTTCGGACTCGACGGCTCCCTCTACAAGATCGACCTGAGCGACGTTCACGCCAAGGAGCTGCGTGAGGCGCTTGCGCCGTTCATCAACCACTCGCGCCGACAGGGTCGGATGGCGCTGACGAACCGCACCCGTTCGCAGGACACGGGCGGAGTGTCCAGGGCGCAGGCGATCCGTGCCTGGGCAAGGACGCAGCCGGGGATGCAGAACCTGAGCGAGCGAGGCCGCCTCCCGATCTGGGTTGAGCAGCGGTACGACGCCGCGCACGCCGCCTAGTCCCCAACCAAACCCCTGATGTGCCCCGGCCTACGGGCCGGGGGCTTCTTGCTGAGAGAGGAAGCGCATGAAGGTTGAGATCTTCCACAACGTGGCCAAGGACGACAGCGGACGGCTGCTGGGCTTCTTCGGCTACCAGCCGGACCACAACGTGGTGAAGGTCTTCGAGTACAACACCGCTCCGCTGCCCGGTTACACCCTGAGCGACGTCGCCGAGGACGCCTTCAGGGTCGGCAACGGCGTGGACAACAAGAGCGACGACTACTTCCGCCGCGAGCTGCGCACCCTGTCGGTGGGAGACCTGGTCCGCATCGAGGGCCAGTGGTTCCGCTGCGACGCCGTTGGCTGGTCGGGCCTGGTGGACGACCCGAACGACATCACCAAGGCGCACGAGGGCGAGCACGGCACCCAGCCCTGGAAGGACGAGGAGTGAGCGAGCGCACGGACCAGATTGACGAGCTGCTGGGCGAGCTGCCCGGCTACGTGTCCCAGGTCGAGATCCATGCGCAGGACGAGGACTGGGGCGACGCGATGGCGGAGCTACACCTTCTCGTCAGCGACGCCGTGAAACTGATCGCGCTGTGCCTGGAGGAGTCGGGCGGGCCGCGCACCACCGCGGACTACGGCGAGTGGCTCCGCGACCCAACGGCGTTCCTGTACCGCGACGCGAGAGGGGAGTGAGTGAAGCTCCGCTTCGAACTGACTGTCGAGCTGGACGAGAGCTACTTCATGGCCCGCCACGCCTGTGATCCAGAGGAGGTCCGGACCAAGGCCGCGTGCGAGTTCGCGGCCGACCTGACGGAGACGGACTTCTGGGACCAGTTCGTGAAGTCGGCCAAGTGGCATCGGATGGCGGCTAAGGAGATCCCCTTCGTGATCGAGTACGCCTCCGAGAAGGGGCGCTCGATCAGGGTCCAGATGGAGCTGGACGACCTGGGGGCCTTCAGCTAACCCACACCTTCTTTCTTCCTCAGCCGGACGACAGTCCGGCTTTTTTTGATGCCCACAGAGAAGGAGCCATGGACCTCAACGAGCTGGTGACCAGCCTGGAGAACGAAACCGCACCCATCTTCCGGCAGATGGAGATCGCCGAGGAGGAGATCAAGTCAGCGATGGAGCGGCACGGTGAGTGCCCTCCTGAGTGGGACGAGGGCGGAAGGCTTACCAAGGAGCCCGGTCCGATCTGGAAGTCGTTCAAACTGCTCATGACAGCGCACTTCCCGCGGCCGATGCCCGAGCTGCTCTACCGGGGATACGTCTCAGAGCTGCTCGACAGGCGGGTCAAGGGCGAGGACACGCGGCCAGCGACGGCGGCTGAGATGGTCTTCGCGCTCTCGGAGGTAAGCCTGGCCGTCCCGCTCAACAGCGCCGGCGCGGGCCTCTACCTGAAGCTCATGTACCAGTGCTGTCCCGACTTGATCAGGGACGTGCTGGACGAGATCGGCAGGGACGTTCAGGACTACGAGCGCATCCACGGCCAGGAGATGGCCGAGATCGAGGAGCGCCTCAGGAAGAAGATGCTCCAGAAGTGGCGCACTCTCTAACCCCAGACAGATCACGGGCCCCGGCGAATGCCGGGGCCCTTTGTTGTCGAGAGGAGACGCATGGACCCCAAGATCCTGACCGTCCTGGACTACACCGCTGACCACGAGAACGACGAGACGCTCACGCTCGCCGAGCTGCCGAACATGGATCTCCTGCTGATCTACACCTTCCCCGACGAGGACCCCGAAGTGCAGCTCTGGGCCGCGAGGGACAAGCACAACGCCTGGGACGCCTACTTGCGTCGCTCCGAGGCGATGAAGGAGCACTCCTGATGGCTCACGGTGGTAACGCGATCTGGGGTGGCTCCCGAGTGGAGCTGATCGAGATGCACAATGCCTTCCGGCCCGGCATGCAGGGCGTGAACCGGGGCCGGCGGATGGACGGCGAAGTCGTGATCGAGCTGGACGACGGCCGAGAGGTCCGCTTTCCGCTGACGAAGCTCGTTCGGATCGACAAGCGAGAGATCACAGCCGACGACCTCTCCTCCTGGTACCCGTACAACCCTGAATCGGATAAGGGCCGGCGTGTCAGGAGGGTCCTCCGGGACCGGGCCAAGGGGTATCTCTACGAGGTGCGTGGGAGCACGGGCCGATGGTTCGTCCTCCGGGCCTACGAGGACGGCACGGCTCTGGAGAGCCAGATCTTCCGCACCAGGTTCTTCCCGAGCCAGGCCGACGCCGAGACGGTGTTCAACCACTTCGTCTATGGCCACTGACCTAAAACGACGAAAGGCCCCCGGCCGAATCCGGCCGGGGGCGGGTGTATCTGGACGAAACAGTCGGTGGTGCTGGCTACTCTCTCGCTGATCGCGAAGGAGAGCGCATGAACAAGGGTGTCGTGGGGGTCGTCCTGGGAACCGTCCTGGGATTGAGCGCCTGTGGGGGAACCACCGAGCCGGGCATCAGCCCGGACAACACCGCTAAGCCGAGAGCCGCAGTCCAGGAGACGCAAGCCGAGAGCCCCATCAAGTTGGTGGCCAGGAAGGTGCGGCCAGGGGTGATCAAGGTCGTTCTCACCAACGGGTCGGACAAGAAGCTCGACGTGAACCCCCTCTACTTCAAGGCATTGGATGGTGCGAGCGAGGAGCATCAGTCCACGATCACTGGCAATCCGGGAGAGCTGAAGACGAGCATGATCGCCGCTGGAGTCAAGGTCAGCGGTCAGGTCTACTTCGAGACCAAGAAGGCGCTCGTCAAGGTCAGCTTCACCAACGCCATGGGCGAAGAGATCGTCAGCATCACCACCTTGAAGTAGCCCTGGAACGACGAAAGACCCCCTCCCGAAGGGAGGGGGCTTCTTTCTTCACCAGATGGGGATCGTCGCGTCGCCACGGTCGGCAAGCGCAGAGGCGAAGTCTGCGTAGGTCATACGGAAGTTCCCGGAGACACCCCAGTTGGGGCCCCAGGAGTTCCGGAACATCAGTGTCTTGGAATCGACGTCGCAGCCGATCAGGACAACCTCGTGTCCGCCCACGTTCGTGCCGGTGTAGCTCACCAGGCCGTCTTCGGCCGGCGAGTACATGTCCCGGCGCCAGATCAGCCCGAACAGCATGGGAGTGGTCTGGAGGGCCAGGAGAACCTGGTCGAGCGAGAACGCGTGCCTATATCCGGAGACCCAGCCGCGGCTTCGCGCGTACTTCATCACGCCCAGGCCGGAACAGCCGGTGTCCACGGGCGGGTACGTCCCAGGGATGTCGTCCAGGCGAGTTCCGCCGGAGTAGATGTCGATCGCCAAGCGCTCGTCGACGGACAGCATCAGGGGAGCGCGTCCCGCGCTCGGGGAGGCCAAAAGGTGTGCCATCGACATGCCCGTGCAGCTCCCTAGCGAGCCCTGGTTCAGAGCCGGGATCACCGGCTCCCAGAGGATGCTTGCGATGATCGAGGAGTCCTTCTTGCAGCAGTGCGGACACCCGCAGGTACACGGCACCGGGGCAGGCGCTGTGAACGGGTAGGCCTTGCTCCGGTCGTCGTGGTAGACGTACCGGCCGAGCCCGAGGGCAGGGTTCGGAATGCCTTCCGGCTGTAGGGGGTCGTAGAAGATCGCCACAGGGGGTCCTCTCAAAAAGAAAGAGCCCCGCCCCCGAAGGGGCGAGGCGTTTACACGGCTTCGTTACTTGGAGGCCCGGAGGAAGGCGAACACGGCCGCAACCGCGACGGTGCCACCCGTGTTGAGCAGCGACGGGAGGTTGTGGTTCCCGCTCTGGATCTCGGACCAAACGGCAGGGCCGGCCGTGATCAGCGCGGCCAGGACTGCGCCCTCGACGAGGGCCAGGACGACGCGCTTGAGGCGGTCGGCGTTGGCCTTGGAGAGCTTGCCGTCTTCGGCTAGGTCGGGAACGACCTCGTCTCGGAACCAGCCTGCCTCGTCGGACAGGTCGACCCTGCGGGGCTTGCGGTGCCTACCGGCCATGACGCACCTCCTTTCAGGTGATGGGGGCTTCCCAGGACAGGCGCCAGGTGGAGGGGCCGACCACGCCGTCCTCGGACAGGCCCTTCTCGCGCTGGAACCGCTTGCACACGGACTTGGAGTCAGCGCCGTAGAGACCGTCAACGACGATCTTCCAGCCGCGCTTCTTCATCTGCTCCTGCCACTTCCGGCAGGTCTCGGACTTCTTCAGCGGCGGGTAGCGCAGGTAAACCCCGGGGAACGCCGGGGCCTTGGACGGCTTCGGCGCAGGCTTGGGCTTGCTCGGCTTGGAGGCCGGCGGCTTGGACGCCGCAGCGCCGTACGCCGGACGGCCGTAGCCCGCGATCTCGGTGGCACCGCGGATGCGCCGCTTGCAGGCGTTCCCGGTGTTGGCCTCGATGGTCTGGACTCGACCCCCGCCGAGGACCTTCTCAATGACACCGACGTGGTCGATGGCGCCCACCGAGTTGGTGTTGCCCCAGTCGAAAAAGACGATGTCGCCAGGCTTGGCCTTGTTGAGGTTCTCAACCGTGCCGGTGTGCCACTTCCCAATCTTCTGGAAGTCCTGGGCGTGCCACACGGTGTAGGCCCGGTCGCCATTCGGCAGAACGGCCTTCTCGTTGCCGCTCTTACGGGCCCAGTAGGTAACCCCCATATCGCACCAAGCCGCGTTCAGGAACGCGTTTCCGTGGCGCTTGGCGTAGTCCTTGGTGATGGTGTTGGGGCGGCCCGACATGCCCAGGGACTTGCGAGCCTCGGCCAGCATTGCGGCGGCGGTACCCATTACTTCTCCTCCCCGTCGAAAACGCCATCGGCGTTCGGTTCGCCATACAGCTTCCGCAGCACGGCGTCCTCGTCTTCCTGAGTGGCCTCGGCCTTCGGCTCGGGAAGGTCAGGCATCTCTTCGGGCATGAGTTCTCCTACTTTCCGGTGATCTTCAGGTAGCCGGTGACGATGCTTGCCACGGCGGCGAGGAGCGCGGTGAGTGCGGTGGCCGGCATGCGGTTCTTCCACCTTTCGACCTCGCGAATTCGGTCCTCGTGGTCCTTCACTTGACTAGTGGTCTCGCTCGTCTGCTCGCTCATGGAGCGGATGTCGGAGCGAATCTCGGTGAGTCGCTCGTTGGTCCGGTCGATGGATTCGCGGAGCAGGTCGTAGATGCGTTCGGTGGGGATGAACACCCCGCCCTCGGATTCACGCTCGGCCATGTAAGTTCCTAGGAATTAGAAGGGCCCCGGTGGAGGCCGGGGCCCAACAGTGAAAGAAGAAAGAAGTACTTAGACGCCCGGGAAGATCTGCTCGAACTCGACAGGGACAACAACCTCTCCGTCCCATAGGCCTTCGAGAACCGATGGGACTTCGTTGGTGCCGTCCCAGATGGACCAGTCGGAGTCGGCTGGGATCGCCCAGGTGTTGGTCTGGGTGATGCGGATGTTGCCGCCGGCGTCCATGCCCTTGTAGGTCAGGGAGAGGGAGCTGCCGTTCCAGTCAACGTCGAAGATCCCGAACTGCTGGAAGTACTCGGGTGCCTCGGAGTCGTACGTGGGGTACGTACCTGCCGAGTAGGTGCCGTTGCCCAGGTAGCTCGTCTGGTCCAGGGGAGAGGCGACGAACACCGGGAAGCCGCCGGCCACGTGTGAACCGTCGTCGGCGGCCAGGACGTGAAGGTCGCCGTGGATGTAGGCCACGTTCGCGTCCGAGCTGGTGATGTGGGCCGCGATCTCCGCGCGCTCGGTCGAGTAGGCAGACCAGGTGTCGTCTCCGACGTAGGTAGTCCCGTTCGCCCAGGCGTCTTCGTGAAGCCAGATCTTCAGCAGGTAGTCCGGGTTGGCGAGCTGGTCCATGAGCCACTGCTTCTGAACCGAGCCGAGCTTGGTCTTGGTGGCGTCATCCGGATCAGCGATCGGGTCCATGTAGGACCGGCCGTCAGTGACGATGAACAAGACCTCGTCGGAGACGGCGAAGGAGTGGTAGATGCCCTTCCCGTCGCCTACGGCGAGCGGGTAGTGCGGAACCCTGGACCGGTAGACGGCCTGGGCCGCCGGTCCGCCTGCTCCGCTCCCGTCCGCGTTCGGGTGGCTGAAGTCGTGGTCCGACCAGATGTACGGGACGTTGATCTTCCGGTAGAACTCGTTCTGCCTCGGCGAGGTCATCACATGATCCATAGCCGCGTGCCACCGGGACTGGTCGTTGATGCCCAGGTCCTCGTAGTGCAGGTCGCCTAGGTGGGCGAAGAACAGCGGGGACTTACCAGCCGGGGAGACGTAGTTCCGGATGGCATCGAAGGCCGCGGAGTTGGACCAGGTCCTCGCGCAGCTCGCCGCAGCGAAGGAAAAGGAGACCGGGCCGGCGCCGGGCAGGGTCTGGAACTCGCCGTTCATGGGCGAGTCCACGGTTCCGTCGACCTCGAAGCCGTAGAAGTACCGCGAGTCCTCAGTCAGCCCGGAAACGTTGAGGCGAACCACGCCGTCTGCGTCCGGCGTCGCCGAGCTGGAGTAGACCGGGCTCTCGGACAGATCCGAAGCGGTCGACGCCTTAACACGGACAGTGCCGGCCCCAACCACGCGGGCAGTGACCGTGGCAGCCGTCTTGGAGACGTTCCCTACCCATCCAGAAAGAAGAAAGCCCGTCCCGAACGGGGCCGGGCCCTGGTCGGACAGGTACGCCTGAATCCAGTAGGACTGCGCGGCCGTCGAGCCGTTGACCGTGCCGATCAGGACCTCGTTGTCCACCCCGGTCCGGAAGTTCCGGCCGGTGACCGGGGCAACCGACTCGGTGGGCGTTGGGGACAGCGGGTCGTTGCGCAGGTCGAGCTGGACCGAGCCGTTGGTGGCGTCCAGGACGAAGCTCACGTCGACCCGAACCCACTGGCCGAGCGCGATTGGAGTCGTTGTGGAGGCGACCGTGGTCCCCGCTGAGTCGTAGGCCCGCACGTGGCCGGTGGAAACGACTCGGATCTCCATGCACCGCTGAATCGAGGTGTTGGAGAGGAACAGGACCGACGTCGAAGCCGCCGGGTTGGAGTCGAACCAGAGCCACATCGTGGCGGCCCTGGAGGGGGCGGAGGTGCGGAACGACCGCTGCCAGCGCAGGTAGGCGTTCTGGCCCGCCGTGGTGGTCACGTGAACTGAGGCGCCTCCGAGGAATGCCTTGGAGGTGTCGGCCGTGATGGCGCAGCCGGTGCCGAGGGTGACCAGCTCGATGGGCGTGCCCGCCCGGCGGCCGGAATTGCTGGAGGTGACTGCGGCACCGTTGGCGATCCCGTCGCCGAGCTGAGCAAGCCTCATGGTTCCTTCTTTCTTAGGCCGAGCGGAAGATGAGCGTTCCCGGGGCGGTGTCCGCCGGGACGGGGTCACCCGCCCCGAGCACCAGGACGGGAACGAAGTTCGGGGCGAACAGTCGTCCGTTGCCGTCGAAGCCGGCCACTGGAGTGGTGGCGGCGTTCCGGACTTCGATCGGGTTGGCTGTCTGGCCGCTGCGCGTGTTCACAGCGATGCCGACGCGGTCTGGTCCGCTGGGGGTGACACGAAGGTCGCCATTGGGGTCCATGTAGGTGACCCGCACCCAGTTGGGAGAGGCGTCGGTGCCGTCGTTGCGGACGATGGCGAAGGAGTCGACAGCGCTGGACCGGTCGCCGGCTGGGACCCGGATTTGCAGCGCCCGGGTGGCCGTGTCGCCGTCTGGGATTCGGATGATCGAACCACCGGAAGTGAGGACCACCTGCGAGGGCTGAAGGCCCCCGCCGCCGCCCTCCCCGCCAGGAGCAACGTCCGTGTAAACGGGTTCGACCATCAGGTAGCGGAAGAAGATCTTCGCGTTGTAGGTCGCGTTGCTGCTGCTGTGCATGGTCCGGACGAAGTAGGTCGCACCCGGAGTCAGACCGGTGACGAGCCTGCGAACCGACGAGGAGACGAAACTCCCCTCCTGGACGGCTGCGGAGTCGTTCTGGGCCGCGCTGCGGACCACTGCCCCGGAGGCGTTGGTGTTGCGGATCTCGAACCCGACGTAGGCCGAAGCCGGGCCATCGGCTTCGAGTTGTGCGTTGACGTTGATCAGGACCCGGCCAGAGGGCGGAGCCTCGAACGTGGTCGAAACCTGAGGGCTACCCGCCGTGAACGAGGTCGACTTGGTCGTCTGGTCGCTGTCGCTCCAGGCAACCTTGACCTCCGCTCGCTCGGAGGCGAGCGGGTACCACGGAGCCCAGTAAGGGGTCCCGTTGGAGTCCAGCCGGCCGAGCAATACCGTGCCGTTGCCGTCCTCGGTGGGGTCGAAAATGAGGGCGCCTGGCTTCGCCGGCGGAATCGCGGACTCCATGTAGGGCCGGACACGGTTGCCGATGAACCAACGAGCATCGGTGGCCTCGCCCCAGTACTCAGCCGTGACGGCCGAGGCCGGCGGCTGCTTCCAGATGCCGATCGGGCAGCGGTCGCTACCGATCTCCCAAACGCCTGACCCCGCCAGCAGAACGGGCAGGATCTCCTTGGTCTCACGATCGAGCTGGAGCACCACGGCGTCGAGACGGTCAGTTGTCCCGGCGTTGGCCACGGTGCTGATGACCTTGGGCGCGGTCAGCCGGTAGTGGAATCCGGAGAGCTGGGCGTCGCCGATGTTGATCTGGATGGTGTTGGGGTCGGGGCCCGGCTGAATCTTCAGGTCCAGCGTGCCAGGGTGGCCGTACACACCGTCGTCCTGGAAACCGGTCGTCATTGCCGCCCAGTCGTCCTCAGTCACATACTCGCCGGGACCTTCAGCGAACGGATAAGCCCGCTCGGTCACCGTGGGATCAGCCATGGGGGAACTCCTAGTAGCGGTTTTTAGTGGCCTCGACCTGTCGCCGGAGGCGCCGGATCATCCGGTACACGTAAGGCGTGGACGAGGATTCGTCGCCGCCGACCTTGGGCTGAATTAGCCACATCTCGTCAGCGGAGCAAGCAATGCGGACCTCTTGGATTGGCTGTCGAAGCAGCCCATCGGCGTCGAGCATCGACTCGGGTAGTGCGCTGGTGTTGAGCAGCGCCCGCACGGTGTCGCCGATGTTGTAGTGCAGCCCGTAGCGGCACTTGTCGGTGTCGAGGGCGTCCAGGGTGACCAGGCCGCGCTGGGTGTTCTCAACCAGGTAGGCCAGGGCCTGACGGTCAAACAGGCGCCGTTCCGCCGAACCAGGCGGAGGAGGTAGGGCGGCGCCGGGGGACGCGGGGTTGGACTGGTAGGCCCACTTGGTCTCTCGTACGTCGACGTAGCCCTCAGCGGTGACGCCCCATTCGACCTCGATGGCCTTGCGGCCCCACCACGGATCGCTCCACAGGGCCGGGTTGCTGGTGGTGTCGATGTCCTGCCAGCCAGGGGGATTCCACAGGTCGCTGCGCCGCAGCTCGTAGAACCGGCGTCCGCCGTCTGTCGCAGGGGTTGCGCCGGCCAAGAAAACCCGGGTGTTGGTCGGGGCCTCGGAGGTGAACTCGTAGCCCGCCAGGTTCCCCGCGGCCTCGTCGAACACGATGGTCTGACTGAGGTCGATGGACGGGCGGATGGTCGGCTTGATCAGGCCGGTGGTGGCGTCGTAGCGGAACCGGACAGTAAGCCCGGTGAGCCGGGCCAGATCCCAGACAGCATCCTCGACGGCAGACATCTGCACGGGGTAGGACTGCCACAGGTCATCGGCAGCTAGGGCAGAGATCGATGCTGGGCAGTCTCGGGTCATGTCCAGGTAGCGGATGCGACGAGAAGTGTCGCCGCCGGAGACCAGCTCGGGGCAGATCAGGTTCTCTGCCAGCAGGCCCCAGATGAACTCGCCGGAGTTGACCGGGGCGCGATAAGCGCCTCCGGAGTAGACGACCGGCTGCCACTGACGAACGGTCTCGTCCTCGCGGGCGTAGATGCTGCGCGGCTGGATACGCCCGAGGCGCTCGCGCACGATGACGTTGTCGCAGACGCCGGAGACGGTCATGAGGCCGTCGCCGCCGGTCTCCTGAGTGGTGGAGACCTTGATGGAACGGATCGGGCCTGAAAAGGCCACAGAGTCGGGATTGGAGTCCAGAAAGACGGTGATCCCCCGGCCCGGCCTGATCAGCTCCGCATCCGCGGACTTGGCGGGCAGGGTCAGCGTCCAGGCCCCGACGTCCAGGTGCCGTTCGATGCTCTCAAAGGACAAGAAGCCGTCGATCCGGCCGATCAATGGCATGGGAGCCTTGGCGCTCAGGCTCGGGGCTAGGGGCCTCTCTCGGACATGCAGAGTGAACGAGGTGGCCATTTACATTCCCAGGTACTTGGGGCGGAAGGTGATCGAGACCGATGCAGGCTCGGTAGACAGGTCGACGATTGAGACCTCGTTCGGGCCGGGGTCCAGAGCCCAGAACCGTGGATTAACGGCGAGGCTCGACCAGACGGCCGAAGCGCCGGCCGACGTCGTCAGTTCCACCCGGCCCGGCTCGGTCACGAGGGTCGCTGACTGGCCAGCCGCCAGCGTGAGAGACCTGACGCTCAGAATCTCTTCGTCGCTGTAGGCGGTGGCACCGCGGACCAGGTTGAACGGGCCCGCTGTCGGGCCCACGAACGTCCAGGTCGGGTAGACCGGCTCATCACCGGCGTTGTTGACCGTGATGGCTGGGGTGAACGTCGGGGAGGGACTGAGCTTAAAGCCGCCGGAGAGCCCGTCCTTGGAGACGAACGACTCCCCTTCAGGAGGAAAGAAGTCGCGAGTCA
Source organism: Spirillospora sp. NPDC047279 (assembly GCF_040643285.1). Taxonomy (NCBI): domain Bacteria; kingdom Bacillati; phylum Actinomycetota; class Actinomycetes; order Streptosporangiales; family Thermomonosporaceae; genus Spirillospora; species Spirillospora sp. NPDC047279. The sequence goes on from NZ_JBEYUA010000004.1 coordinate 259,973, forward strand.
GGCCGTAGCTGGCGAACGGAACCCTGATGTCGCTCTGGGCCCGGAAGTACGGGTCGATCGTCTGAAGGACCAGACCGAACTTCATCCAGTTGAGCCCGTTCTCGGTGCCCTCGTCGCCTTCCAGGCCGCCGCCGTAGTAGACCTCGATCTCGCGATGCGCTTCCAGCGCGCCGGACGCAGAGACCTCGGCGACGACAAGCTTCGCCATGCGCTGCCACATGCGGGTCGGGGGCAGGGCCCGCATAAGCCGGCGCTTGGTGGCCACGGCTTCGGGCCGCGACTCACCCCAGATGGTCAGTGGAAGAAAGATCTCCCGGTCGGCCCCCCGCGCAGAGCGGGGGACCGAACCAGCGAGACGAGGGAACCTGTCGACCTGGACGTCGAAGACCGGCATGTCCAGGCCCTTGGCTCCCTTGTTCAGCCAGATGTTCCCGGTGGAACCAATGGCCGAAAGGGCGAACTGAGATCCATCCACCCCTTCGAGGGTGACCATTGGCGCATAATCCACAGGAACTCCTAAGCTGCATAGAGGGTGTCGGCGTAATCCATCCACTTCACAAACTGCTTCTCGACCGGCTCATTTGGTGCGGCGTACGTCGTGAAGTTGTAGACCTTCGTAGCGAGGGAATCGGAATTGCCCGAGACGGTTGGGCCTTCAGTGTTCGCCGCCTTGTACTTCGTGCTAAGCCCGGAACCGAGCTTCGAGAGCTGATCGACGGAGTCGAACATCGAGAACGCCTTGAAGGACGCGGAGCCTCCCGCAGGCGGGGGGTCACCCCTAAAGGTCGGCTTGGACGCGTCTTCAGGTGCGTCGGGGGCAGGCGCGAAGAATGGCACCTTGTCGAGAAGGCCCTTCAGTTGCGACGCCCGGCTGATGGCTCCGCTGATGGCGCCCGAGATTCGGCCGACGATACCGGAGATCACAGACCAGGCTCCATTGACGATGCCCTGGATTCGCCCCATCACCCCGGCAATGGCGGAAGCCAGGCCGTTGAAGGGGCCAATTGCCGCAGCCTTGGAATTGTTGGCTCCTGAACGGTTCGCCCCGGTGATCCGAGCCCATATTCCGGAGATCCATCCGGCGAATCGGCCCATGATGCCCTGGACGCTGGAGACCAGGGAGTTCCATTGGCCAACCACGCCGGCCTTCATGCCGGAAGCAGTGCTAACCACGCTCTGCCTCAGGGAACTCCACTTGGCCCTCACCCAGTTCACCAATCCATCCCAGGCGGCCTTGATGTTCGTAGCAGCCGAGTTCGTGATTGCGACGAGGCGGTTCCAGTTCTCGATCAGTACCCGAATGCCCAGAACGATTGTCATCAAGAATCCGGCGATGGCTTGGAACGAGAAGTCAGCGAACTGGGCCAGCGCTGCGAGAGTCTTCGGGTCCTTGAGAGTTTCGAATAGCATGGACAGAGCCTCTGTCAGACTCGAAATGATCTCTGGGGACACCGTTGCGAAGGCATTGCCCAGCTCCGCGAACTGGTCAAGGAGCTTCCGGAGCGCCTCACCCAAAGCGGCTAGCGTCTTGCCGTGGTCGGCTCCGCCGAATGCGAGGGTCTCGAAAAATCCACCAATTCCGGTACCGAGTTCCTCGAACAAGGTCTTGAGGCCGACGATCGCCTTCTGCATCCCCGGGTTCTTGAGAGCATTAGCCACGCCGGCCAACGCCTGGCTACTGAAACCCATAAGCGCATCCGCAAGTTCGTCCACGTACTTGGACGCACCCAAAAATGCCTGCCGTAGCGGCCCCGTCATGGAGGTAATCCACTTGTCGACAAGTGGAACCTGCTTGGCGATGGCCTTGGACATCGGCTGAACAGCGAAAGCTAGCGTGTCCTTAGCGGTCTTCTTGATCTCGTCCAAGGACTTGCGGAATGCCTTCGCCTGCTTATCACTGCTCTTGAAGAGATAGACGGCTCCTGCCGCTACGAGCCCTACAACCGGTACGACTGCGAGGAGGGCCGCAACAACGCCGACAGCAGCAATGATGAGGCCAATGAGGGCGCCAACCAGAATGCCAATGGCCGCCACGAGAAGGGGTAGGACTACAATTGTGAGGTACCCCATTGCTCCGGACATGCCTCGGGCGCCCTGCGTGCCCTGCTGAAACGCCTGGCCCATTGCATTGCCAGCTTGACGTCCCATCGACATCATGTTTCGGCTGAGCCCCTGGAGCAGGGTGACCATGGCTTCCATCTGTTCGAAGGCCGTGCCAAACCTGTCCCGGTCCATGTCAATAAAGACGCGAAGTCGGCGGTCTCTCAGAAAAAGCCTGAGGGCAGCACGGGCCCTGTCAAGCTTCAGATCGACATCAATGGAGAGGGCACGATTCCGGGCCAGGTTGTTCAGCTTGGCCTGGACGTAGTTCGTGTCCACGTCGACATGCAGGTTTACGGCTCGGTCGCGGACCAGTGTGGCGAGCTGCCGGCGGACCTCCGCTACGTTCTCCAGCTCGACCTTGAGCTTGACAACGAGGTCCTTGGCCAACGCGTCCAGCTTGGCCTTGACCTTCTTCTCGCCCTTGAGTTCGAGGCCAACCTCGATTTCGGACTCAGCCTCGGCCTTTTCGAGGAAAGCCTTCAGCTTCTTCCTGAAGCCGCCGGTGTCTGGAACGACCTTTACTGCAAGCCGCTCGACTTCGTGGCCGCCAGCACCAGCCATGAGTCCACCTCCTTCCGTCCAACTACTGTCAAACTGCTGTTTGAGGTCAAAAAGAGAGCTAGGACGGGAGGGGGATCAGAGATCCAGGTCCGAGCTTTGGTGCCGGGGGAGCGCCCTCGCCGCGAAGCTTCCTCAGCAGCAAATCCGGCTCAGTGGGCCCCTTGGTCTTGGGGCGGGGATATGGGTCCGGCGTGGGAACCTTCTTGGGGTTCTTCGCATTCGACGAAAGAGTCACGTGGTGCAGATGCAGGACCGCGTCGATCAGGTCTGCGGTGAGGTAGGCCTGGCGATCCCAGCCGTAGAACTCAGCTCCGCCCCGGCGGGCCACTGCCGTGGCCGACTCGATGGGCAGGTACTCCACAAGCGCGAGGGCATGGCGGGGAGGCAGTGAGCCGTCGAAGACGGCGTGCACGTCCACTCCGTAGTAGCGAAGGAGGTCAGCGTAGATCTCGCCGCCATGCTTCTCCATCAGCTCGTGGAGTCTGATGCTTCCGGGCCCTCAGCCGCCTCCATCCACACCTTGAAGATCTCCATGCGGGCCTCGGCCGGCAGGTTGTCGACTGAGTCACGCATGGCCTTCTTGCGGTCTGCGGCGACGATCAGCATCTGGTCCATCGCGTCCAGGCGGAGCTGGAAGGAGGTGTCGTCGTTCTGGATGACGTCGACCAGGGCGAGGGCGTTCTTCAGCTCGGCCTTGTTCAGATGCAGCAGCGGACGGAGGAACAGCTCCTTGCCGTCCTTGGCGATGAAGGGCTGCCCCTTCTCCCGCTCAGCCTGTTCGGCCTTGGTCTTCAGGTCAGCGAAACTCAGGGTCATGTCGGTGTCTCCTCGAAGTGCAGATGTGCAGATGAGAAAGACCCCCGGCCCCTGTCATCTGCGAACAGGGGCCGGAGGCCGGGCGGGGGTTGGATCAGGCGACGTACTTCAGGCGCTCGGAGATGGTGCCGGTGTGCGCGGAGCCGTTGTGGCTCAGCGTGGTCGCGGTCACCGGAATCTCCGCCAGCGCAGTCGGGTCGTACTCAATGGCGCCAGCGCCGATAATCGACGCCAGGCCGTAGTGCTCGACCACCTGGTACTCGCCGTCCACAGCCACGATCAGGAGAGCCTTCTCCTGAGGCACCGCGTTGGCCGGGATCTGAAAAGCCTTCACGGTGTCGGTCTCGGTGGCCGGCGTGACGCCGTCCGGGCCGACCACGACGCCGCCGCCGTAGTAGAGGGCGTAGGCATCGACGGTGAAGTCCAGCAGGTTGAGGGTCAGTGACCGGGTCTTGATCGGGCGGGTCGTCTTCAGAGCCGGGTTCTGCCAGCTCCCCAGGACCTCGGGGTCGTCCCCCTCTACGTCACGGGAGATGCCGTTCTCCAGGCTCGTGTTGCCGATCGACACCCATCCGGTACCAGGGACCTTCGGGTTGGCAATCGGGAGAGTCGGCATTGCGGTACCGGCGTTCGCCACGAACACATAGCCAGTACTCGGCAGTACGGGGGCGTCTGCCATCAGGGGCCTCCAAAATGAGAAAGCCCCGCCGAAGGCAGGGCTAAGAAGAAAGAAGGAAGGATCAGGTTCGGGCTCGCGCCCAGAGGTCGTAGGTGGCGTCGAAGTTGTGCGAGTCCGGGTGCTTGCCGGACAGGCCATCTCGATCAGGCTGGGGGCCCTTGATCGTCTCGAAGAAGGAGACAACGCCCTCGTCTGAGAAGTAGGCATCCATGCTGGCCTGGTAGAAGGCCGCCTGGACCTTCCGGGCCAGGTCGGACGCCTGCTTGCGCTGCGCGGCAATGACAGTCACCGAGAGGATCGCGTGGTCGACCACGGCATTCACGGTTGTCCCGCCGACGCGTACGACCCACACGAAAGGCATGGCCTTGGACCAGTCGGCCTGGGGCGTGACGACATATGACGCTTCGCCGGGCATGTAGTGGTTCAGGAGATCGAGGGCTAGGGCCTCCATGTCGGGGAGCTTCGGAACGAGTGTCATCCGTAGATCGCCCCCTTAATGAAATGGAGTCCCTTGATCCGTTCGTTGGTCCAGTTGTGGGTGAATCCGAAGTTCACGGGGACCGCATAGCGAGCGCCGACAAAGACCCAGTAGTCCTTCGAGTTGGCGCGCTCGACGCCCACCGAGGAAAGCAGGTAGCCCGTCTTGGAATGCGGAGCGATGGCGACCTTGATCTTTGCCTCGGTCTTGAGAGCCGCGGCCTTCACACGGGCTTGCACTCCCGGCAGCTCGGCGATGACCTCGTCGAGGTTCTTTCTTACGTACGCCATCACGCAGCCCCCATCAGCTCGGCCGTGAGGGTGACGTAACGCTGACTGGCCCGCAGGCCGACGTACTCACGGGGGTCTTCCTGCACAGTCCATGCCTGGCCGCGGAACTCCAGCCGACCCCACTTGTCGGTGGGGACCTGGCCGTTAACCGGCTTGAAAATAAGTCGGACGCGGTTGACGTCCGCCCAGCCCTGCGCAGTGATCCGGGCGTCGATCGCCCACCCTGCGCCGGAGAAGCCCACGGGCAAGATGAAGGACTTGAACACCACGGACGGGAGCGGATCGCCGTTGGCGTCCAGGTGTGTCGGGGTCTTCCCGCCGTACCCGTCGTCGGCGTACCGGATGGGATACGCCTTTACCTCCTCGTTGGCCTTGTCGAGAATCGCCATCAGGGCACCTCGTACACCGTGGTCAGGGCGAGCGTCCACTTCGATGGGTCGGCATCGACCTTGAACCGCGCACGCCACCGGTAGGTGTTGGAGGCTGCTGGGGCCATGAGAGAGGCACGCCAAGCGGGGAAGCTCCCGTCGCTGCGATCTAGCGATTCAGCGATAGCGAGGTCCTGCCAGTCGAAGGCGTCCAAGCTGTACTGCACCTGAACCAAACCCTCGGACTGCGTCCGGCCTGAGATCGTCAGATCCGCCGGCCCCTCTACATAGAGAGGTGCAGTGAAGGTGGGCAGGGGAACGGCGGACACCCGGACAGGTGAGACGAGCCGGATGGACCCATACCTCGGGGAGATCCACCGAAGGTAGTTGGTGAGGAGGTCCAGGGAGCTGTTCGACAGGATGACCGCGGCCCCGCCGTAGGCATAGCCGCTCGACAGGTCTGCGATCTTCTCGTTGGAGACGCCGGGCTCGGAGTTGAGAAGCCGGCGAACCTCAATGAGAGCCACGGCCTTGATGACCCCGGGGGCGGGGTCGGGGAAGGTCTTGCGGCAGTACGCCTCGATGGCGTCGCTGACATTGGTGATGAAGCTGTTGACCTTGTCCAGCTCCGCACCCGTGTAAACGGTGCCGGTCTGGACGCTGACTTCAGCAGCGGTGATGAGCACGGGATCTCCCCAGGTGAAGGGGAGGGGCCCCGCAGGGCCCCGTCCCAATGCGTCGGATCAGGCAGGGGCGGCGAAGGTGCCGGCGACCACGAGCTGCTCGGGCCGGATGACCTTCGCGTCGTAGATCAGGCGGCTCTTCACGGCCGAGGTGAAGCTGTTCTCCGGGTTGTAGGCGGCCATCTCGGCGTGTGGCAGGACCAGGGAAACCGCGTTGGTCGCGCCCATGACCATCTGGAGCGACTTCGCGCCCGCGTGGGTCGGAGCGACCAGCTTCTTGGTCCGGGTCGCCACGGTGTTGGCCAGCGTGTTGCTGACGCGGACCGGGACGCCGAGGATCTCGCCGATGACGCCGGACGGCATGACGGCCTGGCCACCCCAGTGGCTCGCGTCGCGGAAGTTCGGGTCCTTCAGCAGCGCAGCGCGGATGCTCGGGGCGATGATCAGGTAGCGGTCGTCGGGAGCGGAGTTGTTGTCCAGCTCCGTGAGCATGTCCACGATCGTGTCGTAGATCGGGCTGTCGCCAGTGCCGGGGATGGTCTTCTGAACCACGGAGCCGTGCAGGGCCGGGAGCGCGTTCCAGTCGGCGAGGACGGTCGGGACGACCTTGGACGCCGAGGCGTTCAGGTCCTTGCCGCCGAGCGCGGCGGTGATGGTCTGCGCCACCAGGGCGTCGATCGCCTGGGCGGTGACGCGGGCCCGCTGACGGACCAGGTTCGACATGAGGTCGATACCGGCCTGGGTCTGGAGCTGGTGGAGGGAGTCCACCTCGAAGCGGAAGCTCGAACCCTTCTGGACGACGAGCTTGATGTACTCCAGCTCGGCCCGGTCCATCTCCCCGGCCGCGAACGAGTCATACGCCTGCTTGAGGCCGTAGTCGTCCACGGTGTCCATGAAGTGGGGGATGTGCAGGACGTCGCCGTGCCGGCGGAACTCGCCCTCGTAGTTGCGGTTGGTGACCAGGTTGGAGCCCAGGATCAGACTGGCCTCCAGGTCCTGGAGCAACTGGGCGGTCCACAGCTCCGGAATGAACAGGTTGTCAGTGGTCTGGAGCGGGTGGCCCGCAGCCGAGTCCTTGTAGGTGCCGCCAGCGAAGCTTTCGGCCATGGTTGGTCTCCTTTAGAGCGCATCAAAAAAGGCCCCACGGATTTCCGTGAGGCCCTGCAATGGGGAATTGGGGTTAGAGCTGTCCCCGCATTAGCGCGTCGAGGCGACCCTCTTCCTTCGCCTTCATGATCTCCGGAGGAGACATGCGCTGAAGGTCTGCTCGGGTGAGCTGGCCGGCGTTGGCGTTCGACTGCGCGCCGATCTTCAGATCAGAGGCGGACTTCTCGAACTTGCGCTTGGTGCCGGAAAGGGAAGCCAGAAGCTCAATGTTCGGTTCACCGTCGTCGGTGAAAACCTTGCTGGGGTCCAGGAGGCTGAGAACCTCGTCGGGCACGCCGGCCGTCGCGGCGGCGGCCTCAAGCCTGGCCTGCCGAAGCTGGGACTCGAACTCCGCCTGGGCGGCGCTCTTGCCTCGCTCCTCGGCTTCGAGAATGGCCTTTTCCGTCTCGGAAAGGTTGGCCCTCTCGATCTCCTGGAGGCGGTTCCAGTGCTCCTTCTTCGTCGCCTCTTCCTTCTTCGCGAGCGACTTGTACTTGTCGCGGTCGTTCTCCAGCTCGGCAATCAGGGCCTGAAGGTCCTCGACCTTCGGGGCCTCGGTGGCCGGCTCAGCCTCTCCTGCCTGAGTAGTCGGCTCGGTCGGCTGCTCACTCATAAGGGCTCCATCTCGGAATTGAAAAGACGCACAGGCATCTCGCCTTGTGCGTCCAGGAAAGTGAGGGTTGGCTAGATCGCCTAGCGGTTCGCCTTCTCCTTCTGGCGCTCAGTGGAAGCGTCCTTGGAGGGTGAAGACTGGCTGGAGCCGTTGGGCTCCTCTTCCTTGGGGCCGTACTTCTCTCGCCACTCGGCCTCCTGCTTCAGTTCCTCTTCCTGCATCTCGCGGAATCGGTTGATCTGCTGAGGTGAGTAGCCAGCGGACTCCCAGAGCTGCTTGACGGGAGTGCCAAGAAGCTGCTTCTCCTTGCCGAGAGCATCGACAAGGCTGGACCTCTGACGGTGTTCCGGGTCGCTCCAGATCACCTCGGAGTCGAACGCCTCTGCGCGAGGGTCGTCGAGAACCTGGAAGGCCAGGCGCATGGCCTGCTCCCAGCTCTCGCCGAAGTGGAGCATTCGTTCCCTGGCCTTGGCCACGAGACCCGCTTCCGCAGCGGTGATGCTTTCGCCACTCGGAGCCTGCCCACCATTAAGCAAAAAGTAATGGAAGGGCACACGGCTTTGAGAAGCCATGTGCTGGACAAGCATCTCGATGAGCTTGACGTAGTTGCCCAAGTCCGCAGCGTCGAACTGACCGAACTTCACGTTTTCGCCGTCGAAGGCAAGGATTCGGTCGATATATGCCTTCAGCATCGCCGTGCGTTCCTCGTCGGAATCGTCAAAGGGCTCAAGGCCGGTAATGACGCGCTGAGGGAACGCAGCGAATTCGGAGGCGACAATGGCGTCCGCTGACACCTTGTTGATGGCGTCCTGCACAGGCAGGACCGCCGCCAGCTCGGAGAAGGGCGCCGCCTTGAGCCGCTTCCGATTCGTGAGCGGGACAATCGGAACCACACCAAGGGGATTTTCCGAGCTTTCGGGGGCCTTCCAATCGAGCTTGTCCCTAGTGGCGGTGTAGACCGCATCGGGGAGCCACAAAGTGGCATGCGTCTGGCCCCAGTCGTCTACGAACTCGCGATAGCCAGCGTCCAGAACGCGGCGGCTTCCCGGAGCGAGCTGGACGCAGACCTCCGAGGCGGACTCAGGGGTGATGACCGGCTGGTCGTCGTCGTCTCCCCAGACCAGCAGGAAGGACGAGCCCTGGATCATTGCGTCGATCATCGCCGCGTTGCTATCGGCGTCCAAGTAGTTCTTCTGCCAGATCTGGAGAGCATCCTTGTCGGCGTCCTCCTCTGGGCCCATTCGGAAGCCCTTGATGGACAGCCGTTCGGAGATGCTGTCCACGATCAGAGGTGCGAAGTTGTCCCGGTAGTTGTGGAACATCGCGCCGAAGACTTCGCGGAACTTCTCCTGTGCGTAGGAAAGGACGGTGTTCTCAGAGTCGTAGTACTCGACGTACTTCCTGCCCTGGGCTGCCTGCGTGTGCAGCTTCCCGGACATGTAGTCGATCCACTGGAGTGGAGATTCGGGCTTTTCGATGATCCCTCCTTCCTACGGCTGCAATACTGCTGTCAAACTGCTATTAGTAGCTACGCATACGGGCCTTGCGGCGGATCTTCATGCGCCCGTCTTCGATGGCCATGCCTCGGGCCTCGTAGGCGAGGACGGCTGCCATCGCGGCGTCGATCTTGCGCTTGGAGGTCTTGGACTCCTTGGTGATCAAAACGCCCTGGGGAACCTCGTACGTCACGGTGTTGGTGATGTGCCGGCTCAGGTCCTTGTCGCCGTCGTGGCAGAGGCCATCGCCCAGGAGGACAGCGGTGTGGAAGCGCTCGACTGCGCCGGCCATCTTCCCCACGCGCTGGGGCGGGAACTCGAAGACGATGTCCCTGCCGTCCTTGTCCAGCTCCCTGAAGTCGAGCGCCCAGACCCCCACGAGGTTCTGCCAGTACGAGGGGTCGCACATGATCCACTCAACCCTGTAGGTCTCGCGGGCCTGGCGCATCGCCCGGTCCACAAGGAACTGGTTGACCTGCCAGTCGGGATCGTTCTCGTCCTGCTCCTGGAGGTGGACCAAGAAGAGCTTCCCGTCCCTCAACCTGGCGCCCACGATCGCCGTGGCGTCTGATCGGAGGGAGCCGTCGAAGCCGAGGGCGACTTGGTCGCCCGGCAGGATCGGATCGTCATCCCGGCGCAGCTCGTCCCAGGTGTACTTGTCGATCCAGTTGTCAGCGCTCTCGGCTATCTGGTTCAAGTAGAAACGCCAAAACACCGCGTCGGGTGTGAGGGGGTCCGTAGCCAGATCGACCAGGCCCTCTACCGGGGCCCAGTGCGAGTCGCCGTACGCCTGCTTGAGAGCTGCTAGAACAGCCTCAGTGTCCGTCAGGTCCTCTACAGGCTGCCCCTCTCGGCAGTCGTACAGGAGGCGCTTACGGCCGCTCATGAAAGCGTCGTAGGTCCTTTGGGCGACGGAGTCTTCGTTAGGATTGAAAGCGTTAGTCGTTTGCATCAACCGGCTGCCGGCCTTCATCGTCTTGTCTACGTTTCGCTGGAGAGTCTCGTAGACATAGACGCCGCCGTTGCTGGCGATCCAGTGGTGCGTTTCGTCGCAAATCACGAAGGTGGGCCGTGCGCCCTCCAGGCCGCGCGAGCTGGACGCAACCGGCTCGATCCGACCCGGCTTACCGTCCTTGAACTGAATCCGCTCCTTGCCGATCTCAAGGCCGTAGATACCTTCGGCAGGGGACTCGCTCAACATCCCTCGGATCATGTCCCGCGTGTTCGCGGTCTGCTCTAGAGAGACGGCGGCAATCTGCACCAGCGGGAGCTGGACGGGGACAGCGACAGGCTGCCCGTCCTTGGCCCAACCCCCGAAGCGACAGGGGCCGATGAACTCAATGATGGCCAACGCCGCCAACAGCGGCGTCTTTCCCCAGCCTTTACTGCGCCTCAGCGAGACTCGGCCGTAACGCCATTCCCCAGTCTCGGTAATCGAGTACGCCCAGAGGATGTAGCGCTTCTGTTCGGGGGTGAACTTCCATGGCTGGCCGGCGGTCTCGCCGTCCGGCTGCACGATGTAGGTCTCGCACCAGCGGAGGATCTGGTAGCCGAGCGTCTCGTACGGCGTCGGAACGCCCTTGGGGAGGTTGCCGGTCTGCGAGTCCCATTCAGGGTCGTAAGCCACCGGCTCACCTCCTATTCGTTATTCAGCTCCGCGTAGAGTTGGAGGTCCGCCTCGATGGTTGGCGGAGCCTCAACCGGTTTCTGGTTCTTGTCCTTGAGGGCCGCGACCTTCAGTCGCATCCGGTCGGCAATCGTTGCGCCGAGGAGAGATTCGCTCTGTCGAATCTCGGCCATGATGAAGTGCCCTGGCTTGCGGTAGTAGCTCTCCACCAGGGGAGCGAGCATCTGGAGACGGAGCCAGTCCGTCTCGGCGAAGTACTGAGCCTGCTCGCTGTTGGCCCACGTGTCCCACCAGAGCTGCGTGGCGGCCGAGTAGCTTGCCCGCTTCTGGAGCTTCTTCAGCTTGTCGGGGACGTCGTAGTCCTGCTCCAGGTGCGAGGTGTCCACGATGTTCCGGCGGACAGCGTTCTCCTTCGGAACCTGGCCGAAGCCAGCCATGAGACACCTCCCAAAGTGTCTGAGGAAGAAAGAAGGTTTGGCAGGTGCCGGCCGATGGCCGGACACTCTGCCCAGCGGGATGGAGGGGATCGAACCCTCTCTTCCGGCCCTAGTTGCGCGACCAAGCGCCCTTTGGGGCCAGAGTGCATACCTCACACCACATCCCTGCGGCTATCGTTGCGCGCTGGTTAGGCGCGCTATTGTCACCGTTGCTTCCAGCCAAGGACTCGAACCTCGATTACCTGATCCAGAGTCAGGCGTCCTTCCGGTTAGACGAGCTGGAATCGTGCTGGCCTGGCAGGGCTCGAACCTGCGACCCGCGGATTAACAATCCGCTGCTCTGCCTACTGAGCTACAAGCCATTGAGTTGGTCCGGTGGGGATCGAACCCACAACCCTCCGGGTAAGAACCGGATGCTCTGCCAATTGAGCCACAGACCAGGGGTGACGCTCGGGACTTGAACCCGAACCACCGGCTCCACAGGCCGGTGCTCTAACCGTTTGAGCTAGCGCCACAGTATGTTCGGAGGGATTCGAACCCCCGCCCCCACGGACCCAAACCGTGTGCTCTTGCCTCTAAGCTACGAACATTTGTGTTCGGCGGTCCGGATTCGAACCGGTGCCCCCTTCACGAGGGCCGACCCTTGCCAAGGGCCCCTGATCACGCCTGGCGTTTCCGATCAGGACTCCGCGCCGAACTACGCACGACGGCCAGGACTCGAACCTGGAACCGGCGGTTTTGGAGACCGCTGCTCTGCCAATTGAGCTACCGACGCTTGGAGTAGAAGGGGCCGCCCGTGGGGTGGGAGAGGAGAGGACACGGGCGACCCCACAGCCACGGGAGCTGCCTCATGGGCGCTCGAACCGTGACCGAGTCATTCAGTGGCCCACCAGCCGAACGCAAGGTGGCCGACGAGCCAAGTGCCGAACGCGAGCTGGAGGACGACGAGCACCAGGCGGATGGACTTGGGGACCTTCGAGTGAACGTGGAAGAGCGTCCACCAATGTTCTGAGAACGTGTCGCCCTTCCTCTTGCGGAGGAGGGCGTACCCCTCGACCAGAAGAAAGAAGACGATCCACAGGGCCCATGCCCAGGTGAAGGCGCTGGGGCGGAACTCCTCCTCGTCCTGCTCCCTCATGCTGCTCGCCTCTCCCGTGCTCGTTGCCGACCCCTCTGGGCCTCCTGCTGGACCTTGATCTTGTGGTGTGGCTTGCAGAGGAGCTGGAGGTTGTTCAGCCGCCACAGGCCGCGCTCGGCAACGGGGTCGATGTGGTCGACGTCCGTGCCGGCCTCTTCGCAGTCTTCGATGTCGCAGACCCCGCCCGCGGCATCGATCACGTCAGCGCGAAGCTTGCGCCAGTTACTCGGCCGCTGAGCGTTCCAACGTTCCTTCGCTCCCGCGAAGGGAACAGGGCGGTGAGCATCGCAGTAGGGCCCTTTGGTGGCGATTCCGCGGCAGTCGGCCGCGCATAGCTTTGGTGCTCTGGCCATGGTGCTCACTCCCTCCCCTCGGTAGCCCGAAGGCCGTTGGACATGACAGAGGCCGCCCGAAGGCGGCCCCGGTAAGGCTGTGAGTAGGAGGGCCCTGAAGGCCCTCCCTGTACTAGTAGGGGAGCCCTTCAAGGCTCCCTCTGTGGTCGTCGTCGTTCGGGAGCTTCGCTCCCTCTCTCCTCCCTCTCCTCACTTCACTTGATGTGCCCCCGTTCGGAAAGCGGGGCACCCTGTGACTGTGATGTACGTCACATGACGTAGATCTCGTTACGCAAACAAGGTTGTTCGTCTACACAAGGTCACGACTCTTTGCCGTTCAATTACCTGGCGAGCCATGAGTTGGACCGGTCCGTTCCGCTGGTCCACCCGATGACCTGCGGTGACACTCCGTGACGATCGGCGGGGCGGTCTGGTTTACAGCTCAACCGAAACACGTATCAGTCCTCGAACGAATGTTCGAAGTCACAAGTTGTGACGAATGTGAGCGCTGCGGCATACTCCTAGGCGCAAGGGGTTCTGCAAGGGGGTTGCGGAACTCGGGGGCGTGGGGGGATTGGCCGGAAAGCGGCCTCTGACCTGGGGAATCAGCGAAAAAACTAGTATTGGTTGGAGGGCGGAGACAGCAGAGTGACAGGGGTTCGACAGTCGCCTGCTAGCCTCACCACTTGAACGCTCCAGCCGCCAGGGCTGGCAATCCGTCCAGGAAGGAAGCTTCCCCCGCCATGAAGCATCGGAAGGTAGAGCCGGATGATCTGAGAGACATGCTCTATGGCAACAAGATCAAGGGCATCCCGAAGATGACCTATGCCCAGATTGCCGAGGCAACCGGTCTGACCGAGTCAGGCGTTGCTCAGGCAGTCCGGAGATACAAGCTCCAGCGAAAGCCCAGGCTGGATCACAAGTGGGCGGTTCCCTGGAGCGTTCTCCGAGACCATTCGGGCGGCAAGGGAGGCAAGGTCTACAAGTACCTTCGCGATCTTTCTGTCATAGCGCAGGGCGGGGATATCAGTGACGACGGAATAGCGACAGCCATTCGATGGGCGCAGAACCTGGTCGATCAGGACCTCGACATCGACTACGACCGTGATCAGCCGCCGAACGACGAAAGCATAGTCGGGGGCTTCTTCACGAAGCCTGCCGACGAGAGTGACTGGCATCTGAAGAAGGTGCTGAACCGAGCCAAGGCAGGTCTTACGAGGAAGTTGTAGGCCCTTGGTGGAGGGGTCGGGTGGGCCCCTCCTCCTTCCGGGTTAGCACTATAGATATGGAGAACAGTCCGTCATGTCCATCGAGTGTGTTGCTCCCGCCGACTACTTCGGACCGTTCGATCCGCTTTCTCCTGTGGGGACAGTCGAGACGGTTCTCGACCAGCATGAGGGCCTCAGGGTCCAACGGCGAGAGTTCGAGGACGGATGGGTTTACGAGGTCATCGTCCGAAGGGGGCTGATGTTCGCCGCCATGTTCGCGGCCATGAACGTGATCCCGAAGAACGCGGTCTGGTCTGAGGTCATGAACCCGGCCGACCTCGGGAACATGATGAGCCGTGATCTGCACATCACGGTGTGGGTCGGTAAGGAAGGAGCCCCGTGACAGATGGCCGAAGGCGTTATTCGCCTTCACGGTTGAAGACCTACTCGGCGTGTGGATACGCCCACTACCTTGCGAAGATCGAGAGAGTCCCCGAACGTCAGGCGGTCTGGTTCGTCCAGGGCACGTCGGTACATGAGGGGATCGAGGCTTACGAGCGATCGTCCCGAACCCTGCCTCTCGGTGCGGCCGAGGAGGTGTTCGTCGCCGCCTGGGACCGCGAGCTGGCGGCGGCTCGGGAGGCGCAACCCGACGACGAGATGTGGATGGTGGGGGGCCGCAAGAAGCTCGCCGCAGACATCCAGACGCGCTTCGAGATCGGCCGTCAGCAGGTGGCCGACTACATTGAGCGCCATACGACACAGGACGATCTACAGCCTGCTGAACTGGCTCCAGCGGAGCCCGCAGTCGAGGTCGGGTTCGAGCTGGATTTCGGCGACTTCTCAGTACTCGGCTACATCGACTGCATCATGGAGAGCAGGTCCACCGGGGCGCTGATGCCGTTGGACTGGAAGACCGGATCGAAGATGCCGACCGATCCCTACCAGCTAGCGACGTACGGCATCGCCATCACGGAACTGACGGGCCAGCCCGTTGAATGGGCCGCCTACTGGGACTGCCTCAACAACAAGCTGGTGCGCAAGGACCTGAAGATTTACCCCAAGGAAATGGTCGGCAACTGGTATCGCCAGTTGCACAATGGCATCCAGGCCGGCTCATTCCTGCCAAACCCCGGAGACTGCTTCACCTGCACCGTGAGGCCGTCTTGTATTTTTGGCGCGTAATAGCAGTTTGACAGTGGTTCGATAGTCTAGCGAAAGGGATCTTTCTTCCATGGACACCCTCATGATCGAGCTTCTCCACGCAGAGGGCCAGCGTCTTCGTGAGCTGATCGACTCCGTGTCAGCCCAGCACCAGGACGTGGCGGACGTCTTCCTGGACCTGGCGCTGCTGACCATCCTGATCGCCCCCAACGACCCCGTGGCAGTGCTGGGGGTCATCGAGCAGATGCGTCAGACCATCACCACCGTCTACGACCACCTGGCGGTGAGCGCGTGAGGCACACCACCGGCTGGCGCGACATCGAGATGCTGGCCTCCATCGGCTTCACCGACACCGACGAGATCGCCGACGAGGTCTACGCCCAGGTGCGCCGCGAGGTCCTGGCCGTGGCCACGCTGCCCACCGACCGCGTCCGCGAGTCCTGGCGCGAGCACGCCCGCCGCGAGTTCCTCATGGAGACGGGCGCGCTGAACATGTGGAGCTACAACCGCCAGATGAGCCGCCGGCGGGACCTGGACGCGCTTCAGCGGAATCTGGAGGCCGCCTGAGTGGGGCTGTATCACCTGGGCTCCGCACTGCGGAGCAACCGATCGTCCGGCCGGCCTCTCAAGACCGTCTGGAAAACCCTTGACGAGGCGACGGCGGTGTTCCGCAAGCCCCAGCTCGTCCTGATCGCGAGTGCCCCCGGCGGCGGCAAGTCGGCGTTTGCCCTCAACCTCGCCGTGAAGTCGGAGGCGTCCTGCCTGTACTTCAGCGCGGACTCGGGACCTGGCACACAGCTCACGCGAACTGTGTCCATCCTCACCGGCCGGGAGACCGGAGAGGTTCAGCGGGCCATGGAGAAGGGCTACACCTTCGACACCGAACTGGAGCCCGTCAGTCGCATCTGGTGGGAGTTCGACGCAGGCCCGTCCATGGACCTGATTGAGAAGTCCATCACGGCCCATGGCTATCTCGGCGCCTATCCCGACATGTGCGTGATCGACAACCTGCTGAACGTCGATCCGGGTGAAGAGGGAAATGAATACAAGAGCATGGAGAATGTCTTGCTCTTCGGCCTGGAGCTGGCTCGCAAGCGGAACATGTGCGTGGTCGTGTTGGCACACCTCACCGGCGAGTACGAGGACGGGACGACGATCCCGCCCCTCTCGGGCTTGAGAGGAAAGGTCAGCAAGGTCCCCGAAATGGTCCTGACCCTGTTCCGGGAGGAGACTCTGCTCGGAACTGAGGACATGGGAGTGGCCATCGTCAAGAACCGGGACGGTATTGCCAACGCGGCAGGCCGGCACACGGTGAGCTTGCGGATGGACTTGAACCGCATGGCCATCGAAGACCACCACAACATTCCGACCTTGCAGGCGGCGTAATGAGCCGTGCTGGATTTCGCGAGTGCCAGAAGTGTGGGAGAAACAGAGCCGAACGGTTTTACGCCTCCAATCGCGGTCGGATTTGCGTAACCTGTCGAAAGAAGGGGCGCAGTAAGGCAGCGCACGAGAATCGAGTGGTAGCAACCTACGGCCTTCAGCGCGGCGAGTACGACCAGCTCTTTGAATCCCAGGGCGGCGTATGTGCCATCTGTAGCCAACCCAGAGTCCAGCGACTTTCGGTGGACCACTGCCACGAACGAGGCATTGTCCGGGGCCTGCTGTGTCGCATGTGCAACGGGCGGTTGCTGACAGCAGCTCGGGACCGGCCGGAGATCCTTCGGGCCGCTGCGGACTACCTGGAGAGCCCGCCGGCTCTGGAGGTGCTGGGGGAGCGCCACTATCGGGGCGACCCCGCCAAGAAACCCCAACCGCGCAAGCGGCCGAGGAGGAGGAAGTCATGAGCGACAAGATCCCGATCACCGTTCGACAGGACGTCCATATCGAGGACCTGGCCGAGTACCTGGCCGCCGAGATGCCCAACGACAACCTGCTGAACTTCGTCCTCGCCATCGACGCTGGCGTGGCCGAGCTGGACTTCACCGAGGAGCTTCACCGGGCGCTCGGCGAGGTGCTGGAGTTGGAGAAGGGCTGAGATGACGGGCTGGCGCGTGTTCTTTCTTCTTTCGATGCTGGGGGCCGTCGTCCAGGGCGGCAATTGACGGTGGACATCGACATCGTCCCGATCTTGGAGCACTACGGGGCGGACCTCCCGGACGACGATCCGCGGGAGTTCTGGACGAGCGTCGTCTGTCCGTTTCATCCGGACACCCGGCCTTCGGCGAGCTACAACGAATACGCCTTCAACTGTTTCAGTTGCGGGGTGAAAGGCGATGCCCTTGCCCTGATTATGCGAGAGGAGGACTTGGACTTTGTTGGTGCCATCGGATTCGCGGAGAGACTTCTTGGAGAAGGCATCGAGAAGGTACCACGAAGGCATCACACCGGAAGGCGTCGAGTATCTGACGGGGCGCGGGATCAGCCCCGAGATGATCGAGAGGTTCAGGCTGGGAGTCGTTTCCGACCCTCTGCCGGGCCATGAGAAGTACCAGGGGAAGCTCTGCATTCCGTACCTGACCAAGTACGGAGCAGTCACCCTACGGTTCCGCAGGCTAGGCGAATCAGGTGAGAAGTACCTGACGATGCCAGGCGACATTCCCAGGATCTTCAATCCCCAAGCGTTGGAGCGAGGGACGCGCGGGATCTGCGTCACCGAAGGTGAGCTGGACTGCATCATCGCCGAGATGTGCGATCTGCCCTGTATCGGGCTGCCGGGAGCAACCTCCTGGCAGCCCGTATGGGCTTACCTCCTGGAGCAATACGACCAGGTGATGCTGCTCCAGGACGACGACGAAGCCGGCGAGAAGATGGCCACTGCCCTTGGGAAGCCACTTCGAAGTAATTTGCGCCCCGTGATCATGAACGGCGGAGACGTGAATTCTTTCTTCCAGGAGAACGGGAGAGAGGCTCTACGAGGAAAGGTGATCGCGGCATGAGGATCATGCTCGACGCGGACATGCCGCTCAAGGACGTGGCCCAGATCTTCGAGGACCAGGACTGGGAGTACGGCGGGCCCGACTGCTATGGGGTTCCGACCGATGAGGACCTGGCCACACAGATCGGCCGGCTCGCGGCCGAGATGGAGAACAGGGATCTGGATT
Source organism: Spirillospora sp. NPDC047279 (assembly GCF_040643285.1). Taxonomy (NCBI): domain Bacteria; kingdom Bacillati; phylum Actinomycetota; class Actinomycetes; order Streptosporangiales; family Thermomonosporaceae; genus Spirillospora; species Spirillospora sp. NPDC047279. The sequence goes on from NZ_JBEYUA010000004.1 coordinate 278,216, forward strand.
ACCTCCACAACGGACGCATTGCACTGGTGCGCGATCCCGAGGTGGGCGGCACTTTCCAGGTGCTTCTGACCGTGGGCTACCTCTACATCAACGGCGGACCAGAAGAGGAGACCTGGTGAGGACTGCGATCGGACAGGTGTGGGCAGACGACGACGGTGACGAATGGGTTGTCGGGTCTGACTACCAGCTCCGCTTGAAGGGCTACGAGACCGGCCGCGGCTTGGACTTTCTCCGGGTGTATGACGAGGTCGGTCCACTGCGCCTGGTGAAGGACGCCGAGGAACCGCTTGCCGACTGGGAGAAGGAACTCCTCCAGCAGGGCGACCCGGTCAACCACCCGAGTCACTACACGTGGCTGCCTAACGGGGTCGAGGTCATCGACATCACGGCGCGGTTCTCGTTCGTCCGGGGCAACGCCATCAAGTACCTGATGCGTGCCGACCACAAGGGCCGGACGCTCGAAGACCTCAGGAAGGCCCGCTGGTATCTCGACTACGAGATCAGGGAGATGGAGCAAGGGGAGGCCGCTTGAAGCGGACAGTGATCATCAGCGACACGCAGATGCCTTTCGAGGACCGGCGTGCGCTCAAGAACGTCATCAACTTCATCGGCATCTACCAGCCCGACGAGGTCTACCAGATCGGGGACCTGGTCGATTACCCGACGCCGAGTCGATGGTCCAAGGGGACGCGCGAGGAGTACGCCCAGAAAGTCCGGGAGGACTCCGACTACACCAAGCGGAACTTCCTGGAGCCTCTCCGGGCCATCTACGACGGGCCTGTGGGAATCCTTGAGGGGAACCACGACGAGCGCCCTCGGGTGTACCTCAATCAGAACGCCCCCGCCCTCAGTGAGTTCACCGACGTCTTCCGCTTCGAGAACCTGCTCGACTTCGACGGCTTCGGCGTGACCAAGACCCCCGCGTTCCACAAGGTCGGGCCGGACACGGTCTTGATCCACGGGCACGAGATCAAGGGCATGTCCCAGATCGCCGGGACCAGCGCCTACAACCACGCGGCCAAGGCCGGCGCGAACATCATCATGGGCCACACCCACAGGCTGGGCGTCCGTCGCCACACCTCCGGCTACGTCGGGGGCAGGCCGGTCGTCAGGTGGGGGTTCGAGGTCGGAAACCTCATGGATGCCAGCAAGGCGGGCTATCTCGGTGTCGGGGGAGTGGCCAACTGGCAGTCCGGTTTCGGGATCTTGTACGTCGGCGACCACGACGTCTCCCCGGTCGCCGTGGACATCCGCCGAGATGGATCGTTCGTCGTGGAAGCCGTCCGCTACGGCGCTCTCAAGCGCGGAGCAGGCGGCCGTTTTTCAAAGGCCAGTTAGAGCAGTTTGACAGCAGTTGGACGGTGGGAGAGAGCTTGATCAACATCAGTGACGAGAAGCTCATCGAGCTTGCGAACAGGGTGGGCCGCGACGTGGCCCGCCAGTATCCCGGCCTTGAGGCCGAGGATCTCGCCTCGGAAGCGCTGACCCGCTTCCAGGAGAAGCTGCCCCGGATGTCGGACGACGTGGGAGTGAGCTACGTCTACCGGGTCCTGGAGCGCGACGCCGCCAGGTACGCCGCGGCGGTCCGCTACGACTACGTGATCTCGACCAGCCAGTACGTTTACACGCCCCGGGAGGTCCGGGCGCTTCTCAAGGAGCTGTACTTCGACCCGGCCGCCTGGGACGTTCCCACGGGCAAGGACGACTGGCTGTCCGCCGAGATCAGTGGTCGGGCTATCGGCATCTCCCTGATGGACCTCAGGGTCGGCATGGACCGCATCAAGCCGGAGTACCGCTCCATTCTGGAGCGCCGGTTCTTCCACGAGGACGACTCCATGCACCGCAAGGACGTCACTCGGGCCGTCGATGCGCTCACCCGTGTGGTGAACCGCATCGCTGCCAAGACAGGGAAGGCCGCGGACGGCCTCGGCACCCGCGACGTGATGACCAACTCCAAGGCCATGTTCCTCGCGGAGAAGAACCTCGAAGGCGGCGGGCACGAGGAGGACGCCCTGACTTCCCTTCAGAAGGTCCGCAAGAAGGAGAAGTGGGACCCGCCCGGCACGCACTTCAACTGGGGCAAGCACGCCGCCTGACAACTGAAACGGAGACCATGAACAACGCGATTGCCTGGGGCCCTTCCGGCAAGGACGTCTACGACCGCACCTACAGCCGAACCAAACCCAACGGCCAAAAGGAGACCTGGCCGGAGACCGTCCGCCGAGTCACCAAGGGCAATCTCGCCCTGGTCTCCGAGGACCAGGTGGACGACGGCGAGGCAGCCGATCTGGGCTTCCTCATGGAGGACTTCGCCATCCTTCCGGCGGGCCGGCACCTGTGGGCCTCGGGGGTGAAGGGTCGCCAGTTCCTCTTCAACTGTTGGCACTCGGGATGGGGCCCGGAGATCTCCTCCCACTTCCGCTTCACCTTCATGCGCCTCATGGAAGGCGGCGGTGTCGGGGCCACCTACAGCACCGAGAAGACCTCCAAGTACGGGCCGATCCAGCGCCCGATCGAGGTCCACATCGTCTGCGACGAGACCCATCCCGACCACGACGCCATGAAAGCCGCGGGGCTGCTGTCCGGGTACTTCGACCCTGACTACCAGGGTTCTTTTTGCGAGGTGGAGGACAGTCGGGAGGGCTGGGCTGATGCCCTGACCGATCTTCTGGAGTCCGCATGGGACCCGGCCGCCCATCCGGTCAGGGTTTATGACGTCTCGCGAGTCCGCGCCAGCGGCGCTCGGCTCAAGACGTTCGGAGGCTTCGCGTCCGGGCCTCAGCCCCTGGCCAAGATGCTCAAGGAGATCGAAGAGGTCCTTGACGACCTGGCGGTGACGACCGGCCTGGATGACAGGTTCGGGGTGCCTCTGGACCCGATCTCTGCCATGGAGATCGAACACGCCATCGCCCAGTGCGTGGTGGCGGGAGGCAACCGCCGTTCGGCGCGCATGTCGATCATGCCGTGGAACGACCCACAGGTCGACGAGTTCATTCGCCTGAAGGAGGACACCGGTTCCCACTGGACCACGAACATCTCGGTCCAGATCGATGACGAGTTCAACGCAGCGCTGGGGGACGACGACCCCACTGCCCTGTCGGTCCTTCAGGCCATCTCCGAGGGGATGCTGAAGAACGGCGAGCCGGGGGTCTGGAACAAGTCGTTCTCCAACGTGGGTGAGGTCCACGAAGTTTCTTCCACCAACCCGTGTGGGGAGATCCCCCTCCCTGAGTGGGGTGCATGTGTCCTCGGGCACGTGAATCTGGAGGCGTTCGCGCCGAAGGCCCTGGGGGAGGACTTCGACCTGGACGGCGCGGTCAAGGCCGCCAAGATCATGACGCGCTTCCTGATCCGGGCCACCTTCGGCGACATCCTGGACGACAACAGCCGGCACGTCATGGACCGGGACCGCAGGATCGGTGTGGGGCTGTTCGGCGTCCAGGCGGCCTTCGCCCGGATGGGCGTCTCGTACGCCGAGATCGCCGACAACTGGCAGGTCAAGCACATCCTGTGGGCGCTGAAGTCGGCCGTCCGGGAAGAGGCACGGACCTACTCCTTCAGGCTCCGCATCCCCGAGCCGATCAAGGTCACGACCATCGCCCCCACGGGCAGCATCGCCAAGCTGCCCGGCACCACCGAGGGCATCCACCCCATCTTCAGCCGCTACTTCATCCGCCGCATCCGCTTCTCGACTCTGGACGAGGCGCAGGTGGCTCGACTGGAGGAGTTCAAGGAGCAGGGTTTCGTGGTGGAGCCGTGCCAGTACGCGGCGAACACGATGGTGGTGGAGATCCCGACCAAGGAGCGCCTGGTCGATGACGTCGTGGCCCTTGGCCACCCTCCGTCGATCGTCCAGTCCGCGGACGAGCTGACCCTGACGCAGATGCTCGCGGTCCAGGACACCGTTCAGTGCTGGTACGCCGACAATGCCGTCTCTTTCACCGCCAACATCGACCCCACGAAATACACGGTCGAGGAACTGGCGGGAGTCCTTAAGGACTTCGCCGGAAGGCTGAAAGGCAGCACGATCTTCCCCGACCAGTCCCGTCCTCAGTCGCCCTACGAGCGCATTTCCGAAGCCGACTTCAACCTCTACCAGATGACGCAAATCGGCGAAGGCGTCGATGAGGAATGCGCCACTGGCTCTTGCCCGGTTCGCTAAAGGAGAGTAATTGCCCAGTTTCGACAAGAACATCTACTTCAACCCCCAGGAATGCGGCCTGGAGATCGTGGGCGAGCTGGAGTTCCTCGGGGGATACGAGTTCGACACGTTCGTGGTCTGGCGGGAGAAGGCTACTGGCCGGCTCGGCTACGGCCGTGACTCGGGCTGTTCGTGCCCCTGTCCGTTCGAGGCCTTCGAGGTCGAGGACATCGAGTTTGATGACCCCTGGCGGATCGCGATGAAGATCCAGGAGGCCACCAACGAGAAGCGGAGCTGGGGCTACGTGGGCTTCACTGAGAACGACGTGGTCAACCTGATCGACAAGGTGGTGAACGCCTGATGGCCACCAAGGACGCCGAGAACGCCGTGGCGGGCTGCATCATCTTCTCTGCCCTGGGGCTCACTTTCCTGATTGCCCTCCTCGCCCTCCTGCTCTCGATCACCGCCCTCTAAGGAGATTCATGTCCGACGACCCGTTCGCCCCGTCCACCAACGACGCGCCGACCGACCCTTGGGCCAACTCCGCCCCGTTCAGCTCCGCCAACGCCCAGGAGGCATCTGTGACCGTTCCCGCCGAGAATCGCGACCGCTTCTCGATCAAGCTCACGCTGAAGGCCAACAACGCCTACGACGCGGAGTGGATCAACCCGTGGGTCTCGGGCCAGACCGCTCAGGAGGCGGCGGCCAACACCGTCGCCATGCTGAAGGCCCTGGCCGATCACGGGGTCATCGAGATGGTGAGCAACGCCGCCGAGTTCGCCCGAACCCAGTACAAGGGCCAGGCCGGGGCGTCCGGCGGTGCCCAGCGCAGTGGCGGCGGTGGCAACGGCGGCGGCGGCGGCAACTACCAGCGTCGCGCCAACGGCAACGGTGGCGGGAACTCCCTGCCGCCGGGTGTCGAGCAGAAGTCCTGCCAGCACGGCGGCATGATCTTCCGCTCGGGCACCAACAAGTGGAACAAGCCCTACCAGGCGTTCTTCTGCCCGACCGACCAGAACGCCCCCGACAAGTGCAAGCCGATTTTTTTGGACAACTAACAGCAGTTTGACAGCGGTTTGATGGTGGGTCGCCTCTGCGGGGGCGGCCCTTTCCGCTTCCTGGAAAGGAGGGCACTTGAAGACACAGACGTTCAACGTCGCTGGCAGAGCAGCGCGTGTAAACATCCTTGAGACAGCGGAGGACGTTCTTTCTTTCCAGGACTTCATCCGGCGCAACCAGAACGGCCTGGCGTTCGACACCGAGACCACCGGCACGAACATCTACAAGCCGGGGTGGAAGTGGCGGCTCGCCCAATTCGGCAACGCCGAAGAGGCTTACGTCCTGCCGGTCGAAAACAGCCCCTACCTTCGGGACCTAGTCGGCAAGGCCCTCCGCTACCTCAAGCGGATCTTCATCCACAACGCGACCTATGACCTCCTGGTCGTGGACAAAGAGCTGGGCATCCCGGTCGAGGAGCTGTACCCCAAGTCCACCGACACGGGCGTCATCTCCCGCCTGGTGGACTCCCGCGCCTTCAAGGAAGGCGGAACCGGCCACAAGCTCGAAGAGCTGATCGCGGCCTACCTGGACCAGCGCGTTGCCAAAGAGGTCAAGGGCTCCATCACCGAGATGGCCAAGGCCATGAAGGTCTCCAAGGAGGACTTCTACCGCCTGGTCCCGCTCGATCACGAGGGTTACAACCTCTACGCCGGCGCGGACGTCATCACGACCTTCATGCTCGCCAACGTCCTGACTCCGAAGGTTCCGACGTCGGCCCGCAAGCTCATCACCTACGAGCACGACCTCGCCCGGATCTGCGCTGAGATCCAGCGCGACGGCTTCATTCTCGACACCGAGTACACGCAGGCCGAAGCCCAGAAGCTCGCCGAGATCGAGACCTACTGGGAGATGCAGGCCGAGGCCGAGCTACTCCAGCACACGGTCTACGAGGGCGAGACCTTCTACGACCTGGACGAGACCAACTGGGGCAGTACCCAGCAGATGGCCCTGGCCTTCATGGACCGGGGCATCTACGAGTTCACCTTCACCGACAAGGGACAGCTCCAGGTCGATGAAGCATTCCTGAACCACTGGGCCGACAAAGGCGACCAGCTCGCCGAGGCCATCCGGGAAGGCAAGAAGGCCGGGAAGTGGCGCAAGACATGGTTCGAGTCGTTCTTGGAGAACGCGGGCGCGGACGGACGCTGCCACGCCTCCATCAACACGATGCAGGCACGCACAGCTCGCATGTCCATCACCGGCATTCCTGCCCAGACGCTCCCTTCGGGCGACCCGTACGTCCGGAACTGCTTCCTCGCTGAAGTGGGCCACCGGATCGCTTCCATCGACTACAGCAACATGGAACTTCGAGTCATGGCCGCCCTCTCGGGCGACCCGGTCATGACCGAGGCATTCGTCCAGGGCAAAGACCTCCACCAGATCACCGCGGACGCCGCCGGAGTGGAACGCAGCGGTGGCAAGACGGGCAACTTCAGCAAGGCATTCGGTGGGGGAGCGCAGGCCATTGCGGACGGGGCCGGCGTGCTCCTGGAGGTCGGCCAGAGGATCTCCGACGCCTTTGACGAGACCTACAAGGGCGTCACGGCCTACTCAAAGAAGCTCCAGAAGCAGGCCCGCCGATTCGGCTACGTCGAGACGGCCACTGGCCGTCGTTTGTACGTGGACAAGCAGCGCCCCTACTCGGCGCTGAACTACGTTGTCCAGTCCAGCTCTCGCGACATCACGGGAGCGGCGTTGGTCCGACTGGACCGCGCCGGATACACGCCCTACATGCGACTCCCGATTCACGACGAGGTTCTTTTTTCTTTCCCGGAGGAGCGAGCGGAAGAGATGGCCGCTGACGCTGCCCGGATCATGACCCACGTCATCAAGGGACTCGTAGTCCCGACCGACCCGGAATTGGCCGGACGGTCGTGGGGGTCGATTTACGAAGGCGACACCAAACACTAAGGGAGAGATTGATGGCGCTTGAGTTCCAGCCGTGGGGTAAGACTCCGCGACTCGTGAAAGACATGATCATCACCGAGAAGTTGGACGGTACCAACGGGTGCGTGGTGATCAAGAACATCACGGGAGTGCCCTTCTCCGGCGGCCTTATCGTCGGCACGGACGAGGGCATCTTCCAGATCGGGGCGCAGTCCCGGAACCGGATGCTCCCCGTGGGGCCCCAGGGCATGGACGACCTGGACTGGCGTCGCCGTGACAATCAGGGCTTCGCACAGTGGGTCAAGGCGAACGCGGCGGGCCTGGTGACGACCCTCGGAGAGGGCTACCACTACGGCGAGTGGTACGGCCAGAAGATCGGCCGCAGGTACGGCCTCGACCACCGACGCTTCGCCCTCTTCAACGTTTCCCGCTGGGGGCACCTGAACGAGAACCCCAGCGTTGTGCCAGGCCTGGAGGCGGTCCCGCAGCTCTACCAGGGGCCGTTCGACACGGCCAAGGTCGTTGAGGTCTACGACGAGCTGATGACCCGGGGATCTCGGGCCGTCCCCGGCTACATGACCCCCGAGGGCGTGATCGTCCACCACACGGCCAGCAAGCAGGTCTACAAGTACCTCGGTGGCGACGACCTGCACAAGTGGCAGCTCCAGGCGGTGGCCGTCTGATGGCCGAGTTCACGGTTGTCACCGAGCCGAAGGCCAAGCTGACGCTGACCTGGGGCGAGATCAGCACCCTCCGCATGGGGATGGACTACATGGTGACCTGGTCAGACGACCCCGATATCGAGCAGCGGGGCCGTGACCTGCGGACCTTCCTTGACGAGGTCCAGGTCGCGATGGGCGAGTACGTCTGATGGCCCGTCGCTTCGATCTGGACGTCAACGAAGCGGGCCTGGCTCTCCTCGTCTCCGATCTCAGCGCCTCACGGGACCTCCTCAGCGAGGTCAATGGGAGCTGGCTCCGGGTGCTCCGGCTGAACACCGACAAAGCGTGGTTTCGCGTGAGCCTCGACAAGCACCAGTACGGGCGGCTCGTCGCCCGCCACGCCCGGTCGCAACTCCTGGAGCGCTACCAGCCTCCGGCTGAGGAACCCAGCGACGACTTGACCAAGTAACAGGCACGTGTAAACGGGCCCCGGCTTCGGCCGGGGCCCTTTGTGTAGGGGAGAGAAATGAAGTATCGCGTCAACTTCGCCAGGACCACGTGGGCCTCGGTATTCGTGGAAGCCGAGACCGAGGATGAGGCGGTAGAGGCGGCATTTGAGGAGCTGCCAGAGTTCACCGCTCGCGAAAGCGGGTGGGGCTCGTTCGGAAAGTGGTCGGCGGACGCCGACGATTGGATGACCGTGGACGAGTTCTACGGGCCCGAGTACGAGACAGGCCAGCACGGTCCCGTGGTCGGAGAGGACACGCGATGAACCCGAAGTTCCCGAAAGAGATCTTCTTCGTGGTGGGTCGAAAGAACCGGCTGTACCACAGCCGAGGGCACGTGAAGCTCTCGCTCAACCACAACAAGGGCGACCGAGTCTACAAACTCGGCTTCCTCGGCAACTGGCACGAGGTCACGGGGGAGTTCAAATGACCCTCGGCGATTGGCGAGGTGTCGAGTACGGCATCGGCTCTCTCGTGAGCTACTGCGAGCACTACCGGCGAAGCGCATCCCGAATGCTGGTCGGCCGGGTCGTTGAGATCACGACCAAGGGCACGGTGATGATCGAGGTCGAAGCCTGCTCCAGAGGTAGCTGGAACAGGACCAAGGACGGCCGTAGGGCGTGTCAGGTCCGGCAGAACATCACCGTCCTGGAGAGCTGATGAAGCTCATCCGAGCCTCTGGCATCCGCGCCGTGATCTGGCCAGACGGCCAGCTAGCCATCAACTAACATGACCGTACGGCCTCAGGCCGGGAGAGCTTTCATTCACGCGAGCTGCATTCGACTCCCGGTCTGGGGCCTTTTGTATGCCCGGAGACCTAATGAGCTGGACCATTCTCGACCCCTACGGCACACCCTATGGGGGAGTGGAGGACAACATCGCCGAGCCGATCCGCCACGGCGGCTCTGGCTACGAGGACGAAGAGACCTTCGAGCCCTTCTCGTACGGCCACGTACTGGACCTGCTGGGCGAGTTCGGCAACCAGAACACAGGTGGAGTCGCGTGAACGTCTCCGGTGACCACTGCGGAGCCTGCGGCGAAGAAACCGAAGCGCTGGAGTGGGACGAGGACTACGAGGTCTACGTCTGCGAGGACTGCTACCAGTCCCCTCCCGAATAGCTGAGAATCCCCAACCCCCGGCCCCTTGTGTGGGTCGGGGTTTGTCGGCTTGGAGACTAAGTGAGTGACGAAGTATTGAGAGCGGCTGAGGAATCAGACATGGCTACGCATGTTGCCGGCGCCGTGGATGGATTGAGGGAGACCGTCGAACGTCTCGATGGCTTTCAACGGCCGTGGATCGTCATTCGAGGTGGCACTGTCGACAGTGTGATGGAGCGGATTCTTGCAATAGCAGCCTGAGATCCGTCCGCCACGAATAGTCAAGTTGAAAAGGCCCCCGGCTCATATCGAGCCGGGGGCCTTTTTTGGGTTTCGGGAAGCTAGCGCCTGCCGCTGGCCCAACTCTTGGCGCGTTCAGCAAGGTTCGGCGGGAGGACTACGCCTGCGACCGGGGTGTGGTCCGGCTTCCGGACGCACATCACCTTGACCCCCGCCTCCCGGAGTAGGGCACCACGCTCAACGTCCGAGAGGGTCTCCCACAGTTTGGCGTAGGTCTGCCCCGTGCCTTCGTAGTGCCAGGAGGACGGTCGGATGGGCAACTCCTCCAGTTCAGCGATCCGTTCGTCCAGGGAGCTGAGCTGCTCCATGATCTTCTTGCGTCCAGACGACGACCGGGTGATGGTGAGCTGCTCTGCCAACTCGGTGTAGGCGGCCTGCGCCGTTTCCAGGGTTTCCGTGTGGTCCTCACCCGGCACATACACGCGCTGTTGGACTTCGAGTCCGCCGATCACGTTCAGGACCTCAGCGAAGACCAGCTCCTCAAGTTCCTGGAACCTGTACGGCTTGTCGGAACACTTCCGCGCCTTTGGCACCGTTGCGTCGCTCGCCGAAGCGCAGCGGTAGTAGAAGTACGGCTTAAGGCTCCCGTCAGCCATCTCCTTCTCAACACCGCGCCGGTACAGCGGACGCTCGCATCGAGCGCAGAACCCCACTTGAAGAAGAGGGGCAGCGTCGTGCCTGTTGCCCGTGGTGTTGTAGGCATTGGCTTCGAGCTTCTCCTGAAGACGTTCCCAGGTCTCCCGCCTGATGATCGGTTCGGCGAACTGGATGGGCAGTCCATCGGGTCCGCGGAGGACATCCCACTTTTTGTGCTTGGTGTTACCCCGGTCCTTGATGCGCTGGCCGAGCAAGGCCGGTGACCGCAGCATCTCGTACACGGACGTGTATCCCCAGGACTCGGCGCCACGCGCCGTGGGGACCTTGGTCTCATTCAGCCAGTTGACCTGCGAGAGGGTTGATGCGCCGCCGATGATGCGATTGATGACGGTGCGGAGGACCTGAGCTTGTGCATCGTTGACGATGAGCTTCCAGCCGTTTCCGTCGTCGCGCTCGACGGCGGTGTAGCCGAAGGGGACTCGTCCTCCAGGCCAGCGACCTTGTCGGAGAACTTCCGCGTACCCCTCCTTCGTTCGCTTCTGGATCATGTTGCGTTCTAGTTCGGCGAACACAGCGAGGATTCCGCCCATCGCTCTTCCCCACATGTCCGTGAGGTCGATCTGGGGGTCGAGGATCACCAGGCCGATGCCGTGCTTCTCCGACCAGGCCATGAGGTCCACGAAGTCACGCAGGGAGCGGACGGCCCGGTCCAGCTTGGCCCAGATGAGGATGTCGTACTCGGTGTGGCGCTCAAGCCACGCCCCCAGCTCTGGGCGCTCCCATGGGGGGATGCTGGCCGACACGTCCAGGTCGATAGCCCAACCGATGATCTCGGTGTTGTTGGTGTCGGCCCACGCCTGCTCGGCTTCCCGCTGGCGCTCTGGCGAGGTGGTCTCCTCCGTGAGACTGGATAGCCTCACTGCCCCAACCGCCCTACGGCGCTCTGCCCCTGTCTGCACTGATCTTCCTCCCGTTGCTGTGCTAGGATACCTGTTGTCAAAGCTTCCGGTTGGGCCAGTCTTCGCCGGAGTTGAAGATGGCGGCGCGGACGCGGTCCCGGGCCTCGTTGAGGGCGGCGTCGGGCAGGCCGACGAGGTGCAGGCCGGGGACGCCGCTGGTGATGGCGGCCTCGACGTCCACCATGAAGCCGTCGACGCCGACCAGGGCCACGGAGCGGGTCTTGGCGAGAGCCACTCAGATCACGTCCCGCTCGTGCTCGATGGAGAAACCGTCGACCACCAGGTCGCCCGGGTGGCGGGCGGGGAGCAGGCAGAGGGCATCGACGCGTATGCGGGCGCCGGGGACGCCGTTGTGGGACGCCCACTCCCAGGCGAGGCGGCGTAACCTGACGGCCTTGTCGGAGGTGATGGCCTCGAACGGGGTGCCGAGGGTGACGCCGCGGCGGGTCTTGACCTCGCAGACGACGTGGCGCCGCCCGTCGTGGGCGACGATGTCGAGCTCGCCCTGCCTGCATCGCCAGTTGCGCTCGACGATCGTCCAGCCGATCTTGGTGAGGTAGGCCGCCGCCGCGTCCTCGCCGCGTTGCCCCAGAGTCCTGTTCGCGTTCATGCGTTCGACGGTGCACCCCGCGGAGCGCGGACGGAAGCCGAACCGAATTCTGTGGATAACCCGGGCTCGGGTGCTTGCTTTGGTGAGGACGGTGGCGCAGCGTGGCCGATGTGGAACCACAGGCCGCATGGGCGCGAGAGGCGCTCGCCGACTTCGAACGGCATCTGCGGGCGGAGCGCGACGTGTCGCCGCACACCCTGCGGGCCTACATGGGGGATCTCGGTGATCTTTGCGAGTACGCGGAGAACGTCGGGGTCGGGGAGCCCGATGATCTCGACGTGGGAGTGCTCCGGGGATGGCTGGCCAGGCAGCACGCGCTCGGGCGGGCGCGGGCCACGCTGGCCAGGCGTACGGCGGCCGCCCGAGCGTTCACCCGGCACCTCCACAGGCGGGGCCTGCTCACGCACGACCCCGGCCCCCTCCTGGGGACGCCCAAGAGGCAACGTGACCTCCCCGCAGTCATCACGCAGGGCGAGGCGTCGCGGCTCCTGGAGGAGATGGAGGCGGAGGGGCCGCTCGGCCTGCGGGACAGGGCCGTTCTGGAGGTCCTCTACGGGACGGGAGTGCGCGTCAGCGAGCTGTGCGGCCTGGACATCGAGGACCTGGACACCGAACGACGCACGGCACGCGTCCTGGGCAAGGGGGGACGTGAACGCGTGGTGCCCATGGGCGCACCGGCGGCGAGCGCCGTGGAGGCGTGGCTGCGCGACGGGCGCGGGGCCCTGATGACCGGGGAGAGCGGCTCCGCGCTGTTCCTGGGCGCGCGCGGCGGAAGGCTCCACCCCACCAGCGCGCGCCGCATCGTCCACGCCCGTATCGGGGAGGTCGGGGAGGTCCCCGACCTGAGCCCGCACGGCCTGCGCCACAGCGCCGCCACCCATCTGCTGGAGGGCGGCGCCGACCTGCGCAGCGTCCAGGAGATCCTGGGGCACGCCTCGTTGCAGACCACCCAGCTCTACACCCACGTCTCGGCCGAACGCCTGAAGCAGGTGCACCGCCAGGCCCATCCGCGCGGCTCGGAGTGACCCCCACTAGGGGCGCCTGTGGCGGCGCTCGTGGGCCAGGTCGATGACGCCCGGAGGGGTCTTGCGGCGCAGCAGGCCCCGGGCGGTCCGCCAGATGAGGGAGAGGGACAGGGCCAGCAACATCCCCGCTATCGCGCCGCCAGTGGCGGTTGTGGCGTCGCGCAGGTCCATCCGGGGCTCGGAGGCCTCGGAAGGCTTTGCGTCGCTGGTGGGCGGGGTCACGGTCTTGCTAGGCCAGAGTGGGAGCAGCCGGACGCGAGGGCGGACGAGGGTCAAGGGATCCAGGTAGGTGCGGCCCTTCAGCAGCCCCCAGTGGAGGCACGTGGCCGGGCAGTGCCCGGGGACGTCCTGCACGAAGCCTATGCGCGTCCCCGCGGCCACCCGGCGGCCCTTGGGGACGGCCGATCGTACGGGAAGGTACGTGGTCCGCAGGGGGCCGTGGGTGATGGCGACCACACCCCGTCCGGCCAGGACACCGGTGTACGAGACGCGCCCCGGCCCGGCGGCGTACACCGGCTGGCCTGGCCTGGCGGCGAGGTCGACGCCGCGGTGGCCGGCCGCCCACGGAGCCGGAGGCGGCGAGAACCCCCTGATGACGCGCGGTGCGGGCGGGCCTAACGGCCAGCGCCACGAGGCCGGGACCGCCGAAAAGGCGGTGCCGGGCGCATCGTCCGCGCCGGGGAGAGCGGGGGCGATCAAGGTGCAGGTGAGCAGCAGTGTGACGAGGGTCATACCTCGCAGCGTGGCCGGACGGGGCGGCTGGTCACCAGGGTGCGGCCCGATTGTGGAAAACCCGCGGCCGGGCAGGTCCGGTTGATTCCACGTGTACGGCGGTCATCCCATAGACTTGGGAGACGGTCGCGCGGGTGCTAACCCAAGCGGCCGAATTCACGCGCTCGCCAGCCACCTGCTTCTGACAGGTGGGTCACAACCTCTCGGTCCGTCACCCCGGTGGCGGAGGGGTTGCGTCCGGGCGCCGGCACCCAACCGAGAACGTGGCCCGGGACCACCCGGGCCGGACAGGAGAACACGGGCCATGGCACCCGTCGTCACCATGCGGCAGCTGCTCGAGAGCGGCGTCCACTTCGGCCACCAGACTCGCCGGTGGAACCCGAAGATGAAGCGGTTCATCCTCACGGACCGCAACGGCATTTACATCATCGACCTGCAGCAGTCGCTGTCCTACATCGACCGCGCCTTCGAGTTCGTCAAGGCCACGGTCGCGCACGGCGGCACGATCCTGTTCGTCGGCACCAAGAAGCAGGCCCAGGAGGCCATCGCCGAGCAGGCCACGCGGGTCGGCATGCCGTACGTCAACCAGCGCTGGCTGGGCGGCATGCTCACCAACTTCTCCACCGTCCACAAGCGGCTCACCCGGCTCAAGGAGCTGGAGGAGATCAACTACGACGACGTCGCGGGCTCCGGCATGACCAAGAAGGAGCTCCTCGGTCTCCGCCGCGAGAAGGACAAGCTCGAGCGCACCCTCGGCGGTATCCGCGACATGGCGAAGGTTCCCAGCGCCATCTGGATCGTGGACACCAAGAAGGAGCACATCGCCGTCAACGAGGCCCGCAAGCTGGGCATCCCGGTCGTCGCGATCCTCGACACCAACTGCGACCCGGACGAGGTCGACTACCCGATCCCGGGTAACGACGACGCCATCCGCAGTGTCAGCCTGCTGACCCGCGTGGTCGCGGACTCGGTCGCCGACGGCCTCATCGCCCGCGCCGGCGCCGCCTCCGGTGGCGACGAGAAGCCGGCCGAGGGCGGCCAGGCCGCCGAGCCGCTGGCCGAGTGGGAGCGCGAGCTGCTGGAGAACAAGGAGCAGTCCGGCGCCGAGACCGCCAAGGTCGCCGACGCCGAGGTCCCGGCCGCCGAGGCCGTCGCCACCGGCGAGGACGCGGCCGCCGCTGCCGCCGCCGCCGAGGCCAAGGACGGCGAGGCTCCGGCCGCCGACGCTCCGGCTGCGGACGCTCTGGCCACGGAGGCTCCGGCCGCGGACGCTCCGGCCACGGAGGCTCCGGCCGCGGACGCTCCGGCTGCGGAGGCTCCGGCCGCGGACGCTCCCGCCGCTGACGCGCCGGCCGCCGAGGTCAAGGGCGACGAGGCCGCGCAGGCCTGACGATCGCGTGTCCCCGGGGCGGGGCGGTCCGCCGTACGAGACGTACGGCGGCCGCCACCGCCCCGGGGCCGGTCTCCATCAGCAGACTTCCCATCCCGACAGAGACGAAGAGAACGATGGCGAACTTCACCGCCGCTGACGTCAAGCGGCTCCGCGAGCTGACCGGCTCCGGCATGATGGCTGTAAAGAACGCTCTCACCGAGGCCGACGGCGACTTCGAGAAGGCGACGGAGATCCTGCGCCTCAAGGGCGCCAAGGACGTCGGCAAGCGCGCCGAGCGCACCGCCGCCAACGGCCTGGTCGTCGAGCGCTTCGACGGCTCCGGCGACGGCGCCCTGCTCGAGCTCAAGTGCGAGACCGACTTCGTCGCCAAGAACGAGGAGTTCATCTCCCTGGCGAACCGGCTGGTCGAGTTCGCCGCCACGAGCGACGCCACCGACGCCGAGACCCTGAAGGGCCTCGAGATCGAGCCGGGCAAGACCGTTCAGGCCCTCATCGAGGAGAACGGCGCCAAGATCGGCGAGAAGCTGGAGCTCGGCCGCTACGCCCACTTCCAGGGCGCGTTCGTGGCCAGCTACCTGCACAAGTCCGACCCGCAGCTGCCGCCGACCACCGGCGTGCTGGTCGAGCTCGACACCGAGAACGCCGAGGTCGCCAAGGACGTCGCCCAGCAGATCGCGGCGATGGCTCCGAAGTACCTCACCCGGGAGGAGATCCCGGCCGAGGCGATCGAGAAGGAGCGCGCGCTCGCCGAGCAGCTGACCCGCGACGAGGGCAAGCCCGAGCAGGCCATCCCCAAGATCGTCGAGGGTCGCGTCAACGCCTACTTCCGGGACTTCGTCCTGGTCGAGCAGGCGTTCGTGAAGGACAACAAGAAGACGATCGCGAAGGTCCTCCAGGAGGCCGGCGTCAACGTCCAGCGCTTCGCCCGCTTCAAGGTCGGGCAGAGCTGACGTTCGCCGCCACCGGCTGAACGGGCGTCGCCCGCCGCGCAAGCGCCGGGCCCGACGAGCGCAGGCACCCACCGTCCCGTCTTGGAACGAGACGGTGGGCACGCCCCTCGACCGGACCGGAGCCCCGGCGGGGTGAACGCCCGAACGGCCAGGGCGTGACGGCCTAGAGCGGGATCCCCCGGGGTCGGTGAGTGCAGACTCGCCACTTAGGGGCACCCTGGAAGTAAGGGGTTTGTGGCGGAACCGCACGCGACGCACGTGCCACAAGCGCGTGAGGCACCGCGGCCGCCACGAGCGAGACACCACGGCTACCCCAGGATCTGGGGCCCCGAATGACAGGGACCGACAAGATTACGAAGCCGCGAAACGAGGAGGCCGCCGACGTGCAGGAGACAACGGACACTGACACGACGGCGGCCTCGCCGTCTGCATCCACGTCCGGAACGTCCATGACCGCTGGTATGCCCGGGCCGTCCGCCGGGGACGCCCGTGCCCCGCGTGCGGGCTGGAAGCGCGTCCTGCTGAAGCTGTCCGGCGAGGCGTTCGCCGGCCGCGACCCGCTCGGCATCGACCCCGAGGTCGTGCAGCACGTGGCGGAGGCGATCGCCGAGGCCGTACGCGACGGAGTGCAGGTCGCGGTGGTCTGCGGCGGCGGCAACATGTTCCGCGGCGCCGCCATGGCCGAACGCGGCATGGACCGCGGCCGCGCCGACTACATGGGCATGATCGGCACCGTCATCAACTGCCTGGCGCTGCAGGACTTCCTCGAGAAGCTCGGGCTCGACACCCGCGTCCAGACGGCGATCACGATGAGCCAGGTCGCCGAGCCGTACATCCCGCGGCGCGCCATGCGGCACCTCGAGAAGGGGCGCGTGGTGATCTTCGGAGCGGGCCTCGGCCAGCCGTTCTTCTCCACCGACACCACCGCCGCGCAGCGCGCGCTGGAGATCGGCGCCGAAGCGGTGCTCAAGGGAACGCAAGTCGATGGTGTCTACGACGCCGATCCGCGAAAGAATCCGGACGCGGTCAAGTTCGACCGTTTGGATTACGGTGAGGTTCTACAGCGGGGACTGAAGGTCATGGACGCCACGGCCATCAGCCTCTGTATGGACAACGACATGCCCATCGTGGTCTTCGACCTCATGGGGCAGGGCAACATCGTCCGGGCCGTCCGGGGTGAGAAGATCGGCACGCTGGTCAGCCCGGCCGAGGGCTGACCGGGGCCGAGCGGGCACCGGTGTTCAGGTGAGATTGGCCGACCAGATGACACGGGAGTCGAAGTGATCGACGAGACTCTCCTCGAAGCCGAGGAGAAAATGGAGAAGGCGGTCGCGGTCGCCAAGGAGGACTTCCAGGCCATCCGCACCGGCCGGGTCACTCCCGCCATGTTCAACAAGATCACCGCGGAGTACTACGGCACGCCGACGCCGATCAACCAGCTGGCGTCGTTCACGCTGCCGGAGCCGCGCATGGTCATCGTGCAGGTCTTCGACAAGTCGTCCATGCAGGCGGTGGAGAGGGCGATCCGCGACAGCGACCTCGGCGTCAACCCCACCAACGACGGCAACGTCATCCGCGTGGTCTTCCCCGACCTCTCGGAGGAGCGCCGCAAGGAGTTCATCAAGGTCGCCGGCTCCAAGGCGGAGGACAGCAAGATCTCCATCCGCAACGTCCGCCGCCGTGCCAAGGACACCCTCGACAAGTTCGCCAAGGACGGCGAGGTCGGCGAGGACGAGGTCCGGCGCGCGGAGAAGGAGCTCGACGACACCACCCACAAGTACGTGGCGCAGATCGACGAGCTCCTCGAGCACAAGAAGGCCGAGCTCCTCGAGGTTTGATGGAACTGGACGCGACCGGGGAGCCGGCCGGCTCCCCGGATGAGCCGAAGGCTCCCGACACCCCGCCACCGGCCCACAAGAGGACGGGACGCAACCTTCCCGCCGCCATCGCCGTCGGCGCCGCCCTCGGCGCCCTCGTGCTGCTCTCGCTCTACACCGTCAAGGCGATCTTCCTGGTCGTCATGGTGGTGTTCCTCTTCATCGGCCTGCACGAACTGGCCGGGGCGTTCAAGTCCCGCGACGTCCGGGTGGCGCTGCCCCCGCTCGCCGCGGGCCTGGTCGCGGCGACCGTCACCGCGTACGGCTGGGGCCCCGAACCCCTCGTCGCGGTCACCGCGCTGACCGTTCTCGCCGTGCTGATCTGGCGCATGGCGGACGGACCTCCCGCCGGGTACGTCAGGGACGTGACGGCCGGCGTCTTCATCACCGGCTACGTCGTCCTGATGGCGGGCATCGTCGCGCTCATCATTGCGCCGGACGACGGTGACCACCGCATCGTGATCTTCATCGCGACCACCGTCGCCAGCGACATCGGCGGCTACTTCGCCGGGACGTTCCTCGGCAGGCACAAGCTGGTCCCCTCCATCAGCCCCAAGAAGACCTGGGAGGGCGCCGCCGGGTCCATCCTGGTCTGCATGCTGGTCGGCGGCTGGCTGGTCGCCTGGCTGCTGGACGGCCACCTCTGGGAGGGCGCCCTCATCGGCGCCGCGGTAGCGATCATCGCCATCGCCGGCGACCTCATCGTCTCGATGGTCAAGCGCGACCTCGGCCTCAAGGACATGGGCACCCTGCTCCCCGGCCACGGCGGCGTCATGGACCGTCTCGACTCCCTGATCGCCACCGCCCCCGTCGTCTGGGTCCTCCTAGAACTCCTCACCCCCTCGACCTGACCCCGCCTTCCCGCCTTTGACCGGGTTGACCGGCCTGGCCGGGTCGCCCTGTGCTAGGTGCGCCTCCACGGCATGGCCGGGCTTGGGCGGCGGTCGGGTTGGGTTGAGGTCAGGCGGTCACCCAGGAGCGGGACTGCTGGGCCAGGCGCCGGACCAGGGCGTCCGAGCCTTCGTTCTTGGCGTAGTTGTGCTCCTCGCCGGTGATCGGGACGAGCCAGAGCCAGCGGACGGGGTCGCCCTGGACGTTGAGCCCGGCGAGCCCCGGATCGACCGGGCCCGCCAGCCGGCTCGGGTCGTCGAGCAGGAGGACACCCTCCCATTCGGCCTGCTCAGAGGTGTTCAGCGGGAATGTCCGAGCCTCGTGGTACCACTTGACCACGTCACCGGGCGCGAACCAGGTGATCGAGCGCCAGGGGTACTGGGCCAGCCAGGGGAAGATGCTGCCCGCACGCTGGCTGGGCAGGGTGGTGGCCAGCGCCAGCTCGATGCGGGAGTACGGGGCCACGTCGTCCTCGTACAGCTCGATCGTGGGCATGCGCTGGCGGCTCATGCCGACGGTGCTGAGCACCGTGAAGTCGCGGCCGCCGCGGGCGGGGCGTTCGGAGACGCCGACCGTGGGGGCCAGGCCGTCGCGCAGCTGGCGGCCGACGTCGTGCCAGTAGTGCCCGCCAGGGCCCAGACGTTGCAGGAGGTGACCGAGGACCGACTGCTGGAAGTCCGCCCACGAGCCCTCGGCGTGCACGTCCTTCCAGTGCGCGCGGGCCCGTTCGAGCCGGGGGCCGAAGTCCTCGTCGGCGAGCGGGAAGGCGAACGGGCTCTGCTTGATCGCGTCACGGCTGTAGCCCGGGATCCCGCGTTCCATGTCGGACCACCCGGGGATCACGCACACCAGATCACCGGCCTCCAGGATCGCGACGCCGTCGCCCTCCTCGAACCAGACGGTCTCCAGCGGGCCGAGAGCCGGGCGCCCCTCGGGGTGGTCGACGTGCTCGACGCTGAGTTGCGGCGCGAGGCCCGCCTCCAGCCGGGACCGGTCGAACTCCTCCGGAGCGGCGGTGTGGTTGGCGACCCAGACGGCGCCGATCACCGCGTTCGAGGGATCACGCAGGTAGGCGGCCGAGACGACGCCGTCGGTCTCCACCACCAGCCTGCGGCTTCCGTACGGGCTGACCTCCTCCAGCACGACCGAGATGGTCGAACCGGACCCCCTTCGCAATACCGACATGATCGAAAGCCTATTCCCAGGTAGTGGTCATTCGCAGGCATCCCGGGCGTAACCCCCGGACGGCCCAGGCACACGCCGGGATTTGCGACACTGGAAGGACCATGTCTGCCACCGAAGAGACGCCGAAGACCCCCGCGAAGCTCGTCTTCGCGGCGCCCCGGCGCGCCAAGCCGCCGCGCCACCTCGCCGACCTGACCACGGCCGAACGCCGGGCGGCGGTCGCCGAGCTGGGGGAGAAGCCGTTCCGCGCCGACCAGCTGTCACGGCACTACTTCGCGCGCCTCGCCGACGACCCGGCGGAGATGACCGACCTGCCCGCCGCGATCCGCGAACGCCTGACCTCCGAGCTGCTGCCCGATCTGCTCACTCCCGTACGTGAGCTGGCCTGCGACGGCGGCAAGACGCTCAAGACGGTCTGGAAGGCCTTCGACGGCGTGCTCTTCGAGTCGGTGCTGATGCGCTACCCCGACCGCGCCACGATGTGCGTCTCCTCACAGGCCGGCTGCGGCATGAACTGCCCGTTCTGCGCCACCGGCCAGGCCGGGCTGACCCGCAACCTGTCCACCGCCGAGATCGTCGAGCAGGTCGCCGCGGGGGCCCGCGCGATGTCGCGCGGCAAGGTCGCCGGTGGCCCCGGCCGCGTCTCCAACATCGTCTTCATGGGCATGGGCGAGCCCCTGGCCAACTACAAGGCCGTGATCGGGGCCGTCCGCCGCATCACCGACCCCGCGCCCGCGGGGCTCGGCATCTCCCAGCGTTCGGTCACCGTCTCCACCGTGGGCCTCGTCCCGGCGATCGAGAAGCTGGCCGCCGAGGACATGTCCGTCCGCCTCGCCGTCTCACTCCACGCGCCCGACGACGAGCTGCGCGACGAGCTGGTGCCGATCAACAACCGGTGGAAGGTCAGCGAGGTCCTGGACGCCGCCTGGGCGTACGCCGACAGGTCCGGCCGCCGCGTCTCGATCGAGTACGCGCTGATCAAGGACATCAACGACCACGCCTGGCGCGCCGACATGCTGGGCAAGCTGCTGCGCGGCCGCCTCGTCCACGTCAACCTGATCCCGCTCAACCCGACGCCCGGCTCCAAGTGGACCGCCTCCCGTCCCGAGGACGAGCGCGAGTTCGTCCGCCGCCTGGAGGCCCACGGCGTCGCCGTCACCGTCCGCGACACCCGGGGCCGCGAGATCGACGGCGCCTGCGGCCAGCTCGCCGCCGCCACCAAGGACTGACCCGTGACGGCCGCAACCCCGCAGCCACCCACTCACCAGCCACCAGCTCCGCAACCACCCGTCCCGCAACCGCCCGCTCAGCAGGCACCGGCTCTGGAGCCGCCGACCCAGCAGGCGCCGGTCCCGCAGCCACCGACCTTGCAGCCACCAGGTCTGCGGCCGCCCGTCCCGGAGCCGCCCGCTCCGCAACCGCCGGTCCCGCAGGCGCCGACCCAGCAGGCACCGAGCCCGCAGGCGTCGAGTCCGGAGGCGTCGAGGGCGCAGGCACCGACCTTGCGGGCACGGGTCCCGCGGCGCGCGGCCGTACCCCTGCGGGTGGCTGAGGAGGAGTGGCGTGGGCGGGCTTCGGCGCATGAGACGCGGGTCGCGGCCTGGCTGGGGCCGCATCTCGAACGGCGTGCCCGCGGGGAGGCGCACCCGGTCGAGGACTTCCTCTTCAGCTACTACGGGTACCGCCCGGCGAGGCTGGCCAAGTGGCACCCGGGCGCTGACGTACATCTCGCCGGTGCGGACGCGGCGGACTTCGGCCAGGACTACCTCGCCACCTCTGATGGGGCCGTCCTGGACACCGCGGCCGTCCTGGCCAAGCGCAAGGCCACGATCGAGTTCGTCGCCGGACTGCTGAGCGCCACGGCCGGACGGGCCGCGCAGTTCGGGTGCTTCGGCCTGCACGAATGGGCCATGGTCTACAAGACGCGGGAGATCCGTCACTCGGCCTGGCCGATGCGCCTCGAACCAGAACGGATCGCCGAGGTCGTCGAGGAACGCGGCGTCCGCTGCAGCCACTTCGACGCGTTCCGATTCTTCACGCCCGAGGCCCGTCCGCTGAACGTCCTGCAGCCCACCCGAGACCGGCAGGCCGAACTCGAGCAGCCGGGGTGCCTGCACGCCAACATGGACCTCTACAAGTGGGCGTTCAAACTGTCCCCGCTGGTGGGGAGCGAACTGGTCGCCGACTGCTTCGCCCTCGCCCGCGACATCCGCACCGTGGACATGCGCGCCAGTCCGTACGACCTGAGCGCCCTGGGGTATCGCCCCATCCGCATCGAGACCGCGGAAGGCCGCGCCGAGTACGCGGCCGAGCAACGTGCCTTCGCTGAACGGGCACGTCCGCTGAGGCAGCGCCTCATCGATTCCTGCACCTGGCTGATGGCCCGCTGAGGTCGCCTGAGGCGGGCGGTTGCGCGGTGAACGAGCGCGCGCCACGCTAAATGCCGATTGGTCCACGTGTGCGGTACGGATCGAGGAGCGAGCGACAGTGAAGTCGGGAACGCGCCGCCTGCCGGTGGTGCTGCGGGGCTACCACCGCGGCCAGGTTGACGAACTGCTCGCCCGCATCGAGGCCGCGCTCGGCAAGAGCCTGCTCGACGACCCGCCTCCTGAGGCCAGCGCCAGCGGTCACCGGCGTGGCAAGCGCAGTGCGGCCTCCCGTAAGCGCAATGCAGTGCCTGGCAAGGCTGGAGGCGAGTCGGGCAAGGCTGATGCCTCTCGCAAGGCGGATGCCGCGTTCGGCAAGCCCGCCGAGGCCGGTGATGCGTCCGGGAAGGCCGGTCCCACGTTCGGCAAGCCCGGTGATGCGTCAGGCAAGCCTGAGGGGGTCGGCGACGCGTCCGGCGGCTCTGAGGGCACCGCCGCGCCAGGCAAGGCTGTTGGTGCGTCTGGCGTGCCTGACAGGGCGAGTGACGCGGCGGGTAGGTCCGGCGCGGCGACCGGTGGGCCCGGGACGTCTGGTGGTGCGTCCGGCGAGGCCGGCCTCACGATCGGCAAGCCGAGTGATGCTTCAGGCAAGCTCGCGAAGGCCGGTGGCGAGTCTGGTGAGGCCGGTGGTGCGTCCGGTACGCCTGGTGAGGGCCGTGGCGCGGTGGGCGGTCCTGGTGCTGTGTCAGGCGGGTCTGGTGGTGCGTCTGCCGAAGCCGGTCTTGTGTTTGGCGAGTCCGGTGATGCGTCAGGCAAGCCCGGGGATGTTGGCGGCGCGTCCGGTGAGCCTGGTGAGGGCGGCGACGCGGAAAGCACGTCCAGTGCTGCGGCCGGCACGTCCGCCAAATCTCGGGATGCATCCGGCAAGGCCGATCTTGGGCTCGGCGAGTCTGGTGCTGCTTCAGGCGAGGCCGGGGAAGTCGGTGGCGTGCCTGGTGAGGGCGGTGGCGTGGCGGGCGGGTCTGGTGCTGTGTCTGGCGGGTTCGGCAAGTCTGTGGGTGCGGTCGGCGAGGCCGGTTCTGCGATTGGCGGGGCTGGCGAGACTGGTGGGCGTGGGGGAGGCGGTCACGCGTCGGGCAAGGCTGGTGCTTCGGGCGGCGGGTCTGGTGGTGCGTTCGGCGCGGGTGGTGAGGGGGGTGGGGCGTTTATTGGGACTGGTGGTGGTGCCGGGGTGAGGGCTGGGTCGGGCGGGAGGGGGAGGCGGCTTACGGCTGATGATGTTCGGGCTGTGCGGTTCGACGTTGTGCTGCGGGGTTATGCGCCGCGGGTGGTGGATGAGCTGTTGCTGGAGTCGATCCGGGAGCTGCAGGCCATCGGGCCGATCGGGAGGCGGGCGGGGCGGCCCAAAGTGCATCCGGGATGGCTGATCTCGTGGATCCAGAGCACGAAGTTCGCCCGGGCCCGGTTGCGGTCGGGGTATGACGTGCGGGACGTCGACGCGTTCCTGCAGAGGGTGATCAGGGGGTTGCGGGGGACGGAGCCGCCGTTGTCGGCGCGGGACGTGCGGGAGATCGCGTTCCGGACAGTACTGTTCGGGCACGGATATCACGAGCGCGAGGTGGACGAGTTCCTTCTCCAGCTCGCAGGTGCGCTCGAACGTCGCTGACCGTGAGCGTGCGGCGCACATCGGCGGTGCCGCCCGGGGGATTAGGGGCGAACCGGATATGAACAGATCTTGAAAGGGTGCTGGCGCATCGCGCGTTAACACGCGACGCTACGTGACATGGATCACTTCGCGGCGCAGCATCAGCGGCTGCGCTCCCTGTTCGGCGTGTTCTTCGCTCCCGAGGTGACCGCCGCGCTGCTGCCGCTGGCGCGGCCCGCGCTGCGGCTGGGGGCCGACGGCGAGGCGACGGTGCGGCTCGGCGGGACGCCGCTGCTTCCGCCGGGTGAGGACTGGCCGACGTGGGAGGGGCGGCCGCTGGACTTCCTTCTCGCGGTCGACTTCGCCGAGCTGGCCGAGGTGATGGACGTTCCCGGCGTTCCGGCGGCCGGGCAGGCGGCGTTCTACTACGCGAGCGGGATCCCGCGGCCATGGGGCGACGACGGTGCGCAGCGGGACGGGTGGCGGCTGGTGACCGGCGACCTCGGGGAGGTCGAGGCGCCCGAGGGCACGGCGACGTTCCCGATGTGCCCGCTCGCCGCGGCGTCGTTCCTCTCGCTGCCGGCGCCGCAGGAGGCGGTGGTGCGGCGGCTGGAGGAGCGCTACAGCGGCATCCTCCCGGTGTACGAGCAGCTGCATGCCGCGTGGCTCCAGCACGTGTGGCCGGACGACACGCCGGTGCACCAGATCGGCGGGTGGCCGGTGCTCGTCCAGCGGCCGCTCGGGCCTGACTGCGCGCAGGCCTCGTCCGGCTCCCCGGAGGAGGGGGACGAGTGGCGGTTGCTGCTCCAGCTCGACTCGGACCGGCGGCTCGGCTGGGACTGGGGCGAGCCCGGCCGGGTCTACTTCTGCACGCGGTCGGTCACGTCGCTGGAGAACGCCTGGCTGATGCTCCAGGCGGCCGGCTGAGACCTGGCCCGAACCGGGCGGAACCTGGCCGCCGCACCGCTGTCGGGGCCTGACGCGGCGCGGCTACCGTCGTCGGCGGTCACGTCGTACGAAGGGGTTCCGCGCCGTCATGTCCAAGGTGTTCCTGTCACTTCACGTCATCGCCGCGATCCTGGCGATCGGGCCCGTGGCGGTGGCGGCCAGCATGTTCCCGCCGGCGCTGCGCAAGGCGAAGGAGGACCCGGCGTCGCTCCCGGCGCTGCGCAACCTCAACCGCATCTGCCAGGTGTACGCCGGGATCGGCATCGCGGTGCCGCTCTTCGGGTTCATCACGGCGAGCACGATGAACGTCCTGGGCGACGGGTGGTTGATCGTCTCGATCGTCCTCACCGCGTTCGCCGCGGCCGTGCTGGCGTTGCTGATCCTTCCCCGGCAGGCCGCGGCGCTCGCGCTGGTGAACGGGGACGCCGCGGCGGACGTGGGGGCGAGTGCGGCGCGGCTGGCGATGTTCACGGGGGTGTTCAACCTGCTCTGGACGGTCGTCACGGTGCTGATGATCGTCCGGCCGGGATCGTCGACCGGGGCGTAGGTCAGGTGCGGGTGCGCCGCACCAGGAGGTAGGCGAGGCCCACGGCGGCGGTCCACAGGGCGAGGTGGGCGCCGAGCCCGGGGAACGCGGAGACGAGGACGTCGGGGCCGTCGTGGGCGGCGCGGATCCAGGAGATCATCGGGACGGAGACCACGTCCAGCGGGCCGAGGCTGAGGAGCAGGGCGGCGGTCGCGCCGCCGAGCAGCGCCAGCAGCGAGACGCCGGGGTCGGGGACCAGTGCCCGGCTCGTCCAGGCGCCGAGCAGCGTGGCCGCGGCGGCGACCAGGGCGTTCAGGGCCAGGCCTGCCAGCACCGGCAGGGCGGCGAGGCCCGCGACGAGGCCCTGGACGACCGGGACCGCCAGGACGATCACGGCGAGGCCCAGGTTGACGCTGCCGGCGGCGAGGAGCCCGGCGAGCGCGGGCGTCCAGGGGCCGCCCGCGGCGGTGGCCGACAGGGCGCGCTGCTCGTCCGGCTGGGTGTCGAGGAGGGAACGCGCCGCCCACGCCCACACCGGGAACATGAACGCCGCCACGTCGCCGAACGCGCCCGTGGCGAGGCGGGCGCCGACGGGCGGCTGGAAGAGGACCAGCGCCAGCAGGAGCAGGATGACGATCAGTGGGGGCAGCACCCGCAGCGAACGCAGGTAGCCCGCCACCTGGAAGCGCGCCAGCGCGATCACCGGCCGGCCCCCCGGCGGCGGACCTCGTGCCCGTCGGCGCGGAGCCTGCTCTCGACGGAGTCGGCCTCGTCGGCCCGCACCGTCACCTCCAGGACCGCCCATTCCGCGGACGTCACGGGGGAGACGGTGGCGTTCTCGACCCGGACGCGGTCGACGCCGGGGACCGACTCGATGACGCGCTGGTGGTCGCTGACGACGACGGCGGTGCCCTCGGCGGCGAGCTCGGCGATGAGGCCGGGGAGCATGGCGCGCGTCTCGGCGTCCAGCCCGGCGAACGGCTCGTCCAGCACGAGCAGGCCGGGGTCGGCGAGGAGCGCCTGGACGAGGCCGACCTTCTGCGCGCCGCCCTTGGACAGCTCGGGCAGCCGGGTGTCCATCAGGTGGCCGGCGCGCAGGCGGTCGGCCCACCGGTCGATGCCGTCGCGCACGTCGCGCAGGCCGCGGACGGCCGCCATGTGCTTCAGGTACGAGGCCACCGTGAACGGCTGGTCGACGGGGAAACGTTCGGGCGCGTAGCCGACGCGGTCGGGGCGGCCGGTGACGGTGCCGCGGCCGGGGGAGCGGAGGCCGGCGAGCACCCTGAGGAGGGTGGACTTGCCCGCGCCGTTACGTCCGGTCACCTCCAGGACGTGTCCGGGCGGCACCGCGAGCGAGACGCCGTGGAGCACCCAGGGGCCCCGGCGGCGGTAGCGGAAGGCGACCTCGGTCAGCTGCACAGTTCACGGACGGTAGTGAGCCCGGCGTAAGGGCCGCGTTAGCCGCGCCGCGCCGGCCCGGTGTCCGTGCCGGCTGGCACAATGCGGCGCATGGGTGCCTGCGTGTTCTGCGAGATCATCAAGGGCGAACGGCCCGCGCACTTCGTGCTGGAGGCCGACGACGCGGTGGCGTTCCTCGACACGCGGCCGCTCTTCAAGGGGCACACGCTGCTGGTGCCGCGCGAGCACGTCGAGACGCTGACCGAACTGCCGGCCGACGTGCTCGGCCCGTTCTTCGCGCACGCGCAGCGGCTCGCCGCGGCCATGGAGTCGGTGCTCGGCGCGGCCGGGTCGTTCGTGGCGATGAACAACAAGATCAGCCAGAGCGTGCCGCACCTGCACGTGCACGTGGTGCCGCGCAACAAGAAGGACGGGCTGCGCGGCTTCTTCTGGCCGCGGCACAAGTACGACTCGGACGCCGAGGCGGCCGAGTATGCGGCCCGGCTCCGCGCGGCGCTCTGAGCGCGGAGCCGGGGTGATGAGGTGTCGTCAGCCGAGTGCCGTCACGACGGCGACCATCGGCTCGAGGCCTGCGTCCTCGTCGCCGGCGGGTGCGCCCCCGTGCGAGTCCCCGTGCACCGCGGCGTGTTCGTAGAGGTCGCGTTCGGCGCGGTCGAGGACCGCGGACAGTACGTATTGCGGGACCGTCCAGCCCAGTAGCTCCGCCGCCTTCCGGATCACGAGGCGCTGTTCCTCGGACGTCGGGAACTCGATGTGATCGTTCAGACGGGTGACGGGAAGGTCCTGGTGAACCGACTCATACATGGCCGGTCTCCTTCCTTGCAACATCCAAAAGTACGCCCGGAGGCGCGGATGCTGCATCCCCACTGAGAAGGAGAATATGAGCCCGGTGAGATAACGGGCGGTCAGCGGGTTCCCCACGAGTAGGTCTGCTTGCGCAGCTTCAGGTAGACGAAGCTTTCGGTGCTCACCACCCCCGGAACCGCCCGGATCCGGCCGAGCAGCTCCAGCAGCTGCTCGTCGCTCTCGGCGACGAGCTCCAGGAGGATGTCGAACGATCCGGCCGCGATGACGACGTAGTCGATCTCGTCGATGGCGGCCAGCTCGTCGGAGACCTTCTCCAGGTCGCCCTCGCACTTGACGCCGATCATCATCTGCCGGGAGAAGCCCAGCATCAGCGGGTCGGTGACGCCGACGATCTGCATCACGCCGGTGTCGAGGAGCTTCTGGACACGCTGCCGCACCGCGGCCTCGGAGAGCCCGACGGCCTTGCCGATCGCGGCGTACGAACGGCGGCCGTCCTGCTGCAGCTGCTCGATGATCTGCTTGGACGTGTCGTCCAGCTGGACGGGGCGTTCGGCCATCCCTGCCTCCTTCGCGGGCGTGCCGTGGCGCGGATTGCGGCACGAACTGCGGTACTTGCTGCGGCATCGTGCCTACGTAAGCTACGAACCAAGGGATTCCGTCGTGAAATGGGATCGTAACAACGGAATCCCTTGTCATGATGCCAAACCTCTGTCAAGGTCGGGGCCAACAGGACACATCGGTTCGTGCCCATCGAGGAGGGTCGACGGTGACCAGCGACAGCAGGACCAGGCTGCGCAACTTTATCGGCGGCGAGTACGTGGACGCCAAGGACGGCCGGACGTTGGAGGTGGTCGACCCGAGCACCGGCGACGTCTACGCCGAGGCCCCGGTCTCCGGCGCCGAGGACGTCGACGCGGCCTTCCGTTCCGCCGCCGAGGCCTTCCCCGGCTGGCGCGACCTGCCGCCGAAGGACCGCAGCCTGGCGTTGTTGCGCTTCGCCGACGCGGTGGAGGCGCGGGCGGACGAGCTGGTCGCCGCCGAGTCCCGCGACACCGGCAAGCCGATCGGGCTGACCGCCGAGGAGGAGATCCCTCCCATGGTGGACAACATCCGCTTCTTCGCGGGCGCGGGCCGGATCCTGGAGGGCAAGGCGTCCGGCGAGTACATGGCGGACCACACCTCGTCGATCCGCCGCGAGCCGATCGGCGTCTGCGCCCAGGTGACGCCGTGGAACTACCCGATGATGATGGCGGTCTGGAAGTTCGGCCCGGCGCTCACCGCGGGCAACACCGTCGTCCTCAAGCCGTCCGAGACCACCCCGGCCAGCACGCTGCTGCTCGCCGAGATCGCGGCCGAGTTCCTGCCGCCGGGCGTCTTCAACGTCATCTGCGGCGACCGCGACACCGGCCGTGCGCTCGTCGCCCACCCCACCCCGCAGATGGTGTCGATCACCGGCAGCGTGCGCGCCGGCATGGAGGTCGCCCGGGCCGCCGCCGACGACCTCAAGCGCGTCCACCTCGAGCTCGGCGGCAAGGCGCCGGTCGTCGTCTTCGAGGACGCCGACATCGAGAGCGCCGCCGAGGGCATCGCCGGGGCCGGGTACTTCAACGCCGGGCAGGACTGCACCGCCGCCACCCGCGTCCTGGTCGCCGACCGGCTCGCCGACGACTTCACCGCCGCGCTGGCCGAGGCGGCCCGCGGCACCAAGGTCGGCCCGCCGACGCAGGAGGACGCCGACTACGGCCCGGTCAACAGCGCCGGCCAGCTGGACCGCGTCCAGGGGTTCCTCGACCGCACGCCGGACCACGCCCAGGTCGTCGCCGGCGGCGAGCGGGTCGGCGAGCGCGGCTACTTCTTCGCGCCGACCGTGATCAGCGGGCTGCGCCAGGACGACGAGATGGTGCAGAACGAGATCTTCGGGCCGGTCATCACGGTCCAGCGGTTCACCGAGGAGGAGCGCGCCGTCGAGTGGGCCAACGGCGTCAAGTACGGCCTCGCCGCCAGCGTCTGGACCCGCGACCACGGCCGCGCCATGCGCATGACCAGGGCGCTCGACTTCGGCGCGGTCTGGGTCAACACCCACATCCCGTTCGTCTCCGAGATGCCGCACGGCGGCTTCAAGCACTCCGGCTACGGCAAGGACATGTCGATGTACGGAGTCGAGGACTACACCCGGATCAAGCACGTCATGCACTACATCGGCGCCTAGCGCCGCACGCCGGTGCGCCGTCCGCGGCGCCCCGCGGCACCCCCTTCAACCCCGTGAAGGACCCCGCTCATGACTGAGACCTCGCATCCCCCCGTACGCGACGACCGGGAGCCGGCCGGCTCCGATCTCCCCGCCATCGAGCTCTCCGGCGTGGTGAAGGAGTACCACGCGCACGGCGAGAAGGTGCCGGCGGTCCGCGGGATCGACCTGGCGATCGGGCAGGGGGAGTTCTTCTCCCTGCTCGGCCCGTCCGGGTGCGGCAAGACCACCACCATGCGGATGATCGCCGGCTTCGAGGACCCCACGCGGGGCGAAGTGCTCCTCAACGGCAAATCCGTGACCGACGTGCCCGCCAACCGGCGCGACGTCAACATGGTGTTCCAGTCGTACGCGCTGTTCCCGCACATGAGCGTGTTCGAGAACGTCGCGTTCGGGCTCCGCCGCAAGGGCGTGGCCAAGGACGAGATCCGCACCCGGGTGGCGGGGATGCTGGAGATCGTCGACCTGTCGGGCCGGGAGAAACGCCGGCCAGGCGAGCTGTCCGGCGGCCAGCAGCAGCGGGTCGCGCTGGCCCGTGCGCTGGTCAACCGGCCGCGCGCGCTGCTGCTCGACGAGCCGCTCGGAGCGCTCGACCTCAAGCTGCGGCAGCACATGCAGGTCGAGCTCAAGCGCATCCAGCGCGAGGTCGGCATCACCTTCGTGTACGTCACGCACGACCAGGGCGAGGCGCTGACGATGTCGGACCGGATCGCGGTCATGAACGACGGGCGCATCGAGCAGCTCGGCACCCCGCGCGAGATCTACGAACGGCCCGCCGGCAAGTTCGTGGCGGGCTTCATCGGCACGTCCAACCTGCTCGCCGGCGAGGTGGGCGAGGTGCGCGGCGCGGACGCGATCCTGGCGTACGGCGACGGGGGGCGGATCGTGGTGCCGCTCGACGACCGGACCGCCGCCCCGGGCGACCGGCTCGAGCTCACCGTCCGGCCGGAGAAGATCGAGATCGGGACGCAGCCGCCCAACGGCGACGGCGGCTCCCGGGTGCGCGCCAAGGTGGCCGAGGTCGTCTACCTCGGCACGTCGACCAACTACATCGTCACCACCTCCGCCGGCGACGACGTGACGGTCTTCATGCAGAACGCGACGAACGCCGACGACATCGCCGGGCGCGGCGACGACGTGTGGTTGTCGTGGGAGCCGCGCCACTCGTACGCGATCGGCACCTCATGACCTCCGGCGACATGACCCCGCCCGGCATGGCCCCGCCCGACATGACCTCCGGCGGCCTCCGGAGGCCGGGCGACCTGCGCGCCGACCCCGCGTTCGCGCGCGGTCTGACGACGCGGCGCGGCGCCCTCCGGCTGTTCGGCGCGTCCGCCGCCGCGCTGGCGCTCGGCGCGTGCGGCATCCCCGGGCAGGGCGGGCGCGGCAACGTCACGCAGGCGCAGATCGACGCGTTCTGGAAGGACAAGGGCCGCCAGGGCAAGGTCAACTGGGCCAACTGGCCGGGATACATGGAGGACGACCGGGCCACCATCAAGGCGTTCACCAAGGAGACCGGCATCCAGGTGGACTACAAGGAGGTCATCCAGGAGGCCTCCGAGTGGTTCGGCAAGGTCCAGGCGCCGCTGGCCGCGAACCAGTCGATCGGCTTCGACCTGATGGTGGTCACCAACGGCATCCAGTCGACCAAGATGATCGAGCTCGGCTACCTGGCGCCGCTGGACCACAAGCGGCTCGCCAAGTTCGCGGCCCACGCCGGGAAGAAGTTCCAGAACCCGCCGTACGACCCGGGCAACGCGTTCACCATCCCGTACACCTCGGGCGTCACCGGCATCGCCTACAACACCAAGTACGTCAAGGAAGAGATCACCAGCATCGCCCAGCTCTTCGACCCGAAGTACAAGGGCCGGGTCGGCATGATGGGCGACTCGCAGGAGCTCGGCAGCTTCGGCATGTTCGCCCTCGGGATCGACCCCGAGAAGTCCACGCCGAAGGACTGGGAGGCCGCGGCGCGCAAGCTGCGCGACCAGCGCGACCAGAAGATCGTCCGCAAGTACTACGAGCAGAACTACATCGACGCCGTCACCAAGGGCGACGTGTGGCTGACCATGGCCTGGTCGGGCGACGTCTACTCGCTGGCCAGCGACGAGGTGAAGTTCGTGGTGCCGCGCGAGGGCGGCACGCTCTGGACCGACCTGATGATGATCCCGAAGACCGCGGCCAACCCGGTCGACGCGCTCACGCTCATGGACTGGCTGTACGACCCGCGCCGCAACGCCACGCTCACCGAGTACATCAACTACGTCACCCCGGTGCCCGAGGCCAAGAAGTTCATCGCCGCCGACGCCGCCGCGGCCACCGGCGAGGACAGGGCCGACCTCGAACGGCTCAGCGGCAGCCCGCTGGTCTTCCCGTCCGACGACGACCTGGCCAAGCTGCGCACCTACCGCGTCCTCACCCAGCAGGAGGAGCCGCAGTACCAGAAGGTCTTCCTTCCGATCGTGCAGGGGAGCTGAGCCGGCGATGCGGCGACTGAAGAGTGCTCTCACTCCGTACTTCCTCGTGCTTCCCGCCGGGATCTGGCTGCTGATCTTCTTCGCCGTCCCGCTGATCTACATGGCCTCGGTCTCGCTGATGACCGGCAACCTGATCGACGGCTGGAAGCAGACCTGGCACTGGCAGAACTACACCGAGGGCCTGGAGCTCTACGGCGACAAGCTCCTGCGCTCGCTCTGGTACGGGTTCCTGGCGACCGCGGCGTGCATCGTCCTGGCCTACCCGGCCGCGTACTGGATCGCCTTCAAGGGCGGGCGGCACAAGTCGACCTGGCTGTTCATGCTGCTGCTGCCGTTCTTCGTGTCGTTCGTGCTGCGCACGGTGGCCTGGAAGCTGGTCCTCACCGACAACGGCCCGGTGCTCAAGCCGCTCAAGAGCTGGGGGCTGCTGCCCGGCGACTTCCACGTGCTCGACAGCGGCTTCGCCGTCGTCTCCGGCCTGACCTACAACTTCCTGCCGTTCATGGTGCTGCCGATCTACGTGGCGCTGGAACGTATCGACTACCGCGTCATCGAGGCCGCGTACGACCTGTACGCGAGCCGGCGGGCGGTCTTCCGGCGGGTGGTCCTGCCGCTCTCGCTGCCGGGCGTGTTCGCCGGGGTCATCATGACGTTCGTCCCGGTCAGCTCCGACTACGTCAACGCGCAGGTCCTCGGCGGGCCGGGCAACACGATGATCGGCAACGTCATCCAGGCCGAGTACTTCACCAACAGCAACTACCACACGGCCTCGGCGCTCTCGTTCACGCTGATGGCCATCCTCCTCATCGGGATCTTCGCGTACGCCCGCGCGCTCGGCACCAAGGACGTTCTGGAGGCGGCAGGACGATGACGACCACCACCACCGCTCCGCCGGCGGCACCGCCGCGCCGCCGCCGGCGTCCCGGCAAGGGCCGCGGCCTGCAGATCTACACGATCCTGGTGGTCGCGTGGCTGCTCGTGCCGATCGCCGTGATGATCCTCTTCGGGTTCAACGACACCCACACCAAGCAGAACTTCGAATGGGAGGGCTTCACGCTCAAGTGGTACGTCCACCTGTTCGACAAGAAGGACCTCACCACCGCGCTCATCAACTCGATCACCATCGCGCTGCTCACGACGGCCATCGCCACCGTCATGGGCACCCTGCTGGGGCTGGCCATCGCGCGGCACAGGTTCCGCGGGAAGGGCCTGGCCAACCTGGTGATGTTCGCCGCGATCTCCTGTCCCGAGCTGGTCATGGGCGCGTCGCTGCTGTCGATGTTCGTGGCGACCGAGACGCCGCGCGGCTACCTGACGATCCTCGCCGCGCACGTGATGTTCTCGGTGTCGTTCGTCGCCATCACGGTCCGCGCCCGCGCGGTCGGCATCGACCCCTCGGTCGAGGAGGCGGCGCGTGACCTCGGCGCCGGCCCGCTGGCGACGTTCCGCCTGGTCACCCTGCCCATGATCATGCCGGGCGTGATGTCCGGCGCGCTGCTGGCGTTCGCGCTCTCGGTGGACGACTTCATCATCACCAACTTCACCAGCGGCGCCACGCAGACGTTCCCGCTGTGGGTCTGGGCCTCCACCCGCACCGGAACCCCGCCCCAGGTCAACGTGATGGGCACGCTGATCTTCGCGGTGGGCGTGCTGCTCGCCGTCGTCAACATCGTCGCCGCGCGCCGCCGCGCCCGCCACACCTGATCCAGGCGCGCGCCAAGAGCGGGTCAAGGTCGCAGGACCGTCCCGTCACGCCTGCCCGGCGTGGGTACGGGGCTTCAGAGGAGTGGGAAATGTGAACGCGTTGACGGCGCTGGCCGAGGCCGAGCCGACCACGTACTGGCTGCAGGACACCGACCGGCCCGAGGCCGCCGCGGCTCTGGTGGGCCGGGTGACCTGCGACCTGGCGGTCGTCGGCGGCGGCTACACCGGGCTCTGGGCGGCGCTGCGCGCCAAGGAGCGCGACCCGTCGCTGGACGTGGTCGTCCTGGAGGCCGACCGGGTGGGGGCGGCCGCGTCCGGGCGCAACGGCGGGTTCTGCGCCGCCAGCCTGACGCACGGGCTCGGGAACGGCATGGAGCGCTGGCCGGACGAGATGGCCGAGCTCGAACGGCTGGGACGCGAGAACCTCCGGGCGATCGGGGAGACCCTGACCCGGTACGGCATCGACGCCGAGTGGGAGCTCACCGGCGAGCTGAACGTCGCGACCCGGGAATGGCAGCTCGAAGGACTGGAGGAGGAGGCCGAGGCGGCGCGCTCCCTCGGGGGCGTGCCCGTCCTGCTGAGCGGCGACGAGGTGCGCAAGGAGGTCGACTCGCCCACCTACCTCGGCGGCCTGTGGGACCGCGACGGCGTGGCGATGGTGCACCCGGCCAAGCTCGCCTGGGGCCTCGCGGAGGCGTGCCGCTCGCTCGGCGTGCGGATCTACGAGAACACCCCGGTGACCGGCCTGCAGAGCGGCGACCGGCTGCGCCTGCCCACCTCGTACGGGACGGTCGAGGCGCGCCTCGTCGCGCTCGGCACCGGCGTCTTCCCGCCGCTGCTCAAACGGCTCCGCCATTTCCTGGTGCCGGTGTACGACTACGCGCTGGTGACCGAGCCGCTCAACGCGGAGCAGCGGGCGGCCGTCGGCTGGGCCAACCGGCAGGGGCTGGGCGACGGCGCCCACCAGTTCCACTACTACCGGCTGACGTCCGACGACCGGATCCTGTGGGGCGGCTACGACGCGATCTACCACTTCGGCAACGGCATCCACGCCGAGCTGGAACGGCGGCCCGCCACGTTCGCCGTGCTGGCCGAGCACTTCTTCGCGACGTTCCCGCAGCTGGAGGGCCTGCGCTTCAGTCACGCCTGGGGCGGGGTCATCGACACCTGCAGCCGCTTCTGCGCGTTCTTCGGCACCGCCCACGGCGGGCGCCTCGCCTACGCGGCGGGCTACACCGGGCTCGGCGTCGGCGCGACCCGCTTCGGCGCGGACGTCATGCTCGACCGCCTCGGCGTCGCGGGCGCCGACCCGGCCCGGACCCGGCTGGAGATGGTGCGCTCCAAGCCCGTCCCGTTCCCGCCCGAGCCCCTCCGGTACGGAGTGATCGAGCTGACCCGCCGGGAGATCGCCCGCGCCGACCGCAACGACGGCCGCCGCGGCCTCTGGCTCCGCACCCTCGACCGCCTCGGCCTCGGCTTCGACTCCTAGGCGCCGAGGAGTTCGCGGAGCCGTCCGGCGTAGCCGGACGGGTGGGTCATGCTGCCGTTGTGGCCGCCGGGGAACTCCTCGATGCCGACGCCCCGGAGGTTCGCGAGGACTTCGGCGCACCTGCGGTCGAAGACCTCGTGCGGGGTGGTGGCGCCGACGGCCGGGACGATGCGGGTGGGGGACGTGCGGAGCGGTCCGGTGTCGAGGGCGTCCTCGCGGACGGCGGTGAAGTCGTGGGCGATGAAGCGGGCGAAGTTGCCGGCGCGTTCTTCGGTCATGGGAGGGAGGACGATGCCGGGCTCGACGTCCTGGTTGCGCGGGTCGATGCCGAGGGTCTCGGCCATGGGGGCGAGCGCGGCGCGCCAGCCGTGCCGGTGGAAGACCTCCTGGATGCCGGCCAGCTCCTGGACGTGGCGCGCGCGTTCGGGGGCGGGCAGGAGGTACGGAGCGACGGGCTCGTGGGCGATGAGGGTGTGGAGCCGGTCATGGGCTGCCGCCAGGTGGAGGCCGATGGCGGCGCCCATGCTGCAGCCGAGCATGGCCACGGGGGAGTCGGTGAGCGTCAGGAGGAGGTGACGGACGTCGGCGGCGTGGGTGGCGATGGTGACGGGGGCCGGGGAGGTGACGGTGCTCCGGGAGAGACCCCGGCGGTCGTAGGTGACCACGGTGAAGGAGTCGACGAGCCGGCCGACCAGGGCGTCGGTGCGGTGGGCGTCGCCCTCGCCGCTCTGGGAGATCAGGAGCAGGGGGCCGGTGCCGCGCACCTCGTAGTAGAGCTCGGCGCCGGGAACGGAGATCTTCATGGACGGAACCATAATCCATCAGAAATTATGTATCAACACTGATGTATCTTCTGTGATGTATCTTCCGTGGGCATGAACGGAGTCGAGCTTTTCCTGCTGGGGCGCACGCTGATGAAGATCGGCGAGGAGGCGCTGCCGGCCGAGGGGATCGGCGGTGGGGGGCACCGGGCAGTGATGGTCGTGCTGAGCGACGTCCTCGGGCATCCCGACAGCACGGTGGGGGAGATCGCCGGCCGGACGGGGCTGCCGCAGAGCGCGGTCTCGACGGCCGTCGCGCGGCTGCGGGAGGCGGGCTCGGTCATCGCGACGGTCGACCCGGGCGACCGGCGGCGGTCGTTGATCCGGAGATCGGAGACGGTCTCGGAGCGGGTCGCGGAGGTGCGGGCGAGCACGATCGACGGCGCGCTCGCATCCGCGCTGAGCTCGGCCGATCCGGAGACGGTGGGCGAGGCGGTGCGGGTGCTGGAGTGGCTCAGGGATCGGCTGGCCGATCAGTCCGGGGACGCGTCCTCGGCACCGAAGATGACCGACGAGACCTCGAGGTAGAGCTGCTCGGGGTAGGGCATGTAGCCGACGTTGCGGAGCGCCTGCTTCTGGCCCGCCGACTCCATGACGAACTCGCCGTAGCCCAGCATGCGGCCCATCACCGAACGTTCCAGGGCGATGTCGGTGACCTTGGCCAGGGGCATCATCGCGACGTCGCGGTTGAGCACGCCGCTGATGACCATCACCCGGTGCTCGGTGACGAGGAAGAACTCGATCGACCAGGCGATGACCTTCCAGAGCAGGTAGCCCAGCAGGCCCAGCCACAACCACCAGATCCAGGCGATGCCGAGCGCCGCGCCCGCGACGCCGCACAACACCAGTCCGGCGACGACCAGCGAGACGGGAAGCAGGAGGACCGCCGGATGCCGCCGTACCGCGATCACGCGGCCCTCGTACGACATCAGGTACCGGTCGACCGTCCGCGATCCCGCGTCGCGGAACACCATCATGTCTTGCACGTTCACGGCGGCACCCTCGTCATGATCCGGGACCTCAACGGTAGCCGACCGCGGCCCGCCTCCGCAGTGTCCCGCGCGCCGGGTTGTGCGAACGCTCTTGTGCGCGCAGGTGCGACGACACAAGATTGTCGGCATGGGCGGCGCGCAGGAGCCTTCTACGAACGGTGACCCGGCGGGTGCGCGCGGTCGCCGGGGGGAATTCGTCCCGGACGTCACCGGGCGTCCGGTATGGCGGCTGCTGTTGCGGGGCCTCGGGGTGTTCCTGCCCGGCTGGCAGGCCCCCGGCGGCGCGATGCGGGTGTACGCCGGTCCCGGCGCGGGGCTGCCGGGGCTCAACGGGTTCGGCCCGCCCGCGTTCGTCAACGGCGACGCCGGGTTCGGACTGCACCTCCCGGCGCGGCGCAAGGGGCTCGAACCGGACCGCGAGATCTACGTGCGCGGACGCGAGGACCCGAGCTTCGGCATCGTCATCGCCGGGCCCGCGGCGGCGATCGGCACCCGGATCGTCGACGCCGACGAGCTGCTGCGGTTCGCGCGCCGGCTGACGTTCGAGGAGCTCTTCGTCGTCGGCGACGCCGACTCGGTGCCCTACGCCGTGCGGGCCGCCCGCGCGGTCGAGAACGTGGTGTTCCTCGACCGCGGCACCGGCATCGGGTTGTGCGCGGAGGTCGATCCGGAGACGCGGGCGATCACCTGCCCGGTGTTCGTGCGGATCGGCGGCCCGGCCGAACGGACCGTCCGGGCCTACGGGGTGGCCGCCCACGACGTGAGGTCCCACAACTGATGTGAGGGCAGCCGCCGCAGCCGCACGGCCGCGGCCGCCGGATCCCAGTAGACGTCGTCGCTCTCCAGCTCCAGCGACTGCGGAGGCGTCAGGACGGCGCAGAGCAGCTCCTCACGCGCCCGTACGGCCATGAGGGGGCCGATCTGTGCCACGGCGCCGGTGCTCTCCTGGAGCGTGCGCAGGAGGGCCTTGAGCGCCGCCTCGTCCTGCGGGGTGCGGACCGGCTCGACGCCCGGCGGCAGCACGGAACGGCCGCGTGACAGGCCGTTGCCGTTGTGCGGAAGGTCGGCGCCGGTCGAGATCAGCAGCGCGGTGAACTCGCCCGCCAGGTCCTCCACGGAATGCCCGGCCAGGAAGTAGCGGCGCCGGTCGGGCGCGCCCGGCGCCAGCCCGTCCGGCCCCTCGACGGTCCGGAACCGGATGTTGAGGCGGGCCGTGCGCACGCACCGTTCGTACATCTCGGCGAGGATGTCGTCGAGCTGCTCGTCGCGCGTCCACAACCGCCCGGTCGCCGTCACCGCCGCGGCGTCGCCCTCGACGCCGCGCGGCTGCCCGGTCAGCGACGAGGTGACCGCCTCGTCCAGCTCGCCCTCGGTGAACTGCAGCAGCTCGGTGACGACGTCCTCGACGTCCTCCAGCGTCCGGGTGAGGGTGCGCTGGAGCTCCAGGATCTCGGCGCCGCCGCGTTCGAGGTCGGCGAGCCGGTCGAGGGCGGTGTCGACCTTGCCCTCGACGGCGCCCGTGGCCGCCCGGTCGAGCGAGCGCATCGACGTCTCGACCTCGCCGAGCTTGCGGCGCAGCGCGGCCAGCGTGACCCGCTGCTTCTCCAGGTCGTGCAGGCGGGTGGCCTGGAGGCGCAGGTACTCGTCGGCCTGGTGGACGAGCACGGCGAGCTCCTCGACCTGGCCGGTGTTCTGCCGCAGCCGCGAGTCGAGCGCGGGCAGCACCTCGCGCTTGACCTTGGACAGCTCGGTGGTGAGCTGCTCGCCGACGGTCACCAGCACGGTGTTCTGCTTGGCGACCTGCTCGTTGAGCTCGTCGATCCGGCGGACGAACGCGCGGGACTGGTCCTTGCTCTGCTTGCCGGCGTAGAGCTCCAGCGCCCCCACGACGACGCACATCACCACCAGGATGACCGTCGTCATGATGCTCCTCGCAAGCTCTTGCGGCGGCGGTGGTAACTACCGGAAACGCTTTTGATCGCGACCATAACGTACGATCAAACGCCCGGACCGGCACTTGCGTAACCGACTCATCTCAGTGGCCCATGAGTCAGGTCACGTGTCGCCCGAAGGCGGCCGTGGCGGCCGGAGAACGGTCAATCGCAGCCCTCGAACTGCGGCACCGTCGTCGTGAACTTGAGCCCGACCGGGCTGAACCACTTGGCCAGGAGCCGCTGCGCCGTCCCGTCCTGGTACATCCCGGTGATGGCCTTGTTGACCGCCACGCAGCCGTCCGCGTCGCCGAGCCGCAACCCGATGCCGTACCCCTCGTCCGAGATCGGCGCGTTGACGATCCTGGGCCGGTCGGCCGCGTCGCCGCCGGACTCGGCGGTCTGCGCGGCCAGCCCGGCGAGGATCAGGTCGTCGGTCGACACCGCGTCCACCTGGCCCGCCGTCAGCTTGCCGAAGCAGTCGGCGTAGCCGGTCGCCGGCACCAGCCGCGCCGCCACGCCCTTCTCCTTGGTGACGCGCTCGTAGGAGACCGACCCCTGCACCATGCACAAATTGCGGCCGCGCAGGTCGCGCACGTTCTTGATGGGGCTGTCGCCGCGCACCAGGATGTCCTGGTGGGCGATGTAGTACGGCCCGGCGAACGCCACCTGGCGCTTGCGGTCGGGGGTGATCGAGTAGCTGGCCACCACGAGGTCGACGTCGCCGCCGCGGATCATCCGCTGCCGGGTGGCCGAGGTCACCTCCTTGAACGTGACGTCGGCGGCGCGCACGCCCAGCCGCCTGGCGACCTCGCGGGCGACGTCGACGTCGAACCCCTCGTAGCCGCCACCCGCCGTGCGCAGGCCGACCCCGGGCTGGTCCTTGTTGACCCCGATGACCAGCCGGTCCTTGTCGGCCAGCGAGACCTCGTCGGCCCCGGCGATGCCGCAGCCCGCCGCCCCCAGCACGGAGAACGCCGCCATCGCGGCGGCGCCGATCCGGCGTCCACGCATCCTCTGCTCCTTCGTCGCCGCTCCCGCCGTCATGCCGCTCCCGCCGTCACGCCTCACCGGTACTCCGACAGCCGCGGCCGGACGCCCGCCAGGACCAGCGCGACCAGCACGATCCCGGCCACCGGGATGACCAGGTTCCAGCCGGCGGTCCCGTCGTCGCCCTTCTTGATCGCGTCGTTGAAGGCGGTGCTGTGGATCTTGATCAGCCCGCCGAGCGACCGGTCGTACTCGCCGAAGCTGGAGTCGGGGCTCGCCAGCCGGGTCGAGATGGCCTGCTGGCGCTGCCCGCCCGCGACCAGGTCACGCAGGGAACGGTCGTCCCGCTGGTAGGCGCGGTAGTCGGTGAACACGGCGTTGAGGGCCTGGCTCTGCGACGGCAGCCGGTTGCGGTCGAACTCGCTGCCCAGGAAGCCCAGGTAGTCGTTCTCCTTGCCGGTCTGCTGCACGGCGCCGCTGTACTGCGCGAGGCTGTCGGCCTTGACGTACAGGATCGTCTGCGACTTGCTGAGGAACACCTGCTCGTAGGTGTCGGCGCGGGCCGGGTCCAGGAGGTACTTGGTCTGGTCGGCGTTGGCGCTGTTGCCGATGGCGCGGGCCCGGGACAACGCCAGGATCGAGTCGAAGCCGTCCTCCTTGGCCTTCTTCAGGTGGTCGGCCTGGCCGCCGAGCATCGTGAAGCCCACGCCGACGAACACCAGCGTGCCGAGCGTCGCGATCGCCAGCGCCGGGTTGAGCAGCCGGCGGAACCGGCGGAACAGGAAGAGCTGCAGCCCGCCCAGCAGCGCCAGGACCACCAG
Source organism: Spirillospora sp. NPDC047279 (assembly GCF_040643285.1). Taxonomy (NCBI): domain Bacteria; kingdom Bacillati; phylum Actinomycetota; class Actinomycetes; order Streptosporangiales; family Thermomonosporaceae; genus Spirillospora; species Spirillospora sp. NPDC047279. The sequence continues at coordinate 319,272 of NZ_JBEYUA010000004.1, forward strand.
GCCGGTGCCCAGCACCCAGAGTCGCCCCGCCGTCACCGCGTCGCGCTTGTCCTCGTAGGTGTGCCGGACGAGCGTGCCGTTGTCGAGCGTCAGGTTGTAGGCCTTGGGCAGCAGGTCGAGCTTCATCAGGTCGGTGGCCTGCCGGTAGGTCTCCAGGACCCGCTCGGGCGGCGGCCCCGCGTCGTGCGGCGTCTGCTCGTCGAGCAGCAGCGCCTGGGCGGCGAGCCGCTCGTACCGGGCGACCGCGTCGAGCAGCTCGCGCGCGGTGCGCTCCTCGGTGGGGTCGTCGGCGAGCCTGGCCGCCTGGAGCAGCGCGGCGCCGGCGGCGCGGCGGCTCCGGTCGTAGGACTCCAGCGCCTGCTCGCGCTTGACGCCGAGGTTCTGCGTACGGCCGACCAGCAGCGCGTCGGCCAGCTGCGCGTCCATCTCGATCAGCTGGAAGTAGAGGTCACCGGTGGCGACGACCTGCGGCCCGGCGTCGTGCCCGATGACCCGGACGCCGTCGCGCGCGTCCGCGACGGCCGACCAGGTGACCGCGAGCAGCGCGGCCAGCGCCACGACGATCAGCGCGGTCAGCACCCGGACGCGGCCCGCGACCGTGCGCGGGACCAGCCGCGCCGCGCCGGTGCGCGGCTCGGAGCGGGCCGCCGGGCGGCCGGGCAGGGCGGGCTCGGCGGACGGCGGCCGGGTCGCGGGCGGCCCGCCGGCGATCGGCCCGGCCGGCGGCGGAGCCGAGGGGGGCTGGTGTACGGCCGTCATGTCGCCTCGCCTCGTCGCAGCGTGATGGTGGTCCAGGCGCCCACGTGGATGCGGTCGCCGTCGCCGACCGGGATCTCGGTGTTGAACGGGATGGGCTCGGTGGCGCCGTTGACGCAGGTGCGGTTGCGCGAACCCGGGTCGACCAGGGTCCAGGTGCCGTCCGGCTTGGCGAGCAGCACGGCGTGGATGTGGGAGACGCCCGGGTCTTCCGGCGGCTCGCGCAGGTCGATCTCGGGCGTGCCCTGCGAGCTGCTCCGCCGCCCGATCCGGATCTGCTGCGAGGTCAGCGGGATCCGGCGTTCGGGGTAGTACGGCGGGAACGCGATGCCGCCCGAGTCGGGCCCCTCCTCGGCGACGATCGTCGCGTAGTAGTCGCGGTCGGCGTTGACCAGCGCGACCCAGGTCGAGACGCCGGCGCCGCCGGCGTCACCGGACCCCGCCCCCACGCCCTCGGCGATGGTGGCCGGGGGCCCGCCGGGCGCCTGGGACGCGGCGCCGGATCCGCCGGATCCGGACGGCCCGGAGGAGGCCGCCGACGCCGCCGACGCCGCGGAGGCCTCGGCGGCACGGCGCTGGAGCTCCTCGGCCGAGATCTGGCGGGCCGGGCCGGTCGTGTGCGGCGAGTCGGGCAGCGGCGGTGGCGTGACGGTCACCGGGGTGGGCCTGCCGCCCCCGGTCGCGAAGTCGTAGCCGCACTCCTCGCAGAAGCGGTCGACCGAAGGCGTGCCGCAGTCGGGGCACGGGGTGCCCGGCGCGGCGCCGACGGCGTGCATCTGCATCGTCGGGCGCGGCGCGCCGGCCGACGGCGGCGGCGCGGCGGACGCGGGCGGCGCGGAGGACGCGCCGACGATGCGCTCACCGCAGACGTCGCAGTAGTCGGTGGCACCGGAGTCGTGGCCGGCCGGGCATGTCGCCATCGTCACCCCTCTCCCTTGCGCGTGCGCACGGTCTTGGTCGACCGAGTGTCCAGGGACATCTCGTCGGCCTTCTCGACGTTCTTCTTCAGCCGGACCGTACCGGTCACCGGGTCGACGACGTCGACCACCTTGCGCAGCAGCGAGGTGATCTCCTCGTTGCCCGCCTCCTCGGCGAGCTGCACGGCACGGCCGAGACGGGTCGTCGCGGTGTCCTCGTCGCCGTCCTTGCGGGCCTGCAGGCCCTGCTGGATGGCGTCGGCCAGCTCGGCCTGCCCGGTGTAGTGCGCGACGCGCGGGTTGATGCGGGTGGACGCCGCCTCGTCGTCGGTCCACTGGACCAGGACGTTGCCGGTGGCCAGCACCTGGTCCTCCTGCCCGGCGCCGCCGGGCAGCACGAGCTTGATCCAGCCGGCCCGCAGCTCCTTGCCGACCTCGCCCGCCGGCACCTCGACGCACACGTGGTAGTCGCGGCTCTCGGCGCCCCAGGCGCCGAGCGGGTAGTCGCCCGCCTGCGGCCCGGACTCGGCGCGCCTGCCCGTCAGGTCCTCCACCGTGGGCATCACCTGCTTGACGAAGCGCAGCTTGGCGGTCTGCGGCGTCCACACGCGCAGCGCGACGTCGGCGACCGCCTTGCCCATCGCGGCCTCGGTCATCGCCTGGAAGTCGGCGACCAGGCCCGCCGGGTCGGCGACGATGTCGACGCTGCCCAGCAGGGCGGACGAGATCTTGCGCAGCTCGGCGACCTCCCAGTCGGTGCCGACGCCGCGGCAGTCGCAGACGAACCGGCCGGAGCAGCGGAACAACACCGCGTCGAGCTCCTCGGCCGTCTCGTGCTGGTTCTTGCCGTCGGTCAGCAGGATGGCGTGCCGGATGCCGTCCTGGTGCGGGTCGAAGAGCTGGTCGGCGAGCCGCAGCCACGAGCCGATCGCGGTGCCGCCCTGCGCCTGGAGCCGGCTCAGCGCCTGCTTGGCCTGCTGCCGGGTGGCCGCGTCGGCGCGGACGAGCGTGGTCTCCCGGGGGTACACCATGGACGCGGTGTTGGCGCCGGAGATGACCGCGAACCACACGCCGTCGCGCAGCGTGTCGACCGCGACCTGGGCGGCGGCGACCGCGGCGCGCAGCTTGGTGTCGGGGTAGGACATCGACCCCGAGGTGTCGATGATGATCACTTCGGCGGCGGACGCCGGGTGAGCCGTCCCGACCGGGGCTCCCGTCGACTCGACGGACACGATCGCATGGACCTCGCGGCCGCCCTCGGGAAGGAACTTGTTCTGGTCGATCTTGATGCTGAACTGCGGCTGGTCGCTCATTGGGCATGCTCCGTGTCAGGGGCGACCGGGATGACGGCCACCGTGATGTTGTCGCGGCCACCGGCCTCGAGGGCGAACCGGACCAGCGCGCGGGCCGCGCCGAGGGGGTCGCGGACCGGGTCGCAGCCCGCCCCGGCCAGGACGGCCACCAGGTCTTCGGGACGGGGCGCGTAGTTCCACAACCCGTCGCTGCACACCAGGACGGTGCCGGCGCCGCCGGGGGAGAACGTGCGCACCCGCGGCCGCACCTCGTCGGCGTCCGCGCCCAGCCAGGCGGTGATGACGTGCGCGTTGGGATGCGCCTCGGCCTCCGCCTCGGTGAGGGCGCCCTCGGCGACCATGAACGCGGCCCACGAGTCGTCCTCGGTCAGCTGCCGGGAGGCGGTGCCGTCGAGCCAGTACGCGCGGCTGTCGCCGACCCAGCCGACCGTCACCGACGCCGCGCCGGTCGCGGCGTCGCGCCGCGTCGCCGCCGACACGTACGTGCACGACGGGGCGTTGGACGGCGACTCGGCGAGCGCGGCGACGGCCTCGGCGGCCTTGAGCGCCGCGTCGCGCACGGCGTCCTCGGGGCCGGCGCCGGAGGCCAGCCGGGCGGTCAGCTCGGCGACCCCGGTCTCGGCCGCGGCGCGGGAGGCGTCGTCGGGGTCGGGCGAGGAGCCGACGCCGTCGCAGACCACCACCGCGACGCCGCCGGGCAGCGGGGCCATGGCCAGGGCGTCCTCGTTGCGGGCGTACCGGCGGCCCTTGTCGCTGACGCCGGCCGCCGTGCCGCCGGGCAGTTCGGCCTCGACATGGTCGCGTTCGGCGGGCTGCCGCATCCCGCAGTGCTCGCAGTAGCCCTCGGCGTCGATGGCGGTGGCGCCGCACTCGGTGCACGCCCGCCGGGGCGCGTTCGGCTCGGTCCGCCGGGTCGGGCGGGTGCCGGGGCGGGCGCCGGCGAAGGCCTTGGCGGTCGCGCCGTCGCGCGCCACCCGGCCCGCCTTGACGGCGGCCGTGGCCTCCGCGGTCAGCGGATGGCCGCAGGCCTCGCAGAACGCCTCGCCCTCGAACACCGGTTCCGTGCAGTTGGGGCAGCCCGGCTTGGACGGCTCGGTCACGTCGATGTCCTCCGTCACAGCAGGGTTCTCCGTCACAACAAGGTCCTCGGGCGCACGGCGTTGGCGCGGTCGATCAGGAGGCGGCGGTCTTCCCGGTCGCGCGTGTGCTGGGCCATCGCACGGTAGTTGTCCTCCAGCACGCGGCGCAGCGCGGCCGTGTCGCCGAGCGGCGCGCCGAACAGCGACCCGCCCTGCGCCCCGCCCGCCTGCGGCGGGGCGAGGCCCAGCCACGCGATCGCCGCCTCCATGACCTCGGCGGCGAGCCTGGCGCGGCGCTCGCCCTCCAGGTCGAGGCGGCCCAGCCGCTCGCCGGCGCCGACGAGGTCGGCGGCCGTCAGGCCGTCGACCGCGCGCCCGCGCACCGCGGTGGCGACCGCGCAGACCTGTGCCGCCACGTACCGGATGGAGGTGCGCGGCACCGAGTCGAGCACCGCGACCGCCGCCGCCCGGTTGCCCGCCGCCAGGTGGATGCGGGCCAGGGCGAAGGCCGCGTTGATGTAGGACTGGTCGGTGCGCCAGACCATCTCGTACAGCCGGACCGCCTCGCCCGGCGCCTGCCCCTCCAGGCAGTAGGCCAGCGCCAGCTTGGGCGCCGCCTCGCCGGGCAGCAGCGAGTAGAGCCGGTCGAAGAGCGGCAGCGCCTCGGCGACGCGGCCCTCGGCGAGCGTGCACACCGCGCGGTACCACTCCAGCCGCCAGTCGTCCGGCCGTTCCGCGGCCACCTGGTCGAGCAGCGCGCGGGCCGCGGCGGGCTCGCCGAGCTCGATCCGCACCCGCGCCAGCGTCAGCGACAGCTCGGGCGTCTGCTGCGGCGCGTTCGCGATCGTCGAGGCCAGCTGTGCCGGCTCCAGCGAGGTGAGACCGGCCAGGAACCCGGCGGCCGGATCGGACCCGTCGACCAGCGGCACCGGCAGCGACGCCGCCGCGCCGGCGGGGGAGAGCGGCGGCAGCGCGGTGTCGGCGTTGCCCGGCCGGGTGGTGTCGGTGCCCGGCGCGAAACGTTCCGGGCCGAACAACCCGGACGGCGCGGGCCGGGGGTAGCCGTCCTCGGCGGCGAGCACCTCGCGCAGGACGCCGGTGAGCTGCTCGGCCATCTCGGCCGCGTCGTGGAACCGCACCGCCGGGTCGAGGTGCGTGGCGCGGCGCAGGAACCGGTCGTACGACTCGTGCCGCATCAGCAGCGGCACGTCCTGCCGCGCCGGCAGCTTGTCGGAGAACTCGGAGGTGAAGCGGGCGAACCGGAAGCTCAGCACCGCCAGCGCCCGGCCCACCGTGTAGAGGTCGGAGCTGATGGAGGGGCCGGCGTCGGCGATCTCGGGCGCCTGGTAGCCGACGGTTCCGAAGATCGCGCCCTCCGGGTCGTCGATCCGCCGCACCGCGCCCATGTCGATCAGGCGCAGCTGCTCTTCGGACTGGATGACGTTGTCGGGCTTGAAGTCGCAGTAGACCAGGCCCTGCGCGTGCAGGTAGCCGAACGCCTGGAGCACCTCGAGCGCGTAGGCGATGGCCTGGCCGAGGGGGAGCGCGTCCTCGTTCAGCTGCCTGCGGCGGTGCTGGAGGATGTCCTTGAGCGACTGGCCGCCGACGTACTCCATGACGATGTAGCCGGAGCCGCCGTGCTGCACGAAGTTGTAGATCTTGACGATGTTGGGGTGCTCGACCTCGGCCAGGTAGGCACGTTCGGCCGCGGCCGCCGCCAGCGCGTCGGCGTCGCCCGCGTCGAGCAGGCCCTTGAGCACCACCCAGCGGTCGCTGACGTTCTTGTCCTTGGCCAGGTAGATCCAGCCGAGCCCGCCGTGCGCGATGCAGCCGAGCACCTCGTACTGCCCGCCGACCAGGTCGCCCGCCCCGAGCTTGGGGGTGAACGAGTAACCCGCGCCGCACTTGGCGCAGAAGCCCTCGGTGCGGCCGGGACGGTCGCCCTTGGCCCGTCCGACCGGCTCGCCGCAGCCGCTGCAGAAGCGCCGGTTTTCCGCGACCTGGGGGTCGGCGAGCACCGCGGTCGACGGATCGCGGTACGGGACGCGCGGCACCTCGACCAGCCCCGCGCCGAGCGCGCCGCGGCGGCCCGACGAACGCGCCGAGCCGGTGCGCGTGCTGCCCGTGCGGACGCTGCCGGTGGCGAAGCCGCTCGACGGCAGGCTGCCGGACGGGACGCTGCCCGAGGGTGTGCCGCCGGTGACCGGAGCGGATCCGCCCGGCGCGGAGGAGGACGACCCGCCGCCCGCCGCGGGCGTGCCCGCCGACGGCGGCATGCCGCAGACGTCGCAGTATCCGTCCTGCACCGTTCCGGAGCAGCCGGCCTGGGCGCAGGTGCCACTGGGAGCCGCGGGAGTGGAAGCCGGTGGGGTGGGAGCCGCGCTCGCCGACTGAGGGGGCATGCCGCATATGACGCAGTAGCCGTCTTCGACGGTTCCGGAGCAGCCCGGTGCCGTGCATCGGATCATCGGTCCGATCCCTTCGTCCGCGATGAGATGGCCTGCTGATAACCCGACAGCGTCACGGTCGCCTTGCGCAGGTCGCAGGGGGAGGTCCAGAGGAGCTCGCGCGCCTCCTGGTAGATGCGGGTGAGCTCGGCGTCCTCGGCCAGGCCCAGCCGGCCCGCCTTGACGCGGTAGGCGTCGAGGCGCCCGCGCAGTTCCTCGCGGCGGTCGAGGAGCCCGGTGACGAGGTCGTGGTCGGCGCGGGCCTGCTCCAGCGCGGCGGCCGCGGCGCGTTCGAGGTCGAGCACCCGCTCGGCGAGGTCGTTCCAGCGGCGCGCGTCGCGCAGTCCCTTGACCGCCGCGAGCCGGTCGACGAGCACCGCCGAACGGTCGGCGATCTCGGGCAGCACCGGTGCGGCGATCTTGACGAGGACCTCGTCGCGGGCCCGCCGCGCCGCCGCCTCGGCCTCCCGCACCCCGTCGACGGCCAGCGCGGCCTGCCGCAGCCGCGCCTCGGCGCCGTCGCGGAACGCGGCGGCCTCGGCGAGGCGGCGCCGGACGCCGGCCAGGCCGGTACCGGCCGCCCGCAACCGCGAGGCGTCGGCGCGGCCGTCCTTCTTGAACGACAGCGGATCGGCGCGCACCGCGGCGGCGAGCACGTCGATCTCGCGGCACGCCCGGTCGAGCTCGGGGTCGGGCCCGCCGCCCAGCGACGCCGCCAGCGCGGCGACCTCGCCGCGTTCGGCCTCGACCGTGCCGAGCACCGACAGGAGCTCCGACCAGACCGCGTCGACGTCGGCGACCATGCGCGCGGCCTCTTCGAACAGCGGGGTCATGCGCTCGACCGTCCCGGCCAGGGTCAGCTTCTCGCCGGTCGGCGACGAGAGCAGCGTCCGCCGTTCGATCGGCACCTCCTCCATCGGCAGCTCGACCGACGGCCCGGTGAGCAGGCGCGTCAGCTCGGCGAGCTGCGCCTGGCCCGGCTTGGGGTGCCGTGCCCGCAGCTCCTCGGCCGCGTCGAGCGCGGCGCCGTAGAGGTCGAAGAGGCTCCACAACTCCGTCAGCCGCGAGCGCAGCCCCGCCTGGAGCCGGCCGGTCTCGCCGCTCACCGCCGTCCCGTCGAGCAGCCGCCGGCCCTGGTGCCCCTCCAGGTCGAGGAGGGCGGCGCTGATGCGCTCCTTCTCGTCCCGGAGGTCGTGGAGGGCGCGGTCCACCTCGTCACGGTTCATCGGCCGTCGCCCGGATCCAAGTGTCAGCCCCCGATTCCCCCAGATCGTTCACTTTTCGAGGGATCAGTTTCCCGTATCGGCGGCGTACCGCTCAAGACCTCCAAAATGTCAGTGTTCGAACATATAATCGAACCATGGCGAACGTTGCTCCGCACCCCTCCGGCACACTGACCGCGGCCGAGATCGCCGCCCTGGCGCTGTCCCTGGCGCACCTGGGCGCCGGTCCGCAGGCCACCACCGCCCGCCGCGCGCTGGGCCACCTCATCGACCCCGGCACCCACGACGACGTCGTCACCGCCACCCTGGCCACCCTCACCCGCCCGCTCGACGTCTCCACCGCCGACCGCGCCCGCGTGGTCGCCGCCGCCATCACCGAGCACCGCGTCGTGCGCCTCTGCTACGGCGACGCCGACGCCAACGTCACCATCCGCGAGGTGGAGCCCGTCACCTGCCTGGTCCACCGCGACCACTGGTACCTCGTCGGCTGGTGCCGCATGCGCCGCGGCGTCCGCGCGTTCCGCTTCGACCGCATCCTCGCCGTCGAGTCCACCGGCCTGCCCGCCCGCCCCCGCCGCGCCGAGCGCTACCTCCCCTTCCAGCGCCGCACCGCCCTCGCCGCCTGACCGCCCCGCCACCTGCCAGGGCCGTCCGCCAGGGCGGTCGGTGCGGCCTCGCGGGTGGCGCGGCCATGTTCGGACGTCGGGCTCGCCGGGACGCGGGGTGGGTGGCGACGACGCCGCCCACCCCGTCAGCGGCGGGCGAGGCCCGGCATCAGGTGGGGCACGAGCCGGGCGCCGCGGCCGAGGCCCCGGCCCAGGCTCTGGCTCAGGCGGCCGACCGGGGTACGTCCCGGGTCGGCCGCCTGCTCGGCACGCAGGCCGTCGATGATCCCCTGCACCGCCTTGCGGGCGATGTCGCGCACCTCGGCCGCGGCGGCGTCGCTTCCGGCCGCGCCCGCCCACGGCGTGGTGTCGATCGGCTCACCGAACCGGTAGTAGAGCCGCTCGGGACGCGGTACGGGGGTGAGCCCGAGCCCGCGCGACAGCGGGCCCAGCACGTCGTCCCGCCTGCCGCGTTCGCCCAGCACCATGCGCCCCAGTGCCCGCGCGGGCGCGAGCGCGGGGCTGTCGGCGGCCACGAGGGTGGTGAACATCTCCTCCACGCCCACCGACCCGAACGGGATGATCGGGCACCCCGCCTCGATCGCCAGCCGGGCGAACCCCAGCCGCCCGTCCCACTGCAACCGGTACCGCTCGTCCTCGCGCCGGGTCGCCTCCCGCGCGCCTCCCGGGAACACCACGACCATCTGGCCGTCGTCCAGCAGCGCCCGGCAGTTGCCGGGCGTCCCGTCCACCGAGCCGCCCCTGTCCATCACCTTGCGCCACAGCGGGACCCGCCAGTGCACGTGGTCGGCCACCGACCGCGCCCAGACGCCGCGCGCCCGGTGGATCTCGAAGAAGAGCAGCGGCGCGTCGACCACGCCGTACACCGTGTGGTTGCCGACCAGCAGCGCCGGGCCGCGCCCGGGCACGTTCTCCAGGCCGTGGAAGACCGGCGAGGTCCACGCGCGCCACGGCTCCAGGGCCAGGTTCGCCGCGCGGATCAGGTGCCGCGAAGGAGGTGTCCAGGGGGTCATGCGCGCATGTTACGGGAGCCTCTGACCGGCGGGTCAGCCCGTGCTGACATACCGCCAGGTCCGCGCGTTCTGTGAGATGGGCGACACCGCTCCGGCGCGTTACGGCAGGCAGTAGGCCCCGGTGAGGACGGAGCCCCCCGAGATCACCCGTGCCGTCAGGCCCGCCGGGCGTAGTGGGAGGTGACCGCGGGCTGACCGGTGTAGTTGGGCCCTGACCGGTCGTCGGCGCCCAGGTAGCGGTAGGGGAAGGCGACGTCGCGGCGGCCCGCCAGCGAGACGCGGCGGCGCCGGGTGTCGTACTCGAACCCCTGTTCGCGCAGCACGGTGCCGAACCTGCCGGGGGCTTTGACGCCGCCGGCGTGGAAGCTGGCCGCGAACGTGCCGGTCTCGGTCAGCCAGGACGCGGCGCGGGTGAGGAGGGCGAGCTTGTCGCCGATGTAGTGCAGGCCGTGCACGCAGGTGATGAGGTCGAACGGGGCGTCCGGGGTCCAGGTCGTGAGCGAGGCGGTGACCAGGCTGAGGTGGGGCGGGCGGGCCGCCGTCACGAAGTGGTCGACCAGGTCGACGCCGACGATCCGGGTGCGGGGGAGGAGCGGCGCGGCCTCGAGCAGGGCGCGGCCGGAGCCGCAGCAGAGGTCGAGCCAGCGGGCGGGGGCGGCGGCGACGATGTCGAGGCCGAGTTCGCGGTCGTAGCCGGCGAGGGCGCGGTCGCGGTTCATTGCGCTGTTGGCCACGACGGAGGAACGTTCGAGGGCGTCGTCGTCAAGGAGCATGGGGGTGATCCTCCCGCGTAGCATGGCGGCGGTGAGCATGCATGACGTCCTCGAGCATCTGCAGCGGCTGGGAATGTCGGGGTACGAGGCCAAGGCGTACGCGGCGCTGGTGGCGGCGGGCAGGCCGATCAACGGGTACGAGGTCGCGAAGCGGTCGGGAGTGCCCCGGAGCACGGTGTACGAGACGCTCGGCAAGCTCGTGGCGCGCGGGGCTGCGTTCGAGGTGCGGGGCGCGTCGGACGCCACGGAATACCAGCCGCTGCCGGCCGAGGCGCTGCTCGACCGGTTGCGGCGCGAGTTCGACGGGTCGGTGGAGGCGCTGAGGACGGCGTTGCCCGCGGTGGTGGCGGCGCCCGAGGCGCCGCTGATCCACGGGCTGCGGGACGGCGCGGCGATGCTGGCGCGGGCCGGGGACGTGGTGGCCGGGGCCAGGAGGTCCCTCTTCCTCTCGGTGTGGCCGGAGGAGATGGCGCGCCTGCACGGGGGAGTGCGGGCGGCGCAGGACCGCGGCGTCGACGTCTCGGTCGTCGCCTTCGGGGAGGTCGAGGAGGTGGGGCACGTCTACGCCCACCGCTACTCGGCGCCCAAGGCCGTGCTGGACGACCTGGGCTACCGGTTGTTCGTGGTCGTCGCGGACCGGCGTGAGGCCGTGGTCGGCGGGTTCGGCGAGGGCGAGGCGTGGGGGATCTACACCGGTGACCCGGCGGTCGCGCTGATGGCGGCCGAGTACGTGCGGCAGGACGCGGCGTTGCAGATCCTCGCCGAACGGGTGGGGGCCGCCGAGCTCGACCGGTGGTTCGCCCACGACCCGGGGCTGCTACGCCTCCTGGGACGTGGCTGAGACGGCGTCGGCCACGACCGCGGTCACGTCGCGGGCGCGGGCGTAGACCTGGCGCTGCCGCCGGGCGCCGTTGCCCCGTTCGAGCAGGCGGGCCAGCAGGACGCGGGTGGTGTCCAGGTCGCCGGACTCGGCGAGCGCCGGGGCCAGGTGGTCGAGGAGGGTCCGCACGGCGGCGTGGGCGGGGACGGGCCGCCGGGTCACCGGGTGCACGAGGTCCTCGCGCACTCCGGAGCGGCTCGCCCGCCACATGGCCAGCTTGAGCAGGTCGGTGCGCATCCGGTCGGGCGGCACGCCCGCCCGCCAGGCGTGGGCGGCCGTGCTCACCAGGGCCCGGACGAGCGCGGCGAGCAGGACGGCGTCGTCGGCCTCCATGCAGACGTCGGCGACCCGGATCTCCACGGTGGGGTACTGCCGGGAGAGCCGCGCGTCGAAGTAGATCATCCCCTCGTCGAGCAGGGCACCGGTGTCGATCATGGCCTCGACCGCGGCCCGGTAGCCCTTGACCGACTCGAACAGCTCGGTCGGGCCGTTGGAGGGCCAGCGGCCCCAGACCTGCTGCCGCCAGCTGTCGTAACCGGTGTCGTGCCCCTGCCAGAACGGGGAGTTGGCGCTGAGCGCGAGCAGGGGCGGCAGCCAGGGCCTGATCCGGTCGAGCACGCCGACGCCCTCTTCGGGGCCGTCCACGTTGACGTGCACATGGCAGCCGCAGGTGAGCTGCTCGTCCGCGGTGAGCGCGTACGCCCGCGCCATCCGCCGGTAGCGGAGCGACGGCGTGATCGACGGCTGGACGGCCACCGGCGAGGTGGCGAGCGCCGCGACCGCCGCGCCGACGCCCCGGGCCGACCGCACCGCGGCCTTCCGGGTCCGGCGGACCTGGTCGGAGAGCTCGGCGAGCGAGGAGCACGGCCGGGTGCCGGTCTCGAGCTGCTCGCGCTGGAGCTCGCTCTCGAGGGCCTCGTCGCCGGAGAGCTCGACGCCGTTGTCGCGCGCGTACCGGAGCACGGCGCCGGAGACCGCCCGTGGTGCCCCGCTGACCGGGTCCACGAGGAGCAGTTCTTCTTCGACCCCGAAGGTCCGTGGTGTCACGACCTGGTTCTGCCCTCTACGCCGCGAAAGTACGGCATGTGACAATGCGTGAATTATCTTGAACGAGCGCTTGGTTGGAGGGCCCTTGACGTATCGCGTGGGACAGTGGGCGACCGGCAACGTCGGCAGGCAGGCACTACGCGCCATCATCGAGCACCCGGACCTGGAACTGGCCGGTGTCGTCGTCAGCGATCCGGCCAAGGTCGGCCGCGACGCCGGCGAACTGGCCGGGATCGGCCGCTCCACCGGTGTCCGGGCGACCGCCGATCCGGCCGAGCTCCTCGCGGCGCGGCCCGACGTCGTCAGCTACACCGCTGTCGGCACGGCGGGCCGCCGCGAGGTCGCGACCGGCGACCGGCCCGGCGGCGCGGTCGACGACCTGTGCCGGATCCTGGAGTCGGGCATCGACGTGGTGTCCACGGCGCTGATCCCGCTCGTCCACCCGCCGTCGGCCGACCAGGACGACGTGCGGCGGCTGGAGGCGGCGTGCGCGGCGGGCGGCGCGTCGCTGCTCACGACCGGGCTCGACCCCGGGCTCATGAACGACGTCCTGCCGATCGTCCTCAGCGGCGTCTGCCTGCGGATCGACGCGGTCAAGGTCAGCGAGGTCATGAGCTACGGCCTCTGGGACAAGCCCGAGGCCATCGTGGGCAAGTTCGGGTTCGGCAAGCCGCTCGACCACCGGCCGCCGATGGTGCGGCCCGGCGTGCTGACCATCATGTGGGGCTCGGTCGTGCACCTGCTCGCCGAGCGGCTCGGCGTCGCGCTGGACGAGGTGACCGAGTCGTACGAGCTGTGCCCGGCGCCGGAGACGTTCGAGATCCCGGCCGGCACGATCGCCGCGGGCACCTCGGCCGGCATGCGCTTCCAGGTGTCGGGCCTGGTGAACGGGCGCGCGGTGATCGTGGTCGAGCACGTGACGAGGCTGCGCGAGGACGTCGGGCTGCCGCACTGGCCCGCGGCGCCGTTCGGCGAGGCGGGCGGCTACCGGGTCGAGATCGACGGCGAGCCGCCGTGGCGCATGGACATCGCCAACCCCGGCGCCAAGGACCCCACCGTGCCGGGCACGCTCGCCACCGCGCTCCGCGTCGTCAACGCGATCCCGGCCGTGGCCGAGGCGCCGCCCGGCCTGCACACCCCCTTCACCCTCCCCCTCTTCACCGGCCGGGGCCTCCTGACCGGCTGATCCAAGAGGTCCTGCGACGCCTCGGCCCGCAGGACCGTCACGTGTAGCGGAAGAGGGCCTCGGCTACGGCCTTCTGGACGTCGTCCATCGCCGGTTCGCCGTCCTCCACGTCCCAGAGGATGTTCTGGAGGGCGCGGCCGAGCGTCCAGCCCGCGGCGCGGCGCCGGTCCAGGCCGAGGATCTCGGTCATGTGGTCGAAGCGGCGGCGCACGGCGCGGCCGACGTCGCCGGTGGCCACGATGTCGTCCCAGCGGTTGTCCAGCGCGGGCATCAGGTCGAAGCCGGGGTCGCCCGCGAGGGGCTTGGGGTCGATGGCCAGCCAGGGTTCGCGCCCGGCGGCGAGCACGTTGTCGTAGTGCAGGTCCCAGTGCAGCAGGCGGTCGCCCGGCTCGTGCACCAGGTCGGCGACGGCGCCCGCGCAGGTCTGGACGACGCGGCGTTCTTCGGGGGTGAACGCGGGCAGGACGCCGGGCACCTGGTCCAGCATCGCCCGGGCGATGTCGCCGAGGCGGCGCATGCCGGGCGGGGCGGGGTGCGCGACCAGCCGGGCCAGGATCCCGGTGAGGATCCCGAGGGCCTCGGCGTCGTCCGGGATCGCGGACAGGGACCGGTCCGGGGTGAGCGCCTCCAGCACCATCGTGCCGGTGTCCGGGTCGTGGTCGAGGAGGCGCACGGCGCCGTCGCCGTCCCAGAGCCGCAGGCCGACGGGCTCGCTCTCGGTCTCCTCGTCCAGGATCTGGAGCTTGAGCACGGCGGGCGTGCCGTCCGCCCGGCGGACGGGCAGGACGAGGGACGCCATGCCGTGCATCGAGGGGCCGGTGACCGTCAGGTCCCACCGTTCGAGCTGGGCGCTCGCCAGCTCGGGCAGCCCGTCGACGAACGCGCGGCCGGGCTCGCCGTTGTACTTGATCTGGGTCCGGGCGAGTTCTTCGGGGACGACGATCCGAGGCATGATCAGGAAGCTATCCGACCTGATGGCGGGCGCGTCGGGCGGGTGATCGACGGCCTCTTCCACGGGACGAAACTGCCGATCATCTACGCGATGGTGCAGCTGCGCGACCGGAAGGCCTGGGAGCCGCCGGTCGCCGCGGGTACGGCCGGGTCACGATCGCCAACTCCGACTCGCAGAACCGCGCGTACGCCGACGCCGCCGTGGACGCCGCCTGGCGCGCCGTCCAGGAACTGAACGCCTAGGACCGTTCCCAGCGCACGGAGCTGAGTGCCAGCAGGGCGACGTGCAGCGAGACGCACGACTCGACGTCGTCGAGGTCGGCGTCCAGGACCCGCTCGATGCGGCGCAGGCGTTCGTAGAACGCGGGCCGCGACAGGTGCGCCTGCTGGGCGGCGACCGCCTTGTTGCGGCCCGCGTCGAGGTAGAGCTCCAGGATGCGGGTGAGGTCGGCGCCGCGCTGCGCGTCGTACTCCAGCAGCGGGCCGAGCTCGCGTTCGACGAACGTCTGCAGCCGGGCGTCGTCGCGCATCAGGTGCAGCAGGCCGCGCAGCCGCAGGTCGGGCAGCCGGTAGAAGAGGCGGCCGCCGGAGCTGCGGCACGCCACGTCGGCGACCTGCTCGGCCTCCAGGAACGAGCGCCGCACGTCGCGGATCGACTCGACGACCGAGCCGGTGGCCATCACGGTGCCGTCGCCGGACTGCTTGCGGATGCGGGTGGCGACCTCGGCGAGCGCGGTCTCCACGTCGGCGCGCGCCGGGAGCGAGGCGAGGACGCCCACGCGGGCGTGCGGCCCGGTCTCGTCGAGCACGCCGACGAGCGCGGCGAGCCGCGCGTCCTTGCAGGCGGTGGCCGCGGTCTCGGCCAGCTCGCCCAGCTCGCCCGGCGGCACCATGGCCGGACGGCCCGGCGGCGCCGCGGCGGGCCCGCCCGGCGAGGTGCGCGGGCGCAGCACGACGCCGAGCAGCCGGCGGCCGGACAGCGGGACGCCGAGCGCGCGGGCGCGCGCCGCCGCCTCCTGCGGATCCGAGTACGAGTGCGCCAGGATCCGGCTGATGATCGTGCCGTGCGCCTGGCGTTCGACGCTCTCGGCGTGCCGGTCCAGCAGGCGGCCCAGCGCGAGCGTGGTGGCCGCGCGTTCGACCAGGACGGTCTCGCGCGGTGTCGGCGGATCGTCGCAGGTGATGATCAGGCGGCCCCAGTCCTCGCCGCGCGCGCCGACCATGGTCACCAGCCAGCCGGACGCCGCGTCGTAGCCGGTGCGCTGCTCGGGCCGGACCGCGCGCGACCGGGTCTCCCAGGCCGACAGCAGCTCGGCCGGGTCCCGGCCGCCGGCGTCGGCGGCCAGCACCTGGTGGGCGAGGTTCTCCAGGACGACCGGATGGCCGCCGAGCGCCGCCACCTGGCGGACGACCTCGTCGGTGGAGGCGCCCTCCACCGACAGCTGGGTGAAGATCTCGTGCAGCTGCTCCGAGGCCCGCAGCTCGGCCATCTGGTCCTGGAGGATGCGGGCGTGCACCGACTCGGTGATGTCGACGAACGCGGGCTCGTGGGCCAGCACGACCAC
Organism: Spirillospora sp. NPDC047279; assembly: GCF_040643285.1. Classification (NCBI taxonomy): domain Bacteria; kingdom Bacillati; phylum Actinomycetota; class Actinomycetes; order Streptosporangiales; family Thermomonosporaceae; genus Spirillospora; species Spirillospora sp. NPDC047279. Next base: position 335,048 of record NZ_JBEYUA010000004.1, read on the forward strand.
CGGCAGGCCGTGCTCCTCGGCGGCGGCGACCAGGGCGGGCGGCAGCACGCTGGCGTACCGCCGGCCGAGCTCGACCATCAGGCCGCTGACGCCGACCTCGGCCAGCTCGGCGATGTAGGCGCGCAGCCTCTCCGGCTCGTCGGGCAGCGCGATGCCGGTCGTGAGCACCAGCTCGCCGCCGTGCAGCAGGTGGGCGATGTCGGTGACCTCGGCGACGTGCACCCAGCGCACCGGGTTGCCGAGCCGGTCGCCGCCCGCCACGACGTGCGGCTGCCCGCGGCGGACCGCGTCGAGCTGGAGCACGTCGGCGAGCGTGGGAAGCATCGACCGGATCATATCCCGGCATCTTGTCAACGGAATATGCCGAAGCCATTACATGATGTAAAAATCGGCATGGCTCCCGTCACACCGTCAATCCTGGGCATCCGGTCGTGACACTCTGGCGGCTAGCCCGGCGGGGACGCCATGGTGAGACTGGGGTGCATGCCGGACAACGAGAACCTCCTCCGGCGCCACCGGGCGGTCATGCCGGACTGGCTGGCGCTGAACTACGAGCACCCCATCGAGATCGTCGGCGGCAAGGGCAACCGGGTCACCGACGCCGAGGGCACCACCTACCTCGACTTCTTCGCGGGCATCCTCACCAACATGATCGGGTACGACGTGCCCGAGGTGCGCGAGGCGGTCGAACGCCAGCTGGCCACCGGTGTCGTGCACACCTCCACCGCCTACCTGCTGCGCGGCCAGGTCGACCTGGCCGAGAAGATCGCCCGGCTGTCCGGGATCGCGGACGCCAAGGTCTTCTTCACCAACTCCGGGACCGAGGCGAACGAGACCGCGCTGCTGCTCGCCGCGTACAGCCGCAGGAGCGACCAGATCCTGGCCATGCGGCAGGCCTACCACGGCCGCTCCTTCGGCACGATCGGCGTGACCGGCCACCGCGGCTGGAAGAACACCTCGTTCTCCCCGGTCAACGCCCACTTCCTGCACGGCGCCGACCGGCACCTCCCGCAGTTCGCCGGCCTCTCGGACGCCGACTACGTCAGGGTCTGCACCGAGGACCTGCGCCACGTCCTGGCCACCGCCACGGCCGGTGACGTCGCGGCGCTCATCGCCGAGCCGATCCAGGGCGTCGGCGGCTTCACGATGGCGCCGGACGGGCTGTTCGCCGCCTACAAGGAGGTGCTGGACGAGCAGGGCGCGTTCTTCATCTCCGACGAGGTCCAGACCGGCTGGGGGCGGACGGGGTCGAGCTTCTTCGGCATCGGAAACCACGGCGTGACCCCCGACATGCTGACGTTCGCCAAGGGCCTGGGGAACGGCTTCGCGGTCGGCGGCGTGGTCGCGCGCGGCGAGCTCATGGACGCCCTGCCCGCGGTCGGCCTCTCCACGTTCGGCGGCAACCCGATCTCGATGGCCGCCGCGAACGCCACCCTCGACTACGTGCTCGACCACGACCTCCAGGCGAACGCGGCCAAGCAGGGCGCGCTCATCATCGGCGGGCTCCGGAAGGCCGCCGCGCGGCTGCCGATCGTCAAGGACGTGCGCGGCAAGGGCCTGATGTTCGCCATCGAGCTCGCCGACGCCGGCCAGGCCGCCGCGTTCATGGAGGAGACCCGCGGACGGGGGCTGCTCGGCGGCAAGGGCGGCCTGTACGGCAATGTCATCCGCATGGCACCGCCGCTGACCCTGACCGACGCCGAGGCCGCCGAGGGCCTGGCCATCCTGACCGACGCGCTGGACGCGCTGAACTCCCAGCACCACGACGAGGCCGCCGCATCATGAACAGCAAGCACGTCACCCACTGGATCGACGGCAAGCCCTTCCACGGCGCGGCCGAGCGCCGGGGGGACCTCTACGAGCCGGCCACGGGGCGGCTCGGCGGCCACGTCGACTTCGCCGCGCGCGCCGAGATCGACGCCGCCGTCGCCGCCGCGAAGGCGGCCTTCCCCGGCTGGCGGGACACGTCGCTGGCCCAGCGCACGAAGATCCTCTTCCGCTTCCGGGAACTGCTGACCGGGCACCGCGACGAGCTGGCCCGGCTCATCTCGTCCGAGCACGGCAAGGTGGTGTCGGACGCGGCCGGCGAGGTGGCGCGCGGCCTGGAGGTCGTCGAGTTCGCGTGCGGCATCCCGCACCTGCTCAAGGGCGGGTTCTCGGAGAACGTGTCGTCGCGGGTCGACGCCTACTCGATCCTTCAGCCGCTCGGCGTCGTCGCCGGGATCACGCCGTTCAACTTCCCGGCCATGGTGCCGATGTGGATGTTCCCGGTGGCGATCGCCTGCGGCAACACCTTCGTCCTCAAGCCGTCCGAGAAGGACCCCTCGGCGTCCGTCCGGCTGGCCGAGCTGTGGGCCGAGGCGGGCCTGCCGGACGGCGTCTTCAACGTCCTGCACGGCGACAAGGCCGCGGTGGACGGGCTGCTGCACCACCCGGACGTCAAGGCCGTCAGCTTCGTCGGGTCCACCCCGATCGCCCGGTACATCTACGAGACGGCGGCCCGCAACGGCAAGCGCGTGCAGGCCCTCGGCGGCGCCAAGAACCACATGGTGGTCCTGCCCGACGCCGACCTCGACCTGGCCGCCGACGCCGCGGTCTCGGCCGGCTTCGGCTCGGCGGGGGAGCGCTGCATGGCCATCTCGGTCGTCGTCGCGGTCGACCCGGTCGGCGACGAGCTGCTCGCCAAGATCGGTGAACGCGTGGCGGGCCTCAAGGTCGGGCCGGGCGACGACCCCGAGTCCGAGATGGGCCCGCTGGTCACCCGCGCCCACCGCGACAAGGTCGCCTCCTACCTCGACAGCGGCGTCGCCCAGGGCGCGACCCTGGCCGTCGACGGCCGCGAGACGCCGGTGCTCGGCGGCCGGGGCGAGGGCTTCTGGCTCGGCCCGACCGTCCTCGACCACGTCACGCCCGAGATGGACGCCTACAAGGACGAGATCTTCGGGCCCGTTCTCTCGATCGTCCGGGCCGGCTCCTACGAGGAGGCCATGCGGATCCTGGACGCCAACCCGTACGGCAACGGCACGGCCATCTTCACCAACGACGGCGGCGCGGCCCGGCGCTTCCAGAACGAGGTCGAGGTGGGCATGGTCGGCATCAACGTCCCCATCCCGGTGCCGATGGCCTATTACTCCTTCGGCGGCTGGAAGGCCTCACTGTTCGGCGACAGCCACGCCCACGGCATGGAAGGCGTGCACTTCTACACGCGTACGAAGGCCGTCACCGCGCGCTGGCTGGATCCGTCCCACGGCGGTGTGAACCTGGGGTTCCCGACGAACGGCTGACACCCGGATGCATGGCGGGCAGGTGACTCTCACCGCCCGCCATGTGCCGTCCGTGTCGCCTTCCCGGATGGGACGAAGTTCACAAGATTGAACAAAATACATTGAAATGGCTTTCCTGTCCCATGTTTCGTCCGGCCGCCCCAGGCTGCGACGGGAGATCCTGTAAGCGATTGACGTTGCCGATGTGACGACTGTGAGATTGCTGCGGGTCACCGCTCGTCGCGCATCGTGAGAAGGTCCAGGTCGCCCGGCTCGGAATTTTCTGGCGGGCGCATGTTTTCGTCGTCAATTTTCGTCTTTCTGGCCCCGACAAATAATAGCTACAAGTATTGACTGGCCCTGTGACCGGCGACACAATCTGAACTGTCTCAATTAATTGGGGCAATTACAAAAAGGTCAGAGTCCGGAGTCAAGGCCATGGCTGACGATCACGCCGCTGAGGTGGACGCTCTCAGAAGGCGTTTTCCCGGCTGGACCATTTGGTTCGGCCTGTTCACCCGGCATTGGTGGGCGCTACCGCCGCGTGACTGCGACGTGGACGAGTTCGTCGAGGCCGAGACCCCGCAGTGGCTCATCGCACGCATCGAGGTGATCCAGCACGTCGAGACACCACAGCCGATGATCGAGACGATCCCCCGGCACGACTCCCGCCGGGACGCGCGACGTCCCTCGAATCTCCTCCGTCTCGAGGGCGTCACACCGTCGCCGTTCCGCCGGGTGCCGGTGGTCGCGTGGCCAGGCAGCACTGCAAGGTGATCCGCTGTTCCCCAACCTCGCCACGTCCACCGGTGCCGCCGCGGTCCCGGGAAGGGCAGTAGCCCGCGCCATATCCCTCTCCAGCAACCTCCGTATGTGGCGCGGACGCCAGCACCCGCTGCCCTCCCCGGCCGCGGCGGTATTTCTTCGCCCGCGACGCCTGTGATCCCTGGGTCCAAAATTGCCTGACTGCAATCACGGAAAACGCCGTCCGGTAATTACTGGCGAATAGGTGAGTTACTCGTGTGTTACCGGCTCGGCGGTATCCACGACTAAAACCTGCGTTCGGCTTGTCAGAAGCCCCCTCGCACAGCGATAAATGACACCCATGGCCGCCACCGGCCGTGGAACGCGCTACGCTGCGCCGACGAGACCGTTCCGCGAAGGGGACGCGGGAACGGCCAGGCGAACGGGAGCGACATGGGGCTGCGGGCCACCAGCACGGCCTCGGTGATCACGGCCGTTCTCGTCATGGCGCTGTCCGGCTGCAGCGCGGACGAGCCCGCCGAGACGAGCAACGTGGCCGTCAAGGTGGGGCAGAGCGAGGGCGCCCTCAACCTCGTGGCCCTCCCGGGCTACATCGAGAACGGCGGCAGCGACCCCCGCGTCGACTGGGTGGGACCGTTCGAGGAGCGCACCGGCTGCAAGGTCAGCTGGAGGACGCTCAAGAACGGGCGCGACATGGCCGACTTCGTCAAGAAGAACACCCGGTTCGACGGCGTCGCCGCGCCCCCCGAGGTCGCCGGCCAGCTCATCGCCGGCGGGCGGGCGGCCCCGATCAACGCCGACCTGGTGGACGGCTACACCAAGCTCGAGCCCCGCCTGCGCCAGCTCATGCGCAAGGACGGCACGGTCTACGGCGTCCCGTTCGTGTGGGGCTCCAACCAGCTGATCTACAACACCGGCTCGGTGCAGCCCGCCCCCACCTCGTGGGCCGCGCTGTACGACCCGGACGAGGCGAAGAGGTACTCGCAGAAGCTGGTCGTCCACGACTCCCCGCTGTCGATCGCCGAGGCCGCCCTCTACCTCAAGACCAAGGACCGCAAGCTCAAGATCACCGACCCGTACTCCCTCACCCGCAAGCAGCTCGACGCCGTCACCCGCGTCCTGACCAAGCAGCGCCCCCACGTGAAGGACTACTGGGACCAGCCCGCCGAATCGGTCAGCGCCCTCGCCGGCGGCGACGCGACCATGGGCGGCGTCTGGCCCTACCAGATCGACGTCCTGACCCGCGCCGGCAAGCCCCTCCAGGGCGCCGTCCCGTCGGAGGGCGTCACCGGCTGGGTGAACGCCTGGATGATCGGCAACCGGGTCGAGAACCCCAACTGCATGTACCAGTGGTTGCGCTGGACCGCCTCCACCGAGGTCCAGCAGCAGGTCGCCGACTGGAACGGCGTCGCCCCCGCCAGCCCGCACGCCTGCACCGCGGGCGGCCTCAGGCCCTCCCTCTGCGCCGCCAACCACGTGGGCGAACGCGAGTTCATCAACAAGGTGATCTTCGCCCACGTCCCCGCGAAGACCTGCGCCAGCACCGGCGGCGAAGCCGGCCGCCGCGACTGCACCGACTACGCCGAATGGACCCAGGCCTGGATCAAGGCCACCAAGTCCGTCAAGCGGTAAGGCCGCGCACGGCGTCACGCGGCGCGGCCGAGAAAGAAGCAAATCGAGAAAGAGGTAAATGAGGCGCGCCCAGCCGCCCCCAGCCGGGCGCGCCTCTCGTGGGTGGTCCCGGGCCTCCCCCCGAATGCCCGGGTCACCCCTCCTCCTGGAGAGATTCCATCGGCGCCGGTCTAGTCGACCGGCACCCCCGCCAGTGCCGGTGGAGAAACCGGTCGTCCGGCGTCCGTGGTGGACTCCTGGTGGCCACGAGGGACCGGCAGGGCGGGTGCGCAATCGGCGCACGCGAACACCCCTGGGCCGCTCGGCAGGCAACCGACGCGCACACGCGGGCGCGGCCACCTCTTGTGGCAGGCGACGCACGCGTCGCCGTCGCGCTGCGCGGCGCTCAGAGCGCCGGGATCGAACATCAGCTCGCCCGTACGGCCCATTGCTCACCCCCCGTGGCAGAGAGCCTCTTTCACGTACTTCCTTTATAGGAGGGGAAGTGTGTGGAAGCTGTTTTCGCAGGTCCAAGGCCGGGCAAAGTCTGCGCGTGTCGGCGCGGCAGTCAAGATCGATAACCGATAAGCGCAGGTCAGCGGGGTCATTGAGGCCGGAAGGCGGTGCCGGCTTTGCTCTGTGTTTGGGGCCCGGAGAATAGAAAGGAGTCATGGGCCTGCGGGGGGCCGGCGGACGGCCGGGCGCGTGGACGCCGCGCTCCATCCGGGCCCGGGTGACCATCGTGGCGATGGGGCTGGTGGGGTCGCTGCTGCTCGCGGTGGTGCTGGTCGCGGCGGTGGCGTTCAACCATCTGATCAAGGAGCACCTCGCCGGCACGGCGGCCCAGGCCGCGCGCGAGGTGGCGGTGCGGGCGACCACGGCACGGCTGCCCGACCCGATCCCAGCCGTGAACGGGGTGCTGCTGATCCAGGTGGTCGCGGACCCGACCGGCAGGGTCCTGGCGGCGAGCGCGCCGCTGGCGGGCAAGGCGCCGATGACCACGCTCAGGCCGGGGGAGAAGGACACCCGGGTGGACGGCCGGATCTGCCAGAACGGCGACCTGCTGACCGAGTGCGCCGTCGTGGTCGGCTATGACGTGATCACCGAGCCGTACGGCGACGTGATGGTCTACGCGGCCGTTCCGGAGCCGTGGATCCTGGACGACTTCCTCCTCGAGCTGACGATGGGCGCGGTGACCGCGCTCCTGCTGGGCCTGGTCGCGTTGGAGATCTGGCGGGCGGTCGGCCGGACGTTGCGGCCGGTGGCGCGGATCGAGGCGGAGATGGCCGAGATCACCGCGTCCGACCTGAGCCGGCGGATGCCGGTGCCGGACACCGGCGACGAGGTGGCCAGGCTGGCGCGCACGCTCAACGGCACGCTGGACCGCCTGGAACGGTCGGCGGAGCAGCAGCGCCAGTTCGTGTCGGACGCCTCGCACGAGCTGCGCACGCCGATCACCGGCCTGCGCACCCGGATCGAGGTCGCGCTGGCCGACCCGGCGGACACCGACCTGGTGGGGACGCTGAAGGACGCGCTGCGCGACGCCGAACGGCTGCACAACATCGTGGCGGACCTGCTCGCGCTGGCCCGGCTCGACTCCGGCGCCGACGGGGACCGGGAGGTCGTGGACCTGGGGGCGCTGGCCGCCGCCGAGGTGGAGCGGCGGGAGCCGCGGGTGCCGGTCGCCACCCGGCTCCGGCCGGGCGTGCTGGTCGAGGGCAACCGGCTCCAGCTGGCGCGCGCACTGGTCAACCTGCTGGCCAACGCCGACCGGCACGCCGCGGCGTCGGTGGAGGTGTCGGTGCGGGCGGACGGCGATGAGGCCGTGCTGGAGGTGCGCGACGACGGTCCCGGCATCCCTCCGGAGGAGCGCGAGCGGGTCTTCGAACGGTTCACCCGCCTGGACGCCGCCCGCGACCGCGACGCCGGCGGCACCGGGCTCGGCCTGCCGATCGCGCGGGACATCGTCACCGCGCACGGTGGCCGGCTGTTCGTCGGGGACCGTGCGGGCGGCGCGCTCGGCGGCGCCCGCCTGATCGCCCGGCTGCCGCTGCGCGCCCCGTCGGACGGCGACGCCGCCGGCACCGCCCCGGAGGGCGGCGACGGCGGCGGTGGCGCCGGGACGGCCGGTGGCCGCGGCGGCGTCAGGACGAGCGGCGGCCGCGGCCGGCGGCGAGGATCCCGATGAGGACGCCGGCGCCGCCCGCGACGAGCAGCGCGACCCACATCGGCGAGGTCACCGAGACGACCAGGAAGTGCACGCGCGCGCTCTGCCGGTTCTGGAAGACGAAGACCAGCGCCAGGACCACCAGGGCGGCCGCGACGATCGTCCGCGGGGACGCCCTGGTGAGCACGCCGCTCTTCTCCCGGCGCCGGTCGGTCATGTGGTGACCGATCGGGCGGTCCGCACGGCCTCGCGCAGGTGCTCCTCCTGCTCGGCGGTCAGCGAGGTCTTGATCAGCTGCCCGCCGAACTGCGCGAGCTCGGGCACGGCCTTGTCCGGGGTCGCCTTCTCCACCAGCATGAACACGGCGGCGGCGCCCGGCTTGAGGCCCTCGCCCAGGTCCTTCATGAAGTCGTCGTCCACGCCGATGTCGGTGGCGGAGCCGACGGCCGCGCCGGTCGCGCCGCCGATGGCCATGCCGAGCAGCGGCATGAAGAAGATCAGCCCGATGAGGCCGCCCCACAGCGCGCCGCCCATGGCGCCGCCCGCGACCATGTTCCGGGCCTGGTGCAGCTTGATCTTGCCGTCCTGCTTGCGCTCCACGACGACGATGTCCGACAGCTCGAGGATGTGCTCCTTCTGGAGCTCCATCGCGCGCTGGCGGACCTTCTCGGCGGTCGGCACGTCGTTGTAGGCGATGGCGATGAGGTCGCTCATGACTGGTCCCCCTGTGAGCTCTGCGGTGCCTTCACGGCCGGCTCGGCGAGGCGCGTCCGGAGGCGCGTCCGGAGGGGCGCCCGCGCGAAGGCCGTGGCGGTAGTCCTCCCCGGGGGCCGGGAACGGGTTGTCCAGCAAGGGGTAAAGACCTGTCGATGACGGGCGGTATCAGCTGCTCTGGGCGCGCTGGTAGATACGTCGCACGGCCTCGCCGAACCGCGGCCCGTACATCGTCCGCTGGTCGTCGGCGAACTTGAAGCTGCTGACCGAGGTCACCACGCCGGTCCCGGCCGCCGGGTCGAAGCCGGTCAGCCATGGCCCGCCGCTGGATCCCTTGGTCAGGTCGCAGCGCAGCCCCTGCCCGGTGGTCTCGTCCCGCGGGTCGCGGGCGGGCCGCCCGTCGCAGTACGCCAGGCGCTCGCCGCCGTACCCGCCCGCCGACGGGTAGCCGAACGCGTGCGTGCGCCGTCCCCCGGGGCCGCCGAACGCGATGCGCTGACCGCCGACGAGGTCGACGACGTGCCGCCCGTCCGAGGGCGCCACCGCGACCATCGCCACGTCGTAGTCGCCGTCGCCGGCCTGCGACCACGGGTCGGGGGTGAACATCCGCCGCGCCGTGAACCCGCCGTACGGCCCGCCGCCGTCGCGGTAGCCGGGAACGAAGATCCAGTTCTCCGCCCAGGCGCCGCGCCCCGCCTTGACGCAGTGGCCGGCGGTGACCACCACGTCCTTGTTGGCGCTGCGCACCGTGCTCGCCGAGCAGAGGAAGTCCCGGCCGCCGATGCTGAAGAAGACCTTGCCGGTGGTGCGGGCCACCAGCCCGCCGCCGGTCCAGAGCGCGCCGGTGCCGGCGGCCCCGCGCTCGGTCGCCGTCATGCGCCCGGGCGTCCAGTAGAGCCGGACGCGGCGATCGAGGTCGGCGTCGAACGGGACGTCGTGGGTCACCACCCGGACGACCTGGTCGGCGGTGGACCAGCCGGCGCCGGCGGCCGAGCCGGGCGACACGGCGGCGGCCGCGACCACGGCGGGGACGAGCAGCAACCCGAACGGGCGAGGGGCCATGCCCGGCAGTGTCCAGCACACGCCGCTTTCGGGCGGCTACTTCGCGTGAAAATGGTCTGGCCGGGCCACGCGTGTCACTCCGCGTGGCCCGGCCAGCGGCCGTTCAGGCCGTCGTCGGCTCGGCCGGGTCAGCTCGACTGGGCCTGGTTGTAGAGGTTCTGCGCGTCAGTGCCGAAGTACGGGCCGAACATGTAGGCGTTGAGGAACGGCAGGTTGTACTTGTAGCTGTTGACCGAGTTCTGGATCCCGGTGCCGGTGGCCTCGTTGAAGCTCCTGAACCAGGGGCCGCCGCTCGAACCGCCGGTCATGTTGCAGCGCAGGCCGATGGTGGTCTGGCCGAGGAAGTCGTTGATGGTCGTGCCGCTGCAGTAGATGAGCTTGGAACCGTCGTACGGCGCGGCGGCGGGGTAGCCGAACGAGTACATCGCGACCCCGCGGGTCTGGTTGAACGCGACGCCCTGCCCGCCGACGACGTCGACGAGGTTCTGCCCGTTCAGCGGGTTGACGACGGCGGCGCCGACGTCGTAGTTGAGGTCTTCGCCGGCCGTCCACTGCGGCGTGGCGAGGGTCCTGGCCGCGGTCCACGTCCCGTACGGGCGGTCGCCGTCGTCGTAGCCCGGCACGAACACCCAGTCGGTGTGCCAGGCGCCGTCGAGCTTCACGCAGTGCCCCGCGGTGATGACGGTGCTCTTGTTGGTGCTGGTCACCGCGTCGCCGGAGCAGGAGGCCGTGCGGCCCTGGTAGGTGAAGAACACCCGGCCGGCGGTCTTGACGACCGCGCCGCCGCCGGTCCACTGGGCGCCGCCGTTCGGGATGGACATCGTGGAGACGGGCGGGAGCACCTTGGCCAGACCCTGCCGGACGGCCTTGAGCGTGGTGTTCTTCGGCTTGTAGAGCTTGGTCATCGGAGTGGCGGACCGCATGCGCTGCGCGGTCCAGAACCGCAGCACGCGCTGCTGGTCGGCGGCCGCGGTGGCCTGCGCGCGCGCCACCGGGCCGGGGGAGGGCGGAGCGGCGGGAGCGGCGGCGTGCGCGGGGGCGGCGAGCAGTGGCGTCACGAGCGCGGCGCTGCCGGCCACGGCGAACGCCAGGGAGCGGAGAGGGGTCGTGCGCTTCATAGGGTCTCCGATGTGTCGAGGGGATGGAGACGGTGACCGGACGGTACTTTCGGCGCGATTGACCCGGCTAGTGGCAGAAATGAACAAACAGTGTGAGAAAGATTCGCATCTCTCTCCGTTCCCGCATGTGAGCACAGCGTCGCGGTCCGCCCGCCGACGGGCCGGAGAGGAGATGGCCGACAATGGACCCGTGATGCGCTCCTCAGACGTGGTCGTGCTCGGCTCGACCGGCTCCATCGGCACCCAGGCCCTCGACGTGATCCGCCGCAACCCGGACCGGTTCCGGGTGACCGGGCTGGCGGCCGGCGGCGGGCGGGTCGACCTGCTCGCCGCCCAGGCGCTGGAGTTCGCGCCCGAGGTCGTGGCGGTGGCGAAGGCGTCCGCCGCCCAGGACCTCCAGCTGGCCTTCTACGCCGAGGCGCAACGCCGCGGCTACTCGTCCGGCGACCATTCGATCCCCAAGATCCTCGCCGGTCCGGAGGCGGTGGCCGAGGTCGCCGGATGGAAGTGCGACGTGGTCCTCAACGGGGTGACCGGCGCCCTCGGCCTGGCCTCGACGCTGGCCGCGCTCGACGCCGGGCGCACGCTGGCGCTGGCCAACAAGGAGTCGCTCATCGTCGGCGGCCCGCTGGTCAAGGAACGGGCCCGGCCCGGCCAGATCGTGCCGGTCGACTCCGAGCACTCGGCGCTGGCCCAGTGCCTCCTGGGCGGCACGGCCGGGGAGGTGCGGCGGCTGGTGCTGACCGCCAGCGGCGGGCCGTTCCGCGGCCGGAGCCGGGCCGAGCTCGCCGACGTGACCCCCGAGCAGGCCATGAAGCACCCCACCTGGGACATGGGCCCGGTCATCACGATCAATTCGGCGACCCTGGTCAACAAGGGCCTGGAGGTCATCGAGGCGCACCTGCTCTTCGACGTGCCGATGGACCGCATCGCGGTGATGGTGCACCCGCAGTCGGTCATCCACTCCATGGTCGAGTTCGTGGACGGCTCGACGCTCGCCCAGGCCAGCCCGCCCGACATGCGGCTGCCGATCGCGCTCGGCCTGACCTGGCCGGAGCGGGTCGCCGACGCCTCGCCCGCCGTCGACTGGACCAGGGCGCACACCTGGGAGCTGTTCCCGCTCGACGACGAGGCGTTCCCCGCGGTGGCGCTGGCCCGCCGCGCCGGCGAGACGGGCGGCACGGCGCCCGCCGTCTACAACGCCGCCAACGAGGAGTGCGTCGAGGCCTTCCGCGCCGGACGCCTGCCGTTCCCCGGGATAGTCGACACCATCGCGCGGGTAGTGGAGGAACACGTCGTGCCCCAGGGCGAGCTGACCCTGGACGACGTCCTCGCGGCCGACGCGTGGGCGCGGGAGCGGGCACGGCACCTGACCGGGCTCGACTGACCGCCGGGGGAACGTCCTCCGGCTAGGAGGACGGATGGCCTTTCTCCTGGGCGCCGTGGCGTTCGTCGTCGCGCTGCTGGCGTCGGTGATGCTGCACGAGGCCGGTCACCTGCTGCCCGCCAAGCGGTTCGGGATGAAGGCCTCGCAGTACTTCGTGGGCTTCGGCCCGACGTTGTGGTCGTTCCGGCGCGGCGAGACCGAGTACGGGGTCAAGGGCATCCCGCTCGGCGGATTCGTCCGGATCGTGGGCTACACGCCGATGGAGGAGGTCGACCCGGCCGACGAGCCGCGCGCGTTCTACCGGCAGAAGGCCTCCCGCCGCGCGACCGTGATCTGCGGCGGCGTCGTGATGAACTTCGCCTTCGCGTTCGTGCTGCTCATGGTGATGGCCATGACGATCGGCGTGCGCGAGGCGGGCACGGTCAGCACCAAGGTCAGCGAGTGCGTCCCGGCGAGCATGACCGAGCCGTCGTGCGAGGCCGGCCGCCCGCCGTCGCCGGCCGCCGCGGCGGGACTGCTCGCGGGCGACCGCGTGGTGGTGTTCAACGGGCGGGACGTCGGCGACTGGGCGCAGCTGCGGTCCGCGATCGACGCGGCCAGACCCGGACAGGCCGTCGCCGTGGTGGTCGAGCGCGACGGGCGGCGGCTGACCCTGCGGCCGACGCTGGCCTCGGTGGGCGGCGAGCCGTTCCTCGGCATGCAGGCCGGTGTCGTCGGCGCCGGCTACGACCGGGCCGGCCCGGTCGACGCGGCGGCGTTCGCGGCCCGCGCCATCGGCCAGACGCTCAAGGGCATCGGGCAGACGCTCGCCGACCTGCCCTCGGCGGTCCCCAAGCTGTTCTCGCCGGAGCGCGCCAGCACGCCGGGCGGCCAGGTCGGCAGCGTGGTGGGCGCGACCGACGTGTCGGGACAGATCTTCTCGTCCGACAACACGGCGCGCGACAAGGCCGCGCTCTTTCTGTCACTGGTCGTCTCGGTGAACATCTTCCTCGGGGCGCTGAACGTGCTGCCCCTGCTGCCGCTGGACGGCGGGCATCTGGCGGTCCTGGGGTACGAGCGGCTGCGGGCCTGGTGGGCGCGCCGCCGCGGCCGCCCCGATCCGGGGCTGGTCGACATGACCCGGCTGCTCCCGGTCACCTACCTGGCCGTGATCCTGCTCGTCGGGCTCGGGGTGCTGCTGATCCTGGCCGACCTGATCAATCCACTGCGGTTGCCGCAGTGACGCGAGGGGTTCCCGCAAACGCCATTTCGCCGTGACTCTGCGTGGTCATATGGTCACGCGATTTGTCCTGCCTCGACGTCATGGCATGCACGATGGGCGCCTAGGCTAGGGGAGGCGGACGACCGCATGGTGCGAGGAACGTCCGGCTCCCCCTCTGCGGGGGCCTGGGGGAGGCCCCGGGCAAGCAGGCGGCGAGCGACAGGGAGAGGGATGAGCGTTTCACTCGGAATTCCGGTGGTCCGTGGCGAGGGCGACGGGCAGGGGGCGCCCCGTCAGGTCGCGCCGCGCCGCAGGTCCCGGCAGATCATGGTCGGCGACGTGCCGGTCGGCGGCGACGCCCCGGTGTCGGTGCAGTCCATGACCACCACGCTGACCGCCGACGTGAACTCCACGCTCCAGCAGATCGCGGAGCTGGCGACGTCGGGCTGCCAGATCGTCCGGGTCGCGTGCCCTTCGCAGGACGACGCGGACGCGCTGCCGGCGATCGCGCGCAAGTCGCCGATCCCGGTGATCGCCGACATCCACTTCCAGCCCAAGTACGTGTTCGCCGCGATCGAGGCGGGCTGCGCGGCGGTCCGGGTCAACCCGGGCAACATCAAGAAGTTCGACGACAAGGTCGGCGAGATCGCCAGGGCGGCCAAGGACGCCGGCGTGCCGATCCGCATCGGCGTCAACGCCGGGTCGCTCGACAAGCGGCTGCTGGAGAAGTACGGCAAGGCCACGCCTGAGGCGATGGTCGAGTCGGCGTTGTGGGAGTGCTCGCTGTTCGAGGAGCACGACTTCCGCGACATCAAGATCTCGGTCAAGCACAACGACCCGGTCGTGATGATCGAGGCCTACCGGCAGCTGGCCGCCGCGTGCGACTACCCGCTTCACCTGGGCGTCACCGAGGCCGGGCCGGCCTTCCAGGGCACGATCAAGTCCTCGGTCGCGTTCGGCGCGCTGCTCTCGCAGGGCATCGGCGACACGATCCGGGTGTCGCTGTCGGCGCCGCCGGTCGAGGAGGTCAAGGTCGGCGCGCAGATCCTGGAGTCGCTCGGGCTGCGCCAGCGCGGCCTGGAGATCGTCTCCTGCCCGTCCTGCGGCCGTGCCCAGGTGGACGTCTACACGCTCGCCGAGCAGGTCACCGCCGGGCTCAAGGACTTCCCGCTGCCGCTGCGGGTGGCGGTCATGGGCTGCGTCGTCAACGGCCCGGGCGAGGCCCGCGAGGCCGACCTCGGCGTCGCCTCCGGCAACGGCAAGGGCCAGATCTTCGTCAAGGGCGAGGTCATCAAGACCGTGCCCGAGGCGCAGATCGTCGAGACCCTGATCGAGGAGGCGATGCGCATCGCCGAGAGCATGGGTTACGAGATCACCGAAGACGGCACGGTCATCGCCGCCGACGGCACCGTGGTCGGCGCGGACGGCTCCGCGGGCGGCCCGGGCGCCGAGGTCGTCGTGAGCTGACCGGACGTCCGTCCGTCCAGGACCCCGGGGCCGGTGCCCCGGGGTTCTTTGTTTTCGTGGCGTTTGAACGGAATGTCACGATTGTGCAACCACTCCGCTCACCCCTCTTGTCATTCATGCCCCGATCGTCAGGATTTCCTGCGTTATGCCGCAAGCCGGGCTCAGCGACGAGCCCGCGCGGAACGAAGGGGACTCCGTGAGGAAACTCGTAGTGATCACCGCTGCGGCGGCGGGCTTCGCGCTCGCCGGGACCGCGGTGGCCGCCACGGCCGATACGGGAGCGGCGGGCAGCGAGGCCACGCAGGTGGCGGCCTCGGCGAGCCGCATCGCGTGGCAGGCGTGCCCGGACGAAGACCCGGTGCTCGGCGGGCTGCTCAAGGGCCTGGAGTGCGGCTCGCTGCAGGTGCCGCTCGACTACTCCCGTCCCGGGGGCAAGAAGATCAAGCTGGCGCTGACCCGCGCCAAGGCGACCGACACCGGGAACTACCAGGGCATCGTGCTGCTCAACCGCGGCGGCCCCGGCGGTTACGGCCGCGACCTGCCGACCCGCTTCGCCACCGGCAGCAACGGCCTGCCGACGGCGATCGGCGCGCAGTACGACTGGATCGGGTTCGACCCGCGCGGCGTCGCCGGCAGCGAGCCGCAGCTCTCCTGCGACCCGAGCTACCTCTACCCGGGCAAGGCGCGGGCCGACTACGTGCCGCGCACCGCCGCGGAGGAGCGCGCCTGGCTCGCCCGCGCCCGGACGTACGCCGCCGACTGCGGCCGCAAGTACGGCGACACCCTCAAGCACGTCAACACCAAGAACGTCGCCCGCGACATGGACGCGATCCGCGCCGCCCTCGGCCAGAAGCAGGCGAACTACTTCGGCTACTCCTACGGCACGTACCTGGGCTCGGTCTACGCCTCGATGTTCCCCGACCGCGTCCGCCGCATGGTGCTCGACAGCGTGGTCCGGCCGAGCGGCGCCTGGTACCAGGCCAACCTCGACCAGAACGTCGCGTTCGAGAAGCGCGCCCAGATCTTCTTCGCCTGGGTCGCGAAGTACGACTCGGTCTACCACCTGGGCACGACCGCCAGGGCCGTCGAGGCCAACTACTACAAGGGCCGCGCGAAGGTGGCGAAGGCCCCGGTGGACGGCAAGATCGGCCCGTCCGAGTACGACGACATCTTCCTGCCGAGCGGCTACCGCAACTACTTCTGGATCGACCACGCCACGGTCATCGCCGACTGGGTGCTGCGCGACGACCCGCAGGGCCTGCGCGACAACTTCGCCGAGCCGGCCGAGCTCGACCAGAACAGCTACGCGATCTACCTGGCCGTCGAGGCCAGGGACGCGCCGTGGCCGCGGAACTGGGCCCGCTGGCACGCCGACCACTCCCGCCAGTACGCCCAGGGTGCCCGCTTCCTGACCTGGGGCAACGCCTGGTACAACGCTCCGGCGGCGTTCTGGGCGGTGCCCGGCGCCCAGCCGCAGAAGGTCGGCGCGAAGGCGCCGAAGGTCCTGCTCATGCAGCCGGAGAACGACGCGGCCACCCCGACGCCCGGCGCGTACGAGGTGCACCGCCTGTTCCCGTCCTCCCGCCTGGTGCTGGAGCGCGGCGGCAACAACCACGGCACCTCGCTCACGCCGAACGCCAACCAGTGCATGAACGACTGGGTGTCGAAGTACCTCGCCAACGGTGCGCTGCCCGCGTCCAGGAAGGGCGAGGACGCGACCTGCAAGGCGAACCCGGCGCCGGACCCGACCGCGGTCTCGACCAAGTCCGCCCCCACGGCGGACGACCCGGTCGCCCCGATCCGCCGGTGACCCCCGGCTGAGGCGCTCCCGCGCGACGGCCCCCGTTCCGCGTCATGGCACGCGGAACGGGGGCCGCCGCGTTCGCGGCGGCGGTCCGCGAGACGAAGGAGGTGGCGGGGTAGTTCCTGGTGGAATGTCACGATTGGGCATCCTTGATCAAGAATCTCTGTCGCCAGAACCGCCCCTCCCACCACAATCTTCACCTATTGCCAGGAAGTGTGACTCCGCATGACATATCAAGGGGGTTCGGTGAAGAGGCTCGTACTCATCACTGCCACCGCCGCGCTCGCGGTCGGCGGCACCGCCGCCGCCGTCACGGCGAGCACCGGCGGCACCGCGCGCGAGGCGAGCCCGGTGGCCGCCCGGGGCATCGCCTGGGGCGCCTGCACCGGGTCGCTGGAGGGCCAGGCCGAGTGCGCCACGGTCCAGGTGCCGCTCGACCACCGCAAGCCCGGCGGCAAGAAGATCTCCATCGCGGTCTCCCGCGTGAAGCACACCGACGCCAAGGACTACAAGGGTGTGCTCTTCGTGAACCCGGGCGGCCCCGGCGGCTCCGGCCTCGCCTACTCGGCGGGCCTGAAGCGCTGGCTCGGCGGCGTGGGCCACGCGGCCGTCGCGGCCAAGTACGACATCATCGGCTTCGACCCGCGCGGCGTCGGCTCCAGCGTGCCCGCGCTCAGCTGCGACCCGAACTTCCAGAACCCGATCCGCCCCGACTACGTCCCGGCGAACTCCAGGGAAGATCGGGCCTGGATCGCCAAGTCGCGCCGGTACGCCGCCGACTGCGAGAAGAAGTTCGGCTGGCTGCTCCCGCACATGCGCACCACCGACGCGGCGCACGACGTGGACGCCATCCGCGCGGCCCTCGGCGCCAGGCAGATCAACTGGTACGGCTTCTCGTACGGCACGTACTACGGCGCCACCTACGCCACGCTGTTCCCCAAGCGCGTGAGCCGCATGGTCCTGGACGGCAACGTCAACCCCAAGACCGTCTGGTACGACGCGCAGCTCGAGCAGGACAAGGCGTTCGAGCGCAACATCAAGCTGTGGTTCAAGTGGACCGCCGGGTACGACTCGCTCTACCACCTGGGCACCACCCAGAAGGCGGTCGAGGCCAACTACTACAAGGTCCGCGCGGCCGCCGGGAAGGCGCCGATCGGCGGCAAGATCGGCCCGTCCGAGCTGGACGACATCGTGCTGAGCGCGGGCTACAACACCGGCTACTACATCCCGTTCGCGCAGGCGCTCTCGGCCTGGGCCGTGGACGGGAACGCCGAGCCGCTGATCGAGTGGCTCAACCCCGGCGGCGACGACAACGGCTTCGCGGTCTACAACGCAGTCCAGGGCGCGGACGCCAGGTGGCCCCGCAACTGGAGCACGTGGCACAACGACGCGGTGAAGCTGAACGAGCAGGGGTACCGCTTCAACACCTGGAGCAACGTCTGGTTCAACGCCCCGGTCGCGTTCTGGCCGGTCAAGGGCGGTCCCGCGCTGAAGCTGAAGAGCGACAAGGCGCTGCCGGGCATCCTGCTGGTGCAGTCGGAGCTGGACGCGGCCACGCCGGTCGCGGGCGGCTACGCCCTGCACAAGGTCTTCCCGTCCTCCCGCCTGGTCCTGGAGCTCGGCGGCAAGACCCACTCCAACACGCTCAACGGCAACGCCTGCCTGGACGACAAGGTCGCCGCGTACCTGGACACGGGCGCGCTGCCCAAGAGCCGTCCCGGCGCCGACGCCCACTGCAAGTCCGTCCCGGCGCTGAACGACCCGGACCCGAACGCCGTCACGGCCAAGGCCGCCGGCCGCGTCGCGGGCAAGGACCTGCCGGTCGGCCGCCCGTAGCGCGGCCTCCGGCAGAGCAGGACGTGCGGACCCCCGGGACGGTTTCCCGGGGGTCCTCCCGTTTCCGGACGGAATCGCGGGATGCCTCCAGGTCCGGTGTCCGCCGGGCCGCCGCCAGTAGAACTCAGTCGTGCGCAACGTCGTCGCCGGATCGGCCGCCCTGACCCTCGCCCTCGGAACCCTCGCCGGATCGGCCGCCGCCGCGGCGCAGGCCCCGCCCGCGCCCGCCGCGGCGCGGATCGTGTGGAAGGCCTGCCCGGACGACGATCCGGTCGAGAAGGACCGGCTCCAGGGCCTGGAGTGCGGCGGCCTGACCGTGCCCCTCGACTACGGCGACCCGGACGGCCAGAAGATCACTCTCGCCCTGTCGCGGGCCCGCCACACCGCCAAGAGGTTCCAGGGCGTGGTGCTGCTCAACCGCGGCGGCCCCGGCGCGCACGGGCGGGACCTGCCCGGCGCGTTCACCGGCGGGATGCCGGAGAAGGTGGCGGCGACCTACGACTGGATCGGCATCGACCCGCGCGGCGTCGGGGCGAGCAGGCCCGCCCTGATGTGCGGCGAGACCTACCAGAACCCGGGCCGCCCGCGCGCCGACACGATCCCCGCCGATCCGGCGGAGGAGCTCGCCTGGCGCGAGCGGGCGCGGGCGTACGCCGGCGACTGCGCCGCCAAGCACGGCCCGCTCCTGCCGCACATGGGCACCGAGAACTGGGCGCGCGACCTCGACGCCGTCCGCGCCGCGCTCGGCCAGAAGAAGATCAACTTCTTCGGCTACTCGTACGGCACCTACCTCGGCGCCGTCTACGCCACGATGTTCCCCGACCGCGTCCGCCGCATGGTCCTCGACAGCGTCGTCCGTCCGAGCGGTGTCTGGTACGACGCCAACCTCGACCAGGACGTGGCGTTCGAGAAGCGCATCCGGGCCTACTTCGCCTGGATCGCCAAGTACCACGGCACCTACGAGCTCGGCCGCACCGGCAAGGCGGTCGCCGCCTCCTACGCCAGGGCGCGGGCGACGCTCAAGACCGCCCCCGCGGGCGGCCGGGTCGGCCCCGCCGAGCTGGACGACCTCTTCCTGTCCGACGGCTACAGCGACCACGGGTGGCCCGCGCACGCCCGCCTGCTGTCGGCGCTGGTCGTCAAGAAGGACGCCAAGCCGCTCGTCCGCGCCTGGCAGGCGCCCGGCTGGCTCGACCAGAACAACTACGCCGTCTACACCGCCGTCCAGTGCCGGGACGCCGCCTGGCCGCGCGACTGGTCCCGCTGGCACCACGACAACTGGCGGCTCTATCGCGCCGGATACCGTTTCGAGACCTGGGGCAACGCCTGGTACAACGCTCCCT
This sequence comes from Spirillospora sp. NPDC047279, assembly GCF_040643285.1. Taxonomy (NCBI): domain Bacteria; kingdom Bacillati; phylum Actinomycetota; class Actinomycetes; order Streptosporangiales; family Thermomonosporaceae; genus Spirillospora; species Spirillospora sp. NPDC047279. The sequence goes on from NZ_JBEYUA010000004.1 coordinate 354,786, forward strand.
GCGCGTCCTGGGGCGTGCCCGGCGGGCCGGCCCCGCAGGTGGGCGGAACCCGGGGCCTGCCGCCGTTGTTGCTGGTCCAGGGCACCGAGGACGCCGCCACACCCTACGCGGGGGCGGTCGAGACGCACCGCCGCTTCCCGGGCTCCCGGCTGATCGTGCAGGCAGGTGGGGGTAACCACGGGGTGACACTGAACGGCGTCCCGTGCGTCGACAAGGCGGTGGCCGCCTACCTGGCGAACGGCGCGCTGCCGGCCGGGAAGCCGGGCCCGGACGCCACCTGCCCGGCCGGCGAGCCGCCCCGGCCGGGGTCGGGCGGGGCACGGCGCGCACCCGTGGGGGAGCCGGTGGCCACGTCCACCGGGCGGACGTCATAGTCTTGTGACGTGGTGCTGACAGTGGTGGGGCCGCACCGGCCCCCATCCTCGCCCGGGAGCCGCTAGCCATGCGCATGCTGGGGTCGCTGCCGGTGCGGGTCCTGGACGACCGGCACCGGGACGAGGTCATGGCGATCCTCGACGCCGACCCCGTCGCCAACGTGTTCGTCAGCTCCCGGGTGCACGCGGTCGGGCTCGATCCCGGCCGGCTGGGCGCCCAGATGTGGGGCTACATGCGCGACGGGCGGCTGGCGTCGCTCTGCTACGCCGGCGCCAACCTGATCCCGGTGTCCGCCGGGCCCGACGCGGTGCGCGCGTTCGCCGAGCGGGCCCAGGCGCAGGGGCGGCGCTGCTCGTCCATCGTCGGCCCCAAGGACGCCGTCAGCGGGCTGTGGGAGATCCTCGAGCCCTACTGGGGCCCGGCCCGCGCGATCAGGGCCGCCCAGCCGGTGATGGCCACCTCGGCGATGCCGCCGGTGGCCGCCGACCACGGTGTGCGCCGCGTCCGGATGGACGAGTTCGACGTCATCTACCCCGCCTGCGTGGCGATGTTCACCGAAGAGGTCGGGGTCTCGCCCAACGCCGGCGACGGCGGCGTGCTCTACCGGGCGCGCGTCGCCGAGCTGATCAGGGCCGGCCGCGCCTTCGCCCGCATCGAGAACGGCCGGGTGCTGTTCAAGGCCGAGGTGGGCGCCGTCACCCCGCTGGCCTGCCAGGTGCAGGGCGTGTGGGTGCCGCCCGACCAGCGCGGGCAGGGCCTGTCGGTGCGCGGGATGGCCGCCCTGGTCGAGGAGTCGCTGCGGTCGATCGCGCCCACCGTCTCGCTGTACGTCAACGACTTCAACGCCCGGGCCAGGGCCGCTTACCGGCGGGTCGGGTTCGACGAGGTCGACACGTTCATGTCGATCCTCTTCTGATCTCCCGCTCCCGAGCTCCCGCCGGGTCCCGCCCGATCCTGGTCCGCTCCGTTCCGCCCGTTCACGATCACGCCGGGGTACCATCCGGCCGTGGAGTTCGCCGGTGCCCTGCGCCAGGCCGTTCAGGCGAGCGGCCTGACCCTCGAGCGGATCCGCCACCGGCTGGGGCAGCGCGGCCTGCCGGTCAGCGTGGCCACGCTGAGCTACTGGCAGCGCGGCCGCAGCAGGCCGCGGTCGCGCGCGGTCGTCGCCGCGCTGGAGGAGATCCTCGGCGTCCCGGCCGGGGCGCTCACCGGCCTGCTGGACGCCGCCGAGCCCGGCGCCCACCCGGTCCGGCACGGCGCCGGGGGCGGCGCGGGCCGTGGCGGCGGCGGCCTGGGCCGGCCCGACCGGGGCCGCGGCGCCGCCGACCTGTGGCCCGACCCCGACCGCTACACCCGGGTCGTCGCCCAGCTGGACCGTTCGGGCGACCACCGGCTCGAACGGCTCAGCACCCACGACGTCTACCTCCTCGACGCCGGCCGGCGGCCGGGCCGCCTGTCGGTGCGCACCGTGCTGCGCGCGGCGGGCGACGACGTCGACCGGGTGGTGTGCGTGCACGAGGCGGGGGAGGGGCATCCCGAGGCCGAGCTCACCGGGCTGCGCTACTGCCGGCCGGGACGGGTGCGGGCCGAGGAGGGGCTGCTGGCGTTCGAGCTCGTCTTCGACCGGGTGCTGGCGGCCGGCGACACCGCCGTGGTCGAGTACGAGCTGATCCTGCGGCCGTCGCGGGACCAGCGGCAGACCGACGAATACGCGCGGCGGTTCTCCCGGCCCGTCCGGGATTATCTGGCGGTCGTGCAGTTCCACGAGGAAATGTTTCCGGCGCGTTGCTATGGTTTCACGGAAGAAGCCGCGCGAGGCCCCCGGGAACGGCTGGAAGAGCTGTGGATCGGCACGTCGGGCAGTGCCCATATCTCCGCGGGCGACGTTCGATTCGGCATCCTCGGCCTCGAATGGGAATGGGACTGAATCGTTATACAGTTCAATTGCGAGTCGCCGCTTGATTCTGAGGACCCTCGAAATCGTTGACGGTCTCCGAATCGCGAGCTGAAGATCTCATCGTCACTCTCCAGCCCCCGCGTCACCGATGGAGACCAGATGAGACGCCCCCTGCTGATACTCGCCGTCCTCGCCGCGGCACCGCTGACCGCGGCGACCGCCCTCCCCGCCCACGCGGCCGCTCCCGCCGCCCCGCTCCGCATGGCCGCACCGGGCCAGGGGATCGAGGGCCAGTACATCGTCACGCTCGACAAGGGCGTGTCCGCCGCCAGGACGGCCTCCAGCCGCGGCGTGCGGACCCTCCAGCGCTTCGACAAGGTCCTCAACGGCTTCTCCGCCAGGCTCACGTCCGCCCAGCTCGCCAAGCTGCGCGCCACCCCCGGCGTCGCCTCGATCGAGCAGGACGGCGTCGTCCGGACGGCCGAGACCCAGGCCAACCCGCCCTCGTGGGGCCTCGACCGCATCGACCAGGCCCGGCTGCCGCTGTCCAGTAGCTACACCTTCGGCAACCGCGCGCCCGGCGTCACCGCGTACGTGATCGACACCGGCATCGCCACCGGCCACGCGGACTTCGGCGGCCGGGCCCGCAACGTCTACGACGCGCTCGGCGGCAGCGGCGCCGACTGCAACGGCCACGGCACGCACGTCGCCGGCACCATCGGCGGGGCCGCCCACGGCGTCGCCAAGTCGGTGCAGCTGCGCGGCGTCCGCGTGCTGGACTGCGGCGGCTCGGGCTCCTGGTCCGGGATCATCGCCGGCATGAACTGGGTGGCGACCAACCACGTGAAGCCGGCGGTCGCCAACCTGTCGCTCGGCGGCGGCTACAACGGCTCGGTCAACAGCGCCGCCGACAACCTCGCCTCCGCGGGCGTCTTCGTCGGCATCGCGGCGGGCAACAACAACGCCAACGCCTGCAACTACTCGCCCGCCAGCGCCGCCAACGGCACCGCGGTCGCCTCCAGTACCCGCACCGACGCCAAGTCCTCGTTCAGCAATCACGGCTCCTGCGTCGACCTGTACGCGCCGGGCTCCAGCATCACCTCGACCTGGCTCAACGGCGGCACCAACACCATCAACGGCACGTCCATGGCCACCCCCCACGTGGTGGGCGTCGCGGCCCTCTACAAGGCCGCCCGCGGCGACGCCTCGTTCAGCACGATCCGGTCCTGGCTGACGGCCAACGCCACCAGCGGAGTGATCACGGGCAATCCGTCGGGCACCCCCAACCGGCTGCTGAACACGGCCGGCCTGTGACACAGACCCGGGTGTGAGGGGGCACCGGGATGAGCCCCGCGCGCCGCAACCTGCGGCGTCGCGGGGCTCGTGTTGTGAGAAATTGCCGCTTGGCATTACCGCCCGGGGGTTTTACAGTGAGCGCTGATATAGCAAGTGCTGTTGTCAAGGCCGAGGGCGGGGGCCGGCCAACGCCCTTCCGGAGGCCGATAGCGGTGCAGACAGTCACGGAGGAAGACCTCCTCCAGATGCTGCAGTACGGCCCCTTCAACGTGGCCCTGCACGCGGCGATCCAAGCACGCGGGCTGAGCCTTGAATCCCTGCGCAGACGACTCGAGCAGCAGGGCATCGCGGTCAGTCTCTCCACCCTGAGTTACTGGCAGCGGGGTCGTACACGTCCCGAACGAGCCGACTCACTCCGCGCGGTGCGCGGTCTCGAGGTGATCCTCGAACTGCCCCGCCACTCACTCCTGACCCTTCTCAAGCCGTCCGGCGAACGCGCCGCCGGACCGTGGCTGCCGGTGGAGGAGCTCTGCCCCGAGCCCGGCGTCCGCGACCTGATCGCCGAGATCGGCGAGCGCGGCGAACGCCTGATGACCGGCCTCAGCCTGCACGACCTCAACGTCGTCGGCCGTGACCGCGACCTGCGCGAGGTGCGCACCCGGGCGGTCTTCCAGGCGCAGCAGCGCGGCGTCGACCGCTGGATCGCCGTCTACCACCATCCGCACCGGGTCATCCCGTCCTCCCGTACCGCGCGCGGCTGCCGGTTCGGGCGGGTCCGGGTCGACGAGGCGAGCGGTCTCATCGCCGCCGAGCTGCTCTTCGACCGCGCCCTCGCGCGCGGCGAGACCTACCTGCTGGAGTACGGCTTCGGCTTCGACGAGGGCGGCCCCGCCGTCACCGAGGAGGGCCGCGGCTTCCGTACCCCGCAGCACGAGTACCTGATCGAGGTGAGGTTCCACCCGTCGTCGCTCCCGGCCCGCTGCTACCGGACCTGGCGCCCCGACGCCCAGACCGCCCTGAAGGACCTGACCGACCTGCGGATGTCCAGCTACCACAGCGTCCACTTCATCGACTTCGGCATGGCCACCGGCTACCACGGCATGCGCTGGGAATGGGACTGAATTCACGCTTCCACGGCCTCGGCGGCCGAGCCTGGCGGCTCGTCCACCGAACCGCGAAAGGGCGAGCGCGACATCGCTTCGCGATCTCTCGTGTAGCTTCGCCTTCGGCTTGCTTCACGACCCGTTAGCGCGCTCGGGTGCGTGGCCGGGGTCGGGCCGGGCTATCTGGCCAGGAGGCCGAGGAGGCGGTCGAGCTCGGCCGCGGGGTCACGGGTGAGGCCGGCGTGGACCGGGCCGGGCTGGACGATCGTGCTGCGCGGCGCCGTGAGCCAGCGGAAGCGCGCCCCGGGCGGCTCCGACGCGGCCTGCCCGGCGCGGTCGCCGCCGCAGCAGAGGGCGTCGACGGCCTTGAGCGCCGTGCGCACGCCCTCCAGGTCGAGCCCGGCGTCCAGGGCCAGCAGCCGCGGCTCGTCCAGATGGGTGCCGCACCCCAGGTAGTCGAGGGCGCGGCAGTAGACGACGACGCCCACGTTCATCAGCTCGCCGCGCTCGACGCGAGGGATCACGCGCAGCGCGGCGTACTCGAAGACCTTCCTGTCACTCATGCCGGCCCGCCCAGCCAGCCGGGGCGGTTCTCGCCGCGGCGGGACGCGGTGTCGGCCTTGGCCTTGCTGACGTCGAGGGAGGGCAGCCAGTCACGCGGCTTGCCTACCCGCCTCAGCAGGATCTCCACATAGGCGGCACGGACTTCCTGCGCGCCGGCGAAACCCGGCTCGTCGTCCAGCCAGCGGTCCGGGACGAGCCCGGCGACCTCGCGCAGGAGATCCTCGGTGATCTTCGGGGCCAGCTCGGACTCGGCGGCCTCCAGGTCCTTCGCGAACGGGGTGAGGACGTGGTCGTCCACGTCGTAGGGCCCGGCGAAGAGCCTGGCCGCGTTCGCCCAGGCATGGTGGAAGATCAGGCTGGCGCCGTGGTCGATCAGCCACACGTCGCCGTGCCAGACGAGCATGTTGGGGTTGCGCCAGCTGCGGTCGACGTTGCCGATGAACGCGTCGAACCAGAGCACCCGGGACGCCCAGGACCGGTCGGGGTGCCAGCCGAGCGGGTCGAAGCCGAGCGCGCCGGGCAGGAAGTCGACGCCGAGGTTCCAGCCCGTGCTGGCCTTGAGCAGGTCCTGCACGTCGGTGTCGGGCTCGTGCCGCCCGATCACCGGATCGAGGTCCATGACGACCTGTTCGGGCACGCGGAACCCGAGGCGGCGGGCGAGCTCGCCCGCGATCACCTCGGCCACCAGCGCCTTGCGGCCCTGCCCGGCGCCGTGGAACTTCATGACGTACGTGCCCAGGTCGTCGGCCTCGACGACCCCCGGCAGCGACCCGCCCTCACGCAGCGGGGTCACGTACCGGGTGGCGGTGACGAGTGGCAACACGCCGATCACGCTATCGGGTGCCGCGATAATCGGTGACATGCGGGAGCTCCTGATCGACCTGTCGGTGCCGATCGCCACGGGCATGCCCGTCTACCCCGGTGATCCCGAGGTCGAGCTGTCGGCCGCGCTGATCACCGCGGTGGACGGGGTGAACGTCCACCGCCTGCACCTCGGTTCGCAGACCGGCACGCACGTGGACGCGCCGTTCCACATCGACGACTTTCTCCCGGGGCTGGACGAGCTGCCGGGCGGGGGAGTCTTCACCGGCCCGGCCGACGTCGTGGACGTGCGGGGGCTGGCGCCGCGCACCGCCATCGGCCCGGAGGCCCTCCCCGAACGCCCGGCGGCCGAGGGCGCGATGCTGGTCTTCGCCACCGGCTGGTCGCGCCACTGGGGGACCGGCGACTACTTCGCGCATCCCTACCTGGAGCCCGCGACGGCCGAGTCCGCGGCGGCGCGCGGCTGGCCGGTCGTGGGGATCGACGCGCCGAGCGTCGACCCGACCCTGGAGCCGGGAACGCCCGGCTTCACCCTCGCCGCCCACCGGGCCCTGCTCGACCGCTCGGCCCCGATGCCGGTCGGCCCGATGATCGTCGAGAACCTCACCGGCCTCGATCGGGTGCTGGACGCGCGGGCGGCCGGCCGCACGATCGAGATGATGGTCTTCCCGCTGCGCCTGCCCGGTGACGGCGCCCCCGCGCGGGTCGTCTCCCGCTCCCTCCCCGCGCCCTGACACGGCGCAGGGGCGCCCGGCCGCCGGAGGACGGCGGCCGGGCACCCCTGCGGTGTGCTCACGGCGTCACATCCTGGCGATGACGTCCTCGGCGAAGCGCTCCATCGTGGCGACCTTGAGGTCGAGCCCCTCGCCGTACCTGGCCTTGTCGTCGGGCGAGGCCAGCCACCAGGGCGCGGCCATGGTCCCGGCGACGCCCTTGGCGGCCCACTTCTTGTAGAGCTCGGCGGAGGGCATCGCGCCGATGGGGGCGATCACCTCGAGGTCGTCCAGCGTGCGGCCCTGCTCGGCCAGGAAACCCTTGAGCCGTTCGAGCAGCTCCTCCAGCTGGGCCTCGGAGTAGATGCGGTTGCCGATCCAGCCGTCGCCGATGCGGGCGGCGCGGCGCAGCGCCACGTCGCTGTCGCCGCCGATGTAGAGCGGCACCGGCTTGGACGGGACGGGGGAGATGCTCAGCGGGCCGAAGTCGTAGTGCGTGCCGTGGTGCTCGACGAGCCCGCCCTGCCACAGGGTGCGCAGGGCGGGGATCATCTCGTCCAGCCGCTTGCCGCGGGTGTGGAAGTCCTGGCCCGTCTGCAGGAACTCGTCCTTGCACCAGCCCACGCCCACGCCGAACGTCACCCGGTCGTCCGACAACGCCGCGGCCGTCGAGACGGCCTTGGCGACCGTGAACAGGTCACGGGCCGGCGGGATGTAGACGTTGGTCGCGAAGCGGACCCGTTCGGTCACCGCCGCCATCGCGCCGATCGTCACCCACACGTCCGGCCAGTGCGTGTCCGGCTTGTAGGGCGGCGCCCCCGTGTCGGTGTACGGGTAGTCGGCGTCGTAGTCGGTGTAGAAGATGTGGTCCGAGATCGCGACCGTGTCGTAGCCGAGACGGTCCGCGGCACGGGCGAGCCCGAGGTACTCGCCCGTGTCGACGAACGCGGCGCCGAGCCAGAACTTCATCGTGGTCCTCGTCAGTCCTGGAACTCGGGAATGACCTTGGTGGCGAACATCTCCAGGTTGCGCTTGACCGTGTCGAGCGGCAGCACGCCCTGCTGGCCCTGCATGAAGAGGCCGAACCACTCCAGGTCGGGCATGCGGTCGAGCATGCGCTGGATGCCGCGCTTGACGTCGTCCGGCGTGCCGAGGAGGGCCATCTCGACCTCGTTCATGCGCTTGAAGTCGCCCTTCTCCGGAGAGATGGGCTTGTGACTGTCGTCCTCCTTCTTGCGCAGCACCTCGAGGTAGCCGAACGGGCCGAAGAACGACGCGAAGTCCTTCTGCATGCCCTTGCCGTAGGTGGCGATGGCCTCCTCGCGGGTGTCCGCCATGCCCACGATCTTGAGGATGCCGGTGTGCTCGCCGAGCTTGTAGTCCTTGCCCTGGCGCGCGCACTCCTCCTGGTAGAGCTTGGCCTTGGCCGCGTGGTCGTCGGGGTTCGGCGTGAACATCCACGGCATGATGCCCTCCTGGGCGGCGCGGATGACCGAACGGTCCGAGACGGTGAACGGCTGCCACAACTCGGGGTGCGGGTTCTGGTACGGCTTCGGGCAGACCGAGACGGACTGGATGACGCCGTTCTCGTCGATCTCGCCGGGCGCGCCGAACGTCTGGGTCCACTCCTGCGCGGGCCAGCCCTCGATGCCGCTGAACGGGGCGGGGACCTCGTAGTCGAGCACGTCGCTCTTGTAGCGGAGGTTGTCCTGCTCCCAGGCCATCTTCATGATCTTCAGCACCTCGCCGAAGACGTCGAAGTTGCGCGTGTCGGACTTGGAGCCGTCCGACCGGGCCGCGGCGGCGTTCCAGCGCTGGCCCAGCACGTTCATCCAGCGGTTCTGGTAACCGCGGGCGACGCCGAGCCGGAGCCGTCCCTTGGAGAAGTGGTCCAGCAACGCCACGTCCTCGGCCGCCCGGATCGGGTCCCAGGCCGGCAGCACGATCCCCAGCGGCGCGAGCAGGATGCGCTCGGTGCGGGCCGCCAGGTCCGTCAGGAACATCAGCGGGTTGACCGAGAACTCGAAGCCCTCCGAGTGGAAGTGGTGCTCGGTCATCATGAGCGCGTCGAAGCCGATCTGGTCGGCATGCACGGCGATCTCACGGACCTCGTGGAGCAGATTCTGGTACGACTCGACGTCGCGTCCGATCGGCCGCTTGGCCTTGGCGTTCTCCTCGGCGGCCCAGCCCGACCCCGGGATCTGCGGGTTGAGGAAGATGGAAAACTTCACGCGGACTTCTCCTTGTCGAGCTTGTCGAGTTCCTTGAGCCACTTCTTGACGACGAGCAGGAATTCGGCCGGCCGCTCTTCGTGCAGCCGGTGCCCGGCCGCGGGCCAGCTCACGGCCCGGGACGCGGGGTGCTTGAACTGTTCGGCCTCCCACGCGGCGCGCGCGGGATCGGCCCAGCAGGCCAGGACGGGGCAGTCGCGGCCGGCGAGGTAGGCCTCGGACTCGGGGCGCGTGGCCCAGCGGCCCTCGTCGGTGAACATCGCCGGGAAGGCCTGCTTGAGCACGTGCTCCGGGGTCGCCTGGATCTTGCGGGCGTGCGCGGTGCGCACGTGCGCGGGGGTGACCGGGGTGTAGAGCACCGGCTCCATGCCGAGCACGGCGGGGACCGGGTCCTTGAGCAGTCCCTCCACCATGGCGGGCATGAACGCCGCGATCTCGGCGGGCATCCCGTACGCGGGGTCGACGCACACCAGGGCGCGGATCCGGGCGGCATGCTCGACCGCCAGGGTGCTCACCACCATGGTGCCCATGGAGTGGCCGAGGGCGATCACCCGATCGACGCCGAGGTGGTCCAGCAGCGCGATCATGTCGGCGGCCAGGTCGGCCGGGCGGTATCCGGTCGCGGGCGCCGAGGAGTTGCCGTGGCCGCGGAGGTCGGGCGCGACGACCCGGTAGCCGGCCGCGGTGAGGCCCGCGATGTGCCAGGCCCAGTCCTGGGAGTCGGCGGCGTACCCGTGAACGAGAAGGAGCGTCGTGCCGTTCGCCACAGCGTCGTCGGGGGCGTCGTCGGTGTAGAAGAGACGAACATCTCCCAGCTCAGCAAATGGCATGGGCACTCCTCTCTGGGACGCTGACCGAACAAGCGCACGCTACATCAATTCGCACTAGCCGAGCAATCGCTTGGTCGAGTACAAAGCATTGTGACGTACACCGCCACGGAGAGAGGCCTGGGGATGCGGCTAGGGATCACGATGTTCGCGACGGACCGGACGATGGCGCCGCACGAACTCGCCAGAGAGGCCGAGGAACGGGGCTTCACATCGTTCTACATCCCCGAGCACACCCACATCCCGGTGTCGCGGGCCACCCCGCCGCCGACCGGGGTCGACACGCTGCCCGATGAGTACGCGCGGACGCTCGACCCGTTCGTGGCGCTGTCCGCGGCCGCGGCCGTGACGTCGCGGATCACGCTCGGGACCGGCGTCTGCCTCCCCGCGCAGCGCGAGCCGATCGTCACCGCGAAGGCCGCGGCCACCCTCGACCACGTCTCGGGCGGGCGGTTCGTGCTCGGGATCGGGTACGGCTGGAACCGCGAGGAGGCCGCCGACCACGGCGTCGAATGGTCGCGGCGGCGCGCCCTCGTCCGCGAGAACATGCTGGCCATGCGCGAGCTGTGGGGCCAGGAGGAGGCCGAGTTCAAGGGCGAGTACGTCGTGTTCGCGCGCAGCTGGTCGTGGCCCAAGCCGGCGACGGGCCGGGTGCCCGTCCTGATCGGCGGCGCGCCCGGCCCCCTCCTCTTCGAGCACATCGCCGAGTACGGCGACGGCTGGATGCCGATCGGCGGCGCCGGCATCCGCGACGCGCTCCCCGCCCTGCGCGCCGCCTGCGAGGCGCGCGGGCGCGACATGGTGCGGGTGATCCCGTTCGGGACGCTGCCCTCCCACGACAAGCTCGGCTACTACGGCTCGCTCGGCGTCGAGGAGGTCGTCCTGCGCGTCCCGGCGGCGGGCCGTGACGAGGTGCTGCCCGTGCTGGACGCCTACGCCGCGGACTACGCCGGCCACCTGGAGGGCTGAGACGCCCTCACGGACGCCGGCCCTAGCGGACCATCGGGAAGACCAGCCACGAGGGGAACTTGTAGTAGAGCCCCTTGCCCGCCTTGATCGCACCCATGATCAGGACCACGTACTGGGCGAACACCTCGAAGAGATAGGTCGGCAGGGCGAGCAGCAGCCAGGCCGGATGGTCGGCCAGGATCGCGATCGGGATGGCGACGACGAGCGGCACCAGGATCATGATGAGAATCGTGATCTGGTAGTTGAGCGCCTGCGCCGCGTGGAACCGCACCAGCGCCGACTCGCGCCGCTTGACGAAGTAGATGATCAGCGGGGCCAGGAACCCGAGGACGATCGTCCCCACCCAGGCCATGATCGCCCACGTGGTGTCGTCGCCGGTGGCCTGCGTCTGTGCCGGATACTGCGGCACGCCGGGGGGACCGTACCCCCACTGCGGGTCGTACGGCCCGCCGGGCGGCCCGTACCCCGGCGGCGGCCCGTCACCCGGAGGCTGCCCGCCGCCCGGTGGCTGTCCGTACCCGGGGTACTGCCCGTAGCCGGGGTGCTGCCCATAGCCCGGCGGCTGGCCGTAGCCCGGCGGCTGCTCGTAGCCCGGCGGCTGCTCGTATCCCGGAGGTTGCCCGTAGCCCTGAGGCTGCTCGTGCCCCTGGGGCGGCTCGACCCCGGGGGCCTGGCCGTGCTGGGGCACGTCGTCCTGGCCCGGTGGTGGGGAGTCCGCCGGGGGCTGGTCCGGATGGGGCGGTGGCTGGTCGGTCACGGCTGGAGTCCTATCGTCCCGCAGGAGAATGCCCAGGAATCTACTTGAACTGGACGGGTGCATGGGGCGTCTCACTGTCAGCGAGAGGGGGAGACCATGCCCATGGCCGAGCAGATGCGCGTCGGCGATCCGGCCTCGCTCGGGCCGTACCGGCTGACCGGCAGGCTGGGGGAAGGCGGGCAGGGCGTCGTCTTCCTCGCCGAGGCCCCCGACGGGAGCCGGGTGGCGGTCAAGCTGCTGCGAGCCCACCTGGGCGACGACCGTGAGGCGCGGGCCCGCTTCATGCGGGAGGCCGAGACGGCCCGCCGGGTCGCGCGGTTCTGCACCGCCGCCGTGCTGGACGCCGACGTCGCCGGCGACCGGCCGTACATCGTGAGCGAGTACGTCGACGGCCCCTCGCTGCGGCGCGTGCTCGAGAACGACGGCGCGCGCGGTGGCGGCGAGCTGGAACGCCTGGCGGTCGGCACCGCGACGGCGCTGGTGGCGATCCACCAGGCGGGCGTGGTCCATCGCGACCTCAAACCGCACAACGTGCTGGTCGGGCCGGACGGGCCGCGCGTCATCGACTTCGGCATCGCCCGCGAGATCGACACGACGTCGGCGACCGCGAGCGGGCCGATGGGCACGCCGTCCTACATGGCGCCGGAGCAGATCACGGGGGAGCGCGCGGGCCCGGCGGCGGACGTCTTCGCGTGGGCCTCGACGCTGGTCTTCGCCTCGTGCGGGCGCCCGCCGTTCGGCGACGACGCCATGCACGCCGTGCTGCACCGCGTCCTGCACGAGGACCCCGATCTCGGCGCGCTGTCCGGCACGCTGCGCGAGGTCGCGGCCGCCTGCCTGGTCAAGGACCCGGCGTCGCGCCCGTCGTCCGCCGAGGTGCTGCGCCGGCTGCTGGGGCAGACCGAGCCGGGGCTCACCAGCCCGATACCCGGGCCGCCCACGCCCCCCGGTCCACCCGCGCAACGCGGAACGTCCGCGCCGCACGGACCGCCCAGGCCGCAGGGGTATCCGCCGGTGCCGCCGCCGGAGACGGAGCCCGTGCCCGCGCCGCCGAGCCCGCCGCGCGGACGCGTGACGAACGTGGTGGCCGTGTCGGCGGCGGTCATCGCCGTGGTGGCGCTGGCCGTGGTCGTGATGCTCGCGTTCCGCCCGCCGGGCGGCGGTGAACGGAACGGCGGCGAGTCCCCGTCCCCGTCCCCGCCGGCCACCACGCCGAAGGCGGAGGGGTTCCCCGCGGCGTTCGCCGGCGGCTGGTCGGGCCGGTTGCTGCAGAGCGACGGCAAGACGCTGCCGACGTACCTGTCCCTGCGGGCGGGGAACGTCAGCGGCACGGTCACCTACCCGAACGAACGTTGCTCCGGCGTGGTCGCGCTGCGCACGTCCGCCCCCGGCGCGCTGACGCTGGGCGAGACGATCACCCAGGGTGCCGACCACTGCGTCGACTCCGGCACCATCACCCTCACCCGCCAGCCCGACGGCTCGCTCTACTTCAGCTACACCGGCACCGAGAAGGGCAGGACGTACACCCTGAGGGGGCCGATGACGCGCTCCTGAGCGATAGCGGTATGGCGATCAGGTGAGCGCTGAGGCACACTCGAAGCCCTCCGTCCACGCGGCAGGGGCGGGAGGTGCTCACCTGCATCGTCTCTGTCAGTCGAAGACGATGACCGAACGGGCGACGGCGCCGGACCGGACGTGCGCGACGGCCTCGTTGATCGCGTCGAGCGGGACCCGCTCGCTCACCAGACCCTCGAGGTTGAGGCGCCCGCGCCGGTAGAGGTCGACGAGCAGCGGCAGGTCGCGGGCCGGGGTGGCGTCGCCGCCCTGGGTGCCCATCAGACGGCGGGAGCCGAACAGCTGGCCGGGCGGGATCTCCAGGTTCTTGCCGGCGGCGGGGCTGCCGACCATGACCGTGGTGCCGCCGGGCTGGGTGGCGGCGAACGTCCTGGTCAGCACCTCGGCGATGCCGGTCACGTCGAACGCGTAGTCGGTGCCGCCGCGGACGATGTCGCCGACCTGCTTGGGCAGGTCGTCGGCCAGGATCGTGTGGGTGGCGCCGAACTCGGCGGCGAGCGCCAGCTTGGACTCGACCACGTCGGCGGCGATGATCGTGGTCGCGCCGGCGAGCACCGCGCCCTGGATCACGTTCAGGCCGACCCCGCCCGCGCCGACCACCAGGACGCTCGACCCGGGCTCGACGGCGGCGGTGTTGAGCACCGCGCCGACGCCGGTGACCACGCCGCACGCGGTGAGTGCGAGCAGGTCGAGCGGCGCGTCCTCGGCGACCTTGACGCACATCGCCTCGCCGACGACGACCTTCTCGGCGAACGAGCCGATGCCGATGTAGGGGCGGACGACGTCGTCACCGGCCGACAGCCGGGTGGTGCCGTCGCTCATCAGGCCCATGATCGTCATCATCCGGCCCTTGCCGCTGCACAGGTGGGCGTTGCCCCGCGCGCAGTTGCGGCACCGGCCGCACGGCCCGTTCATCGCCACGATCACATGGTCGCCGGGCTTGACGGCGGTCACGCCGGGGCCGACCTGCTCGACCACGCCCGCGCTCTCGTGCCCGAGCACGCAGGGCAGATGGGAGACGACCGGGCTCTTGCCGTCGATCGCCTTGATGTCGGAGCCGCAGACGCCGGAGGCCGCGACCTTCACCAGCACCTCGCCGGCCTTGGGCGCCTCGACCGTCACGTCGGCGATCTCCATCGGCGCGCCGAACTCTCGGAGGAGCGCCGCCCGCATGACTGTGGCTGTCAAGATCGTCCACCTTCCGCGTCGCAGGTCATGCCTAGTCACGCTAGCACCAAGCATTTGCTTGGGCGACCGTTGACAGGCGTTCTCCGGCGAACTTACGCTCACGCCCAACCGAGCGCTAGGTCAACCACCCCGGAGGCGCGAATTGAAGACGTCCAACACCAGCCGCGCCGCGGCCGCCGTGGCGGCCACCGTCCTCCTGGCGGGATGCGCGACGAGCAACGAGTCGTCCTCGGGGGCCGCGTCGGCCGGAGTCACCGACTCGTCCATCAAGATCGGCGGCGTGCTCACCGAGACCAGCGCCACCGGTTACTCGACCGGCGGCGCCGAGCTCGGCGCCAAGGCGCGCTTCGAGCGGGCCAACGCGGCCGGCGGCGTGCACGGCCGCAAGATCGAGTTCATCGGGGCCGAGGACGACACCATGACGCCCGACAAGGGCGCCGCCGCGGCGAAGAAGCTCGTGCAGAAGGAGAAGGTCTTCGCCGTCGTCCCGGTCAGCGCCCCGCAGTTCGGCGGCGCCGAGTTCCTCGAGCAGCAGAAGGTGCCGTGGTTCGGCTGGGCCACCGGGCCGTTCTGGTGCGGCAAGGAGAGCGCGTTCGGCTTCAACGGCTGCCTCGCGCCCAAGCCGGGCCAGGAGACCCAGACCTGGTGGGGCAACCAGGTGGGCGCGCAGCTCGGCGGAGCCAAGGGCAAGAAGGTCTGGGTCCAGGCCACCGACTCCACGGCCAGCAAGTACGGCGTCTCGACCATCTCCAAGTCGTTCACCGCCGCCGGGTTCGAGCTCGCCGGCTCGTCGGCCGCGCTGCCCGCGCAGGCCCCGCCGCAGGACTGGTCGCCGTACGTCAACAAGATCATGAAGAGCGCCGGCGGCAAGGCCCCCGACGTCGTCGTCTCGGTCATGGCCGGCGGCAAGTTCAACTCCGGCCTCTACGGCGCGCTGAAGAAGGCCGGATACAAGGGCCTCATCACCGACGCCACGTCCTACGACCCCAAGGTGCTCCAGGACCCGCAGACCAAGCAGGCGCTGGAAGGCGTCTACGCGGCGCCGCAGTTCGAGCCGTACGAGTCGACCGCCGCCGAGGTCGCGCAGATGAAGGCCGACATCCAGAAGGTCGGCGGCACCCTCGACCAGCACACCGCCACCGGCTACTGGTCGGCCGACGTCTTCCTGAAGGTCCTGGAGAAGACCGGCAAGGACCTGACCCGCGACACCTTCTTCCAGGCCGCGAAGAGCTTCTCGTACGAGAACCCGGGCTTCGGACGCATCCGGTACCCGGAGGGCAAGACCGCGTCCAACGGCTGCGGCGCGCTGGTCAAGCTGGAGAACGGGGCCTTCAAGGTCGCCCAGAACCTCAAGTGCTACGACAACACCACGCTCTGACGGGCAGCTAGCGGATGACTGAACTCCTCGGCTATGTGCTGAGCGGCCTGGTCACCGGTGCGATCTTCGCGCTGATGGCCTCCGGGCTCACGCTCTCGTACTCCGCCACCGGCGTGTTCAACTTCGCGCACGGTGCGATCGGGTTCCTCACCGCGCTGATCTTCTTCGAGCTGACGACGGGACTCGGCTGGCCGGTATGGCTGGCCGGGCCCGTCGCCATCGCGGGAGTCGCGCCGCTGTTGGGATACGTCCTGCACAAGGTGATGTTCCGCGGGCTGGCGACGGCGGGCGAGACCGCCCAGATCGTCGCCACCATCGGCCTGACCATCGCGCTCCCCGCGCTCGGCCTGTGGGCCGTGGACGTGCTCGTGGAGACGTTCGGCGCCGACCTGCCGAAGGTCACCGAGGGCGCCGCCGCCCGCGGCCTCGGACCCCGCCCGGTCGAGTCGTGGACGCTCTTCGGCGGCGTCACCATCGACTCCGACCAGCTGACCACGTTCGTCTTCGCCGTCCTCGCCGCGCTCGCCCTGTGGGCGGTCATGCGGCACACCCCGCTCGGCCTGCGGATGCGCGCCACCGTCGACCGCCGCTGGCTGGCGACCCTGCGCGGCATCGACGCCGACGCCGCGTCCGCGCAGGCCTGGATGCTCAGCTCCACCCTCGCCGGCCTCGCCGGAGTCCTCGCCGTGCCCGCGCTCGGCCTGGACTCCAACGCCTTCACCGTCCTGCTCTTCGCCTCGGCCACGGCCGCCGTCTTCGGCCGCCTCCAGTCGATCCCGATCACCTTCGCCGCCGGTCTCGCGCTCGGCGTCGTCCAGAACCTGGTCGCCGGGTACGCCGACTTCGCCGAGAAGGTGACCGGCTTCCGCACCGCGATCCCCGCGATCCTCCTCTTCGCCGGCCTCCTCGTCCTCGGCCGCGCGAAGGGACGCGTGGCGGGCTCGATCGCCGAGGACGCCCCGCCCCCCGACTACCTCGCCGACCTCCCGCGCTGGCGCCGCGTCCTGCCCTGGACCGTCTCCGTCGTCGCCCTGCTCATCTGGACGTTCACCCTCGGCGACGACTACTGGGTCGGCCTCGTCGCGCAGGGCCTGGTGCTGGCCCTCATCTTCTGCTCGTTCGTCGTCGTCACCGGCATCGGCGGCATGGTCAACCTCGCGCAGGCCACGTTCGCCGCCCTCGCCGCGCTGGCCACCGGCCTGGCCTTCAGCAAGGGCCTGCCGTTCCCGCTGGCCGTCGCCATCGGCGTCCTGGCCGCGGTCGCCGCGGGCATCCTCGTCGCCCTCCCCGCCCTGCGCCTGGGCGGCCGCGTCCTCGCCCTGGCGACCCTCGCCCTGGCCCTGCTCGCCGACCAGGTCCTCTTCCAGATCGACGCGTTCAGCAACGGCACGGTCGGCTGGAAGCTCCCGGCCTTCTCGCTGGGCTTCGCCGACACCAACGACCCCCGCGCCCGGGTGGTCATCCTCCTGCTGATCATCGGCCTGGTCGGCCTGCTGATCCGCAACCTGGAACGCTCCGCCTCCGGCCGCGCCATCCTCGCCGTGCGTTCCGCGCCCACCGCCGCCCTCTCGGTCGGCATCTCCGCGACCCGGGCCAAGATCACCCTCTTCGCCCTGGCGTCCGGCATCGCGGGACTGGGCGGCATCCTGTACGCCACGTTCAACGGGCAGATCACCGCCACCGACCTGCCCGCGCTCACCGGCTTCGTCTGGCTCGCCGTCGTCGTCCTCCAGGGCGTGCGCCGCGTCGGCGGCGCCGTCCTCGGCGGCCTCATCATGGCCCTCTTCCCCGAGGTCCTCGACAACTTCACCGACTCCGCCTACGTCGGAATGATCCTCTTCGGCCTGGGCGGCATGATCCTCGCCAAGCACCCCGACGGCGTCCTCGCCCAGATGGCCGAACGCCGCTACCGCCGCCGCAAGCGCACCGAGAAACAGGCCGAGGTCAGAGCGGCCGAACCGGAGACCCCCGCGCCGCCCGCCGAGGACGCCGTCCTCCGGCTGGAGGGCATCGTCGCCGGCTACGGCGACGTGACCGTCCTGCGCGGCGTGGACCTGGCCGTCCCCGCGGGCAAGGTCGTCGCGCTCCTCGGCGCCAACGGCGCCGGCAAGTCCACCGCCTGCGCCGTGGCGGGCTCCATGACCCCCGCCGCCGGCCGCGTCCTGCTCGACGGCGAGGACATCACCTCCTGGCCCGCCCACAAACGTTCACGCGCGGGCATCTACCTCGCCCCGGAGGGCCGCGGCGTCTTCCCCGCCCTCACCGTCGAGGAGAACCTCACCACCTGGCTCCCCTCGGCCGCCGACCGCGAGCAGGTCTACGAACGCCTCACCAACCTCGCCGACCGCCGCACCATCCCCGCCGGGGCCCTCTCCGGCGGCGAACAGCAGATCCTGGCCCTCGCCCCGGCCCTCGTCCGCCCGCCCCGGGTCCTCATCGCCGACGAGCCCTCCCTCGGCCTCGCCCCCCTCGTCGTCGAGCAGATCTTCGAGCTCTTCGGCGAACTCCGCGACCGGGGCGTGGCCCTCCTCGTCGTCGAGGAGAAGGCGAGCGAGGTCCTCGCCCTCGCCGACACCGTCGCGTTCATGCGCCTCGGCCGCATCTCCTGGGCCGGTCCCCGCGGCGAGGTGGACGACGACCGCCTGGCCTCCGCCTACCTCGGCCTCGCCCACGTGGGGGACCAATGATCGACATCACCTCCGTCAGCGTCCGCTTCGGCGGCATCCACGCCCTCACCGACGTCACGTTCACCGTCCCCAAGGGTGAGACCTGCGGCGTCATCGGCCCCAACGGCGCGGGCAAGACGACCCTCTTCGACGTCGTCACCGGCCTGCGCCGCCCCACCTCGGGCACGGTCGGCCTCCGCGGCACCGACGTCACCTCAGCCAGCGCCGTCAAACGTTCCCGGCTCGGCCTCCGCCGCACCTTCCAGCGCCCCCAGGTCTTCGGCCGCCTCACCGTCCTCGACAACGTCCTCGCCGCCGTCGAATGGCACGGCGGCGGCGGTGGCCTCGCCGCCGACCTCGTCGGCTGGCGCGCCCGCCGCAACCTCGAGTCCACCCGCCGCGCCCGCGCCACCGAGGTCCTCGAACGGTGCGGCATCGCCGACCTCTCCGCCGCCTACGCCGCCGACCTCCCCATCGGCCAGCGCCGGATGGTGGAACTCGCCCGCGCCATCGTCGACGACCCCGCCGTCCTCCTCCTCGACGAACCCACCTCGGGCCTCGACTCCGACCAGTCCGCCCTCTTCGCCTCCGTCGTCCGCGACCTGGACGCCACCGTCCTCCTGGTCGAACACGACGTCGGCTTCGTCATGCGCGCCTGTGAACGCATCGTCGTCCTCGACCTCGGCAAGGTCATCGCCGACGCCGCCCCCGCCCAGATCCGCGAGGACCCCGTCGTGAGAGCCGCCTACCTGGGCTGACCATCGATCCGCAACGATCGCCGAGGTGCGGCCGTTCCGTCTCGACACGGGAGCCGTGCTGGACGTGCTCGGCTGACCTGGCTCGGCCGGCATGGTTCCGCCACGGCCGGGTGCCGGCCGTGGCGGGGTGCCGGGGTCACTCGGAGACCGTCCGGTAGGTGCAGACCTGGACGCCCTTGGGACTGGTGACGGCGGAGACCAGTTCGAGGGTGTGCTTGCCGCCGTCGTCGGGGAAGATCGACTTCCCGCCGCCGAGGAGGACCGGCTCGATGATGAGGCGGAGCTCGTCGACCAGGCCCTCGCTCAGGAGGAGGCGGGCGACGGACGGGCTGCCCATGACGGTGAGGTGGCCCTCGCCGGACCCGCGCAGCTCGCGGATGCGGGCGACGGCGTCGCCGCCGGGGACGAGCTCGGTGTTGTTCCAGGTGAGGTCGTCCTTGCCGAGGGTGTCGGAGACGACGTACTTCTTGATGGCGTTCATCTTGTCGGCGAACGGGTCGCCGGCCTGCCGGGGCCACGCGTTCGCCATGTTCTGCCAGGTGCGGCGGCCGTAGAGCAGGGCGCCGCTGTCGTTCACCGCGCCGTCGAACGCGGCGCCGACGGTCTCGGGGTCGAAGAACGGGTGTGACCAGCCGCCGTGGGCGAAGCCGCCGTCGGTGTCCTCCTCGGGGCCGCCGGGGGCCTGCACGACGCCGTCGAGGCTCATGAATTCGATGACCGTGATGCGCATGGGACCTGCTCCTCGTGCTCGTCGTTCCTGGCGATGCCCCGACTCTGGCATCCGACGATCTGGATTGTCAAGACAAAAAAAGTTGTCGGTGAGAATCCGGTGTCACAGGGGCAGGGTCCGGCGCCGGTCCTGGAGGAACCTGCGTTCGACGGGGTTCTCGGTGAGGGCCAGGGCCCTGTCGTAGGCGGCGGCGGCTTGGGCGGGGCGGTCCAGGCGGCGGAGCAGGTCGGCGCGGGTGGAGTGGAAGAGGCGGTAGTCGCCGAGGGGCAGGGCGTCCAGCAGGGAGAGCGCCGCCTCGGGGCCTTCGAGCTCGGCGATGGCAATGGCGCGGTTGAGGGACACGATCGGGCCGGGGGTGATGGCCAGCAGATGGTCGTAGAGCTGGACGATCTGGCGCCAGTCGGTGGGCGGGTCGGTGTGGACGGCGTTGATCGCGGCCTGGATCTGGTACGGCCCCGGCCGGTCGCGGCGGAGGCACGCGCGGACGATCGTGCGGCCTTCGGCGATGAGGGCCTGATCCCAGCGGGTCCGGTCCTGGTCGGAGAGCAGGATCAGGTCGCCGGAGCCGGAGGTGCGGGCGGGGCGGCGGGCCTCGGTGAGCAGCATGAGCGCCAGGAGGCCGTGCGCCTCGGGTTCGTCGGGCATGAGGGCCGTCAGGACGCGGCCGAGGCGGATGGCCTCGGCGCAGAGGTCCGCGCGGGTGAGGTGCCCCTCGTTGAAGATCAGGTAGATGACGGCGAGGACGGCGCGAAGGCGGGCGGGGAGGTCGGCCTCGCCGGGGACACGGTACGGGATGCGGGCGTCGCGGATCTTGTTCTTGGCGCGGACGACGCGCTGGGCCATGGTCGGCTCGGGGACGAGGAACGCGCGGGCGATCTCGGCGGTGGTCAGGCCGCCGAGCAGGCGGAGGGTGAGCGCGACGCGGGCGGCCGGGGACAGGGCCGGGTGGCAGCAGGTGAAGATCAGGCGGAGCCGCTCGTCCGGCACGGCGCCCTCCTCGGGAGGTTCGGCCTGGAACTGGAGGAACGCGGCCTCGGCGTGCTTGCCGGGGCGCTGGGACTCGCGGCGGAGGCGGTCGATGGCGCGGTTGCGGGCGGTGGTGATGATCCAGCCGGCCGGGCTCGGCGGCGGCCCGGTCTCCGGCCAGCGGCGGGTGGCGGTGGCGAACGCGTCCTGGACCGCCTCCTCGGCGACGTCGATGTCGCCGAAGACGCGGACCAGGACCGACACCGCCCGGCCGTGCTCCTCGCGGAAGACGCGTTCGATCTCGTTCATTCGTGGAACGGGCGGACCTCGATCGGGAGCGTGCTGGCGGCGGCGAACCTGCGGCCCCATTCGAGGGCGGCGTCCAGGTCGTCCGCCTCGATGATCGTGAAGCCGCCGAGGAACTCCTTGCTCTCGATGAACGGACCGTCGGTGAGCAGCGCCTCGCCGTCCTCGTCGCGGACGACGGTGGCGGAGCTCGGCGGGTGCAGCCCGCCCGCGAACACCCAGGAGCCCGACTCAACGAGCTCCTGGTTGAGGGCCTTCAGCCGCGGCATCACCTCGGCGAGGACCTCCGGTGGAGCCTCGCCCTCCGGCTGGTAGATGCTGAGCAGGTACTTCATCGTGTGCTCCTTCCCATCTCGCCTTCTACACGAACGGGGGAGGCCCGGATCGACACCCGTGGACGCCGGTTCACCGGGATCGCCGGAGCTGATCTAGAATTTCGTTCGGTTGTTCGTGGGCGCGGTGAGGTCGGGGAGGCTGGATGAGCGGGGCCGGGGCGGCGATGCAGCGGGCGATCGCCGGACGCGGGGGTGCGCCGATGAGCACCGAGCAGGTGGCCGCGCTGGCCGATCTGACCGCGCGGGTGCGCGAGCTGAACGAGATGGTGGTCTACACCGACGTCGACCTCGCGGAGGTGGCCGCCGTCCGGGACGAGGTCGCCGCGCTCACGGCGCGGCTCGCGGCGGTGCGGCGTGAGCACCCGCCGGTCGCCGAGAACGCCGCCGAGGGCCCGGCGCGCCAGCTCGCCGGGCCGGTGAGCGGCCTGCTCAACCCGGTGGCCCCGCCGGTCGACATCCGGGTGCTGCCGGACGGGACGGCACGCGCCGAGTTCAGCGTGAACGTGCTGTACGAGGGGCCGCCGAGCTTCGTCCACGGCGGGGTGTCGGCGATGATCCTCGATCAGCTGCTCGGCGTCGCCGCGGCGGCCAACGGCACGCCCGGCATGACCGCGAAGCTCGACCTGCGCTACCGGCGGCCGACGCCGTACGGGGTGCCGCTGGTCGCGGAGGGCAGGGCGACCGGGTCGGACGGGCGCAAGACGTTCGCGGACGCGCGCATCATCGGGCCGGACGGCCGCACGACGGTGGAGGCGACCGCGATGTTCGTGATGCCCTCCAGGTGAGCCGGCCGGGCCGTCCTGCACCGCCGCGCCCCCGGCGAAGGGAAGGTCAGGGTCACGTGAAGTGCTGGCCGCCGTTGACGTCGATGGTGGCGCCGGTGGTGGCCCTGGCCTGGTCGGAGGCGAGGAAGATGACGGCCCGCGCGATGTCCTCCTCCGAGGCGATGCGGCGCAGCGCCATGGCGGCGGTGTCGCGGGCGAGGACGTCCTCGTAGGCGACGCCCTCCGCCGCGGCGCGGGTGCGCATCCAGTCCTCCAGGACGTCGCCGGCGATCCAGCCGGGCGCGACGCAGTTGACGCGGACGCCGGACGGGCCGAGCTCGTCGGCGAGGCAGTGCGACAGCAGGTGCACGCCGGCCTTCCCGGCGGCGTAGTCGGAGCGGCCCGCGTACCCCATGCGGCTGGACATCGAGGTCACGTTGACGATCGAGCCGCCGCCGGCCGCGACCATGTGCGGGGCGATGTGCCGGCAGGCCAGCAGCGTGCCGAACGTGGCGATATCGACGGCCGAACGCCACAGCTCCAGGTAGTCGTCGTCCATGTCGAGCACGTTCTTGCGGTGCGTGCCGGGGAACGCCGCGTTCACCAGCACGTCCACCCGGCCGAACCGGGAGATCGCCGCGTCGGCCAGCGCCCGCACCTGGCCGGGCTCGGAGACGTCGGTCGGGACGGCGAGCGCGTCCCGGCCCTCGGCCCGCACGGCGCCGGCGATCGACTCGACGGTGGCCCCGGTGCGCGCCGCGACGACGACGTCGGCGCCCTCCCGGGCCATGAGGACGGCGAGCGTCCGTCCCAGGCCGGGGCCCGCTCCTGTGATGACCGCGACCTTGCCCTCCAGCATCATGGGCGTTAGCGTACCAAGCGCTAGTTAGGTTTCTGGGTCGCGTTCCGGAGGTCGCGTGGATCTCACCTTCACCCCGCATCAGCAGGAGTTCCGGGAGGAGGTCCGTGCGTGGCTGGCCGGCCACGTGCCCGCCGAGCCGCTCCCGTCCATGGACACCGCCGAGGGGTTCGAACGGCACCGCGACTGGGAGCGCACGCTCGCCGGGGCGCGGCTCGCGGTGGTCTCGTGGCCCGAGGAGTACGGCGGCCGCGGCGCCGGCCTGATCGACTGGCTGATCTTCGAGGAGGAGTACTGGGCCTCGGGCGCGCCGGGCCGGGTCAGCCAGAACGGGATCTTCCTCCTCGCGCCCACGCTCATGGCGTACGGCACCGACGAGCAGAAGCGCCGCCACCTGCCGCGCATGGCACGGGCCGACGACGTGTGGGCGCAGGCCTGGTCGGAGCCCGAGTCGGGCAGCGACCTGGCCTCGCTGCGGGCCACCGCCCGCCCCGACGGCGACGGCTGGCGGCTGAACGGGCAGAAGACGTGGAGCTCGCGGGCCGTCTACGCCGACTGGTGCTTCGGGCTCTTCCGCACCGACCCCGAGAGCGAGCGCCATCACGGGCTGACCTACTTCATGCTGCCGCTGGACAGCGAGGGCGTCACGGTCCGGCCGATCGCGCAGCTCGACGGCGAGCACGGCTTCGCGGAGATCTTCTTCGACGACGTGCACGTCCCGGCCGACGGCGTCCTCGGCGAGCTGGGCCAGGGCTGGAAGGTCGCGATGGCCACCACCAGCTCCGAGCGCGGCCTGACGCTGCGCAGCCCCGGCCGCTTCATGGCGACCGCGGACCGGCTCCTGGAGCTGGCCCGGCAGAGCGACGACCAGACGTTGCGGGACGCGGCCGTCGCGGCGTGGACCGACAGCGAGGCCTACCGGCTCCACACGTTCCGCGCCGCCGCGCGCCTGGCCGAGGGCATCGAGCTGGGCGCCGACTCCAGCCTGATGAAGGTGTTCTGGTCCGAGCTCGACCTGCGCATGCACGAGCTGGCCCTCGACCTGCTCGGCCCGCGCGCGCCGGTGGCCTCGCGCTGGCTGGACGGCTTCCTCTTCGCCCTCGCCGGGCCGATCTACGCCGGGACGAACGAGATCCAGCGCAACATCATCGCCGAGCGAGTCCTGGGGCTGCCCCGATGAAGTTCTCATTCACCGAAGACCAGCGGCTGCTCGCCGAGACCGTCGGTGAGGTGCTCGACAAGGCGTGCCCGCCCGAGGCCGTGCGGGCCGCGGCCGGGCGTGGGCGCCCCGGGCCCGCGTGGCGCGCCCTGGCCGACGTCGGCCTGCTCGGCGCCCACATCGCCGAAGAGCACGGCGGGCTCGGGCTGACCCCGCTCGACACCGTCCTGGCCTACGAGGAGACCGGCTGGTACGCGGTACCGGGCCCCCTCGTCGAGACCGCCGTCGCCGCGCCGGCCCTGATGCCCGCGGAGCAGCTCGAGGGCATCGCGGCCGGCGCGGTGACGGTGTCGGTGCGCGGCGCGTACACGCCCTACCTTCCCGACGCCGACCTCGCCGACGTCCTCGTCGCGGGCACGACCGTCGCGGCGCGCGGCGAGGTCGCGCTGACGCCGCACGAGTCGGTGGACGCGACGCGGCCGCTGTTCACCGACGACCTGGACGCGGGTGCCGCGGCCGCGCTCGGCCCCGAGGCCGGCACCGCGTTCGGGGGCGCGTTCGACGCGGCGGCGCTGATGACGGCGGCGCAGCTCGTCGGGCTCGGCCGACGGCTGCGCGAGGAGGCGGTCGGGTACGCGGGGCAGCGCCGCCAGTTCGGCAAGGTCATCGGCTCGTTCCAGGCGCTCAAGCACCAGCTCGCCGACGTGGCGATCGCGCTGGAGTTCGCCGCGCCGCTCGTCCACCGGGCCGCGTACGCGCTCACCCACGGCGCGCCGACCGCCTCCCGGGACGTGTCCGCGGCCAGGACGGCGGCGAGCGCGGCCGCGCACCGGGCCGCCCGCACGGCGCTCCAGGTGCACGGCGCGATCGGCTACACCGACGAGCTCGACCTGCGGCTGTGGCTCAACCGGGTGTGGGCGCTGCGCTCCGCCTGGGGCGACGACGGCCTGCACCGCGCGCGGCTGCGCGCCGCGCTGCTCGACGACCCCTCCGGACCGAGGACGGTAAGGCTGCCATGACGCTGACCCTCGCCAGTGACGTCGGGGGCACGTTCACCGACGTCGTGCTCATCGACGACGACGGCCGGGTCCAGGTCGCCAAGACGCTCACCACCCCGGACGACCCCGCCGTCGGGCTGCTGCGCGGCGTGCGGCAGGTGCTCGACGGCGCCGGGGTCGCGCCGGGCCGGGTCGGCCGGTTCGTGCACGCCACCACCCTGGCCACCAACGTGATCCTCGAACGCACCGGCGTGCCGGTCGCGTTCGTGACCACCGCGGGCTTCACGTCGATGCTGGCGCTGGGCCGGCAGGCCCGGGTGGAGGAGGAACGCTACGACCTGGCCTACGAGCAGCCCGACCCGCCGGTGCCCACGACGCACACGTTCGCCGTCCCGGAACGGATCGGCGCGAGCGGCGAGGTGCTGCGCGCGCTGGACGAGGAGGCCGCCGCGCGGGTGGCCGGCGAGATCGCCGCGCTCGGCGTCTCGGCGGTGGCGATCTGCCTGCTGCACTCCTACCTCAACCCGGCGCACGAACGGCGGCTGGCGGAGATCATCGCGGCCCGGCTCCCGGCGGGCACCCCGGTCGTGGAGTCGGCGGCGGTCTGGCCGGAGCTCGGCGAGTACGAGCGCGCGACCACGACCCTGATGTCGGCCTACGTCGGCCCGGTGATGGCGTCCTACCTGGGACGGCTCGGCGACGGCCTGGCCGGGCTCGGCGTCACCGCGCCGATCCACGTCATGGAGTCGGCGGGCGGCGTGCTGCCCGCCGCGCTCGCCGCGTCCCGCGCCGTCTACACGATCGAGTCGGGCCCGGCCGCCGGCGTCATCGCGGCGGCCCGCCACGGCGCCGAACGCGGGCTGGCCGACCTGATCTCGTTCGACATGGGCGGCACCACCGCCAAGGCCGGTCTGGTGCGCGGCGGGCGGCCGGGCATCACGCACGAGTTCCAGGTCGGCGGCAAGGGCAGCTTCGGCGGGCGCCGCCCCGGCACCGGCGTGCCGATCAAGGTGCCCGCGATCGACCTGGCCGAGGTCGGCTCCGGCGGCGGATCGATCGCCTGGGCGGACGCCGGCACGCTGCGCGTCGGGCCGCGCTCGGCGGGCGCCGATCCGGGGCCCGCCTGCTACGGGCGCGGCGGCGAGCTGCCCACGGTCACCGACGCCAACCTCGTCCTCGGCTACCTCGACCCGGACGGCTTCGGGGAGTTCCGGCTCGACGCCGCCCGCGCGCGGACCGCGATCGAGGAGCACGTCGCGGCGCCGCTGGGCGTGGACGTGGAGGAGGCGGCGGCCGCGATCCACGAGATCGCCAACGCGCAGATGGGCGCGGCCGTGCACGTGGTGACCGTGCGGCGCGGCATCGACCCGCGCGGTTTCACGCTGGTCGCCCTCGGCGGCGCGGCGCCCACGCACGTCGCCCGGCTGGCCGAGCGGTTCGGGATCGGCCGGGTGCTGGTGCCGCCGCAGGCGGGCGTCGGCTCGGCCGTCGGGCTCCTGCACGCCGACCTCGCGATCGAGCGGGCCCGGACGTTCCTCGCGCCGGTCAGCACGCTGGTGTCGTGCTCGGCGAGCCGCGACGCGCTGGGCGAGCTGGCCGCGATCTTCGCCGACCTCGAACGCGCCGCCCGCGCCGACCTGTCCGATCCGGGCGACGCGACCGCGGTCCGGTCGGTCGGCATCAGGTTCGTCGGGCAGGCCCACGCGTTCACGGTCGAGCTGCCGTCCGGGCAGATCACCCCCGAGATCGTGCAGCGCGCGGCCGAGGAGTTCTACAAGCGCTACCACGAGTCGTACGGCATCGACCTGCGCGATCCGGTGGAGATGACCACGGCCCGGGTCCGCGTCGTCATCCCGTCGGGGTCGCCCGGGCTGCCGCGCGCCGACGCGGTCCCCGACGCCGTGGCGGGCACCCGCCGCGTCCGGCTGGACGGGAAGCACGCCGACGTGCCGGTGCTCGACCGCGCGGCGTGCCGGGCGGGCGACGAGCTCGCCGGGCCGTGCGTCGTCACCGAGCCGCAGTGCTCGCTGCTGGTGCCGCCGGGCTGGCGCGGCGTGGTGGACGAGCGCGGCGCGATCCTGCTGGAGAGGGAGCGCTCATGAACGACGACCTGACCGCGGAGATCCTGCGCAACGCGCTCTGCGTGGCCGCCGAGGAGGCGAGCATCGTCGTGGTGCGCTCGGCGTACTCGACGTTCATCGTGGAGGGCGCGGACGCGGCGGCGGCCATCCTGGACGCCCGCGGCCGGCTGATCGCGCACTCGCTGTCGACCGCGCTGATCCAGTGCGCCAGCCTGCGCAGCGCGCTGCCGTACGTGCTGAAGGCCTACCCGCCCGAGACGATGGCCGACGGGGACGTGTTCGTCCTCAACGACGTCTACCAGGGCGGCATCCACGCCAACGACCTGCTCGTGTTCCGGCCCGTCTTCATCCAGGGGCGGCCCGCCTATTTCACCGGCACGCTGATCCACGTGGCCGATCTGTCGGGCCTGTCGGCGGGCGGCATGGCCTCGGACGCCACCGACATCTTCCTGGAGGGCGTGCAGCTTCCGCCCGTCCGGATCGCGACGGCCGGCGGGCTGGTGGACGACCTGGTGCGCGTGCTGGCGGCCAACAGCCGCACGCCCGACAAGCTCGTCGGCGACCTGCGGGCGCTGATCGCCGGCGTCAACGTGGCGGCCCGGCGGCTCGGCGAGATCGTCGAGAGCCACACGCCGGACGGGCTGGCGCGCGGCGTCGAGGACTACCTCGCCCACACCGAACGCCGCATGCGCGAGGGCCTCGCCGGGCTGCCGCCGGGCACCCACCGCGGGGAGTACCGGCTCGACGACGGGCACACCGTCCGGGTCGCGGTCACCCCCGACGGCGAGGGCGGCGTGGTGGTCGACTTCGACGGCACCGACGAGCAGGTGCCGCTGCCGATCAACTCGGGCTTCTCGCAGACCCACGGCGGCGTGATGTACGCGGTGCGGTGCTTCGTCGACCCGGCGCTGCCGATGAACGAGGGCTGCTTCACCCCCGTCGACGTCCGGATGCCGCGCGGCACGCTCGTGCACTGCACGCCCCCGTACCCGGGCGGCGGGAGGTTCGGCACGGTCGCGGCGGCCGAGGAGGCCATCTTCGCCGCCGTCACCGGCGCACTGCCCAGCGGGGGAGTGGCCGCCTCGGGGATCCTCCAGGCGTTCAGCATCAGCGGCGTGCGGCGGCCGTGGCTGCACATGTCGTTCGACCTCGGCGGGATGGGCGCCCGGGAGGGCTGCCACGGCCCGGACGCGACCGGCGCGCTGTTCGGCGGCGGCCGCAACATCATCCCGCAGGCCGAGCCGATCGAGGCCCGGCTGCCGGTCCGGATCGAGGAGGTCTCGCTGATCGAGGACTCCGGCGGCACCGGACGGTACCGGGGCGGCCGCGGCACCCGGACGGTGATCAGGATGCTGGAGGAGGCGCGCGTGGACACCCGCGGCGACCGGCTGGAGCGGCCACCGCCCGGCGCGTCCGGCGGCGGCCCCGGCCGCGCCGGGGGCTACTACCGGGAACGCGCCGACGGCACCCGCGAGCCCCTCGGCACCAAGGCGACCCGGCAGCCGCTCGCCGCGGGCGAGGCCCTGGTCGTGGAGACCTCGGGCGGCGGCGGATACGGCACGGAGGACGGCACCGGGAACACGGAGGACGCATGAAGTTCGGAGTGCCGCTCGGGCTCGTCCATCCGGGCATCTGGCGGGATCTCACGGTCGAGGCCGACCGGCTCGGCTTCGAGTCGGTGTGGCTGCCCGAGCACCTGGTCTTCGCCACCGACCTGTCGACGGCGAGGTACCCGGGGACGGAGGAGCCCGGCATCAAGCCGGCGACGCCGCTCTTCGACGCGCCCGCCTACCTGTGCGCGCTGGCGGCCGTGACCGAGCACGTCCGGCTCGGCACCGCCGTGTACCTGTACGGGCTGCGCCATCCGTTCGTGGCCGCGCGGGCGTTCGCCACCCTCGACCAGATCTCCGGAGGGCGCGCGATCGTCGGCGTCGGGGCCGGGTGGTACGAGGGCGAGTGGATCGCCGCCGGCGTCGACTTCAGGACGCGCGGGAAGCGGCTGGACGAGGCGATCGAGGTCTCCCGGCGGCTCTGGACCGAACCCGCCGTCGAGCACCACGGCGAGCACTTCGACTTCCCCGAGGTGGCGTTCGAGCCCAAGCCCGTCCAGGCGCGGCTGCCGATCGTCGCGGGCGGCGAGTCCGGTGCCGCGCTGCGCCGGGCCGCGACGTTGTGCGACGGCTGGATCAGCATGCCGCAGACCCTCGACGGCGCCCGGACCCGGATCGAGCGGCTGCGCGAGCTGCGCAAGGCCGCCGGGCGCGAGGGCGAGCCGTTCGAGATCACCGTGCACGCGTACGAGCTGTCCGGGCCCGGCGAGGTCGCCGAGTGGGAGGCCCTCGGCGTCGACCGGCTCATCGTCCGCCCCTGGACGCGCACCCGCGAGGCCGCCGAGAGGCTCGCCGCGTTCGCCGCCGACTACGGCGTCGAGCGCTCCTGAACGTCCGGGCTCAAAGTCCGGGCTCGGCTTCTGGGCGGCTAGTACTCGTAGACGCGGACGATGGGGTCGTGCTCGTACCAGGTGGCGATCACCGACGAGGTGTGGTCGGCGCCCATGAAGTCGACCCGCAACCACCCCTCGGCCGGGGTGACGCGCGTCTCGAAGCCCGGGTTGGAGATGGCCGACACCAGCCGCACCTTGTCGCCGTCCATCGCCATCGCCGCCCGGCCGCCGCGGGTGGCGTAGCTGCGCACGTCGCCGGACTCGGCCGCCTCGGGATCGGCCGGCCCGGACGGGGACGGCGAACGTTCCGGCGCGGGCGTCGTGTCCGGTGAGGGGGTCGGGGACGGCGTGCCGGTCGGCTCGGGGCGTGCGGTCGGCGTGCCCACCGTGCTGGGCCCCGGCGGGTCGGACGGGCTGGAGTGGATCACCGGTCCGGCGATGGGCGGCGGGGCCGAACGGCCGGACACCGCGGTGCGCACGACATCGCGAACGCCCAGCCAGGAGAGGGTCACGGCTAGTGCCGTGACACCCGCCCAGGGGGCAACATACGACATCGTGCGACGCATTCGCACATGGTGGCATACGGTGCGGGCATGGCGAGTGTGCTGGTGGTCGAGGACGACGCGAACGTCCGTACCGCCTTGATCAGGGAGTTGAGCGCGCGGTCCCATGTGGTGCGCAGTGTCGGGACCGCGATGGACGCGCTGCGCGAGGTGACGCAGGCTCCCCCCGACGTCGTGATCCTCGATCTCGGACTGCCCGATCTGGACGGTGCCGAGGTCCTCAAGATGTTGCGGGGGGTGTCCGACGTCCCAGTGATCATCGCGACCGCGCGCGACGACGAGCCGGAGATCGTCCGGCTGCTCAACGCGGGCGCGGACGACTACCTGATCAAACCGTTCTCGGCCGAGCACCTCAGTGCCCGGCTGGCCGCGGTGCTGCGCCGGTCCGGCCGGGCCGGCCCCACCGCGGAGATCCACGTGGGCGGGCTCCGCATCGACATGGACCGGCGGGAGGTGTCCCTCGACGGTGCCTCGCTGGAGCTCACCCGGCGCGAGTTCGACCTGCTGGCCTATCTGGCGGCCCGGCCGGGCCGGGTGGTGGCCAGGCGCGAGCTGCTCGCCGAGGTGTGGCGGCAGGCCTACGGCGACGACCAGACCATCGACGTCCACCTGTCCTGGCTGCGCCGCAAGCTCGGTGAGACCGCGGCCAAGCCCCGCTACCTGCATACCGTCCGCGGCGTCGGAGTGCGGCTGGCCGAGCCCGAGTCGTGAGCGGGCCGGAGTCATGAGGAGAACGCTCGTTCTGGTGTCGCTGGCCGTGACCTCGATGGTCGCGCTGGCGTTCCTCATCCCGCTCGGCCTCACCGTCCGGGAGATCGCCAGGGACCGCGCGCTCACCGCCGCCGAGCGGCAGGCGAGCGCGCTGGGCCCGGTGCTGGTCGTCACGCAGGACCCGGCCGCGCTGGAGCGCGCCGTGGCCAGCACCCAGGCGGGCGCGGCCCGGCGCATGCGGGTGTACCTGCCGGACGGCCAGGTGATCCCCAAGAACGAGGCCGAGACGGCGCACGCCAAGCCCGCCCAGCTCGCCGAGGCGGGCCGGCGGGGCCGGTCGTACACCGCGGGCGTCTCCGGCGGCTACGCGCTGCTCCAGCCCGTCTCGCTGGACGGCGGGCGGGCCGCGGTGGTCGAGGTGTACGTGCCCGACGGCGATCTCACCCAGGGCGTCTGGAAGGCCTGGGTGGTCATGACCATGGTCGCCGCGGCGCTGGTGGCCGGCTCGGTCGCGGTCGCCGACCGGCTGGGCGCCCGGGTCATCCGGGCCACGCGGCGGCTGGCCGAGGCGGCGGGCGCGTTCGGCGACGGCGACCTGAGCGTGCGGATCGACCCGGACGGGCCGCCGGAGCTGATCGAGGCCGGGGTGGCGTTCAACGCCATGGCCGACCACGTGGTCCAGCTGCTCGCGGCGGAACGGGAGATGGCCGCCGACCTCTCGCACCGGCTGCGCACGCCGCTGGCGGCGTTGCGGCTCAACGCCGAGGCACTCGGCAACGGCCCGGTGCCCGACCAGACCCGGGAGGCCGTCGACCGGCTGGAGCACGAGGTCGACCAGATCATCCGGTCGGTGCGGCGTCCCAGCGAGCGCGGCAGCTGCGACGCGGCCAAGGTGCTCGCCGACCGGGTGGCGTTCTGGTCGGTGCTCGCCGAGGACGAGGGACGCTCCTGCGAGCTGATCGGCGCGCACCGGCCCGCGGAGCTGCCGCTGCCGGGCAGCGAGCTGGCCGCCGCGGTGGACGCCCTGCTCGGCAACGTGTTCCGGTACACCTCCGAGGGCACGGCGTTCGCGGTGACCCTGCACGTGGGGGAGGGGGTGACGGGCATCCTCGTCGCCGACGCCGGGCCCGGCATCGCCGACCCCAAGGCGGCCCTCCAGCGCGGGCGCAGCAGCGGCGGCTCGACCGGGCTGGGGCTGGACATCGCCCGCCGCGCCGCCGAGTCCACGGGCGGGTACGTGCGCATCCACCGTTCGGTGCTGGGCGGCGCCCAGGTCCAGATGTGGTTCCGCACGCGTTCGCTGCCGCCGGCCCGCCGTTCGCGGCGGCTCGTCCGGCGCCGCCACTCGCGCACGTAGCGCGAGGGGCACCGGGCGGCGACCGGCTCGGCGGAGCGGCGCGGCTCCGCTCGGGGCCGCGGCGCGGCTCAGCGCTTGATGGCGACGCCCGCGTAGCCCCAGACGTTGGCCAGGCTGAGCCCGGGCTCGTCCGGCTCGTCGTCGGGGTTCCAGTCCGTCGTCAGGCCCGGCTCGATCAGCTCCAGCCCGTCGAACATGCGCAGGATCTCCCCGTACGGGCGCATCGTCATGGTGGACGAGGCGTTCTTCCACTGCGCGGCGCCCTCGGCGCCCTGCTCGGGGTTGGGGTCGAGCGAGGCGTGCGACAACACCAGGTAGCTGCCCGGCGCGAGCGCGTCCACCAGCCGGCGGGCCAGCCCGTGCGGGTCCTCGTCGTCCTGGATGAAGTGCAGGATCGAGACGAGCATCAGCGTGACCGGCGCCGTCAGGTCGAGCACCTCGCGGATCTCGGGCGCCGCCAGGATCGCCTCGGGCTCGCGCAGGTCCGCCTGGACGAACGTGGTGCGGCCGCGGTCGTCGCCGGTCATCAGCGCGCGGGCGTGCGCGAGCACGATGGGGTCGTGGTCGACGTAGGCGATGCGCGCCGCCGGATCCATCGCCTGCGCCACCTCGTGGGTGTTGCCGGCCGTCGGGATCCCGGTGCCGACGTCGAGGAACTGGCTGACGCCGCGCCGCACCGAGTACCGCACCGCGCGCCGCAGGAACTGGCGGTTGAGGCGCAGGGTGTTCCGCATGTCCGGGATGGCCTTCAGGACCTGCCCGGCCACCTGCCGGTCCGCCTCGAAGTTGTCCTTGCCGCCGAGCATGTAGTCGTAGATCCGCGCGGTGTGCGGCTTGGCGGTGTCGATCTCCGGCGGGACGACGGTCTCGATCTCACCGGTGCTCGGCAGCCGCCAGGGCGACTCCGTCGGTTCGGACATGGGGCCACCTCCGGCGGCAGACGGGGAAGACGTCGATCTTCAAGATCGTACCTACCCAAAGCAGGATCCATGCCCAGATTCAGGACGTTCCTTTGAACGTTATCCGGCCTCGCCCGCAATTCCGCGACCCCCCGGAACCCCCTGTGGCGCGGGCGATAGCGCACCTGACGCCCGATTCTGATTAGGGTCTTCTCAGGCGCTCCCTAAGTGAGCCTTAAGCGCGTTCCGCCCGGGGTCACCGCCCCATAACGTTTCAGGTGTCACATCGGAGACACAGCGGAGGTGCACAGGCTGGAGAGCACAGTGAACGTCGGCTGAGGTTCCGACTTTGGCTTCCTGATTGAGACGAGCTTCCGGCCCGTACGGCCCGTAACCCCGCTCGGGGGCCGTGCGGGTCGCAGGCGTTTCAGGGGCCGCGCCCGCCGGGCGTTCTCAAGATGCCGCCGGTTGCCGGCAGGTCTCAGGATGCCGCGCTCGCCAGCCACGTGTCGAGTCTCTCGTAGCCCTCCGCCACGCCGCGGTCCATCGGCGAGGAGATGACCAGGTCGCGGGCCTCCCGCGACTCGAACAGCAGCGTTGAGGTCAGCGTGGTGACGCCGGCCCGCTCGGTGAAGTCGTGACTGACCAGGGACTCGCCCGGATACCAGTGCTCGTCGAAGGTCTCGGTGTAGGTCAGCAGCACCGGCTCCTCGATCTCGCGGTAGACGCCGCCGGAGGCCATGGTCGCGCCGCCGGGCCCGTGCCAGACGAACCGCCACGCCCCGCCCACGTTGAGGTCGATGCGCGCGTCGACGATGTCCCAGCCGTGCGCGCCGTACCAGCGCGCGACCAGCTCGGGCCGGGTCCAGGCGGCGAAGACCAGGGAGCGGGGCGCGTCGAACGAGCGGGTCATGACGATCGCGCGCCCGGAGGGCGTCGCGACCGTCAGCCCTTCCGTCACGGCCGCCACCGCGGGTCGCGCCCGATGAACCCGAGCAGCCGGTCCTGGAGGGGCGCGTCCGCGGGGACCTTCACCTCGGGGCCGAACACCTCCACGCCGGGTCCGTGCGCGCCCGGCGTGCGGAAGCTCTCGATGACCTCCGGCGGCAGCGAGGTCATGCCCTGCCAGAACGGCTCGACGTCGAGCGGGTCGATCGTGTCGTCCTGGCCGGTCGCGCGGGCGAGGTCCCAGCCGTGCAGCGGCAGGTCGGCGCTGACGACCTGGTCGATGTGCTGCTCGGTGGTCATCGTGCCGGCGGGGCTGGTGCCCTCGAAGGCCGCGAGCGCGGGATCGGCGAGGAGCGCCTCCACGTCGGCGCGCGCGGCGCGCAGGGCCGCGACCGGGTCGTCGTCGACCGACGGCGCGGGGGTCAGCGTGCGCCCGTGCGGCCGCAGCATCACCGCGTGCATGTCGATGATGTGGCGCACGACGTCGCGGGCGGTCCACTTCTCGCAGGGGGAGGGGTCCTCCCACTGGCCGGGGCGGACGGCGGCGACCTTGGCCTCGAAGGCGTCGGCGCGGCGGCGGTAACGATCGGCGATCTCACTCATGTGTCTCCCCTTTGAGCCGGTCGAGCAGTGCGTCGAGGCCGCGGTAACGCTCTTCCCAGAGGGCGCGGTAGTCCTCCAGCCAGTCCGTGGCCTCCTTGAGGGCCGTCGCCTCCAGCCGGCACGGCCGGCGCTGCGCGTCCCGGCCGCGCGTGACCAGCCCGGCGCGCTCGAGCACCTTGACGTGCTTGGAGATCGCGGGCTGGCTCATGGCGAACGGTTCGGCGAGCTCGGTCACGGTGGCCTCGCCCTGGCGGAGCCGGGCGATGATCGCCCGGCGCGTCGGGTCGGCCAGCGCGGCGAAGGTGGCGTCGAGCGTGTCGGCCTTCATATAACCCATTAGTTCCATAACCGTTTGGTTTGTCAAGGTGCGGGTCGTCAGGAACGCGAGCCGAGGGCGCCGCGCAGCAGCAGGCGGAAGGCGTCGGCGGTGCCGGCGGCGGAGGTGTCGCCGGTCGCCAGCCGCCGGACGGCCAGGCCGTAGAGCATGGTGACCACGGCGGGGGCGTGCCGTTCGGCGTCGGGGATGTCGAGCGCGGTGAGCACGGCGGTGGCGAGCCGGTCGTAGGCCTCGACCGAGCGCACCGCGGTGGCGCGCACGTCGGTGTCGCGGGCGGCGTGCAGGTGGAGCTCCAGGTTGGCGATCTGCTCGGGCCCGTACGCGAACTCGATGATGGCCTTCTCGACCAGGTCGGCGGCCTGGTCGGGGTCGATGTCGGCGTCGCGCAGCCGGGTGACGTACGCGGTGATGCGGGCGATCTCGGCGTCCACGAACGCCTGGAGCGACTCGCGCAGCAGGTCGGTCTGGCTCGGGAAGTGGTAGGTGAGCGAGCCGAGCGAGACACCGGCCGCCTTCGCCACGGCGCGGTTGGTCACGGCGCCGAGCCCCTGCTCGCCGATGAGGCGCAGGGTGGCGTTCAGGATCCGGTCACGCGCGCCGGTCCGGTCGGGCGCGGCGGTCCGGTCACGTGCGGGTTCGGGTGTGCTCACGGATCCAGTCTTTCGCGCCGGGCGTCGCTTCGCTATCGTTCGTTCGAACGAACGATACCTTGCGGGAGGAGCAGCCGTGCGGGAGTACCTCGGACTGGCCGAGCAGGCGGACCTGCTGGCGCGGGGCGAGATCTCGTCCACCGACCTGGTCGAGCACTCGCTGGAGCGCATCGCCGCCCAGGACTCGCTGGGCGCGTTCCGCGTCGTCCGGGCGGAGGCGGCGCGCGCCGAGGCCGCCCAGGCCGACAAGCGGCTGCGGGACGGCAGGGCGGCGGCGGGGCGCGGCAACGGGGGCGAGGCACGGCCCGCGCCGCTGCTGGGCGTTCCGGTCGCCATCAAGGACGACACCGACCTGGCGGGGGAGACCACCCCGTTCGCGGTCCTGGGCGACCACAGGCCCGCCACGCGGGACGCCGAGCAGGTGCGGCGGCTGCGCGCGGCCGGCGCGATCATCGTCGGCAAGACGACGACGTGCGAGATCGGGCTCTGGCCGTTCAGCGAGTCGCCGGGGTTCGGCGCGGCCCGCAACCCGTGGAACCCCGACTTCACGCCGGGCGGGTCGTCGGGCGGCTCCGCGGCGGCCGTGGCGGCCGGCATGGTCGCGGCGGCGGTCGGCTCCGACGGCGCCGGGTCGATCCGCATCCCGGCGGCGTGGACGGGCCTGGTCGGCATCAAGCCGCAGCGCGGCCGGGTGTCGGGCTTCCCGCAGACCGACCCGTTCAACGGCATCACCGTGTGGGGGCCGCTGGCGCGCAGCGTGGAGGACGCGGCGCTGCTGCTGGACGTCCTCACCGGCAGCCACCCCGAGGACGTCTACCGGCTCGACGCGCCCCGCACCCCGTTCGTCGAGGCGGCGCGGCGCGAACCCGGACGGCTGCGCGTCGCCGTCTCGTACAAGACCGCGTTCGGCGTGAGCGGGCGGCTCGACCCGCAGATCCGCCTCGCCGTCGAACGGCTCGCGCGGCGGCTCACCGACCTCGGGCACAAGGTCTTCCCCGCCGACCCCGACTACGGCCTCGTCGCGCTCGGCCTGGTCCCGCGCGGTACGTCCGGCGTCGCCGACTGGCTCGACTCGATGCCCAACCCCGTGCCGGAGCCGCGGACGGCGGTGGAGGCGCGGCTCGGCAGGGTCCTGGGCAAGCGGCTGCTCCCGCTGGCCAAACGCATGGACCCGGGCCTGCGGCGGCGGATCGGCCGGATCTACCAGTACGCGGACGTGGTCCTCACCCCGACCACCGCGCAGCTCCCGCTGAGGGTCGGCGCGTTCGACGGCGCGGGCTACCAGAAGACGCAGTCGGGCGTCGCCGCGGCGTGCCCGTACGCGTGGACGTGGAACGTGCTGGGCTGGCCCGCGGTGAACGTCCCCGCCGGGCTCAGCGCCTCCGGCCTGCCCATCGGCGCGCAGCTGCTCGGCCACGACTCCGACGAGGCGACGCTCATCTCCCTGGCCGCCCAGCTCGAACGCGCCGAGGGCTGGACCGCGCGCCGCCCCGGATAGCCGGGGCGGGCGGTCGCCCCGCCCTAGTAGCCGGCGCCGGTGAGCATGCCGCCGTCGACCAGGACCTCGCTCCCGCTGCAGTACGAGGAGTCGTCGGAGGCGAGGTAGACGACCAGACCCGAGACCTCCTTGGTCTTGCCCATGCGGCCGAGCGGCAGCGCCCGCATGAACGCGTCGGCGCTGTCGGCGGTCGCCGCGACCACGTCGTCCTGCAACGACATCGAGGTGAGGACACCGCCCGGGTGGATGGAGTTGACCCGGATGCCGTACTCGCCGACCTCGCGCGCGGCGGCCTTGGTGAGGCCGCGCACGCCGAACTTGCTGGCGCTGTAGGCGGCGAGGCCGGAGGCGCCGACGAAGCCCTCGGTGGACGACACGTTGACGATGGAACCGCCGCCGGCGTCCCGCATCGCGGCCGTCACCGACTTGATGCCGAGCCACTGGCTGACCAGGTTGACCTCGAGGACCCGCCTGAACTCGTCGAGCTCCATGTCCTCGATCCGCTGGTGCCGCATGATCCCGGCGTTGTTGACCAGGACGTGCAGCGCGCCGTACGTCTCCACCGCGGTGCCGACGGCGGCCTGCCAGTCGTCCGGGTCGGTCACGTCCATCCGGAGGAAGCGCACGGAGTCGCCCAGGTCGGCGGCGAGCTTGGCGCCCTCCTCCTCGAGCACGTCGCCGAAGACGACCTTCGCGCCCTCGTCGACGAAACGCCGCACATGGGACTTGCCCATGCCGCGGGCGCCGCCCGTGATCAGCGCCACCTTGCCGTCAAGCTGTCCCATGCGCACTCCTCTGCCCGCTGGGCCGCACGCCCAGCGCGGCGTATCCCTTTCCGGCGGACACCGCGACCGCCGCGGCCTCCATGTTCCGGTAGACCGGCACCCCCGCCGCCCGCGCGACCTCGCGGACGGCGTCCTCCACCCCGGGCGGCGCGCACTCGGCGTTGCGGATCACCAGGGTGATCCGCGTGCCGGGCAGCTCCTCCTGGAGCGCGCCCACGCTGCGGGCGTAGGCCAGCAGCGGGTCGGCGCTGTCGCCGAAGGTGAAGAAGCTCTGCACGTTGACGTGCGCGATGATGTCGGCGAACGGCCGTTCGGCCAGGATCGCCCGCACCGCGTGCCGCACCAGGTCGGGGTTGCCGCGCGGGCCGACGGGGATCTCCAGCGGGTTGGCGAGCGAGCTGCCCGCGCCCAGCCCCAGCCCGCGCAGGGCCTCCTTCGCCGCGTCCGGCAGGGCGGCCAGGTCGAGCCCGGCCGCGTCGAACACGTCCGCCGCCAGCACGCTCGCCCCGCCGCTCGGCCCGATGACCAGGATGTCCGGCGTCCCGGCCGCCGCGCGCGCCGCGTGCAGGTCGAAGAAGTCCAGCGTGCCGATCAGATCGTCCTGGCTGGTCACGACCGCCATGCCGGTCTGCGTGCCGAGCGCCGACCAGACGCGGGTGTCGCTGACCATGCCGCCGGTGTGCGAGGCCGCGGCCTTCTGGCCCTGCCCGCTCCGGCCGCCGATCAGCGCGACCACGGGTTTGCGCACGTCGCGCAGGGTCTCGAAGAGCCCGCGGCCGTCGCGCGGGTCTTCGAGGTAGAGCCCGATCGTGCTGGTGCCGTCGTCGTCCGCGAGGTATGCCAGCAGCTCGGCGGGCGTCACGTCGGCGCTGTTGCCGACCGTCGCGACCTTGGAGAACGCCAGGCCGCGCCGCTCGCCGACCTTGATGACCTCGCCCGCGAGCCCGCCGCTCTGCGACACCACCGCGATCCGGCCCGGCCGGCCGGGCTCGCCGCCGATGAACGTCTGCCCGCCCGCGGGGGAGTAGACGCCCATGCAGTTGGGGCCGAGCAGCCGCACCCCGGCCTCGCGGGCCGCGGCGAGCAGCTCGTCCTCCAGCTCCGGGGCGCCCATCTCGCGGAACCCGCCGCTCATCACCTGGACGTACGGGATGCCGGCCGCCTGCCGGACGACGTCCGGGCACTGCTTGGCGGGCACCGCGACCAGCGCGTAGTCGACGTCGTCGCCGGCCTCGGCCAGCGACGGGACGCACGGCACCCCGTCGATCTCGGGCGCCGTCGGATGCACCGCCACCAGCCGCCCCTCGAACCCCATCGCCCTGTAGAAGCCGAGGAACATGTTGCCGAAGTTGGGCTTCCTGGTCGACGCCCCGACCACGGCCACCCCGCGCGGGGCGAACAGCCGGCCGAAGTCCTCGGCCGTTGCGGCCGCGCCGGCCGCCGCCTCGGGGGGGCCGGCCGGTGCCGGGGCTTCGAGCGTGTCCGGCCCGACGAGCCGGGCGTCGACGGCGACGGCCCCGCCGGCGGAGGCGATGACGGGGTTGAGCTCGAACTCCACCAGGCGGTCGCCCAGCGTCTCGACGATCCCGCCCGGCCCGCCGACCGCGAGCAGCAGCTTGACCAGGGCGTCCCGGTCGACCGGCGGCTGCCCGCGGAAACCGTCCAGCAGCGCCCTGCCGCGCAGCTCGTCCAGCATCGCGCGCGCGTCCGCCTCGGTGATCGGGGCCAGCCGCAGCGCGGTGTCGTGCAGCACCTCGGTCCAGACGCCGCCGAGGCCGGCGAGCACGACCGGGCCGAACGCGGGGTCGGCGACCGCGCCGATGATGACCTCGACGCCGGGTGAGGCCTGCTCCTCGACCAGGAAGCCGTCAGGGACGATGTCCTGCCCGGCGAGCGAGAAGAGCATCTCGGCCGCGGCCGCCGCCGCGACGCCGGGCGAGCCCAGGTTCAGGCGGACGGCCCCGGCGTCGCTCTTGTGGAGCAGCCGGGGGCCGTACGCCTTGACCACCAGAGGCGGGGCCAGCCCTCCGGCGGCCGCTTCCAGGCCTTCGTGGGTCGTGGCGGTCGCGCCGCGCGGCACGGCCACCCCGAACCCCGCGACCCATGCCTTGACGAGGTGTTCAGGGAGGTGACTCATCTGTTTCGGCGAATCCCGTCCTTGTCCGTTTCGGCGAATCCCGCCCTGGTTCAGCCGACCTGGTCGGCGTAGGCGTCGCGGATGCCGCGGCGCAGCAGCTTGCCGGGCCCGCCCGAGGCGTCCTGGGTGTGCGGCAGCTCGCCGGCGACGACGACCGTGTCCGGGGTCAGGTGAGCGGGCAGGTCCGCCGCCAGCGCGGCCTTCACGGCCTCGGCGTCCAGCGTGGTGCCGGCGCGCGGCACCACGGCGAGGAGGATCTTCTGCTCGACCGCGTCCTGGCCCTCCGGGTGGGCGGGCACGCCGACCACGCCGGCCTCCGCCACCCCGTCGACCTTGATCGCGGCACCCTCGATCTCGACCGGCTGCGACCACTGGCCGCCCTTGAGGATCGCGTCCTCGCGGCGGCCGAGCACGTACACGAAGCCGTCCTCGTCGATGCGGCCCAGGTCGCCGCCCACGTACCAGCCGTCCTTCATGACGTCGGCGGTCTTGTCGGCCAGCTTGTCGTAGCCGACCATCACGTTCGGCCCGTTGAGGTTGATCTCGCCGACCTCGCCCACGACGCGGGCGCCGGACGGGTCGGTGACCCGGACCGCGCACGACATGCGCGCCCGGCCGACCGAGGAGATGTCCTGGCTGCCGTCGTCCTGGCGGCCGAAGCAGGTGTAGGGGGCCTCGGTCTGGCCGTAGTAGCTGTAGATCGCCGCGCCGGGGATCCGCTCCATGATGCGCTCGCGGAGGGCGGGCAGGAGGGGCTCGCCGCCGAGCACGATCGACGTGAGGGAGGAGAGGTCGACGCCTGAGTGCTCGTCGGAGCCCAGGAGGGCGGAGAAGAAGCTGGGGATGAGGCTGACGTGCGTGACCTTCTCGCGCGGCACGACCCTGAGGAAGTTGGACGGTCCCCAGTCCTGCTCCAGGACGAGCTTCATCCCGCCGTAGAACGCCGGGCCGACCAGCGCCGGGAAGCCGATGCCCCAGATGATGGCGCCGGTGCCCATCACCGAGTCCTGGTCGCGGTCGACGTCCAGCCAGATCTGCGCGACGGCCAG
Source organism: Spirillospora sp. NPDC047279 (assembly GCF_040643285.1). Taxonomy (NCBI): domain Bacteria; kingdom Bacillati; phylum Actinomycetota; class Actinomycetes; order Streptosporangiales; family Thermomonosporaceae; genus Spirillospora; species Spirillospora sp. NPDC047279. The sequence continues at coordinate 396,083 of NZ_JBEYUA010000004.1, forward strand.
CGAGCTGAAGTGCGTGTGCATGACGGCCTTGGGCAGGCCGGTCGTGCCGGAGGTGTAGAAGAGGGCGAGCAGGTCGTTGCCGTGGCCGCCGAGCGGCGGTTCGGCGTCGCTCGCGTTCGCGGCGAGCGCGTCCAGGTCGACCGCGTCCTCCCCGGCGCCGCCCACGCGCAGCCACAACTTCACGTTCGGCAGCTGGGGCCGGATCGAGTTCACCAGTTCCTCGACCGTCGCGTCGTAGACGAACGCGGTGCACTCGGAATGCTCGACGACCTGCTGGAGCGTGTCGGCCGGCCAGTACGGGTTGAGCGCGGCGACGGTCGAGCCGATCTTCATCTGCGCGAGGTAGACCTCGGCGACGTGCAGGGTCTCGTTCATCAGGGAGGCCACCCGCATGCCGGGCGTCACGCCGGCCGAGAGCAGCGCGTGCGCCACCCGGTTGACCTTCCGGTTCAGCTGGTCATAGGTGAAGCTCTGCTCGCCGCAGTAGGTCAGCGCCACCTTGTCGGGCGTGCGCAACGCGTTCGCGGTGAGGATCGCGTAGGCGTAGTTGCTGAAGGGGGAGTTCTCTCGCGCCACGGCAGGTCTCTCCTTCGACTCCGGACTCCGGGGTGGGCGGCGGGGGGCTACTTGCGGCTCGCGTAGAGCACGAACGGGTTGCCCGCGGGATCCCGCAGGACGGCGCGCACCTCGTGCGGCCCCTCCTCGGGGCCGCGGACCAGCGTGGCGCCGGCCGCGGTGAGCGTGGTGGTCATCGCGGCGACGTCGTCGACCTTGAACGACACCGCGGGTTCGCCGCCGGTCACGTCCTCCTCCGGCCCGGCGATCGCGAACGTGGTCCCGCCGCCGTCGAGTGCCGCGAACCGGTCGCCGTCCTGGAACTTCACGTTCAGCCCGAGTCCGTCGCGGTAGAAGCGGACGGCCTCGTCGACGTTCCTGGCGCCGTAGAGGACGTTGCCGATCCGGGTCATGCGGGCCTCCAGTGGGGGACGGGGCCGAAGCCGTCGAGCTCGGTGAAGCACACCTCGACCTTCATGCCGATCCGCACCCGTTCCGGCGGGCAGCCCGTCACGTCCCCGAAGACCCGGGCGCCTTCCGGCAGGTCGATCCAGGCGACGGTGTAGGGCGGCTCGAAGCCGGGGAGGAACGAGCGGTGGACGACGCTGAAGGTGTGCACGGACCCGCGGCCGCCGACCGTCTCGTACGACAGCCGGCCGCCGCCGCAGAACGGGCAGACGGGCTCGGGGAAGTGCACGAACCGTCCGCACCCTGAGCAGCGCTGGAGCGCGAGCTCACCCCGCCGGCAGGCCGTCCAGTACGGCTCGGTCAGCGGCGTGGGCACGGGGCGCGGGCGGTCCATCGCGGCCCAACCTAGCGCACGCTTGGTTGGTGAACAAGGGTCGTGTCAGGGGGCGAAACCGCTGGCCCCGGGTCAGCTCGCGCGCAGGGCCGCGCGGGACAGGTGGTCGGCCCGCCGCGTCGTCTCCGGGAGCCGGAACTCCGGGCACAGCGCCAGCGTGTGCCTGCACGCGGTGTCGAGGTCGATGCGGTGCCCCACCGACACGTACACCGGCTTGACGTCGTCGCGGGTGCGCAGCACCTGCCCGATGACCGTGCCGTCGTCGCCGGTGAGCGCCGCCGTCGCGCCGCGCCGCGGCCCGGGGGCGTCGTGCGTCCCGTACAGCCGGGTCTTGGCCACGCCCATCGCGGGGAGGCCGGTCAGCACGCCCAGATGGCAGGCGAGCCCGAAGCGCCGCGGATGCGCCAGCCCGGCCCCGTCGCAGACCAGCAGGTCCGGGGTCGTCTCGAGCCGCCGCAGGGCCTCCAGCAGGGCGGGCAGCTCGCGGAACGCGAACAGTCCCGGCACGTAGGGGAACGCCGCGGTGCCGGTGACCACGGACTCCTCGACCGTCTCCAGCGTCACCGCGTCGAGCACCACCACGGCCGCCGCGAGCCGGTCGCCGTCGCCGTCCGCGTACGACACGTCCAGCCCGGCGATCGTCGCGGGCCGCTGCGGGCCGGTGTCGGCGAGGTCGAGCGAGGGCCGCAGCCGATCCTGGATCGCCTCGGCCTCGGCGGGCGTCGACGGCCACGCGTGCGGTTCCCTGACCTCCATGAACGGGCACGCTACCGGGACGGGCCCGCGGCGGGACAGCGAGTTTCCGGACTACCCAAGCAAGTGCTAGGTCGATAACCTGGTGCGCGTGGCGATCGATCTTGCTGAGCTGGCCGACCCCCGGCACACCGCGCTGCTCGTGATGGAGATGCAGCGGGGCGTGGTGGGGGATCTCGCCAAGTTCCCCGAACTGGTCAAGGCCTGCGACGAGCGCGGGGTGGTGGCCAACGCCGCCCGCGCCGCCGCGGCCGCCCGCTCCGCCGGAGTGCGGGTCGTGCAGTGCACGGCCGCGTTCCGCGCCGACCGGGCGGGCAGCCATACCGACAACTGCCCCTTCATCAAGGGCCTCCTCAAAGACCCGAACCACATGCTGGAAGGCACCGGGGCGATCGAGGTCCTGCCCGAGCTGTCCGATCCCGGCGACATCGAGGCGCGGCGATACCACGGCTTCTCGCCGTTCACCGCCACCTCCCTGGACCAGACGCTGCGTTCGCTGAACGTGCGCACGGTCGTGGCGATCGGGCTCTCCCTCAACCTCGGCATCCCCGGCCTCTGCCTGGAGGCCGTCAATCTCGGCTACCGCGTGGTCGTCCTGACCGACGCCGTCGCCGGGATGCCGGTCGAGTACGGCGACGCGGTGATGGCCAACACCATCAGCCTGCTCGCCGCCCGGACGACCACCGCCGAGCTCGCCGCGGCCTGGGAGTCATGATGGATCGACCGAGCATGGACGGACCCGGCATGGACGGACCCGGCATGGACGGACTGGACCTGGCGGGCCGGACGGCCGTCGTCACCGGCGGGGCGGGCGGGATCGGCCGCGCGATCTGCGCCGACCTGGCGGCCCTCGGCGCCCGCGTCGTCGTCGCCGACATCGACCTGCCCGCCGCCGAGCAGGTGGCCAAGGACCTGAACGGCACCGCGCTGCGCGTCGACCTCACCGACCCCGCCGACATCGACCGGTTCACGGCCGGGGCGGGGGACGTCGACGTCCTCGTGCACAACGCCGGGGTCAGCATCGTCGAGCCGTTCGTCGACAGCGACCCGGCCGCCTGGGACCTCATGTGGAAGATCAACCTCCGCGCGCCCATGCAGCTGACCAGGGCACTGCTGCCGGGCATGACCGAACGCGGCTGGGGGCGCCTGATCTTCATCTCGTCCGACGGCGCCCGGGCCGGCTCGGGCGGCGAGGGGGCCTACGCGGCCACCAAGGCCGGCCTCTTCGGCCTCGCCAAGACCCTCGCCCGCGAGGCCGCCCGCGGCGGCGTGACCAGCAACGTCATCTGCCCCGGGCCCACCGACACCCCGATGGTCCGGGCGGTGTCCGACCAGCACCCGGGACTGCTCGACAAGCTCGCCAAGCAGATCCCGCTGCGCCGGATCGCCCGCCCGGACGACATCGCGGGCATCACCGCGTTCCTGTGCACCGACCGCGCCGGGTACATCACCGGCCAGACCCTGTCCGTCAGCGGCGGCATCACGATGCAGTGACATCGTGAGTCCGGGAAGCGGCGGGACCTCAGGACAGGGAGGCGTAGGCGGCTTCGGTGATGCGGTAGGCGCGCAGGTCGCCGGAGAGCTGGTCGCCCATGGAGTTGGGCAGGTAGGCGAGGGCCAGGCCGGCCTCCGGGTCGCCGAGGCCGATCGAGCCGCCCGCGCCGGTGTGGCCGAACGCGGTGTCGCGGCCCGCGGCGGGCGTGAAGAACGTCATCGCGGGGCGCATGTAGCCGAGGCCGAAGGCGCTCTCCACGAGCATCGTCCGGTCGGCGCCGCGGACCCGGGTCCGGAGGGCCTCGGTGAGGGTCCCGGGGCGCAGGATCGTGCCGGAGATGAGCCGGTCGTAGAAGGTCGCGAGGGCGCCGGCGGTCGCGATCATCCCGGCGGCGGGCCAGCCCGCGCGCAGGACGACCGGGTTGTTGTAGCCGCCCTTGCCGGGGTGCGGGTTGTTGAGCGCCCGGTTGAGGGGGCTCTGCGGGTCGACGTACGCGCCGGCCAGGCGTTCCAGGACGTTGCCGTCCTCCACGGCCTTGGGCGCGTCCGCCCCGTTCTGGGCGGCGCGGCGGCCGGCGGTGAGCTTGGCGGCGCGGTCGATGACGTCGTCGGGGGAGCCGATCCACAGATCGAGGTCGCCCGCGAACTCGTCGCGGACGAACTCGCCGACCAGGCGCCCGGAGTGGCGGCGGACGATCTCGCCCGCGAGCCAGCCGTAGGTGAGGGCGTGGTAGCCGTGCGCGGTGCCGGGCTCCCACTCGGGCTTCTGCGCGGCCAGCTCGGCGGCGCGGGCCGGGGCGTCGGCGGCGTCCTCGGCGTCCACCGGGCGGCCGAACGCCGGCAGGCCCGCCTGGTGCGACAGCAGGTGGGCGGCGGTGGCCTTGTCCTTGCCGTGCTCACCGAACTCCGGCCACCAGGAGGTGACCGGGCCGTCCAGGTCGTACGCGCCGCGCTCGGCGAGGAGGAGGGCCGCGGTCGCGGTCACGGCCTTGGTGCAGGAGAAGCCGAAACAGGGGGTGTCGGCGAGCCACTCCCGGCCGGTTCGGCGGTCGGCGACACCGCCCCACAGGTCCACGACCTTGCGGTTCCCGGCGTAGACCGCCACGGCGGCGCCGAGCTCCCGCCCGTCCGCGAAGTTCTGCTCGAAGACGTCCCGTACGGCCGTGAACGCGGGGTCGCAGTGGCCCTGCACGATGGTCATGGGCGGTCCTTTCCAAGGAAGGTCTCAACCGAATCATGCTCGAAGAGTCGAACAACTGGGGACGGTGGGGGTCCGATGACGAGCGCGGGGCGCTCAACCTGCTGACGCCCGAGGTCGTCGTCGCGGCGGCGGGGAGCGTGCGGGAGGGCCGCACGGTCAGCCTGTCGCTGCCCATCCGGGGCGCGACGTCCTCGCCCGCGCCGACGACCGTTCCGCATCTGCGGGGCAGGCCCCTGCCGCAACACTTCATGTCCGTGGACGGCGGTGACTACGCGGCCGGGACGCGGGCCATCGGCGCCGGGCTCAAGATGGCCGACGACGCCCTCGTCGTCACGCCGCACGGGACCACGACGCACATGGACGCCCTGTGCCACATGTGGTCGGGCGACGAGCTCTACAACGGGCATCCGGCCGACCGCGTCCGCTCGTACGGCGCGGGACGCTGCGGTATCGACAAGGCCGGGCCGGTGGTGGCCAGGGGCGTGCTCTTCGACGTGCCGAAGCTGCGCGGGGCCGGCCACCTGGAGGCGGGCGACCGGATCGGTCCCGAGGACCTGGAGGGCTGCGGCGTCGAGGTGCGGCCGGGGGACGTCGCGGTGGTGCGCACCGGCTGGCCGCTGGTGTGGCAGGAGGGGCCGGACGCCTACTGGGCGGGCCAGCCGGGCCTGTCGGCGGACGGCGGGCGCTGGCTGGCCGAGCGCGACGTGTGCATGGTCGCCAGCGACAACGCGGCGATCGGCGGGCTGAACGCGCGCCAGCTCGCCGACGAGGACCTCGCCGACGACCTGCACATGATCTTCCTGTGGCGGCACGGGATCTACCTGGCCGAGATGCTCTGGCTGGAGGAGCTGGCCGAGACGGGACGCACCGACTTCCTCTTCCTGGCCGTGCCGCTGCGCATCGAGGGCGGCACCGCGAGCCCGATCAATCCCATCGCCGTCCTCTGAAGCCCGTCGTACGCGGAGACGTCGGCGGCCCCGGTCCCGGAGGCGGGGACCAGGGCCGTCCGGTCCGTCAGGCGCCCGGGTAGGCGCCCGGGTAGGCGCCGCCGCCGTGCCGCTCGTCGAGCGCGTCGTAGTCGGGCGTGTAGCCGCGCTTGGGGATCTCGTCGACGAACGCGACGTCGCGCGGCTTCTTGTACGAGGCGATCGCGCCGCGCACATGCTCGATGATCTCCTCGGCGGTGGCCGCCGTGTCCGGCTTGAGGACGACGATCGCCTTGGGGGACTGGCCGAAACGTTCGTCCGGCACGCCGATCACGGCGGCGTCGGCGACCGACGGGTGCGCCTTGAGGGCGCGCTCGACCTCGGCCGGGTAGATGTTCTCGTTGGCCGACTTGATCATGCGGAGCTTCGGCCCGATGAACGTGATCGTGCCGTCCTCCTCGCGGCGGCCCAGGTCACCGGTGTGGTGCCAGCCGCCCGCGGCCTTGGCCTCGTTCAGCTCGGGCCGGTTGAAGTAGCCGGAGAACATGCTCGGGCCCCGGGCCGCGATCTCGCCGACCTCGCCGGGCGCGGCCTCGGAGCCGTCGGCGTTCAGGATGCGCACGTGGACGAGCGGGGACGGGCGGCCCGCGAAGCCCGCGCCGCCCAGGCCCAGGCCCAGGAAGGTCAGCATGCCGCCGACCTCGGTCTGCCCGTAGCCGCCCATCTTGGACGCGCACCACGGGCTGTCGTCCACGGTGATCATCTCGTCCCACTCGGGGGAGTGCGAGACGAAGTGCAGGGAGGACAGGTCGTGGGCCCCGTCCTTGTTCGCCTCCACCAGGCCGTCGATCATCGGGCCGAACAGGAAGGCCTGCGTGCACTTCTCGGCGTCGATGAGCCGGCAGACCTCCTTCGGCTCGTACGCCGGGGTGAAGACGAGCTTGCCGCCGATCTGGAACGTGGCCAGCGTGAACATCATCGTGCCGACGTGGAACAGCGGCCCGCACGCCAGGAAGGTGAAGCCGTTCTCCATCTGCCGGATGTGCAGCAGCGACATGTTGTGCGCGACCAGCGCCGTGCTGCTCAGCAGCGCCGCGTTGGGGCGCCCGTCGAACGCGGCGGTGTAGAGCGCGAGCGCCGGCGCGTCCGACGCGACCTCGGCCTCCGGCTCGCCGTCGTCGTCGGAGAGGTACGACTCGTACTCGTCGCCCGACCTCACCCAGCGGGCGTCCAGGGTGACCTGGCCGCGCGCCTTCTCTACCGCCTCCGACTCCTCCCACACCACCACCGTGGGCGTGAGGTCGTTCAGCACGTACGCCAGCTCGTCGGCGCTCTGCCGCCAGTTGGCCGGGCAGAAGATCGCGCCGAGCCGGTTGCAGGCGACCAGCAGTTCGAGGACGCGGAACGAGTTCTGGCCGAGCCAGAGCACCCGCTCGCCCGCCGTGATCCCGTCCGCCGCCAGCGCGTGCGCGAGGCGGTTCACCCGGTCGTCGAGCTCGGGATAGGTCAGCCGTACGTCGCCGTCGACGACGGCGGTGTCGAGCGGCCGGCCGCGCCGGTGCTCGCTGAGGACGTCCCCGAGAGTGAACCGCTGAACGACGGACATCGCGCCTCCTTGACGGGCTTAACGGAACGCCGGCATGACTTCGGCGGCGAAGAACTTCAGGACCTTCTTCATCTCCTCGATCGGCACCGGCCGGGTCGAGCCGAAGTCGCACATGAGGTTGGTGAACCCCATCTCCTGGATGGTCTTGATCTGGCCGATGACCCGCTCCGGGTCGCCGATGACCTCGAGCTGCTCCCAGCGGAAGTCGTTGTCGACCGAGCCGCCCTTGAGGTAGCGGTGCTGGTAGTACTCGAAGCCCTTGGCGGCCTGACCGGTCTTGGGGTCGATCGGCGCGCTCTGCACGTTGAAGATCCGGGAGCGGTCGAACGACGCCTCGAACCGGGCCTGGTCCTCGCGGGCCTGCTCGATGGTCGGCGCGACGTAGACCGAGCGGCTGGCGACGAGCTCGGCGCCGGTGGTGTCGACGCCGTTGGCGGCGGCGGTCGCGTGCCAGGTCTCCGCGGCCTTGGCGATCTTCTTGAACGGGGCGGCGGGGTCGGCCAGGATCGGGATGCCGCGGGCCGCGTACAGCTCCACGGTCTCGGGGCTGACGGCCGCCACGTGCAGCGGCGGGTGCGGGCGCTGCAGAGGCTTGGGCATCAGCGTCAGCGGGTGCGTGGTCTCGTGGAAGCGGCCCTTGTACTCGAAGTCGTCCTGGGTCCACAGGCCGAGCAGGATGTCGAGGCACTCGTTGAAGCGGTCCCGGGCCTCGCTGAGGTCGAGCCCGAAGTTCTCGAACTCGATGCTCTGGTAGCCGCGGCCGATGCCCACCTCGAGCCGCCCGCCCGACAACACGTCCACCATCGCGGCCTCCTCGGCCACGTGGATGGGGTTGTGCAGGGGGAGGACGACGATCCCGGTGCCCAGCCTCAACTTCTCCGTCCGTGCTGCCAGGTGGGACAGCATGTTGAAGATGTTGGGCACGACGCCGTAGTCGCGGAAGTGGTGTTCGGCGACCCACACACCGTCGAAACCGAGCTCCTCCAGGAGCTCGACGATCTCGATCTGGTAGTCGTACACCTCCCGCGCGGTCTGGCCCGCGTTCTGGTGGAAGAGGTGGAAGGTCGAGAACTTCATCGGGCGGTCAGCCACGTGGACGGCTCCTTCTTCAGCGGGCCTGGCGGGTGGCACGCGGTGGGGCAGGTCCCCTTGCACCGCGCTCGCCGCCGCGACGTTCGACGCCTGACCCATCATTACGTACCAAGCGCTCGCTTGGGAAGACTAACAGGTCATCCCATGCGCGTCGAAGCGCCCTGATCCGGGGTCGGACCAGGGCGCTTCGAGAGCGGTGCGATCAGGGGCGTTCGAGCTGGCCGGCGGGTTCGGCGAGGGCGGGCTCGGCGGCGGCCGCCGGGCGGGTGCGGCCGAACTCCAGCGTCAGCAGCGCGGCGGCCAGCCAGGCGATGTCGGACCACGACCGGAAGACGATGGAGCGCGGCCGGTAGCCGGGCCGGAACTTCTTGTCGAAGAGGTAGAGCGACTCCACCGCGATCCACGGGTCGAGCAGGTGAAGCGCCCGGTACCCGGCCGTCTCCAGGACGCCGCGCTCCTCGGCGTCCAGCAGCTCGCGGAACGCGGCGAAGTTGAGCGAGACCACGCCGAGGCCGCGCTCCCCGGCGTGCTCGACCATCTCGACGATCAGCCGCTCGTTGAGGCCGTTGGGGCCCTCCGGGACGCGGCGCATCGCGTCCAGGCTGATGCCCGTCCCGGCGGTCACGTACCGCTGGAACGCGATCGGCTCGCCCGCGCCGTCGAAGGCCACCGCCACCACGGCGCCCGGGTGGTAGCCGGTGAGCAGCTCGTCCAGGTTCATCGAGAAGCCGCGCTCGGCGGCGCCGCCGAGCGACCGCGCCGCCACGCCCAGCAGCTTCTCCCGCAGGGCGGGCGTGAGCTCGTCCTCGCGCATGATCCGCGACGTCACGCCGGAGTTGTGGGTGCGCTTGACCGCCTGCCGCACGTTGCGCATCTGCCGCCCGGCCAGGCTGAACGCGGCGGGGTCGACGACGACCTCGTCACCGAAGCCGAACGAGCGCAGCGGGCCCCACATCGGCAGCGCCTCCGTGCTCGCGCCGAGCACCGCGGGCCGCCAGCCGGTGCGCCGTGTCAGCGCCAGGAACGCCTCCACCGCCGCGCCGTGCGAACGCGGGTCGCCGACCGGGTCGCCGCCCGCCACCGCGACCCCGAAGAGCACCCGGTAGCCGATCGCCGCCCGGCCGTCCGCGCTGAAGACGTACGACTTGTCCCGGCGCAGCGCGAACGGCGCCAGCGTGTCGCTGCCGGGATGCGCCACCAGCCCCGCGACCCGGCGCCGTTCGGACTCGTCGCCCGCGGGCGGGGCCGGGTCGGCGGCCATCAGCGTGACCACGATGACCAGGAACCCGGCGGCGCCGGCCAGCGCGAGCACGTTCGGCAGCCACGCGGCGCCGTCGATGTGCCCGCCGGTGGCGCCGAGCCCGCTGGCCACGTCGCGCGCGACCGCCCGGACCGACACGCCGCCGATCAGGACCGATCCCGCCACCGAGCCGATCACCAGCACCGCGCCGGTGCGGACGGCCGTGCGCACCCGCTCGTGGTGCGGGCGCACGAAGAAGTCCTCGCGCCGCGACCACAGGGCCACCAGCACGGCGAGCAGCAGCGGCAGCCGCCAGGCCGCGTCGTCACCGGCGAGCACCGCGAGCAGGCCCAGCAGGACGACGCCGACCAGGACGTACCAGGCGGCCCGCCGGTGCAGCAGCACGCCGCGCGCGGCGAGGGCCAGCGCCAGGCCCAGGACGAGCGCGTGCACGGGCAGCAACGGCCGCCCGGTCGCCAGCAGCGCCAGCCGGTCGAGCCACTCCGGCGCCCTGTCGGACGCCACCGGCTCGGCGACCATGACCGCGACCAGGCCCGTGGCCGCGGCCAGCGGCGCCGCCGATCTCGCCGCGGGTTCTGCGCCTTCCACCGCTTCCACCGCACACCTCCAACGAGGCGCCAACCAAGATCCGCTGGAACTCATTCCCCGGATCGAACGTTGATCACCGGCGCTCCTGATCGCCGGCCCCCTCAGACTAGATCGGACCGGGCCGCCCGTCCCGGCCGGTCCCCGCCGCTTCCCCACCCCGTGACCGGCCGAAAACGCTCTGACAGCGGCGGTCTAGGCTCGGAGCGATGAAGAGGCTGCTGATCGTTCATCACACGCCGTCGCCGAACCTCCAGGCCATGTACGAGGCGGTGCGGTCGGGGGCGACGACCGACGAGATCGAGGGGGTCGAGGTCGTGTCGCGCCCGGCGCTGACCGCCTCGCCCGTCGACGTGCTGGAGGCGGACGGCTACCTGCTCGGCACGCCGGTCAACCTCGGCTACCTGTCCGGGGCGCTCAAGCACTTCTTCGACCAGATCTACTATCCGTGCCTGGAGGAGACGGTCCGGCGGCCGTTCGGCGCGTACCTGCACGCGGGCGGCGACGCCGCCGGCGCGCTGCGCGCCCTCGACTCGATCACCACCGGCCTGAAGTGGCGCGGAGTGCTCCCGCCGCAGGTCGTGACGGGTGTGCCGGGCAAGCCGGAGCTCGAAGCCTGCTGGGAGCTGGGGGCCACCGTCGCGGCCGAACTCGGCTCGGTCTGACCTGCGCTAACGTGTGCCGCATGAGCGGTTTTCGGCATGTCGTGTTGTTCAAGTGGACCGCCGGCACCACCACCGGCCAGCAGGAGGAGGTGGCGGCCCGGCTCACCGCGCTGACCGGCGTGATCCCCGAGATCGACACCTACAGCGTGGGCCTCGACGCGGGCGTCAACCCCGGCAACCACGACTTCGTGGTGGTGGCCGACTTCGCCGACCGCGACGCCTACGCCGTCTACCGGGACCACCCCGCGCACCGCGCCGTCATCGACGAGTACATCAAGCCGATCCTGGGCGAGCGCGCCGCCATCCAGTACGACCTGTAGGCCCGCGCACCGGCCGCGCGGGCCCCGGCGCGCGAGCCCCGGGCACGCGCTCTAGGCACGCGCGCCGGCCGCGCGCAGCAGCGCGGCGACCTCGTCCTGCCCCCGGCTGAGCGCGTGCTTCAGCGGCGTGACGCCCTCGCCGTCGGCGAGGTTCACCTCCGCGCGGGCGGCGACGAGCGCCCGGACGATCTCCTGGTAGGGGCGCGACCCGTCGCCGAGGATCACGGCCTCCAGCAGGCCGGTCCAGCCGAGCCGGTTGACGTGGTCGACGTCGATGCCCGTCTTGAGCACCTCGCGCACGTACGCGGCGTGCCCGCGTTCGCAGGCGGGGATGAGGGCGACCCCGCCGTACCTGTTGGTGAGCTTCAGGTCGGGCCGCGCGGGCAGCAGGGTCTTCAGCATCGCCACGCTGCCGGTCACGCCGGTGACGAGGAACGCGCTGTCGCTCTGGTCGTCCTGCGCGTCGGGATCGGCGCCCGCCGCGACGAGCACCTGGGCGGCCTCGACATGGTCGGCCGCGGCCGCCAGCAGCAGCGCGCTGCGCCGGCGGCCGTCGCGGGCCTCCAGGTCCGCGCCGCGCTGGAGCGCGTCGCGGACGCCCGCCGCGTCGCCCTTGGCGGCGGAGGTCAGCAGGTCGTCCTCATGCATGGCAGTACGTCCTTTCGGGGTGCGTCCCGTCCGGGAACAGGCGGCGCCGGTGCCCATCGTCCCGAGCACCAGCGCCGTCAGGACCTGCCGCCGGGAGGGGGACATCAGCCCAGGTCGCCCTGCACGGCCTTGAGGCCGGCGTTGGCGATGGCCTCGTCGATGGCGCCCTGCGGGGCGCCGCCGACGCCGATGCCCGCGACGGGGGAGCCGTCGACCGCGACCGGGACGCCGCCCGCGAGGAACAGGGTGCCGGGGATGTCGCGGGTGGTCGGGCCGTCGCCGGTCGCGTTCTCGGCGAGCTTGGAGGTCGGCTGGCCCATCGACACGGCGGTGAACGCCTTGCGCTTGGCCGACTCGAACGTCTGCGGCCCGGCGCCGTCGCCCTTGACCGCGAGCTTCAGGTCGCCCGAGCGGTCGACGATCGCGACCGTGACCCGCTGCTTCTGCTTGGCGGCCTCCTTCTGCACCGCGTCCGCGATCTTCATGGCGGAGTCGGTGGACAGGACCTTCACGGTCTGCACGGCGCCGGCCCTGGGCGCGGCGGCCGGAGCGGCGGCCGAGGCGCTGGTGCCGGCGGAGAGGGCGACGGTCCCGGCGACGAGGGCGAGGCCCGCGGACATTCCGGCGATGGTCTTGATCTGCATGGTGTCTCCCTTGTGATCTTAGTGTTGAGCTGCGCTTTCTCGCTGACATCTACGAGCTTCGCCGGGATCGGGACCGGTTCCATCGGGGGTTCGTTCGAACCCGGCGTCAACCGATCGGTTGATGCCGGGCGGGCGCCCGTGGGTGACGCTGCAGTAACGTGCCGTGAAGGGGGAGAGATGACGGGTGCCGAACGGCGGATCTACAACGCGATGCACGTCGCGTTCTTCCTGCTGGTCGCCGCCGCGGCCTCCCGGCTGGTGATCCGGCACGGGATCGACGCCTACGCGGTCGTCAGCCTGGCGTTCAGCGGGGCCCTCGCGGTCGTGTACGCGGTCGGGATCGTCTGCTGGGACGCGCTCGGCCACGCCGGGCGCCTCGCCTGGTTCGGGCTGGTGATGGCCCTGCTGGTGGTCCTGGTCACCTTCGCGCCCAGCTTCTCCTGGGCGGCGTTCCCGCTCTTCTTCATGTCCCTGCGGCTGCTGGGCCCCCGCGCCGCCGTCGTGTTCGTGGTCCTGCTGACCAGCGCGGTGATCTTCGCCCAGGTCCGGCTGTCGGACGGGTTCGACCCGAGCCTGGTGCTCGGCCCGATCGCGGTCGCGGGCATGACCACCGTGATCTTCCTGGAGCTCCAGCGGCTGATCGACGACCTCGTCCGGACCCGCGACGAGCTGGCCACCACGCAGCGCGCCGCCGGGGTCCTGGCCGAGCGCGAACGGCTGGCCCGCGAGATCCACGACACCCTGGCCCAGGGGCTGACCAGCACCGGGATGCTGCTCCAGGCCGCCGACCGCGAATGGGACGCCGACCCGCCCGCCGCCTGGCGGCACGTGCGGGAGGCGTCCGCCACGGTGGCGTCCAACCTGGAGGAGGCCCGGCGGTTCGTGCGCGGGCTGGCCCCGGCCGACCTGGCGCGGGCGAGCCTGCCGGACGCGCTGCGCGCGGTGGTCGAACGCGACGCGCCCGGCGGGCGGCTGCGGGTCGACGGCGCCGAGCGCGAGCTGCGCCCCGAGGTCCAGGCGGCGCTGCTGCGCGTGGCCCAGGGCGCGCTGGCCAACGCGCGCGAGCACGCCGGCGCCCGCACCGTCGTCGTGTCGCTCACCTACCTGGACGACGAGGTGACGCTCGACATCGCCGACGACGGCGCGGGCTTCGACCCCGCGCACCCGCGTTCGGGCGCCGGGCGGGGCTACGGCCTGGCCGGCATGCGCGACCGGCTGGCCGAGGTCGGCGGCACCCTCGTGATCGAGAGTGCGCCGGGGGAGGGGACCGTGGTGGCGGCGACGATTCCGGAGGACGAAGGATGAACGCGGTACGCGTGGTCATCGTGGACGACCACCCCGTGGTCCGGGCCGGGCTGCGGGCGTTGCTGAGCAGCGAGCCGGACATCGAGGTGGTCGGCGAGGCCGCGGACGGCGCCGAGGCGGTGCGCCAGGCCGGCCTCGCCGAGCCCGATCTCGTCCTCATGGACCTCCAGCTCGGGGAGGGCATCGACGGGGTGGAGGCGACCCGGCGGATCCTCGCGCTGCCCGGGGCGCCCCGCGTGCTGGTGCTCACCACCTACGACTCCGACGCCGACATCGCCCGCGCCATCGACGTCGGCGCGGCCGGCTACCTGCTCAAGGCGGGCCCGCCGGACGAGCTCTTCCGCGGCATCCAGACCGCCGTGCGCGGCGAGACGGCGCTGTCGCCGAAGGTGGCGTCCCGGCTGCTGAAGCGGGTGCGCGAGCCGGCCCCGGCGCTCAGCCCGCGCGAGATCGAGATCCTGGAGCTGCTGGCCAAGGGGCTGTCCAACCGGCGGATCGCCAAGGAGCTCTTCATCAGCGAGGCGACGGTCAAGACGCACCTGGTGCACATCTTCGGCAAGCTCGGCGTCGACACCCGCACGGCGGCCGTGACCGTCGCCGCGGAACGCCGCCTGATCAGGATCGTCGACTGAAAACCGAGCAAGCGCTTGTCTATCTGGCGGATTGGGGCTAGTTTCGGCGGAAGGTCGCCTGTCGGGATGGATCGCGCCCCGTCCCGGCAGGCGCCGTGTTAATGGCTTCCCGGGCCTCGCCTTCGGCTTGCTTCACGACCCGGTCGCGCGCTCGCGTGCGGATGCGGGTGGGCGGGGGCACGTGCGGATGCGGGTAGCGGTCACCTGAACGGCGCCGGAGGAGGCTGCGTTGGGTCGGCAGGGGTTTTCGGGGCGGGCCGCTGTTGCCGGGGTGGGGATGACGGCACTGTCCCGGTCGTCGGGGCGGACCGAGCTTCAGCTGGCCGCCGAGGCGGCGCGGGCCGCTCTGGCCGAGGCGGCGGAGGCCACCGGGGGCGCGGTCGAACGGCCGGGGGCGATTCTCAGCTATCACCTGAACGACTCGGCGCCCGTGCTCTATCTGGCGCGTGAGCTGCGGCTGCCGGAGATCGGGTGGCACAACGAGATCTACGGCGGGGGTACGCAGAGCGCGTCGATCCTCGCCGACGCGGCGATGCTCGTGGACGCGGGGATCGCCGACAGCGTGCTGGTCTACCGGGCGCTCAACGGGCGGTCGGGGCGGCGCATGAACACCCTCGGGCTGAAGCTGGGGGAGGGCACCGAGGAGCAGTTCACCCATCCGTACGGGATGGCGGGGCCCGTTCACCAGTTCGCCCTCGCCGGGCAGCGTTACCTGCACGAGGCGGGGCTGGGCGAGGAGCACACCTGTGCGGTCGTCGCCCAGTCGCGGGCGCATGCCGCGGCCAACCCGCGCGCGTTGCGGCGGGAGCCGGTCGACCTGGACGCCTACCTGGCGAGCCCGATGGTCGCCTCGCCGTTGCGGCGGCTGGATTGTTGCCAGGAGACGGACGGCGCGTGCGCGCTCGTCGTCACCAGGGCCGATCTCGCTCCCGGGGCGCCGCGGGTGCACGCGGTGGTGCGGGGCGGCGGGCCCGGGGCGTCGACCATGGACAAGGCCGGGGACGTCGGACGGATCTTCTCTTCGTACGTCGCGGACCCGCTCTACGAGGCGGCGGGGATGAAGCCGGGCGACGTGGACGTGTCGTTGCTGTACGACGCCTACAGCTGGCTGGTGCCGCGCCAGATCGAGGACTTCGGGCTCGCGGCTCGGGGTGACCTGGGCGAGGTGTTGCGGGAACGGCGGATCGCCTTCGACGGGGGGCTGCCGGTCAACCCGCACGGGGGGCTGCTGTCGGAGGGGTACGTGCACGGGCTCAACAACGTGGCCGAGGCGGTGCGGCAGCTGCGCGGCACGGGGACGAACCAGGTCGGCGACGCCGGAGTGGCGTTGTGCACCGGGTTCGGCGGCAGTTACGGGAGCGCGGCGATCCTCACCCGCGCCTGAAACGCCGCGTTCGCGTTACCTTGACGCCATGACGGTGCGGTGGCGTCCGATCTCGGTGGACGTGGCGATCACGGTGGCGGCGGGAGTGATCAACGCGATCATGATCCGGGAGGCGCCGGAGCCCGAGTCGCTGAAACCCGACCTGTTCGCCTACACGCTCGGCGTGCTGATGACGCTGCCGATCCTGCTCCACCGGCGGCGGCCGGTGGCGGCGTTGATGTTGTCGAGCCTGGCGCTGTTCGCCTACTACTCGGCCGACTACCCGGGGATGTCGCCGGTCACGGTGCTCGCGGTGCCGCTCTACTCCGCCACGCTCCAGGGGCACCTGCGCTGGGCGGCCGGCGTGATCGCGGTGTTCTCGTTCGGGGGCTACTCCATCGTGGTCTTCCAGGAGGGCTCGCCGCCGTTGCGGGCGTTCTCGGAGTTCGTGGCGAACGGGGCGCTGGCGGTGACGGTCATCCTGCTGGCCGAGGTGGTGCGCAGCCGCCGGGCGCTGGCCGAGGAGACGCGGGAACGGCTGCGGCTGGCGGCCGAGGAACGCGACATCGAGGCGGCGCGGCGGGTGGCCGAGGACCGGGTCCGGATCGCCCGCGAACTGCACGACACGGTCGCCCACAGCATGGCCACCATCACCGTCCAGGCCCGGAGCGCCCTGCACGTCCACGAGAACGACCCGGAGTCCGAGCAGGTGCGCACCGCGCTCAGCACCATCCGCGAGACCAGCAAGCGGGCGCTGCGGGAGATGGGCGGCACGCTCGGCGTGCTGCGGGCGGACGCCGCCGACCACGACGACGCGGTCGGGCTGGAACGGCTGCCGTCGCTGATCGAGGCGGTCCGGGCCGCGGGCGTACCGGTCGAGGTGGAGGTCACCGGCGCGCCGCCCGCGCTGGCGCGCACCGTCGACCACGCCGCGTACCGCATCCTGCAAGAGTCGTTGACGAACGTGCTGCGGCACGCGGGCACGGAGGTGAGCGCGCGGGTGGCCGTGGCGTACGAACCCGGCGGGGTGGCGATCGAGATCGCCGACGACGGAGCGGGCGGAGCCGCGGCCCCCGGCGGCGGGCACGGGCTGAGCGGCATGCGGGAACGCGCCGAGGGCCTCGGCGGCACCTTCACCGCCGGGCCGCGCGACGGCGGCGGGTTCGTGGTCGGCGTGCGCCTCCCCGGGGGCGCGGCGTGATCCGGGTCGTGCTCGCCGACGACCAGTCGCTCGTCCGCGCCGGGTTCAAGGTCCTGCTGGAGGCGGCCGCCGACATCGAGGTGGTGGGGGAGGCGGGCAACGGGGGCGTCGCGGTCGCGATGGCGCGGCGGCACCTGCCCGACGTGGTCCTGATGGACCTGCGCATGCCGGAGATCGACGGGCTGACCGCCACCCGCCGCATCACCGGCGACCCGGAACTGGGCGCCGTCCGGGTCGTCGTGCTCACCACGTACGCCGAGGACGACAACGTCTTCAAGGCGCTCAGCGCCGGGGCGAGCGGCTTCCTGGTCAAGGACATCGAGCCGGAGGACCTGCACCAGGCCGTCCGCGTGGTCGCGGGCGGCGACTCCCTGCTGGCCCCCGCGGTCACCCGCGCCGTCATCGAGGCGGCCCTCCGCAGGGACGCGGGCCGCCCCGCCGCGGGGACGGCCGGGCCGGCGGGAGCGGCGCGGCTGGCGGCGCTCACCTCGCGCGAACGTGAGGTGGTGCGGCTGGTCGGGCGCGGGTTGTCGAACGACGAGATCGCCGGGCAGCTGGTGGTCAGCCCGCTCACCGCCAAGACGCACGTGAGCCGGGCCATGAGCAAGCTCGGCGCGCGCGACCGCGCGCAGCTGGTGGTCCTCGCCTACGAGTCGGGGCTCGTCACCCCCGGGAACGCGCGCTCATGATGGCGTCGCGGAGCTGCTGTGGCGTCGGCGCCTCGACCAGGCGCGAGCCGGACAGCGTCGGTACCAGCGCCCACCAGGAGCCGGTCGCGTCGCCGTACCAGACCCGAACACCGGGGAACTGCTCCTGCAGCCCCCGGGCGAGCGCCACGCGGAGTTCCGCCGGTGGCGGCTCCTCCCGCCCGGCGGCAGCGCCCCGTTGAGACGACATCCACGCCCCTTCCCCCGTAGAACCTCACCGGTATCAGCGTTCCCATGACGGGAAACGTCACCGCTTCCGGGTCACATGTGATGAAAAACACCAAGTGCCCCCGCAGTCTGTCGGATCCCGGTACCGCTCGGGGCGTACTCCGGCAGGAGTACAGGTCGCGGCGAGTGTCATCGCGCGCCGGATGTGCCGGAGGACGCCGGGAGAGAGCCTCGACGGGACACATCGACGAGACGTTCCCACCCGAGGTGATGACACGTGCGACCCCCTGCCGCGCACACCGGCGCGCTGGCCCGGCTGGCCCGGCTCTGTTACCGGCGAAGGCGCCTGACCGTCGTCGGCTGGATCGTCGGCACGATCGCCGTGCTGGTGGTGGGCTTCGGCTACGCCGCCGAGCCGCTGAACGACTTCAGCGGCGGCTCCTCGGAGTCGGCGAAGGCCGGTGACCTGTTGGAGAAGCACTTCCCCGAGATGAGCGGCGACAGCATCACGCTGGCGATCCGGTCCGAACGCGGGGTCCGCGACCCGGCCGTGAAGGCCGAGGTGGACCGGGCCGTCGCCCGGCTCGGCCAGACCCCGCACGTGGCCTCGGTCTCCTCGCCGTACCAGGGGCAGGGGCAGATCTCCGGGGACGGCAAGACCGCGTTCGCCACCGCCAACCTCGACGTGCCGTCGGACGACATGCCGGTCGCGGAGGTCGCCGAGTTGCTCGACGACGTGCGCCAGAGCAGCGGCGACCCGCGCCTGGAGCTGAGCGGCGCCGCGGTCGAGGCGGCCGAGACACCCGGCGGGGGCCCCACGGAAGGCGTCGGCCTGCTCGCCGCCATCGTCATCCTGCTCGTCGCGTTCGGCTCGGTGCTGGCGATGGGGCTGCCGATCGTGACCGCGCTCTTCGGCATCGGCACCGGGCTGGCCCTCATCTCGCTGATCGGCCACGTGCTGCCGGCGCCCTCGTTCAGCCCCATCGTCGCCGCGCTGATCGGGCTCGGCGTCGGCATCGACTACGCGCTCTTCATCGTCACCCGCTACCGGGAGGCCCTCGCCGAGGGCGGCGACCCGGAGGAGGCGACCGTCACCGCGATCGCCACCGCGGGGCGGGCGGTCCTGTTCGCCGGGACCACCGTGGTCATCGCGCTGATGGGGCTGTTCGTCATGCAGCAGGAGCTGCTGAACGGCGTCGCGGTCGCGGCCGGCGTCACCGTCCTGATGACGATGGTCACCGCGGTGACGCTGCTGCCCGCGCTGCTCGGCTTCACCGGCCGCGGCATCGACCGGCTGCGGGTGCCGGGCCTCGGCCGGGCGCGCCGCCCGCTGGCCGAACGCTGGGCGCGGACCGTCCAGCACCGGCCGATCTTCGCCGGGCTCGCCGCCGCGGCCGTGCTGCTGGTGCTCGCCGTCCCTGCGTTGTCGATGCGGCTGAGCCTGCCGGACGCCAGTACCCAGCCGCACGACACCAGCTCCTACGCCGCGCACCAGATCCTGACCGAGGGGTTCGGCGCCGGCACGGACGCGCCGCTGGTCATCGTGGCGAAGGGCGGCGACGCCGCACCGGTCGCCGCGGCGGTGGAGAAGACGCCCGGCGTGGCGGGCGTCCAGCCGCCGGCGCGCAGCCGGGACGGGCAGGCGTCGGTCTTCGTCGCGTTCCCGACGACGAGCGCGCAGGACGAGAGGACGCCGGAGCTCGTGCACACGCTGCGCGACGACGTCATCCCGGCCGCGACCGCCGGCTCGGGCCTGGAGGTGTACGTGGGCGGCCCGAACGCCGCGTCGATCGACTTCGCCGAGAGCGTGCAGTCCCGGCTGCCCTGGCTCATCACGGTGGTCGTCGGGCTCTCGCTGCTGCTCCTGGTGGCGCTGGTCCGGTCGGTCACGATCGCGCTGCAGGCCGCGGTGATGAACCTGCTGTCGATCGCGGCGGCGTACGGGGTGCTGACCGCCGTCGTGCAGTGGGGCTGGGCGGGGACCCTGCTCGGGTTCCCGACCGAGATGCCGGTGACGACCTGGGTGCCGCTGATGATGTTCCCGATCCTCTTCGGGTTGTCGATGGACTACGAGGTCTTCCTGGTCTCCCGGATCCGCGAGTACTACGAGAACGGCGTCGAGACGCGGGAGGCGGTCGCGCGGGGGCTCACCCGCACCGCGCGCGTCATCACCGCGGCCGCGGCCATCATGATCATGGTGTTCCTGTCGGTGCTGCTCGGGGCGGACGTCGAGGTCAAGCAGATGGGGCTCGGGATGGGCGTCGCGGTCCTCATCGACGCCACGATCGTCCGGCTGGTGCTCGTCCCCGCGCTGATGGAGATCTGCGGCAAGGCCAACTGGTGGTTGCCGCGCCCGGTGGCCCGGCTGCTTCCGGGTCGCCTGTCACGCGCCGAACACTGACCGTGGCACCGGGGCCTGTGGTCAAATTGTCCGATGATCGAACCCCTCAAGCCGGGCGATCCGGACAGACTCGGCGCCTACGAGCTCACCGGACGGCTCGGCGAGGGCGGCCAGGGCGTGGTCTTCGAGGGCCGCGGGCCTGACGACCGGCGGGTCGCCGTCAAGCTGCTGCACGCGCGGCTGAGCGGCGACCCGGCCGCGCGCGCCCGGTTCGTGCGCGAGATCGAGGCGGCCGAGCGGGTCGCCGGGTTCTGCACCGCGCAGGTGCTGGACGCCGACGCCGAGGGCGACCAGCCCTGCATCGTCAGCGAGTTCGTTCCCGGCCCCTCCCTCCAGCGGCTCGTCCAGGAGGAGGGGCCGCGGTCCGGCGGCGACCTGCACCGGCTCGCGATCGGCACGGCCACCGCGCTGGCGGCCATCCACCAGGCGGGTGTCGTGCACCGCGACCTCAAGCCGCCGAACGTGCTGATCGGCCCGGACGGGCCGCGCGTCATCGACTTCGGCATCGCCAAGGCGCTCGACGCCACCGGGACCATGACGAGCCACATCGTCGGCACCCCCGCGTACATGGCGCCCGAGCAGGTGGCCAGCGACGATCTCGGCCCGCACACCGACGTGTTCGCCTGGGGCGCCACGATCCTGTACGCGGCGACCGGGCGCGCCCCGTTCGGCAGCGACACCATCCCCGCCGTCATGCACCGGATCCTCAACGCCGCCCCGGACGTGTCGGCGCTGCCCGCGCCGCTCGCCGGGCTCGTCGCCGCCTGCCTGAGCAAGGACCCGGCGTACCGGCCCACGTCCACGCAGCTGGTGCTCAGCCTCATCGGCCACCAGGGCGCCGCACCGGCCGTTCCGGGCGCGGTCTCCGGCGCGGTGCGGGTCGTGGGCGGGGACACCGTCGTGGAGCCCCTCCTCGAACAGGGCGCGGGAATGGCCACCGGCAAGATCACGCCCCCGCCGCTGCCGCCCGTGCAGTTCCCGTTCGTGCCACCGCATGCCGCCTCACCCCAGGCCGCCTCACCCCAGGGTTTTCCGCCCCAGGCCGCCCCGCCGCCGGGGCCCGGGGCTCCGCTCCCGGGGGCGCACCTTCCCGTCGCGCCCGCGAAGGGCAACCCGGCGCTGACCGTGGCGGTGGTGTCGTTCGCGATGCTCGGCGTCCACCTCGGCCTGTACTGGTCGCAGAACCTCCTGCCGAGCCCCGGGGGCGTCTGGTTCTGGGCGTACGTCGCCTATCCGGCCGTTCTGGCCGGCGCCCTCGTCCCCTTGGGCCGGCTCGCCGACTCCATCGGGCGCAAGCGGGTCTTCCTCTCCGGGCTCGGCGGATACGCCGCGGCGCTGGTGCTGGGGATGGTGTTCGTCGACCTGATGCCCGCGGCCGGCGGCGGCTGGCCCGCCCTGCTGGCGCGGGCGCTGATGGGGTTGTCCATGGCGGCCGTCGTCGCGGGCGGGGTGGCGCTCGTGCGCGAGGCGTTCCCCGGCCGCGGGTTCGGGATCGCGATGGGCGTCTGGGGCGCCGCGCTCTCGGCGACGACGGTCGTCGCGGCCTTGGTCTTCGCCGTCCTCCGGCAGATGGGCGGGCTGCCCGGCTGGGGGGTGACCGCCGCCGCCGTCCCGCTGGTCCTGCTCGCCCTCGGGCTCGGCGCGGGACTCCTGCGGGAGTCGCGGCGCGAGGGCCCGGGGCGGGCCTCAGACGTCCCCGGAGCACTCCTGCTGGGCCTGGTGGGCTCCTGCACGGTCTTCGGGCTCTGGGCGGTCGCAGAGGAGGGCTGGGGCGACTGGCGCGCCATCACCGGGCTGGCGTGCGGCGCCGTCTTCCTGCTCGCCCTCGTCATCGTGCTGCTGTCGGTCCGTCCCGCGCTGATCCCGCCGCGCCTGGCCGCGACGGTGGTGCCGGCCCTGGCGGCGTTCACGGCGTTGTGGATCTACGACCGCGCCCTCTTCGACGCCGTCTACTTCGGTGACTCGGGCTCGTTCGGCACCGCCGGGCTCAGGTTGTCGCCCCTGCTGCTCGGCGCGCTGGTGAGCGCGCCGCTGACCGGCCTGCTCATCACCAGGACCGGCGTCCGGTGGCCGCTGGCGGCCTCCCCGGCCGCGCTCGTGCTCGGCGCGTTCCTCGCCTTCGGGCTGACGCTGGACGCCGACACGCCCTACGGATGGGTGGCCGTCCTGCTGCTCCTGGAGGGCGTCGCCATGGGGGCGATCACCGTCGCGGCCGCGGTGGCGATCGCCGGGAGCCCGCCCGGCGGCCTGACCGGCTTCGGCGGCGGGCTCCAGGCGTGGTGCCAGGCCGTGGGCGTCCAGTTCACCGGCGCGGTCCTGCTGGTGGGAGCCGAACGGGACTACGACACCGGCTCGGGCGGGGCCAGGCTCGACAACCTCGACGACGTCTACCGGACGTCGCTGCTGGTCGCGATGTGCCTGGCGCTGCTCGCCGCGGCGGGATTCGCCGCGGTGCGCCGCCGCGACCTGGCCGCGGGGCCGGATCCGGACCGTGCGTCGTGAGGTCAGTGCGTCGTGAGGTCAGTGCGTCGTGAGGTCAGTGCGTGTTGATGCCGTCGAACATCACCTTGAGGTAGTGCTCGGCGAGGCCCTTGGAGTTGAGGCGGCCGCCCGGCTTGAACCAGCGCACCGCCACCCACACGGTGTCGCGGATCATGCGGTAGGTGAGCTTGGGGTCGATGTCCTCGCGGAACAGCCCGTCCTTCTGGCCGTCCTTGATGGTGTCGACCCACATCTTCTCGACCTCGTCCTCGGACTTGGTGAGGTAGGCGAACCGCTCCATGTCCTTGAGGTAGTTCCAGTCGTTCTGCATCACCGTGATGGCGGCCCGATGTGGCTCGAGCGTGCCGAAGGCGAGGCGGACGAGGCCCGCGATGGTCTCGCGCGGGTCGAG
The DNA here is from genome assembly GCF_040643285.1 of Spirillospora sp. NPDC047279. Taxonomy (NCBI): domain Bacteria; kingdom Bacillati; phylum Actinomycetota; class Actinomycetes; order Streptosporangiales; family Thermomonosporaceae; genus Spirillospora; species Spirillospora sp. NPDC047279. Next base: position 419,305 of record NZ_JBEYUA010000004.1, read on the forward strand.
GCCCTGGTCGATGACTCCCCGATAGGCCGACATGATCTCCTGGAAGAAGCCCGAGAGGATCTCGTCGACGATCGACTCCTTGGAGTCGAAATGGTGGTAAAGACTGCCCGAGAGAATCCCGGCCTCTTCGGCGATGTTGCGCACCGTCGTGGCCTGGAAGCCCTTCTCGGCGAAGAGTTCGGCCGCGAGCCTGACCAGGTGTTCGCGCCGCTCCGAGGCGAGGGCGGGTGAACCCTTGCCGCGGCGGCGTGCTTTTGGCTGTCCGGAATCGGTGCTCGTGGTCGTCACCCTCTCATTATGCCGTGTCCGCCCAACCGCTTGCTCAGTTTGGCGTGTTGACATCAGGTTACGTGTTGTAGCAAGCGCTTGGTGAGAGCCTGACGAACCTCGGGCCACTTGGCAAGATCCCCTCTGGCGCCCATTGCGTCCCGTTCTCTACGTTTTGACCTGAAGAAGTACTGAGGAGGGGTGAATGAGTGTGGAAATGGCGCCCTGGGCGTCGTCGGTGGCCCGATCCCGTATCGCCGAGGTGGCGGCCACGTTGACCGACCTCTCGCCCGAGGGGGTGTCCGAAACCGTCCGCGGCGCCCTCCGCGACCACGCGCGGGCCTTCGACGCCGAGGGGATCGTGCTCTACGCCGGAACGAACGTGCTGAGCCCCGCCGCGCGGGAGGTCGCCGACGCGCTCGTGAGCGGCCGGCCGAGCATGGGCTGGCCGGGGGAGAAGTACCAGTCCGGCCTCGACCACCTCGACACCCTCGAGGTGCTCGCGCCGACCCTGGTCGCCCGCCTGCTCGGCGCCCGGTTCGCCGAGGTGCGCAGCCACAGCGCCACGATGGCCAACCTCGCCGTCTACACCGCGCTCACCGACCCCGGCGACACGATCGCCGTCCTGCCCGAACGGGCGGGCGGCCACACCAGCCACCACGCGGTCGGCGCGCCCGACGTGCGCGGCCTGCGCGTCGTGGACCTGCCCTACGACGCCGGCGCGTTCGACGTCGACCTCGACGCGCTGCCGGCGTTCCTCGAACGCGAACGGCCACGCCTGGTCGTCATCGGCGCCAGCCTGCTGCTCTTCCCGCACGACGTCGCGGCGATCGCCGGGATCGTGGGCGACACGCCCCTGCTCTACGACGCGTCCCACATGGCCGGGCTGGTGGCCGCCGGCCGGTTCCAGCGGCCGCTGGCCGAGGGCGCCGACGTGCTGACGTTCTCCACGTACAAGTCGTTCGGCGGCCCGCCCGGCGGGGTGATCGCCACCGACGACGAGGCCTTGGCCGAACGGCTCTCAGCGGCCGTCTTCCCCGGCCTGACGGCCAACTACGACGCGGGCAGGCTCGCGCCGCTCGCCGTCACCGCGGCCGAGATCATGGCCGGCGGCGGCGCGTACGCCGACCGCTGCGTCGCCAACGCCCGGATCCTCGCCGCCGCCCTGCACGACGAGGGGTTCACCGTCGCTGGGAGGGGCCGCGGTTTCACCGAGTCCCACCACGTCGCCGTGGACGTGGGCGACGGCCGGGCCGCGATGGCCGCGCTGGCCGACGCCGGCATCTACCTGAGCGCCATCGGGCTGCCCTGGCAGGCGCCCGGCGAGACCGACCGCGGCCTGCGGATCGGCACCCAGGAGGTGACCCGCCGCGGCTTCGGGGAGCACGAGCTCCGCCAGGCCGCGTCCCTGATGGCCGACGTCCTGCTCCGCGACGCCGACCCGGCCGCCGTGCGCAAGGACGCCATCCGCCTGCGCACGAGCGTCTGACCGGCGGCTCCAGGGCAGGGCCGGATCGGGCGGGTGCGGGCGGCGCCTAGGGTCGGGAGCATGGCCAACGTGATCGTGTTCGACCTGTACGGAGTGATCGCCCGCACCCAGACCGGTGCGGCCAAGCGGCGGCTGGAGACGCTCGCCGGGGTCACCGGGCCGTCCTTCTGGGAGGCCTACTGGGGGTGCCGCCCCGCCTACGACGCGGGGCAGCCGAGCCAGGACTACTGGGCCGCGGTGGCGGCGCGGCTGGGCACCACGATCCCCGACGTGCAGGCGCTGAACGAGGCCGACCTGGACAGCTGGACCGAGGTGGACGACGAGATGGTCGGGCTGGTGGTCGAGCTGGCCGACCAGGGGCGGCCGCTCGGCCTGCTCTCCAACATCATCTCCGAGCTGGTGCCGCGGTTCGAGGCCCGGCACGGGGCCTGGCTGGGCCGGTTCGACGTGCTGACGTACTCCTGCGACATCGGCGTCGCCAAGCCCGACCCGCGCGCGTACGAGATCTGCGCCGAGCGCATGGGCGTGCCCCCGGCCGACGTGATCTTCTTCGACGACACCGAGGGCAACGTGGTCGCCGCCCGCGAGGCCGGCATGACGGCCGAGGTCTTCACCTCCCCCGCGCAGGTCCGCGAGATCCTCGCGGCCTGACCTCACCCCGCGAGCGCCAGCCAGGCCGCGAGCGCGGCGTCCTTGTGGTCACGCGCCCAGGGCGGGCCGATCTCGCGCCGCCACGAGGCGACCCGGTCGCGCGCGTCCGCCCCGAGCACCGGCGCGGCGGCGGTGCCGAGCGCCCGGAAGTCCTGGCGGACGGTCCGCAACCCGTGGTCCCCGGCCGCCTCGGCGAGCGCCTCCCGGTAGAGCTCGCCCTCGCCGGCGTGCAGGGACATGTGGTTGGCGAGGACCTTCGCCAGATCCTCCGGGAGGCCGCCCCGGTCGAGGCCGAGCGCGACGGCCTCGACCTCGTGCCCGTCGAGCTCGGCGACCGCCGCGGCGAGGACGTCGCGTGCCGCCGCGCGGGCCGACCGCTCGACCGCGGCGATGAGCGCGGCCGCCTCGTCCAGGTCGCGGCCGGCGGCCGCGTGGTAGGCCTGCGCGGGGAGCTCCGGGTCGTCCAGCAGGTCGACCCGCTCCCGCAGGATCACCTTCGGGGCGCGCGCATCACCGCCGACCGCCACCATCACCGCCCAACCCGAGTGTTCACGGAATCCGATCACCGCTCGTGCCATGCCGGCCACCTCCGATCCGACGCTAGGCCCTGAACCTGACACCTCCTGGCAGGTTTCGGTGCGGGTGTGAAATGTCGTGGACGGTGTTCTTTGAACTTTCGCCACGAAGGTGGCGTCTTTACCTCATGAGGGATGGACTGTCCGTTCGGGCGAGGGGGTCGGGCGGGCAGCCCTCCATCCCGTTCTGATTGAACGGGGTGTCTAATAAGGGTGTGCCGACCCGGGCCTGACCGGTCCGGTCCTCGATCGCCCCTGGGGGTGACGACCGTGCGGGTCCGTGCCCGTGTTCCCTCGACCGGCACCACGCCGCAACCGCGCTGGCGGGTGCTCCTCGACCTCTGGCTCATCGCCCGGCCCGCGTTGTGGCTGGTCTCCCTCGTCCCGTTCTACGTCGGGCACCTGCTCGCCACCCGGCGGCTGATCGCCGGCCAGGACGTGTGCGTGCCGCCCGGCCGCGCCTGCCTGCCCGAGATCACGCCCGTCCTCACCGGGCTGGTGGTCTGGGGGCCGCTGGTGTGGCTGGCCGTGCTCGCCATCAACGACGCCTGCGACCTTCCCGGCGACCAGCGCAACCCGCGCAAGGACGGCGCGCCGCTGGTCAGCGGGCGGTTGTCGGTGCGCGCCGCGGTGGTGGCCGCGCATCTGACGGCGGCGGCCGCGCTGCTCGTGGCGCTGACGGTCCGGCCCTCGTTCGCGCTGGTGACGCTCGGTTTCCTGGTCCTCGGCTGGCTCTACAGCGTGCGGCCGCTGCGGCTGAAGGACCGGCCCGGGTTCGACGTGGCGACCAACGCGGTCGCCGTGGGCGGCTTCGCCCTGCTGGCCGGCTGGACGGTCGTCCGGCCCGTCGAGGGTTTCCCCTGGGTCATGGCGGTCGCCGGGGTGCTGGTCGCGACCGCGCTCTACATCCCGACCACGGTGACCGACTACAAGGCCGACGTGGCCAGCGGATACACCACGATCGCCGTCCGGCTGGGCCCGCGCGCGGCGTACCGCGTCGGCCTCGGCGCGTGGACGGCGGCGTGCGCGCTGGCCGTCGTGCTGGCGGCGACCGGGCACGTCTTCCCCGAGCGCACGTTCTGGGTCCAGGCGGCGAGCGCGCCGGTCCTGGTCGCGCTCTACCACCGCCACCTGGGCCGGGCCCGCGAGCCCGGCGAGGTGCTGCACGGGATCGTCGTGGTGAGCTGGTGCTTCCTGGTGCCCTACCTGGTGTTCGCGCTCATGTACACCGGCACCCTCTGACCGCCCGCCCCCTGATCACTCGGGCTCGGGCGCCGCCGGCGGAAGCTCGTCGCCCCCGTCGGCGAGCCCGCCCGCCTCGGCGGCCTCGGCCAGCCGGGTGCGCAGCGTGCGCACCAGCTCGTCGCCCTGGTCGGTGAGCCGCTCGATCGACGGCATGGCCAGCTCGTCGCGGACGGTGTCGGCGAGCAGCTCGTCGTACTCGTGCGCACGGTAGGCCAGCGTCTCCAGATGGCGTTGCGCGCGCAGCGCCTCGTCCGCGGCCCGCGCGCGCTCGGCGTAACGTTCCAGCGCCTCGACGCGGCGCGTCACCGCCGCCACCGACAGGTCCAGCTTGTCGCGCAGCGGCCGCATCGCGGCCTGGACCTCCGGCAGCGGCGCCTCGTCGGCGAACCGCTCCTGCTCGACGCGCAGCTTGGACTGCCGGGCCAGCACCTGGGCGATCTCCCACTCCTGGCGCGGAAGCGTGACGGCGTTGTCGACGTTGTCGAGCAGGCCCTCCTTGTTGACCTGCGACTCCTGGACGGAGTCGATGGCCCGCTGCACCCGGCCGAGCAGCGCGCGGCCCTCGGCGTCGAAGTCCTCCGGGACCAGGAACCGGTCGCGCCGGCGGTCGAGCTCGCGGGCACGCCGCAGGTCGAGCGACAACGACGGCGCGCCGAGACCGATCATGATGGCCACCATCGCCAGCGCCAGCAGCCACAACTCGCCCAGCAGGGGCGAGCCGAGCACGCCGGCCGCCAGCACGGTCACCGGGGCCATCCAGGTCAGCGGCCGCTGCCGGGCGACGATCACGTCCAGCTCGGCGCGCAGCGACGGGTCGGCCACCGGTCGCGGCTCGGTCGCGGACGAGGGCTCCCCGGGGTCCCGCGCGGGGCCCACGAGGCGCCAGTAGGTGCCGATGTGGGTCTCGAACGCGAAGTCGGTGGGCGCGATCTCGATCTCGGTCGGGCCCGCGGGCAGCGGCCACGAGCCCACCGGCTGGCCCCCGCCCGGGCCGGTGAAGCGCACCCACCAGCCGCCCTTGCCCTCGTCGCACCGATATCGCCCCGGCGCGACGTCGATGCCGACGAAGAACGTCCCGATCCCCGGGATGGAGTTGCCCCACGCACCCGCACTACTGGCCACCGGCGACCTCCGTCTCCCGCCGTTCCCGCACCCGCGACGAGGCCCGCCCCACCGGCCGCACCCCTCACTGGGGCAGAACGTCCGAAGGACGGCACGAGTTGCCGTACCCAGTTCCCGGTCGCGAAAGCCGCGGGAAGGCGTCCGGATTGGGAATGGAATACTCCAGACGTGCGACCTGACTACGATCCCCGCGACGACCCGCCCTGGGCGATGCAGCTGGTGGTGCGTGCCGAGAAGGCCGAGCCGCCCACCCACGACGCCGTCTGCGCCGCCGCCGCGACCGCGGTCGTGGAGCTGCTGACCGACCCGCGCGCGGCCGATCCCGAGGGCGAGTGGCACGAGGCCGTGGGGGAGTGGGAGGCCCGCCGGATCCGCAAGGTGGCCCGGCGTGCGCGCGGCGTGCGCTGGCCCGAGGTCCAGCCGCTGCCCGGCGTCACGGTGGACGTCAACGGCGCCGAGGTGCGCGCGTTCGTGCCCGGTCCGGTGTCGGAGGTCCCGCCGCAGATCGCCAAGCTCCAGGTCGCCGGGCTCGACCTGCCCCCGGACGAGGACCCCAAGCCGCCGCCGGAGCCGCCGTACGCGGCGATCGCCCTCAATCCCGACATCACGATCACGACGGGCAAGGCCGCCGCGCAGTGCGGCCACGCGGCCCAGCTGCTGCTCCGCCAGGCCGCCCCGGCCGACGTGGCGGCGTGGCTGGCCGGCGACGTGCGCGTGCACCTGGCCCGCGACGTGCCCTGGCGCGAGTGCGTCGGGCGGGCGGCGGTGGCGGTCCGCGACGGCGGCTTCACCGAGGTCCCGCCCGGGACGATGACCGCCATCGCCTGGATCGTGCGCTGACGACCCAGGCGACGGCGGCCGTGCCCTACGGGATGGTGCCCGCCGGGTTACGGGAGGACGACCGCCACCGGCGTGACGCCGGCGCCGCGGATGGCGGCGGGCAGGCGGCGGGCCCACGGGTGGTGGCCCACGTCCAGGCCCTGCGGGTTGTCGACCACGAAGTGCACGACGTCACCGGAGCGGCGTTCGGTCCAGCCGGTGCCGAACGAGCGCAGCGCGGCGGCCGTCCGGCCCGCGTCGGCCGCCTTCACCGACACGCGGATCGGCGACTCGGCCTGGATCAGCCCGGCGGCCTGCCTGGCCTGCCCGCTGGACGGCTCGGGCGAGGCCGGCGCCCGGACGCCCGACGGGTCGCGCCCGACGATGGCGTTGAGCAGCAGCGTGGCCGTGCCGTTGGAGAACGCCCGGAAGTTGGGCTCGGAGCCGAACAGCACCGAGCGGCCCTTGCCGACCGGCTCGTCCACCACGGCGGCGGTGCCGCCCAGCTCCGCCGAGCCGCTCTCGAAGCCCGACACGAACCAGTCCGGCGAGCCGGCGGCCGGGTAGGACACCGCGACCTTGGCCGGGTCCGCCTGCTTCATCACCAGGTCGTAGGCGTAGAACTGCCACGTGGTCGCGCCGACGTCCTTCGCCAGCGGGCTGCGCTCGTTCACCCGCACCCGGAACAGCGAGCCCGGCACGTCGGACGTGGGGTCGCTGAGGGTGGCCGTGGTCAGGCCGAGCCGCGCGGCCAGCTGCGTGCCGCCCTGCCAGCCGACGTACCGGCCGCCGTCCTGCGTCCACTTCTGCAGCGCGGCGCGCCCGGAGTCGCCGAGCGCGTCGTAGCCGCCCGCGGCCGGGCCGTTGGGCACCAGCAGCACCTCGACGCCCGCGAGCCGGCCCGCGGCGACGTCGGCCGGGGAGAGCACGGTGTGCGGGATCTTCCACTCGCGGTCGAGCTTGTGGCGGAGCCAGCCCGCCGACTGCCGGGCCGCCGACGAGGTCGTCGACAGCTGGAGGATCGCCGTTTTGGGCGCCTTGCCCGGCCGTCCGGCGCTCTCGGCCGGCAGCGTCCGCAACGCCTTGGCGCGCGGTCGCAGCTCGACGCCCGACGAACCGCCGGACACGTTGCCGAGCAGCGGCATGCTCCACGCCGTCACGTCGTAGAAGTAGGGGAACGGGGTGTAGGAGTCCTCGTTCAGCATCGCCTGGATCCAGTGCTTCTGGCCCTGGGCCATGGAGATCCAGTACGTGCCCGCGGGCAGGGTGGCCCGGCCCTCGGGACGCCCGTACGCCTTGAAGTCCGGCACGCTCAGCGGCTTGGTCAGCTGCGACACCGTGACGCCCATGCGCTGGAGACGCCGCACGATCGTGCGGACCTCGGCGCGCTTGGCCGGGTCGTCGGCGCGCAGGAAGTAGTGCCGCACCTTGCGGTCGGGCACCGGCCGGTCGACCGCGTTGGGCGGGTTGTAGATCTGGTTGGGCTCCAGCTCGCCCGTCACGCCCTGCCGGTAGGCGTCCACGGCCATCTTGTGCCACTGGGTGAGGATCTTCTGCCGGTTGGCGACGGCCGCGGAGAGCGTGACCCACTGGGTGAGGTACTGCTCCTTCGTACGGTCCGGGTACGGGCTCTCGCCGCCCTTCTCGTACGTCATGCCGGCGGCGTGGAAGCCGGTCGTCGGCACCGTGTCGCCGTACCCCTGGTAGAAGAGGTCGTAGACGTCACGGTTGAAGAAGTCGATGCCCTGCCGGGTGAACTCGGCGGCCATCGAGGCGCCGTAGATGTCGTTGATCCACCCGATCGCCTCCTCCGGCGTCTCGTGGTAGATCGGGTCGGCGTTGGGCGGGAAGAAGTAGGAGTCGCCGCCCATCTCGTGCGCGTCGATGTAGAGCACCGGCGGGAACTGGTTCAGCATCGCGACCTTGCCGTCGGTCTCGGGCTGCGTGCGCGCGAACCAGTCGCGGTTCATGTCGAAGCCGTAGGCGTTCTGCCTGGTCTCGGCCTCGCGCCCGTCGGGGTTCTGCGTCGGCAGGATGACGACCAGCGCGTTGTCGAGGATGCGGGTCGCGGCGCAGTCGGAACGGTCGCCGAGGTCGCGCAGCACCTTCAGCGCCGCGTCGGTGCCGCTGGGCTCGTCGCCGTGCACGTTGCCGCTCACCCACAGGATCGGCACGCCGCGCGCGGCGATCTGCTCGGCGAGCTTGGCCGGGGTGCGCGGGTTGCGCAGCAGTTCGGCCTCGATCCGGACCTTGGCCAGGCCCGCCTTGGAGACGACCGCGGGCCTGCCCACGATCGCGTACTTGAGAGGACGGCCCTGGGCGCTGGTGGCGAGCGTGCCGGAGATGACCCGTTCGCTCCTGGCGGCGACCGTCTCGAGGTAACGGTCGGACTCCGCCGCGGTGACCTGCCGGTCGCCCAGCTCGATCCCGAGCACGTCCTTGGGGGAGGGGACCTGGCCCCGGTAGACCGGGGTCGTCTGCGTGGGGTCGCAGGCGGGTGCGGCCTGTTGCGCTGTTGCGGCCGGTGCGGCCTGTGCGGTGGCGGCGGTCGCCGGCACCGCCAGTGACGTGGCCAGAATCGCTGACCACGCGACGTTTCGGGCTCTCATGGGCCCCAAAGCTGACATCGTGCCGGAAGATCACCAATGGCAACTTCTGCCAAGAATCCTCCGGTGTCGTCTGCCGGAAAACCAGCGATCGGTGGCATGGTGGGCTTTCGTCTGCGCCGGTGACGTGGTTCGGTGCGGAAAGGGGGATTCGTCTAGGGCTGGGGAGGCTCCCATGCGCGCCGCTGTGACCAAGGGCAAGTCCATGATCGTGACCGAGGTGGCCGACCCGGTGCCGCAGGAGGGGCAGCTCCTCGTCCGTACGCTCGCGTGCGGCATCTGCGGGTCCGACCTGCACGCGCTGGCCGACCCCGACGCGTTCATGGAGACCACCCGGCGCTCCGGGGGCACGCCCTACGACCCCCGCGACGGGCTGGTCTTCGGCCACGAGTTCGCGGGCGAGATCGTCGAGTACGGGCCGGGCACGCAGCGGGCGCTGCCCGTCGGCACGGTCGTCTGCGGGCCGCCGATCGGCATCGGCCCGCAGGGCGCCGGCATCATCGGCTACGCGCCCATGTATCCCGGCGGCTACGGCGAATACATGATCCTGAACGAGGCCCTGACGATGGCGGTACCGGGCGGCCTGGACCCGAAGGTCGCCGCGATCACCGAGCCCTTCTCCGTCGCGGCCCGCGCCGTCGCGCGCAGCGGCATCGGAGCCGGGGACGTCGCGGTCGTGCTCGGCCTGGGCCCGATCGGCCTCGGCGTGGTGGCCCACCTCAAGGCCCGCGGGCACGGCCCGGTGCTCGCCGCCGACTTCTCGCCCAAACGCCGTGCCCTCGCCGAGGGCCTGGGCGCCGACGAGCTCATCGACCCCGGCGCCGGGTCGCCCTACGACCGCTGGGCCGACCTCGGCGTGCCGACCACGACGGTCGAACGGATCGCGGGCGAGCTGCTCGGCACCACCGGGCGCGGCGCGGTCATCTTCGAGTGCGTCGGCGTGCCCGGCATCCTCCAGCAGGCCATCGACGGCGCGCCGGCCGGCTCCACCATCATGGTCGTCGGCGTCTGCATGCAGAGCGACCGCATCGAGCCGGGCGTCGCGGTGAGCAAGGAGCTCGACATCCGCGGCAGCTTCGGCGCCATGCCGAACGAGTACGGCGCCACCCTGAACGACATCGCCGAGGGCCGCATCGACGCGGGCTCCATCATCACCGGGACGGTCGGCCTGGAGGGCATCGCCGGCGCGTTCGACGACCTCGCCGACCCCGAGGCGCAGGCGAAGATCGTGGTGACGCCTTAGCCGAATACACTTAGCGCGTGTCTCAGCCGTTCTCCGGCGGCCCCGCCTGCGGCGGCACCGGCGGTGGTGGCGCGGCCTGCGGAGGTTGCCCCTGCTGCGGCTGCCCCTGCTGCGGCTGGGCGTGCGGCGGCATCGCCTGCGGGGCGGGCTGCTGCGGGACGCCCTGCGGCGGGACGGTGAGCGCCTGCGGCTGGACCGTCAGCTGCTGCTGCTGCGGGACGGGCTGCTGCTGGGGTGCGGGCTGCTGGGAGACGCCGCGCTGCCAGCGGTTGAGCGCGGCCAGCGCGAGCTCCTGGGTGCGGGTGAGCCCGCCTCCGGCAGGGGCGACGTGCTGGTCCGGCGGGCCCGCGGGCACGGGGGAGGGGGCGGGCGGGGCCTTCCGGCCGCCGACCCGCGCCTTCACGCTGAGCGCGTACGTGAGACCCAGCAGGAGCAGGAAGAACGCCAGGTAGAGGGCGTGTTCGAGGAGCCCCGTCCATTTGCCCTTGACCACGTCCAGCACGCAGAAGACGGCGAAGCCCGCGACCCATCCGGTCAGCGCGGGCAGGAACCACACGTCCCGGCGGCGGATCAGGCCGGCGAGGGCGACGAGCAGGAGCAGGCCCTCCAGCACCTTGACCGTGACCAGCAGCGGGGTGGCCACGCCCGAGCCGAGGTAGCCGGCCAGCTCGTCGCGCCGGTCGGACCAGCCGAGCGCGGCGGAGACGATGCCGGTGACCCCGTACGCGAGCAGGAAGACCCCGACGGGGTAGTGGAAGCGGTGCCAGTTCTTGCCGCCGGGCGCCGTGGGCGGCACCGGGAGCGGCATGGGCAGGGGCATCGGCAGGGCCGGCGTCCAGCCGTGTCCCTGAGGCCGCTGCGGAGGTGGGGGAGGCGGAGGAGGGCTCGTCCCCGCCGGGCGTTGCGGCAGCGGTTGATCGGGACGGGTCCACTCGTTGCTCGACCCCGCGCTCACCGGCATTCGACCCCGTCCTCCCCCGTCTGGCTGTAAGCGAAAGATATCCCGTAAGTCCGCCTCCGGTGGCGTCTCCCGCGTCTGAGCTGGCCGAAGTGCTTGCAGATGGGTCGGTGACACGGGAGGCTGTGCCTCGTCGGGCCATGCGGAGTCCACTTGGAGTCCACAAGGAGTCGAGGATGACGCCTGACGATACGGGAACCGCCGCGCTGGTGAAGACGCGGATCGAATATCTGGAAGAGCTCGGCGCCGAACTGGCCGGACGCGGATTCCGGGTGCGCATCGACGTGCCCCGCGGCCAGGCGCCCAGCTTGCACGTGATGAATCCGGACGCCTCCGTGCTCACGGAGAACATCCTGGCGGAGCGGGGGGCGGACGGCTGGTGGTACTGGTGGTCGTGGGCGGAGCGCATCGCGACCGCCGGCGACACGCCCGGGGCGGCCGATCGGATCGCCCGGGTGCTGTCCGCTAACTGAACGGTGTGATCATGCAGCGGGCTCCGGCCCACTCCGGAGATCCTGCATGATCACGCTTCTTCCCCGCGCGTCCGCCTCGTCCGCGTCCGCGTCCGCGCCTGAGCCCGAGCCTGCCGCGGGCGCCCCTTATGTTGGCTGACAGAACATTCGCCCCTCCCGCGTCGAGCACGCGCTCCGCGGTACGGCCCAGGACAATCTGATCTTGCGCCCAGGTGAAGCCCCTGTTACGGGATTGTTACTGCTGACAACAAATTCGGCCGTCCGGGGACTTGGCGGGACGGCGGGAGGCGGCATATGTTGCGGGTCACAACATTCTCACCGGTACGAATGTCCCACCCCGTCAACACGCACGGCCACTGACGTGTCCGTACCCCAGAAAGGACCTTGCACATGCGCAAGGGCATCCTCAGCCTCACCGCCGTATCCGTGGCGGCGGCCCTCACGCTCACCGCCTGTGGGGGCGACGACTCCGGCGACAACGGCTCGGGGTCCGGTTCCGGTAACAAGGGCAAGATCGGCGTGATCCTGCCGGACACCAAGTCGTCCGCCCGGTACGAGAGCTTCGACCGGCCGTTCCTCGAGCAGTCCTTCAAGGCCGCCGGCGTCCAGTACGACATCCAGAACGCCGAAGGTTCCACCCAGCGGTTCCAGACCATCGCCGACCAGATGCTCACCAGCGGCGTGACCGTCCTGATCACTGACGGCCTGGACTCCAACTCGGCCGCCGCCGTGCAGCGCAAGGCGCAGGCGCAGGGCGTCAAGACGATCGACTACGACCGGCTGGCGCTGGGCGGCGTCTCCGACTACTACGTGTCGTTCGACAACGTGAAGGTCGGCGAGGAGCTCGGCAAGGGCCTGCAGAAGTGCCTGGGCGACAAGAAGGCCAACATCGTCTACCTGAACGGCGCCCCGACCGACAACAACGCCACGCTGTTCGCGCAGGGCGCGCACTCGGTGCTCGACAAGGACACCAACTACACCAAGACCGCCGAGCAGGCCGTGCCGGACTGGGACAACCAGCAGGCCGCGACCATCTTCGAGCAGATGTGGACCGACAAGGGCGGCAAGATCGACGGCGTGCTCGCCGCGAACGACGGCCTCGGCAACGCCGCGATCTCGATCCTGAAGAAGAACAGCGCCGCCGGCAAGGTCCCGGTGACCGGCCAGGACGCCACCATCGAGGGCCTGCAGAACATCCTCGACGGCAACCAGTGCATGACGGTCTACAAGCCCATCAAGCAGGAGACCGACGCCGCCGCCAAGCTCGCGATCGCGCTGCTGAACGGCCAGAAGGGCGAGACCAACGGCACCACCAAGGACACCGTTGGCAAGCGCGACGTTCCCTCGGTGCTGCTGAACCCGGTCGGCGTCACCAAGGAGAACATCAAGCAGGTCGTCACCGACGGTTTCGTCAAGAAGGAAGAGCTCTGCAAGGGCGCGTACGCCGCCAAGTGCAAGGCCGCCGGCATCGAGTGACGACCCTCGTCGGCCTGCGGCGGGCCGCCCGGTACTGACCCCCTTGCCGGGGCGGCCCGCCGCCGGTCAACGAATCCCCAGGAGGGAAGCGCGTGGCAGACAACGGGAATCCCGTACTCCGCCTCACCGGGCTCAACAAGAGCTTCGGTGCCGTCCACGTCCTGCACGACGTGGACTTCACCTTGCGGCCTGGTCAGGTCATGGCCCTCGTCGGCGACAACGGCGCGGGCAAGTCGACCCTGATCAAGTGTGTCGCGGGCATCCACCCGATCGACTCCGGCACGATCGAGTTCGAGGGCAGGCCGGTGCAGATCGGCGGCCCGCGGGACGCGGCGGAGCTCGGCATCGAGGTCGTCTACCAGGACCTCGCACTCGCCGACAACCTCGACATCGTCCAGAACATGTTCCTCGGCCGCGAGCGGACCAAGGGCGTCGTCCTGGACGAGGACTCGATGGAGGAGGCGGCCCGCGAGACCCTCGCCCGGCTGTCGGTCCGTACGGTCAAGTCCGTCCGGCAGCAGGTCGCGAGCCTGTCCGGCGGTCAGCGGCAGACCGTCGCGATCGCCAAGGCCGCGCTGTGGGAGTCCAAGGTCGTCATCCTGGACGAGCCCACCGCCGCCCTCGGCGTCGCGCAGACGCGCCAGGTCCTCGACCTGGTGCGCCGCCTCGCCGACACCGGGCACTCGGTGATCCTCATCTCGCACAACATGAACGACGTCTTCGAGGTGGCCGACCGGATCACCGCGCTCTACCTCGGCCGGGTCGCGGCCGACGTCGCGCGGTCCGAGGTCACCCACGGTCAGGTGGTCGAACTGATCACCGCGGGCCGTTCCGGCGACCTGGGCCTGGCCCCCGTCACCGCCGAGAACCTCTGATCGGGGCCTGAATGTCCATGGAATCATCACCACCCACCGGAACCACCAACGGCACGAAGGGGGCCGCCGTGAAGCTGGCGGACTCGGACTTCGCCACCGACCGCCGCACCCAGGACGTGGCGTCGGCCGCGCGGGACTACTGGACCCGCGTGCGCGGCGGCGAGCTCGGCGCGCTGCCCGCGATCCTCGGCATGGCCGGCCTGGTCCTGCTGTTCTGGATCCTGCGCCCGGAGACCTTCCTCAGCGCGCAGAACATCGCCAACCTGTTCACCCAGGCGCTGCCGGTGACCATCCTGGCGATGGGCCTGGTGTTCGTCCTGCTGCTCGGTGAGATCGACCTGTCCGCCGGCGTGACCGGCGGCGTCTGCGCGGCCGTCATGGCCAAGCTGATGGTCGACTCCGGCCAGCCCTGGTACGTGTCGATCCTCGCGGCGCTGGCGACCGGCCTGGTCATCGGCGGTGCGATCGGCTGGCTCGTGTCGGTCATCCGCATCCCGTCGTTCGTCGTCACGCTGGCGCTCTTCCTCGGCCTGCAGGGCGTCACGCTGCGGCTCATCGGCGAGGGCGGCACCGTCCCGGTCCGCGACGACGTCGTGGTGGCCCTCGCCAACAAGAACATGCCGATCTGGGCGGGCTGGGCGCTGGCCCTGCTGTGCACCGGCGGGTACGCGGCCGTCCTGCTCGGCCGCTGGCGCCGGCAGCGCCAGCGCGAACTGGCCGCCCGGCCGATCCAGCTGGTCGTGGCGCAGATCGCCGTGGTCGGCGCGGCGCTGCTGTTCGGCACCGCCCTGCTGAGCATGGACCGCGCGCCGAGCCCGCTGATCGTGGTGGCGGGCGTGCCGTGGGGCGTGCTCCTGGTGGCCGTGCTGTTCATCGTGGCGAGTTTCGTGCTGTCGCGGACGCCGTACGGCCGCCACCTGTACGCGGTCGGCGGCAACGCCGAGGCGGCCCGCCGCGCGGGCATCAACGTGACCCGCCTGCGGATGTCGGTCTTCATGATCTGCTCGACGCTCGCGGCGGTCAGCGGCATCGTGGCGGCGTCCCGGCTCAACTCGGTCGCCACCGCCTCGGGCGGCGGCAACGAGCTGCTGTTCGCGGTCGGCGCCGCGGTCATCGGCGGCACGAGCCTCTTCGGCGGCAAGGGCAAGGCGCGCGACGCCATCCTCGGTGGCCTGGTCGTCTCGATCATCGCCAACGGCCTGGGCCTGCTCGGCGCCAAGGCCTACCTCAACATGCTCATCACCGGCGCCGTGCTGCTGCTGGCGGCGAGCATCGACGCGCTGGCGCGCCGCCAGCGCTCCGCGTCCGGACGCTGATCCAGGCACACGTCCGGACGCCGCTCAGGGAGCCGGTCCGGACCGACCCGATGGGCCGACCGACAAGGGGTTGACCGTGCACTTCGCGACTCCGGGCAGGGCGAACAAGGCTGGTACGCTCAGCGACCACGACCGCTTCTCCCTGTCCGGAGTCGCGTCACGGTGGGAGCCCCCCGGCATGCCTGTGACACCTCTTCTTGACCTGCGCGGGATCGACAAGAGCTTCGGTCCGGTCAAGGTCCTGCACGACGTCGCCTTCGCGGCGTACCCCGGTGAGGTGACCGCCCTCGTCGGGGACAACGGCGCGGGCAAGACGACACTGGTCAACTGCATCGGCGGCGTCTACCCCTGGGACTCGGGCACCTACCTCTTCCGCGGCGAGCCGGTGCGCCTCGGCAGCCCCCGCGAGGCCAACGACCTCGGCATCGACATCGTCCACCAGGACCTGGCGCTCTGCGAGAACCTCAGCATCGTCCAGAACATGTTCCTCGGCCGCGAGCGCCGCCGCGGCCTGGCGGTCGACGACGCCGAGATGGAGGAGCTGGCGACCACCACGCTGGCCGGCCTCTCCGTCCGCACGGTGACGTCGGTGCGCGCGCCCGTCGGGTCGTTGTCGGGCGGGCAGCGGCAGACCGTGGCCATCGCCCGCGCCGTGCTCTGGGACAGCAGGGTCATCGTGCTGGACGAGCCCGCCGCCGCGCTCGGCGTGGCGCAGACGCAGCAGGTCCTCGAACTGGTCAGGCGGCTGGCCGACAAGGGCCTGGCCGTGGTCCTCATCTCGCACAACATGAACGACGTCTTCGCCGTGTCCGACCGCATCGCGGTGCTCTACCTCGGCCGCATGGTGGCCCAGGTCCGGACGGCGGACGTCACCCACGCCCAGGTCGTCGAGCTGATCACCAGCGGCCGGAGCGGGGAGCTGGGGCTGGCCGGATGATGAAGGCAGGCCCGTCGCCGGAGGAGATCCGGCGGCACAACCTCGGCACGCTGCTGCGTTTCGTCCATCTCCGGGGGCCGTCGTCGCGCGCGCTGCTGGCCGAGGCGATGGGCCTCAACCGCAGCACGATCATGGCGCTCACCTCGGATCTGACGGCCGCGGGGCTGGTCCGCGAGGAGCTGCCGCGGGGGCCGGGCCGCCGGGCCGGCCGCCCGTCGCTGGTGGTGCGCCCGGAGTCGACCCGCGTCTACGTGCTGGCGTTCGACCTCGGCGTCGACCGGCTCGCCGTCGCCCGGGTGGGGCTGGGCGGCACCATCCTGGACCGCCGCGAGGCGGGCCGCACCCGCGGCGAGTTCGACGCCGCCGAGACCGTCGCCGCGCTCGCCGGGGCGGCCCGCGCGCTGATGCGCAAGGCGGGCCGTGACGCGGTCTGCGTCGGCTCCGCCATGGCGTTCCCCGGCACGGTGCGCCGCTCCGACGACGTGATCCGGTTCGCGCCCAACCTGGACATGCGGAAGGCCGAGCGCGGCCCGGCCGCCGAGGGCGCGGCCGGGCGAAGCCTGGAGGAGGGCGTCGCCCTCGGCGACGCGCTGTCCCGCCGCCTCGGCCTCGGCCTGCCGGTGGCGGTGTGCAACGACGCCAACCTGGGTGCGCTCGCCGAGCACGAACGCGGCATCGGCATCGGCTGCGACGACCTCATCTACCTGCACGGCGACGTGGGGTTCGGCGGCGGCATCGTCGTCGGCGGGCGGCTGCTCGGCGGCGCCGACGGCTACGGCGGCGAGATCGGCCACATGGTGGTCAACCCCGGCGGCCGGCTCTGCGGCTGCGGCTCGCGCGGTTGCCTGGAGGCCGAGGTGGGGGAGCGGACCCTGCTCGCGCTGTCGGGCCGCACCGAGTCGTCCGACCTGCTCGGGCGGGACGCGATCCGCGCCGTCGTCGACGCCGCCGACCGCGGCGACGTGCAGGCGCGCGACGCGCTGCACCGGGTGGGCGACTGGCTCGGCCGCGGCGTCGCCAACCTGGTCAACATCTTCAACCCCGGCATGGTCGTCTTCGGCGGCACGCTGCGCGACATCTACCTCGGCTCGGCCGCCCAGGTGCGCAGCGCGCTCGCTACCAACGCCCTCAACGCCCCCCGCGAGAACCTCAAGCTCCGCACCGCCGAGCTCGGCGACGACGCCACCCTCGTGGGCGCCGCCGAGTTCGCCTTCGCGGACGTGCTGGCCGACCCGGTGGAGGTGCTCGCGCGCCTGCGCTCGCCGGAGGAGACCCCCGTCTGAGACCGCGCACGCGCGCGTTGAGACCGCGCACGCGCCAACGGGGACGCGCACGCGCGAAAGCCCGCGCCGGGGATGGCGCGGGCTCCTGCGCGTCGGTCCGGCCGCCGGAGCGGCGCGGGCTCAGCCGTCGAAACGGCCGTAGCCGCCCTTGTAGAAGAGCAGGGGGTCGCCGTCGTGGTGCTTGTCGAGGTGGTGGACGCGGGCGACGACGATCACATGGTCGCCGGCCACGTACTCGCTCTCGACGCAGCACTCGATCCAGGCGAGGGCGCCCTCGATGACCGGGCTGCCGTTCGGCGACTCGGTCCAGTCGATGTTGGCGAACTTGTCGCCGCCCTTGATCGCGAGCTGCTTGCAGACCTCGAGCTGGGGTTCGCTCAGGATGTTGATGCACAACCGGTCGGCGCCGCGCAGCAGCGGCCAGGTGGAGCTGGTGTGCGCCACGCAGAAGGCCACCAGCGGGGGCTCCAGCGAGACCGAGGTGAACGAGTTGGCGGCCAGCCCGGTGGGGCGGCCGGATTCGGTGTCGATCGCCGTGATGGCGACCACCCCGGTCGCGAACCTGCCCAGCACCTGCCGGAACCGGGCACCGTCGATGTCGGTGACCGGGGCTCCGACGGCGCCGTTGGGGGATCCCTGCATACGGCCTTCCACTCCCTGGCCCAAGGTTCGGTAGGCCGAATCACGCACGGTCGCTGCGGCTGCGGTCGCCCCGTCGCCCATGTGATCCAACCCTTCTCTTAGCCAAGCGCTTGCTTGGACGATAGGGCGGCGGCGTTCCGGGTGTCAAGCCGGAACGGGCCTCCCGTCATCCATGGCCATCTCAAGGCACAGCTCGGCCCATTGATTCCGTTCGGAGCCGATATCGGTCAAAGGTCCTACGCGGGTCCTAGGACCTCGCGCCATGATAGAGTCGCGGCCAAGCGCTTGCTTGTTTTTGGGAGGGCGTGTGGCGGGCTTTCGCGACCGGACGGCGATCGCAGGGGTGGGGTACACCCCGTTCAGCAAGGACTCCGGGGTCTCGACGCTGACGCTGGCGGTCGACGCGATCCTGGCGGCGCTGGAGGACGCCGGGCTGACCGTCGACGACGTCGACGCGCTGGCCACGCACCGGGTGGGCGACTCGACGCCGCCCTGGGTGGTGGCGCCGGCGCTGGGCGTGCCGGAGGTGTCGTGGTACCTCGACCAGTTCGGCGGCGGCAGCGTCTCGCACTCGGTGATCGGGCAGGCCGCGATGGCGGTGGCGGCCGGCGTCGCCGAGACGGTGGTCTGCTACCGGGCGATCAACGCGCGGTCGGAGTTCCGCATGGGCGGCACGGGGCGCGGCCCGGCGCCGCTCTTCGACGTCCAGTACCAGGCGCCGTACGGCTACTTCGCGCCGCCGCAGCAGTTCGCGATGTTCGCGCGGGCGCACATGAACGCCTACGGCACCACGCACGAGCAGTTCGGCCGGATCGCCGTCCAGCAGCGGTCGAACGCGGTGAAGAACCCGCGCGCCCTCAAGCGCGACCCGATCACGCTGGACGACTACCTGGCGTCGCGCTGGATCGCCGAGCCGCTGCGGCTGCTGGACTGCTGCCTGGAGACCGACGGGGCGTGCGCGGTCGTGATCACCTCGCGCGAGCGGGCGCGGGACCTGCGGCACACGCCGGTGCTCGTGTCGGGCGCGGTGTGGGGCGGCGGCGACTCCTTCTTCTCCGGCGCCGGGAGCGCGCCGTACGGCACCGACTTCACCGTCACCGAGGCCGCCCGGATGGCGCCGCGGCTGTACGCGATGGCCGGCGTCGGCCCGGGGGACATCGACGTCGCGGAGCTGTACGACTGCTTCACCTACTCGGTGCTGGTCCAGCTCGAGGACTACGGCTTCTGCGAGAAGGGCGAGGGCGGGCCGTTCGTGGAGAGCGGCGCGACCGCGTCCGACGGCGCGCTGCCGGTCAACACGCACGGCGGGTTCCTGTCCGAGGGCTACGTGCACGGCATCAACCACGTCGCCGAGGCCGTCGCGCAGCTGCGCGGCGACGCCGGCGACCGCCAGGTGACCGGTGCCGAGGTGGCGCTGTCGACCGCCCAGCCCGGGTACGTCCTCGCCGGCACGTCGGCGCTGATCCTGAGGAGCGACGCATGAGTATCGCCCAGCGGCCGAGGCCCGAGGCCGACCGTGACTCGGCCCCCTGGTGGGAGGCGGTACGGCGGCACGAGCTGATCGTGCAGTGCTGCGAGGAGTGCGGCACGCTGCGCTTCCCCGCCCGGGCGATCTGCAACCGCTGCCGCTGCCGCATGTACGAGTGGGTGCCGGTCCGGGGGACCGCCACGGTGTACAGCTGGATCGTCAACCACCAGGTCTTCATGCGGTCGATGGCCGACGAGGTGCCGTTCCCGGTGCTGCTCGTCCGGCTGGACGAGGGCGACGACCTGCTCATGTACGGCGACCTCGCCGAGGGGGAGGCGGCCGACCTGCGGCCGGGCCTCCCCGTCGAGGCGGTGTTCGTGGACGTGGACGACACCACGACCGTGGTGCACTGGCGCCCGCGCTAGCCGTGCCGGGCGCCGCGCGCCCGCGCTAGGAGGCTTCGGCGCGGGCGTGCAGGGCCAGCTTGTCGATCTTGCCGTTGACGTTGACCGGCAGCGCGTCGAGCAGGACGACCCGCCGGGGGACCTTGTAGTTGGACATGCTGTCCCGCGCCCAGGCGACGACACCCTCGGGCGAGAGCCCGGAGCCCGGCGCGGCGACGACGTAGGCCAGGCCGACCTCGCCCATGCGCTCGTCCGGCACGCCGATGACGGCGACCTGCGAGACGCCGGGGCAGCGCAGCAGCAGGCCCTCGATCTCGGCCGGGTAGGCGTTGAAGCCGGAGACGATGAACATCTCCTTCTTCCGGTCGACGATGGCGACGTTGCCGTCGTCGTCGATCGTGCCGATGTCGCCGGTGTGCAGCCAGCCCTCGGCGTCGACCGCCTCGGCCGTACGTTCGGGGTCCTGCCAGTAACCGCGCATCACGCCGTACCCGCCGACGAGGATCTCGCCCGCGTCGCCGGCCGGCAGGTCCTTGCCCTCGTCGTCCACGATGCGCACCGACACGCCGGGCACCGCACGCCCGGTGGAGGCCGCGATCACCTCGACCGGGTCCCCGGCGCGGGTCATCGACACGACCGTGCCCTCCATCAGCCCGTACGCGTTGATCATGCGCTCGATGCCGACCCGGTCGACCAGCCGCCGGATGAGCTCGGGCGGCACCGCGGCGGCACCGCAGATGAGCACGCGCAGCGACGACACGTCCCGGCCGTCCAGCTCGTCCAGGATCTTGAAGAACATCGGCGGCGCGCCGGCCAGGATGCTGATCCGGTTGCGCTCGATGAGGTCCATCAGCTCGCCCGGCTGGAACAGCGCGATCGGCATCATCGTGGCGCGGCGCAGCACGCACGCCAGCAGCCCGGCGTTGATGCCGAAGCCGTGCGAGAACGGCGCGATGATCGGGTAGTGGTCGCCCTCCCGGAGCGTCACGATCTCCGCCCAGTCCCAGTAGCCGCGGAGCAGCTGGACGTGGTGGAGCATGACGCCCTTGGGCTTGCCGGTGGTGCCCGACGTCGCCATGATCTCGGCGAGGTCGTCCGGGCCGACCGCGAGCGCGCGCTCCTCGGCCTCCTCGGGGGAGACCGCCTCGCCGCCCGTGAGGAACTCCTGCCAGGACACGACGCCATCCCGCAGCCCCCGCCCAGCGCTCCCTTCCAACGGACGAGCTGCGCTCGGCTCGCCTGATGGCTCCGCGAACGGCCCGTTCCCCAGCACGACGACACGTTCGAGGCCGGGAAGACCGCCGAACGGGCGGCCGTCCGCGGGGTCCCCGGCGGTGTCGCCGAGCATGCCGAGGTAGGAGGTGTCCATGAAGCCCTCGGCCACGATCAGGACCTTGGCGCCGACCTTGGTGAGCAGGTCGGCGGCCTCGATGCCCTTGAAACGGGTCGAGAGCGGCGTGATGATCGCGCCGGCGTCCCAGACGCCGTACGCGGTGACCACCCACTCGGGCGTGTTGGGAGCCCAGACGGCGACCCGGTCTCCGGGCGCGACGCCGAGGGCCATCAGCCCGCGGGCGACCTCGGCCGCCGCGTGCGCCAGCCCGGCCAGCGTGAGCCGGGTGTCGCCCGCGACGACCACCTCCACGTCACCGTGGTTCGCCGCCTGGTCGCGCACCATCCGCGGGATCGTCCCCCAGCCGGGGACCGGCTGCACATCCATCTCGCGCCCTCCCGGCGGCTGTCAGGACAGTTGTGAACGGTCGCGGCCGAGGTGGTGGCCGCGTTCGTCGGTGACCGTGCCGGGGCGGCGCTCCTCGGAGACCTCCGGTTCGACGACGACCTCGATGGAGATCGGCGTGAGGGCGTAGAGGGCCTGGACGATCCGCGACTTCCACATCGGGTTCTTGACCAGCGAGTCGCGGCCGAACGTGACGTGCAGGGCCGCGGCGTCGAGCGTGCCCTCGCGGGTGACCCGCAGGTCCCAGTGCGTGAGCCCGTCGATGCGGGTGAGCGCCGCGCCCAGCCGGGGGACCGACAACCAGCGGCCGCGGACCAGGACGTGCTCGCCCGCGGTGTGCGCCGGGGCGGGGACCGCCTCCTCGCCGCCCGACAGCCGCACCACCTGGCCGGTGCGCAGCACGCCGCCGCCCAGGGTGGAGTGCCAGGCCGGCGTGACGACGATCTCGGCCAGGCCTTCGGCGTACGGCGCGTCCAGCACCGCGTCCTTGTCGAGCGGCGCCAGGCCGAGCAGGCCCTCACGGACCGGCGTGTAGGCGGTGTCCCCGGGCGCGCGCTGCGCGATGGGGACGCCGAGGAACGGGTCGGCGTACAACTCCCGGACCGACGCCTCGAACTCGGCGGCGAGCTGGGTGTAGGCGTTGGGCGAGGGCACCTCGCCGACCAGGAGGATGTGCCGGAGCTCCAGGTCGAGCGGGTCGAGCAGGAACTCCAGGTGCAGCCGTGCCAGGAAGTCCATCGCCCCGGCCGGCGTGGTGATCAGGGTCGTGGCCCGCGTCTTCTCCAGCGCGGTGTGCAGGCGCATGCGCCCGCGCGCGCCCACCGACGCGGCGGCCCGGCCGACCGTGGCGGCGGCCTCCGCGATCAGCGACCCGGCCGGCTCGCCGTCGTTGTTGAGCGCGACGACGACGCGGTCGGACGCGCCGAGGCCGGCCGCCCGCAGGGTCTCGGCGGCCAGTTCGAGGGCGGCCGCCCGGTCGGCGGCCGCCAGCGGGGCGACGAGGTCGCCCTCGGAGGAGACGTTCAGGAGGCCCTCGGCGGAACCGCCGGCCGGGAACGTGTCCCGGGTGATCCAGGACGTCACTTCATGACCTCCTGCATGAAGAGCTTCATCGAGTTGCAGACGTGCTCGTGCGAGAGTCCGCCGACCTGGGCCTGGAGGATGAGGTCGGTGGCGCCCGCGGCCTGGATCCGCTCGACCGCCTTGCGGGAGCCCTCGACGTCGTCGATGACCACCATGTGCTGGTCGCGCAGGATCTGCATGGCCTCGTCCGGGGGCATGCCGACGGCCTGCTGGCCGAGCACGCGGTGGGTGGCGTGCCGGGCGTCGGTGTAGTCGGGCGGCGCGACGAGGTTGATCTGCCGGCGCAGGTACCAGAGCACCGGGTCGGCGGCCGTCTCGACGGCCTCCTGCTGGGTCGGCGCCACGAACCAGGGGATCATCAGGGCGATCCGGCGCGACTCGGGGTCGAAGCCGTTGTCGGCGAGGCACTGCTTGTACTTCGCGATGTCCTCGGCGACGTCGTCGAGCCCCTTGAGCATCGTCATGCCGAGCAGGTTGTAGCCCTGCTTGGCCGCGGCGAGGTAGCCCTCGACGGAGGTGGAGGCGACCCACACCGGCGGGTGCGGCTCCTGCACCGGACGCGGGTAGACCGCGACGTTCGGGATCTCGAAGTGGTCGCTGGACCGGGTGATCGGCTCGCCGTCGGCGTTCCAGATCGCCAGGACCGCCTCCAGGGACTCCTCCCACAACCGCCGCGACTGCTCGAACGGCTTCTGGAAGGCCTGGTACTCCAGCGGGGAGGCGCCGCGCCCGGTGCCGAACTCGACCCGCCCGTTGCTGATCACGTCCAGCGTGGCGACGCGTTCCGCGGTGCGGATCGGGGACTGGAACGGCAGCAGCACCACGCCGAGGCCGAGGTGGATGCGCTCGGTCCGCTGCGAGATGCCCGCCAGCACCAGGTCGGGCGCGGACGAGTGCGAGAAGCCACGGGTGAAGTGGTGTTCCACGAACCACGCGGTGTCGAATCCGAGTTCGTCGGCCAGGACGCACTGGTCCATGACGTTCTCGAACGCCCGCCGCTCGACGTCGCGGGACCGCCCGCGGACCTCGAGTTCGTAGCCAAGGCTGACCCGTAGGGACGTCATCGCGCCTCCGGTTATCGCTGATGCTCTGCTGCCGTATTAGTGAACCAAGCGCTCGCTTGGGAGATTAGCAGCAGGGGACCAGCGCAACAAGTCGCGGAGGGATGCGTGGCGGCCGGGTGAGGGTGAGGTCAGGAGTTGCGCGGCCGCGGCGTGCTGGTGGGCGCCACCGTGTAGGGGGTCGTGAACGCGACCGCCGTCAGCCCGCCCATCGCGGCCCGCCCGGCCGCCGACAGGCGGCACCGGGTCTGCTCGGAGAGCCGCGGACCCTCGTGGAGGGCGAGCCAGGCCAGCCAGCCGACCGTCACCACGGCCCAGTACGAGGCGAGCCGGTAGAGCCCGACCGCCGCGCCCGCGGGCGCCAGGGCCGCGCCGAACGCCACCAGGGAGGCGGCCATGCTGCTCTCGATCGCGCCGATGCCGCCGGGCAGCAGCGGCAGCAGGCTCCCCGCGGCCTGCGCCGCGAAGTAGACGAGCGTGACGCCCTGCGGGGCGACGTCGATGCCCACGGCACGGGCCGCCGCGGCCAGCGCCAGGATGTCGAACACCCAGTTGAGCGTCGCGAGCGTGGTGAGCGCCGCCCAGTCGCGTCCCGTCGGGCGCAGCGCGGCGCGGCCCTCCCGCAGCCGCTCGGCGTGCGGGGCGATCCGGCGGTGCGCCAGGACCGCGGCGCCGGCCCGGCCGAGCGGCCCGGCGACGCGGGCGCGCAGCGCGGGCCGCCGGTAGGCGAGCACGAGCGTGAGCAGCAGGAACATCGGAACGGCCAGCGCCAGGGCCGCCGGGACCCGGGCGCGCGGGTCGGCCAGCAGCGCCAGCAGTCCGATGACGGTGTAGGCCGTGGTGGTGATGATGCCGCCGACCAGGATCACCGCGGCCGAGAGCTGGGCGGAGGCGCCGGTGCGGCGGAACTGGCGGAACGTGTAGACGACGCTCACCGCCGGTCCGGCCGGGAGCGTCGTCGACAGCGCGTTGCCCGCGTACGTGACGGCGAACGCGCGGCGCAGCGAGACGCGCACGCCGCCGACGCGCAGCAGCCTGCGCTGGAGCCGGGCGAAGGCGGCCATCGAGCCGGCCGAGGCCAGCACGACGACGGCCATCCAGCCCGGCTCGGCATGGGTGGCGGAGGCCCACATGGCGCCGAGGTCGGGTAGCTGGTCGCGCATCGCGATCAGGAACCCGGCCGCGACGGAGAGCATCACGACCTGCACGACGAGGCCGCGGTGACGGGCGAGCCAGGGGCGGGCGGGCGCCTCGGCGCGTTCGGGTGCCACGACTGTCTCAGCCATCCCCCGGTCACCTCGCAAGCTCGCTCGCCGTGGGCAACCCCCCGTCTCGCAAAAGCATTCCCCGCGGACGGGATCAGAATCGCAAAGTGATCCCCGTCACGTTCCGTCCGTCGCGGGTACTGCTCCGGGCTCACGTCCCGAGATCGGTCTCCTCGTGGAGCGCGGCCTCCTCGGCCGGTTCGTCGGGCGGCGGGAACGGGCCGCTGCCGCGCCACGACACCTGACGCTCGTACTCGTCGTCGCCGATCGAACCGCCGGGCTCGTCGTCCAGGTCGGGCGGCGGGCGGTCGACGTACCGCTCGGCGAGCGCGACGTCGTCGGCCTGCTCGTCGTCGCCCATGTCGTCGATGTTGTCCTCGGGATCCTTCTCCGGCAGGTACTCGGTCATGGCCCCCTCCATGGGTGGATCGTTCGCCGATCGTTTCCTGGAGGGGGCCCTTCCCGCCGTACGCCCGATTACGCCCGGCCGCGCACGGCGATGGTCATCCCCGGTCGCGGACGGCCACGAGGCCGCCGACGACGCCGACATACGCCGTCCCGTCCGGGCCGAGGGTGATCGGCGCCCAGTTGTTGTCGAACCACTTGCCGGTGCCGGTCAGCACCTTGAAGACGGTCCGGCCGGTGTGGGCGTCGACCGCGGTGAAGTACCAGGCGTCGATGAGGTCCTTGCGGGGCTCCTTGACGTACAGGTAGACCAGCCCGTTGGGCACGGAGGCCTTGGCGACCGTCGAGGGGGAGTGCTCCCCGCTCTCCCACACCGTCCGGCAGCCGCCGCCGCCCGGATCGACGTCCACCCGGCTGACGCCGCCGGCGTTCGAGCCGCCCGGCGGCAGCTCGAAGAAGTTGCGGTAGCCGTAGTTGTTCTCGACGAAGAGGCTGTTCCCGTACCCGATCAGCGAGTTGTCGGTCGCGCTCGCGCCGCTGCGGAAGACCGGGATCCGGCAGACCAGGCCGCCGTCCACCCGGCGCCGCACGATCACGTTCATCCGGTCGTCGGCGTTGTCGGTGATCGCCACGTACCTGTCGCCGAAGAAGGTCGGCGTGGTGCCCGACCCCTGGTCGATCTGGCCGGGCTTGCGTCCGCTGCCCCGGTCGTAGGGCTGGCGCCAGCGCACCTGCGGGGTGCCGTCGGCGGCGGCCTGCAGCCGGTAGAGGGCGTGGTCGGAGACGACCGACACGCCGTCCTCGGCGGCGGCGAAGGAGTTCTGGACGCCCTCGCGCTCGAACTGGACGTGCTTCACCGCGCCCGATCCGGGGTTGATGGTGCCGACCCGGCCGTTTCGGGTGATCCACCAGATGAGCCCGGTCCAGTCGGGGCCGACGGCGGTGATCGGGTCGCACTCGCCCCTGGGCCACGGGTTGGTCCAGGTGGCGCAGTCGTGCGGCAGGCGCGAGCTCAGGTCCCAGTCGTCGGTGACGGTGAACCGCCACGTGCCGTCCGGTGCCTTCTCGTGCGCGAAGCGGCGCACGTGGAACGCCGAGTCGGCCAGCACCGCGCGGTCCTGCGGGTCGAGGTAGTAGTAGGCGCCGCCCGAGGTGTCGGTGAGGACCTTGTCGAGGTCGAGGGAGAAGATCGCCTGGATCGTGGACGGGCGCTGCGGCAGCTCGTAGGTCGCCAGGTCCTGGAGGGTCTTCGGGTCGATCAGCCGGAGGGTGAACGTCTGGCCCTTGGTGCACTGCGCGACGATCAGGCCGGTGCGCTTGGCGAACGTGACGGTCGAGCACAACCCGGGCAGCGCCCCGCCCTTGGACTCCGAGCGCACCTCGGGGGAGCGTCCCAGCGGCCCCGCGAAGGGATAGGTGTCGGAGGCGTAGCTGTCGGCGTGCATCGACGACCAGCCCACCGGGCCCTGGTGTGGGTTGGCCGGGACGGGGGTCCCGGGCAGCGGTCTCGGTGTCGCGGGCCCGCCGACGTAGGCGGGCAGCAGCCCTCTGCCGGGCCCGTCCGGCACCGGCGCGGCGTGCGCGGGGAGGGCGGCTCCGAGGGCGAGCGCGCCGAGCACGCCCGCGATGAACCTGCGCATCGTTTACCCCATTAAATTGGTAGGGAATAGCGGATGGTGATCCTAGTGCCCCCGGTCGCGCCCGCCGGGAGTGATCTCCATCGCATACAGGGATCATCGTGACGGCCGGCCCGATGGTTACGATCCGGGCATGACGGTTGAGGCTGTGATCTTCGATTGGGGCGGCACGCTCACCCCGTGGCACGACATCGAGCTCGCCGGCATGTGGCGGCGGATCTGTACCGCGCACCTGGGTCCCGACGAGGTCGAACGCGCCGCCGCCGCGCTCGCGGACGCCGAGCTGGAGCTCTGGCGCCGGGGCACGCACGAGCACCGCAGCGCCACCCTCGCCGAGGTCTACACGCTGGCCGGGGTCGAGGCCACCGAGGCGATCCTGGCGACGCACTACGAGGCGTGGACGCCGCACACGTTCATCGACCCGGCCGCGCCGCCCCTGCTGGCGGCCCTCCGCGAGCGCGGCATCAAGGTCGGCGTCCTGTCCAACACGATGTGGACGCGCGACTGGCACGAGCGCATCTTCGCCCGCGACGGCGTGCTCGACCTCCTCGACGGCGCCGTCTACTCCAGCGAGATCCCGTGGACCAAGCCGCACGCCGGCGCCTTCCGCGCCGCGATGGACGCGGTCGGCGCCACCGACCCGGGAGCGTGCGTCTTCGTCGGCGACCGCCCCTACGACGACATCCACGGCGCGCAGTCCACCGGCATGCGGGCCGTCCTCGTGCCCAACAGCACCGTGCCCGTCCACGACGGCACCGTGCCCGACGCCACCATCGGCGCCCTCGGCGACCTCCTGTCGCACATCGACACCTGGTCCCGCTGACCGGCCGCCCGTCTTCGGGCGGAGCCGTCCTCAACGGCCCAGGAACGGGCCCTCGCGCTGAGCGCCCGGTCCTGGAACGGGGCGTTTCCTGTGGCTGAACCCCCGGTCAGTCCTGCGGCCGGCCGGTCGCGGAGTGGACGGCGCGCAGGGTGGCGGAGGAAACCCGGCCGAACGCCGGTCAGCGGGCGGGCGCGGCGATCTTGCCGATCCCGAGCGTGTTGGTGCCCGGCAGCAGGCCCGACTCCAGGTTCGCGACGAGGATCGGCAAGGTGAGCTCGGCGAGCCGGTCGGCCGCCTCCCTGCCGAGGGCCTGCCAGGGGCCGATGGCGAGGTCGTCGGTGATCCGTTCGACCGTGTCGCGCAGCTCGCGGCCCCCGGCGGTCGCCGCGCCGTCCGCGCCGACCAGCCCGCGCGAGGCCAGGCGGTCCCGCGCGGCCCCCCATTCGTCGCCGCTCCAGCCGCGGCTCGCGAACGTCTCGACCGGGGCCGCGCCGACCGCCGCGAACGAGACCAGCGCCTCCACGGGATCGAGCCCGGACGTCAGCAGGGCCGCCACATGCCCGTCGCCGCGGTGCTCGCGCAGGATGTTGATGGCCTGCCAGAGCACCAGATGCGGCTCGTCCGCCCAGGGCAGGTCGGCGTTGGCCGCCGCGATCGGGCGCCCGGCGGTGACGGCGGCCTCGGCCGCCCGCCGTGCCAGCCCGGCGGCCTCCGCGATGCCGGGATCGCCGATCCCGTCGCCGAGGAGGGCGCGGTACATGCGGTCCACCGCCTCCAGCCGCGCGGTGACCAGGACCTCGGGGGCCGCGATCTCCCATGCGGCGGGGACGTGCTCCCCGACCATGCGCGGGCTGAAGCTGTAGAACGCCGAAGCCGTCCGCTCACGGCCGGCGGCGCCGAGCGGGGCCGCCCGCCAGGCGAAGTAGCTGGGCCATCGGGTGTCCACGTCGAAGCCGAGTCCCGCCGCCTCCTCGAACACCTGGGGCGCGTACCAGAACAGCGCGTGGACGGGCTCCAGGTTGTGCCACATGTGGCGCGCGAAGCCGGGGTCGTCGATCATGATCTGCTCCTCATCCGCTGGTCGCGCGATCAGTTGACCGCACCCGAACCGTTAGGACAAGCGCGACTTCGTACGAGGTATTTCGTAGGCCCGCTAAACGGTGTGCGGGCCGTCAGAGGCCCGGGGTCGGCCTGGGGGGCAGCGACGAGGACGGCAGCCCGGGGAACGCGGCGTGGGTCAGGGGCAGGCCGCCGGACGTCCGCCACCGCACCGCGCGGACCATGGCGTCCTGCGCGGACCGGCAGGCCTGGGAGCGCAGCTGCGGCGTGTCACCGCCGGCCAGGCGCACGTACGCCAGGATGAGATCGTCTTCGAGCCTGGCCGCGAGCTGGGCGGCCGTCCGGGCGGAGGTCACCCGCACCGGCAACCGGTAGGCCGCGGACGCCGCCACCGGCCTCGCCCCCCGCGCGGTGAGGAGCGCCGTCAGCGTGTCGCGCCCGTCGCGGTGAACGTTCCAATGCTCCTGGGCCGCCTGGTGGGGCGACCCGGTCAGCCGGGAGCCCAGCACGCCGTATCCGTAGACGGCGACGTGCTCGGCGGCCAGGGCCGCCTGCAACGCGGGCAGGGTCGACGCCCGGCTCGGCGGTGTCACCGCGGCAGGGGACGAAGGGGAGGCCGAGGACGGGGACGCGGACGGTGAGGGGGCAGGTGAGGCGGGGGGCTGGGAGCCCTGCGCGCCCGTCCTGCCCGCCGCCGTCCCGGACGTTCCGGCGTGGCCCGCGGCGCAGACGCCCATCGCGGCCAGGAGCTGGGCGAGGCCGGCCCCCGCCCGGCCCGCGTCCGCCGCGTGGCGGGCCGCCGTCCGGCCCTCGGCGGCACGGAGGTCGGCCAGCGCGCTGGAGGCCCGGCCCGGCGCCTGCTGGGGGCTGGGGGCCTGCGGAACGGACGGCACCGTCGGGGCGGGCGACCCGTCCGCCTGCCGTCCCGAGCCGGGCACGTAGTGCCGCCGTAGCACCGCCACGTGCTCGCGGTGATGGGCGAGGGCCGGGTCGATCTGCCCCGCCAGGGACGCGTGGGCGCCGCGCGCCGCCTCGTACCGGCCGATCAGATCCTGCTCGGCGGCGATCGCTCCCGTCAGGAGGGCGACGTCCGGGCCGGGCGCGGGGGCTCGGGCGGGCTCCCCGCCCGAGCAGCCGCACAACGCCGGCAGGACGACCAGGGCGGTCCCGCCCAGCACGGCGCGCCGCGACGGCCCGGGGCCTTCTGGCAAGGGGGCTCCTCACCGGTGATTGCGGGTCCGGGGCCGGACCCCGGAAGACGGCGTGATGTCGGCCCGTGGCGAGTCGTCCGCCCATCAGGCCAGCTCAAGCATTCCATATCCGGCGCGCCGGTGAGCTCTCCGAAAGACCGCTGCGGTGTCCGGCTGTCGATAGTCTTGAGTGGACAACGGACACGCGACGGTGCCGGAACAACATGAGGAGGTCCCATGGGCGTCGAGTCGGGCGACGGCAGCGCTCAGCGGGGCCCCGGCGGCCGCCCTCCCCGCGACCAGGCCGTCAGCGCGCTGACCGCGCTGCTCGAGCCCGCGGTGGCCGAGGCGGGCTTCGACCTCGAGGAGGTCGACGTGCGGCCGGCCGGCCGGCGTCGCCTGGTCAAGATCGTCGTGGACGCCGACGGCGGTGTGAGCCTCGACGACGTCGCCGAGCTCAGCCAGACCGCGTCCGAGCTCCTCGACGGCTCCGACGTCATGGGCACGGCGGCCTACGTGCTCGAGGTGACGTCGCCGGGCGTCGACCGGCCGCTCACCGAGCCGCGGCACTGGCGGCGCGCCGTCGGCCGGCTCGTCGTGGCCCCGCTCACCGCGGGCGGCCAGATCGAGGGCCGGGTGGTGGAGGCCGACGAGTCGGGCGTGGTGCTCGACGTCGTCGCCAAGGGCAAGGGCGCCGCCAAGGGCCAGGGCAAGGGCCACAAGGCCAAGGGCGCGGGCGGCCCCAAGGGCCCGAAGACGACCAGGCGCCGGTTCGGCCTCGACGAGCTGGGACGCGGGCGGGTCCAGGTGGAGTTCCGCCGCCCCGGCGACGTCAACGACACCGCGCACGCGGACGACGCGGACGACGCCGGCGACGCCGGCCAGACGCGTTCTCCGGCTGAGCCGGACTAGAGGGGGGAACCTCGTGGACATCGACATGACCGCCCTGCGGAGCCTCGAGAGCGAGAAGGACATCTCGCTCGAGGTGGCCGTCAAGGCGATCGAAGACGCACTTCTGATCGCGTATCACCGTACGGAGGGCGCCGCTCCCAAGGCCAGGGTCGAGCTGGACCGCGCCACCGGGCACGTGACCGTGTGGGCGACCGAGACCGCCACCGAGACCGGTGCCGAGGGCGACGCCGAGGGGGCGCCGGCCCGGGAATACGACGACACCCCCGAGGGTTTCAGCCGTATCGCCGCGACCACCGCCAAGCAGGTGATCCTGCAGAAGCTGCGCGACGCGGAGGACGAGCTCACGTTCGGCGAGTACGCCGGGCGGGAGGGCGACATCGTCTCGGGCATCATCCAGCAGGGCAAGGACCCGCGGAACGTGCTGGTCGACCTCGGCAAGATCGAGGCGATCCTGCCCCCGCAGGAGCAGGTGCCGGGCGAGTCCTACGACCACGGCGAGCGGCTCCGGGCGTACGTGGTGCAGGTCCGCAAGGGCCACCGCGGCCCGTCGGTCCAGCTGTCGCGGACCCACCCCAACCTCGTGCGCAAGCTGTTCGCGCTGGAGGTCCCCGAGATCGCCGACGGCACCGTGGAGATCGCCGCCATCGCGCGCGAGGCCGGCCACCGCACCAAGATCGCGGTCAGGTCCCGCAAGCAGGGCGTCAACGCCAAGGGCGCCTGCATCGGACCGCTGGGCAGCCGGGTGCGCAACGTGATGCACGAGCTGCACGGCGAAAAGATCGATATCGTGGACTGGTCGGACGACCCGGCCGACTTCGTCGGCAACGCGCTCTCGCCGGCCCGCGTCACCAGCGTCGAGGTCGTCGACGCCGACGCGCGGGTGGCCCGGGTGATCGTGCCCGACTACCAGCTGTCGCTGGCGATCGGCAAGGAAGGCCAGAACGCCCGTCTCGCCGCCCGGCTGACCGGCTGGCGTATCGACATCCGGTCCGATACCGAGCAGCCGCCCGCCCCCGCGGCGGAGTCCGGCGAGGAGCCGTCCGGTTCCAAGGTTGCGGAGTCCGGCGAAACAGGATCAACTACATCAGGAGACCATGCGACAGGTCCTGCCGACGCCTCGGCGCGGTAGACTCATGTCATGTGGCCGGACGGTCCCGCTACGCATGTGCGTGGGCTGTCGGGTTAGCACGGTCAAGTCCGACTTGCTGCGCCTCGTGGTGGTCGAGGGTGTTCTCACCCCCGATCTTCGGGGGCGGCTACCGGGCCGGGGCGCCTATGTGCATCCCGACCTGGGGTGTCTCGAGCTCGCAGAGCGTCGTCGGGCGTTCCCTCGGGCCTTTCGCCTGGCGGGGCCGCTCGACACCAGTGTGCTGCGGGACCGGTTTGCGGCACTCGCCGCGCAGCAGCAGGATGACCGAACGGTAAGCGACGTCTAGTCGGAGAGCAGGTCGAGATTGCTATGAGCGCTCGATGAGCACGCCGCGATGAGTACGGCAAGTTAGCGACGGTCCGGTGGCCGCACCCCCGGACCGAGTAAGGGAGTGCAGTGGCCAAGGTCCGGGTTTACGAACTCGCCAAAGAGTTCGGAGTTGAGAGCAAGGTCGTCATGGCCAAGCTCCAGGAGATGGGCGAGTTCGTACGATCGGCCTCCTCGACGATAGAGGCGCCGGTCGTTCGACGACTCACCGAAGCTTTCCAGTCAGGGTCCGGCAAGCCGGGCCAAAAGGGCGGAGCCAAGAAGCCTTCGGCTCCGCGCCCCGCCGCACCGCGGCCGGGGCCGGCCAACACCGAGGGCGCCCGTCCCGCGGCGCCCAAGCCCGCCGCACCGCGCCCGCCGGCGCCCAAGCCGAGCCCCGCGGCGCCTGCCGCGCCCGCCCCGGCGGCCCCCGCGGCCCCGTCCGGCGGTGGCGGCCCCAAGCCGGGCCCGCGTCCCGCGCCGGGTCCCGTTCCGCCCGTCCCCAGCACGCCGGTGCAGCAGCCCGCCGCGGCCAAGGGCCCGAGCGCCCCGCCCGCGGGCGGCGAGCGCACCGGCCAGCGTCCGGCCCAAGGTGGTCAGGGCGGTCAGGGCGGTCAGGGCGGTCAGGGCGGCCAGGGTGGTCAGGGTGGTCAGGGTGGACGCGGCCCCAAGCCGGGCCCGCGACCCGGCCCGCGGCCCAGCGGCCAGGGCGGTGGACGCCCCGGCGCCCCGCGTCCGGGCAACAACCCGTTCAGCTCGACCAACACCGGCATGGGCCAGGCGCCCAAGCCCGGTCCCCGTCCGGGCCCGCGCCCGGGCGACGAGCGCCCGCAGCGTGACGACCGTCCGCCGCGCGACGACCGCCCCCGTGGCGACCGTCCCGGCGGCCCGCGTCCGGCGGCGCCCGGCGGCCGTGGTCCCGGTGGCCCGGGCGGCCCCGGCGGCCCGCGTCCCGGTGGCGGCGGTCCCGGCGGTCCGCGTCCCGGCGGTCCGCGTCCGAGCCCGATGAGCATGCCGTCCTCGCGTCCCGCGGGCAGCCCTGGTGGCGGCCCCGGCGGTGGCCGCGGCGGACCCGGCGGCGGCCGTGGCGGCCCCGGCGGACGTCCCGGCGGCGGCGGTGGCGGCGGTGGCCGTGGCGGGCCCGGTGGTCGTCCCGGTGGAGGCGGCGGCTTCGGCGGCCCCCGCACCGGCACGGGCGGCGGTCCCGGCGGCGGTCGTCCCGGTGGTGGCGGCGGCTTCGGCCCCCGTCCGGGCGGCGGCGGTCGTGGCCGTGGCGGCACGCAGGGCGCCTTCGGGCGTCCGGGCGGACGCCCGGCGCGCGGTCGCAAGTCGAAGCGGGCGCGTCGTCAAGAGTTCGAGAACATGCAGGCACCCGCCGCCGGTGGCGTTTCCGCGCCGCGCGGCCACGGCAAGTCGATCCGGCTTCCGCAGGGCGCCACGCTGACCGACTTCGCGGAGAAGATCGGCGCCAACCCGGCGTCGCTCGTCGCGATCATGATGCACCTCGGTGAGATGGTCACCGCGACGCAGTCGGTGAGCGAGGACACCCTCAAGCTGCTCGGCGTCGAACTCGACTTCGACGTGCAGGTCGTCAGTCCCGAGGACGAGGACCGCGCGCTGCTCGAGTCGTTCGACATCGAGTACGGCGAGGACGAGGGCGACGAGGAGCACCTCCAGGTGCGCCCGCCGGTCGTGACCGTCATGGGTCACGTCGACCACGGTAAGACCCGCCTGCTCGACGCGATCCGCAACGCCAACGTGGTGGCCGGCGAGGCCGGCGGCATCACCCAGCACATCGGTGCCTACCAGGTCCAGACCGAGGTCGACGGCCAGGAGCGCAAGATCACCTTCATCGACACCCCGGGTCACGAGGCGTTCACCGCCATGCGTGCCCGCGGTGCCGACACCACCGACCTGGTGGTGCTGGTGGTCGCGGCCGACGACGGCGTCAAGCCGCAGACGACCGAGGCGATCGACCATGCCACGGCGGCCGGCGTGCCGATCGTGGTCGCGGTCAACAAGATCGACAAGGAGGGGGCGGACCCCAACCGGGTGCGCGCCCAGCTGACCGAGTACGGCCTGGTGGCCGAGGAGTTCGGTGGCTCCACCCAGTTCGTCGACGTGTCCGCCCGCGAGGGCGTCAACATCGACGGCCTGCTGGAGGCGGTCGTCCTGACCGCCGACGCCGAGCTGGAGCTCAAGGCCAACCCGGACATGCCCGCTCAGGGCTCGGCCATCGAGGCCCACCTCGACAAGGGCCGCGGTGCCGTGGCGACCGTGCTGGTCCAGCGCGGCACGCTGCGGATCGGCGACTCGATCGTCTGCGGCGTGGCCCACGGCCGCGTCCGGGCGATGCTCGACGAGAACGGCAACAACGTCGAGGAGGCGCTGCCGTCCCGTCCGGTCGAGGTGCTCGGCCTGACCGCGGTGCCCGGCGCCGGCGACAACTTCCTGGTCGTCGACGACGACCGGGTGGCCCGCCAGATCGCCGACAAGCGGACCGCGCGCAAGCGCAACGCCGAGCTGCTCCGCAGCCGCAAGAGCAGCTCCCTCGAGGAGCTGTTCAAGGACCTCGAGCGCGGCGAGCGCGACGAGCTCCTGCTCATCCTCAAGGGCGACGTGTCCGGTTCGGTCGAGGCGCTGGAAGACTCGCTCCTCAAGATCGACGTGGGCGACGAGGTCAGCCTGCGCGTCATCCGCCGCGGCGTCGGCGCGATCACGCAGGACGACGTCAACCTGTCGCTGGCGTCCGAGGGCGCGGTCATCATCGGCTTCAACGTGCGTCCCGAGCGGAACGCGCAGGAGCTGGCCGACCGCGAGGGCGTCGACATCCGGTACTACTCGATCATCTACCAGGCGATCGAGGAGATCGAGGCGGCCCTCAAGGGCATGCTCAAGCCGGAGTTCGAGGAGGCCCAGCTGGGCACCGCGGAGATCCGCGAGATCTTCAAGGTGCCGAAGATCGGCAACGTCGGTGGCTCCATGGTCACCTCGGGCCTCATCCAGCGCAACGCCAAGGCCCGCCTCGTCCGCGACGGCGTCGTGGTCTCCGACAACCTCACGGTGTCGTCGCTGCGCCGCTTCAAGGACGACGCCACCGAGGTCCGCGAGGGCTTCGAGTGCGGTATCGGTGTCGGCTACAACGACATCAAGATCGGTGATGTCATCGAGTGCTTCGAGATGCGGGAGAAGCCCCGCGACTAGGCGCACCCGGCGACCGGGGGCGGGCCCGCGCGGGCCCGCCCCCGGCCCCGGAAAACCACATGACGTGACGCCAGGTGGAACCAATAACCTGGCGTCATGTCATGCCGGGGGACCGGCGATGGATCCCGTGTGTCCGGGACGACGTTCTGCCCTGGGAACACCCGGGCCCGCCGTCATCGTTCACACATCGAGAAAACCCTGAGGTGAACGCTTAGGTGTACGTGGGTGCGCTGACACTCGACCTGTTGCTGGGCGACGTCCATTCGCTCAAACAGAAGCGCGCGGTCGTCCGGCCGGTCATCGCCGAGGTGCAGAAGCGCTTCCCGGCGGTGGCCGTCGCCGAGACCGGGAACAACGACCTGCATCGGCGGGCGGAGATCGGGATCGCGGTGGTCGCCGCGACCGCGGCCAACGCGAGCCGGGTGATGGACCAGTGCGAGCGGCTGGTGGCCGAACGCCCTGAGATCGATCTGCTGTCGGCGAGGCAGCGGCTCTTCAGTGACGAAGACGAGGACTGAGTCCCCGGCGGGGACCCTAGAGAGGGAGTGCGATCATGGTGGACGCAGCTCGGGCGCGTAAGCTGGCCGATCGCATCCAGCAGATCGTCGCCGAGATGCTGGAGCGGCGGATCAAGGATCCGCGGCTCGGCTTCGTGACCGTGACCGACACCCGGATCACCAACGACCTGCGCGACGCGACCGTCTACTACACCGTCTACGGTTCGGACGGCGAGCGCGCCGAGACCGCCGCGGCGCTGGAGAGCGCCAAGGGGGTCATCCGGTCCGAGGTGGGCAGGCAGACCGGCGTCCGGCACACGCCGAGCCTCACGTTCGTGGCCGACTCCATCATGGAGAACGTCGCGCACATCGACGACCTGCTCGCCAAGGCGCGGGCCAAGGACGCCGAGGTGGCCAAGGCGGCCCAGGGCGCGGCGCCGGCGGGGGAGGCCAACCCCTACCGCACCGAAGACGATTCCGACGAGCTTGACGAATCAGACGACGACGGGCGCGATGGCGAGGGACACTCGTGACTGTGAGCTCGTCACTGTGAGTGAGCCGGTCGGCCGCGGCGTGAGCGAGCTCCCGTCCGCGGCCCCGAGGCGAACGGGGGGCGCTGTGAGCGGTCGAAGGCATCTGTGGCCTGCCCTGGAATGGGATCGGGCGCTGGAGGCGGTCGGAGCGGCGGACGAGGTCTGCCTGGCCTGCCATGTGTCGCCGGACGGCGATGCGCTCGGTTCGATGCTGGCGCTCGCCCAGGCCCTGCGCGACCTGGGCAAACGCTGCTACGCCTCGTTCGGCCAGCCGTTCGCGGTCCCGGCCAGCCTGCGGTTCCTGCCCGGCCAGGACCTCCTGGTCGAGCCGGGCCGGATGCCCGCCGCGCCGACGTTGATGATCACGCTGGACGCGGCCGGCGCGGACCGGCTCGGCCCGCTCGCCGACAACGCGGCGCGCGCCGACGAGCTGATCGTCATCGACCATCACGAGTCCAACACCGGCTTCGGCGGCGTGCGGCTGGTCGACCCGGCGGCGGCCGCCACCTCCGTCCTGGTGGACGAGCTGATCCGGCGGCTGGGCGCCACGCTCACCAGCGACATCGCCCTCGGCCTCTACGCCGGGCTCGCCAGCGACACCGGCTCGTTCAAGTACCCCTGCACGACGCCCGAGGTGCACGAGCTGGCCGCGCGGCTGATCGACGCGGGCGTGCGCCCGGACGCGGTCGGCCGCGAGCTCTGGGACCGCGCGCCGTTCGGCTACCTCCAGGTGCTGGCGGGCGCGCTGGGCCGGGCCCGGCTCGAACGTGACGCCGCGGGCGGCCTCGGCCTGGTCTGGACGACGATCTCGCGGGCCGACCGGGAGGCCCAGAGCGTTCCGTACGACCAGCTCGAAGGCGTGATCGACCAGCTGCGCCGGGCCGACGAGGCCGAGGTCGCGGTGGTGCTCAAGGAGACCGACGACGGCGACTGGTACGTCTCGACCCGCTCCAAGGGCGGGGTCGACGTCGGCCGTGCCTGCGTCACCCTGGGCGGCGGCGGTCACCGGCTCGCCGCGGCCTTCAGCACCCGGACCGACCCGGCGGTCACCATCGACCGGCTGCGCGCCGTGCTGCGCGGGCCCCTCGACGACGCGGAGATCAGCGCGTGACCTCGACACCGTCCGGGCTCGTCATCGTCGACAAGCCCGCCGACTGGACCTCGCACGACGTCGTCGGCAAGCTGCGGCGGCTGGCGAGGACCCGCCGCGTCGGCCACGCCGGCACCCTCGACCCGATGGCGACCGGCGTCCTGGTGGTCGGCGTCGAGAAGGCCACCCGCCTCCTCGGCCACCTGGCCCTCACCGAGAAGAGCTACGACGGCACGATCCTGCTCGGCCGGTCGACCAACACCGACGACGCCGAGGGCGAGGTCACCGCCACCGCCTCGGCCGGGGGCGTCGCCGATGCCGCCGTCGCGTCCGGCGTCGCCGCGCTGACCGGAGAGATCCAGCAGGTCCCTCCGCAGGTCAGCGCCATCAAGGTGAACGGGCAGCGGGCCTACAAGATGGCCCGCAAGGGCGAGGAGGTCGAGCTCAAGGCCCGGCTCGTGACGATCCACGACTTCTCGATCCTGGAGATCCGCCGCCACGACGAGGTGATCGAGGTCGACGTCTCGATCACCTGCTCGTCCGGCACCTACATCCGCGCGCTCGCCCGCGACCTCGGCGCCGCGCTCGGCACCGGCGGCCACCTGACCGCCCTGCGCCGCACCCGCGTCGGCCCGTACGACCTGAGCATGGCCCGCACGATCGAGCAGCTCACCGAGGAGCTCCGCGTCCTGCCCATGGCCGACGCGGTCTCCGCCGCCTTCCCGCGCCGCGACGTCACCGCCGACGACGCCCGCAAGGTCATGCACGGCGGCAAGCTCCCCGCCACCGGCCAGGGGCCGGGCCCGGTCGGCGTCTTCGCCCCCGACGGCACCCTTCTCGCGCTGGTCGAGGAGCAGGGGCACGCGGCCAAGCCGCTGGCCGTCTTCGTCCCCTGAGCCCGACGTGGCGAGAGTCACGCCCCGGCCCCGGTGCGCTCCAACCTACGGTTGCGTAACCTACGGATGCGTAGGTTCTATTGGGGAGGAGGTGCCCATGACCACTGTGTCCCGTGAAGCCCGGGAGTCACATCAGATCCCCGAGGCTCCGTCGCCCACGAAGCCCCGGCTCCGCGGCTGGCTGCACATCGGCGCTTTCCCCGCCGTGCTGGTCGCCGGTCTGGTCCTGGTCGCGCTGGGCCCGTCGCTGGAGGCGAGGTTGTCGTCGGCGGTGTACGTGGCGATGTCGGGCCTGCTGTTCGGGATCTCCGGCACGTACCACCGGCAGACCGACAACCGGATGATCGAGGTCCTGCGCCGGTTCGACCACGCCAACATCTACCTGATCATCGCGGGCACGTACACGCCGTTCGCCGTGCTGGCCCTCGACGGGGTGACCCGGATCGTGGTGCTCTCGGTCGTCTGGACGGGGGCCGTGGCCGGGGTGGTCTTCCGGACGACCTGGGTGGGCGCGCCGCGCTGGTTGTACGTGGCGCTCTACATCGTGCTCGGCTGGGTCGCGGTGTTCTTCGTGCCGCAGTTCCTGGACGGGGCGGGCTGGGCGGCCTGCGTCCTGGTGGCGCTCGGCGGCGTGGCCTACAGCGTGGGCGGCGTGGTCTACGGGACGCGGCGTCCCGACCCCTCGCCCAGCTGGTTCGGTTACCACGAGGTCTTCCACGCGTGCACGCTCGCCGCGTACGTCATGCAGTACGTCGCGGTCTCCCTGCTCGTCTACCGCGGCTAGATCCCGTCCACCGCGCCCGGCTCCGCTCCACCGCGCCCGCCTCCGGTTCACCGTGGGCGGGCGCGTCTACCGGGGGCGCCCGTCTACGGGGGGCGGAGGCGGAAGTCGGCCTGGACGGCGCGGTGGTCGGCGCCGACCGCACCCCGGCGGCCGCGGTGTCCCGGACGGGGCACGTTTTCACTACCGGCGAGTAGACTGCTCCGTGCGGACGCGCCCGGGCGTTCCGGATGCAAGGGTGAACGGCGACCCCCTCGGTCGTGACGTCATGCGACGCATGGCAGTCTGTGAGGCGACAGGACCTCCAACGCAGGGAGAGCATGGTGCGGCGCTGGCATGGCCTCGACGAGGTTCCCGCCGACTGGGGCAGGTCGGTGATCACCATCGGTGTCTTCGACGGCGTCCACCGCGGCCACCAGCGGATCGTCGGCAGTGCCGCCGAGGGTGCCCGCGAGCGCGGGCTGAAGTCGGTCGTGATCACTTTCGATCCGCATCCGGACGAGGTCGTGCGGCCGGGCACGCACCCGCCGCTGCTGAGCTCCACCAAGCGCCGCATCCAGCTGCTGGAGGGCCTGGGCACCGACGCCGTCGTGGTCGTGCCGTTCACGCTGGAGCTGTCCAAGGTCGGCCCGGACGAGTTCGTCCAGTCCGTGCTCGTCGACCGGCTGCACGCGGCGCACGTCATCGTGGGGGAGGACTTCCGCTTCGGCCACAAGGCCAAGGGCGACGTCGCGCTCCTCAAGGAGCTGGGCGAGAAGTACGACTTCACCGCCGAGGGCGTGCCGCTGGTCGCCAACGGCGACAAGATCTCCTCCACCGGCATCCGGACGCGGCTCGAGGCCGGCGAGGTCGAGGAGGCCGGGCACGCGCTGGGCCGCCCGCACCGCGTCGAGGGCGTGGTGGTCCGCGGCCACCAGCGGGGCCGCCAGCTGGGCTTCCCGACCGCCAACCTGGAGACGCTGCCGCACACCGCGATCCCGGCCGACGGCGTCTACGCGGGCTGGCTGGTCTGCGACTCCGACCGTTACCCCGGCTTCCGCTGGCCCGCGGCGATCTCCATCGGCACCAACCCGACGTTCGAGGGCGCCGGCGAGCGGACCGTCGAGGCGTACGCGC
The DNA here is from genome assembly GCF_040643285.1 of Spirillospora sp. NPDC047279. Lineage (NCBI taxonomy): Bacteria > Bacillati > Actinomycetota > Actinomycetes > Streptosporangiales > Thermomonosporaceae > Spirillospora > Spirillospora sp. NPDC047279. The sequence goes on from NZ_JBEYUA010000004.1 coordinate 459,900, forward strand.
TGGACCGTGACGATCTCGACCTCTACGGCGAGCACATGGCGGTCGACTTCCAGGCCCGCATCCGCGACACGCTCAAGTTCGACTCCATCGAGGCCCTGATCGAGGAGATGCACCGCGACGTGGCCCGCGCCAGAGAGATCACCGCGGCCGGGTCCTGAGCCGTCCCCGGGCCGTTCCGACGCCGTCCCCGGGCCGTTCCGCCAGGCTGATCACGGTCCGTTCCGTGCCGTCACAGGCCGCCTTTCGGGCATGGTACGGTGAAGAGTCGCCGGGACAAGGCCCCGGCGCGGCTGGCTGCACCCTCATGTGGCCGACCACTTTCCATACGCACCATGCGGACCCGCCCTCGTTGCGCGCGGGATCTGCGGGTGACGAGCATTTCAGAAGGAGCCTCGTGTCGCTCGACACCGCCACCAAGAACAAGATCATCGCTGAGTACGCGACTGCTGAGGGTGACACCGGATCCCCGGAGGTCCAGGTCGCGCTGTTGACCCGCCGGATCAACGATCTGACGGAGCACCTCAAGGAGCACAAGCACGACCACCACAGCCGCCGCGGCCTCCTGCTGCTGGTCGGCCGTCGTCGTCGGCTCCTCAAGTACCTGCAGAACAAGGACATCAGCCGTTACCGGCAGCTGATCGAGCGACTCGGTCTGCGCCGCTAGTACGGTGGGAGGGAGTGGCCGTGGCGTCGGGCCCTGCTCGCAGCAGGGGCAGGTGCGCCATCGCCCGCGGTGTCTCCCAGGGGGCGACCCCGGGGAAGGCCGCGAGTGACTCGGCCACTCCCTTCTTCATTTCTCCGGCCGGAACGCGACAAACATGCACGTTCAGGCCGCAAACTGGATAACGAGCCTCGCAGGCGGCGCCCTGGTGCGGCCGGTCCTCGGTAGTGGCTCTCGGAGCACGTTCCCGCCCGTGCGGCGGAGATTCCGGATCCGCGAGCTTCGATCGAAGACCGGCATTGCGTAAACAGCCACGGGAGGCGGCCGCGGGGACCGTTCGAAACCTGGGAGGTTTCCCGTGACAGAAGCTGTGCGCATCGATGGAGCGCAGAGCACCGAAGCCGTGATCGACAACGGTTCCTTCGGCACCCGTACCATCCGATTCGAGACCGGCCGGCTCGCCGGTCAGGCGGCCGGCTCGGCCGTCGCCTACCTCGACGACGAGACGATGGTCCTCTCCGCGACCACCGCCTCCAAGAAGCCCAAGGACAACCTGGACTTCTTCCCGCTGACGGTCGACGTCGAGGAGCGCATGTACGCCGCCGGGCGCATCCCCGGCTCGTTCTTCCGCCGTGAGGGCCGTCCCTCCGAGGACGCCATCCTCACCTGCCGTCTCATCGACCGCCCGCTGCGCCCGTCCTTCACCAAGGGCCTGCGCAACGAGATCCAGGTCGTCGAGACGATCATGGCGCTCAACCCCGACCACCTGTACGACGTCGTGGCGATCAACGCCGCCTCGATGTCCACGCAGCTGGCGGGCCTGCCCTTCTCCGGCCCGATCGGCGGCGTGCGCGTCGCGCTGATCGAGGGCCGGTGGGTCGGCTTCCCGACCCACCCCGAGCTGGAGAACGCCACGTTCGACATGGTCGTCGCGGGCCGCGTCCTCGAGGACGGCGACGTCGCGATCATGATGGTCGAGGCGGAGTCCACCCCGGGCACGCTCAAGCTCGTCGGTGACGGCGCCACCGCGCCGACCGAGGAGACCATCGCCGAGGGCCTCGAGGCGGCCAAGCCGTTCATCAAGGTCCTGTGCAAGGCGCAGAGCGACCTGGCGGCCGTCGCCGCCAAGCCGACCGCCGAGTACCCGATCTTCCTGGACTACCAGGACGACGTGCTCGACGCCGTCACCGCCGCCGTCTCCGCCGACCTGGCGCAGGCGCTGACGATCGCCGGCAAGCAGGAGCGCGAGTCCCGGCTCGACGAGATCAAGGCCGGCGCCGCCGAGAAGCTCGGCGCCGACTTCGAGGGCCGCGAGAAGGAGATCTCCGCGGCCTACCGCGCGGTCACCAAGAAGCTCGTCCGCGAGCGGGTCATCAGCGACGGCCTTCGCATCGACGGCCGCGGCGTCAAGGACATCCGCCAGCTCAACGCCGAGGCGCACGTGATCCCGCGGGTGCACGGCTCGGCGCTGTTCGAGCGCGGCGAGACCCAGATCATGGGCGTGACCACGCTCAACATGCTCCGCATGGAGCAGATGATCGACACGCTCAACCCCGAGCGCACCAAGCGCTACATGCACAACTACAACTTCCCGCCGTACTCCACCGGTGAGACCGGCCGGGTGGGCTCGCCCAAGCGCCGCGAGATCGGCCACGGCGCGCTCGCCGAGCGGGCGCTGCTGCCGGTGCTGCCGACGCGCGAGGAGTTCCCCTACGCGATCCGCCAGGTGTCGGAGGCCCTCGGGTCCAACGGCTCCACCTCGATGGGCTCGGTCTGCGCGTCCACCATGTCGCTGCTCGACGCGGGCGTGCCGCTCAAGCAGATGGTGGCCGGCATCGCCATGGGCCTCATCCACGAGGGCGGCGAGTACGTCACGCTGACCGACATCCTCGGTGCCGAGGACGCCTTCGGCGACATGGACTTCAAGGTCGCCGGCACCCGTGACCTGATCACGGCGCTGCAGCTCGACACCAAGCTCGACGGCATCCCCGCCTCGGTGCTGGCCGCCGCGCTCAAGCAGGCCAAGGGCGCCCGCCTGGCGATCCTGGACGTCATGCAGGAGGCCATCGAGGCCCCGGCCGAGATGAGCCCGAACGCGCCGCGGATCATCACCATCAAGGTCCCGGTCGACAAGATCGGTGAGGTCATCGGCCCCAAGGGCAAGATGATCAACTCGATCCAGGACGACACCGGCGCCGACATCACCATCGAGGACGACGGCACGATCTACGTCGGCGCCACCGACGGCCCGTCCGCCGAGGCCGCGCGGCAGGCGATCAACGCGATCGCCAACCCGCACATGCCCGAGGTCGGCGAGCGTTACCTCGGCACGGTCGTCAAGACCACCACGTTCGGCGCGTTCGTGTCGCTGCTGCCCGGCAAGGACGGCCTGCTGCACGTCTCGCAGATCCGCAAGCTGCACGGCGGCGCCCGGATCGAGAACGTCGAGGACGTCATCAACGTCGGCGAGAAGATCCAGGTCGAGGTCACCGAGATCGACCAGCGCGGCAAGTTGTCGCTGGTCCCGGTCGACGTCATCGAGCGCGAGCGCGCGGAGAAGGGCGACGACGACGCCGGGGACGGTGTCGAGGACGACGCGGCCCCCGCGGCCGAGTCCTCCGGCGGCGAGCGGCGTTCGGAGGGCGGCGGCGACCGCGCCCCGCGCCGGCGCCGCACCCGCCGCGGCAACGACGGCGGCGGCGACCGCAACTCCTGATCCCGATCCGGCCGGCCTGCCCACCTCGGGGCAGGCCGGTCGGCCTTTCTACCCGAGGATCGTGAACCCCGTGACGATTCTGGCGAGTGCGCAGGAGCCCGGCACCACCCACACCGTGCACCCCGGCGCGGACGGCTCCGGCGCCGTCCGCCGCTCGGTGCTGCCGGGCGGGCTGCGCGTCATCACCGAGACGATGCCGACCGTTCGGTCCGCCGCGTTCGGCATCTGGGCCGGCGTCGGCTCCCGTGACGAGGCGCCCGCCGACGCGGGTGCCAGCCACTACCTGGAGCACGTGCTCTTCAAGGGCACCCACCGGCGCTCGGCGCTGGAGATCTCGGCGGCGGTCGACGCGGTCGGCGGCGACCTCAACGCGTTCACCGCCAAGGAGTACACCTGCTACTACGCGCGGGTGCTCGACGCCGACCTGCCGCTGGCGGTCGACGTCGTCTCCGACATGGTGGCCTCCTCGCTCAACCGGCCCGAGGACGTCGAGTCCGAGCGCGGTGTGATCCTCGAAGAGATCCACATGCGCGACGACGACCCGGGCGACCTCATCCACGACGAGTTCTCCACCGCGCTCTACGGCGACGCGCCGATCGGCCGGCCCATCCTCGGCACGGTCGACTCGATCAACGCGCTGAGCCGGGACCGCATCCACGGCTACTACCGCCACCACTACGTGCCCGACAACCTCGTGGTCGCGGTGGCCGGCAACATCGACCACGACGACGTCGTCCGGATGGTCGAGCGCGCGTTCGCGGGCCACCTCGACGGTGCCGCCCGGCCGCGCCCGCCCCGCCTGAACGGTGAGCCGGCGGCCGCCGCGCCGACCGTGCGGGTGGTCGACAAGGACACCGAGCAGGCCCACGTGGTGCTCGGCGGCGTGGGCGTCTCCCGCACCGACGAGCGCCGGTTCGCGCTCGGCGTGCTCAACGCGGCGCTGGGCGGCGGCATGTCGTCCCGCCTCTTCCAGGAGATCCGGGAGAAGCGCGGCCTGGCCTACTCGGTCTACAGCTACACCTCGCAGTACGCCGACACCGGCGTGTTCGGCGTCTACGCGGGATGCCAGACGGCCAAGGTCGACGAGGTGTTGTCGATCTGCCGTGACGAGGTCGGCAAGGCGGCCGCCGGCGGCATCACCGACGAGGAGATCGAACGCGGCAAGGGGCAGCTGCGCGGCGCGATGGTGCTCGGCCTGGAGGACACCGGTTCCCGGATGAGCCGCATCGGCAAGAGCGAGCTGGTCTACGAGTCGCTGCTGCCGGTGGACGAGGTGCTGCGCCGCATCGACGCCGTCACGCCCGACGACATCAGGGCGGTCGCCGCGGACGTGCTGGGCGCCCCGCAGGCCCTCACCGTCATCGGGCCGTTCGGCGACCGCGACTTCAGCTTCTAGCCGGCGCCGGCTCCGCCGGCTCCGCCGGCTCCGCCGGGTCGGTGCCGGGTTTGTCGATCGTCGAGCTGAGCAGTCCCGACAGCCATTTCTTGGACGGGTCGGTGTCGAGCAGCAACGCCCGGACGAGCGTGCTGAGCGGCACGGCCAGGATCGCGCCGAGCGGGCCCAGCACCCAGGCCCACAGGATCAGCGACAGGTTGACCAGCGTGACCGACAGGCCGACGGCGTCGCCGAGGAACTTCGGCTGGATCAGCGACTGGATCACGAAGTTGATGACGCAGTAGGCGACGATGATCCAGAGCATCCGGACCCAGCCGCCGTCGAGCAGGCCCAGCACCGCGGGCGGCGCCAGCCCGATCACGAAACCCACGTTCGGGATGTAGTTGGTGAGGAAGGCCAGCAGCCCCCACAGCAGCGGCACCGGCACGTCGAACGCGTAGAGCGCCGCCACGTCCAGCACCGCGACGATCAGCCCGAACACCGTGCTGACGACCAGGTAGCGGCAGGTGTCGCGGGCGAAGCCGCGCAGCGCGCCGACGAGGTCGGGATGGCTCCCGGCGAGCCTGTCGAGCTGCCGCGACAGCCCGGTCGCGTCGATGCACATACCGAACAACATCAGCACGATGAGGATGATCGCCGAGCCGACGCTGAGCAGCCCGTTGAAGAACGCCTGGACGAAGCTGAACAGCTGGCCCGGATCGAGCTTGGACATCGCCTCCTGGAGCTTCTGCTGGTCGATGCCGTGCTCGGCGAGCTCCTTGGTGACGCTCGCGACCAGGTCGTCGAACTGCGAGGAGTAGCCCGGCAGCAGCGAGGCCAGCTGGGCGGCCGACAACGCCAGCGCCCCGCCGAGGCCCAGGAGCAGCACGATCAGGACGAAGAGCGGCACCGCGACGCAGACCCAGAACGGGGCGCCGCGCCGGTCCAGCCACTGCCGCAGCGGGCTGACCGCGATCGTCAGGATGAGCGCGAGGAAGGCCGGGCCGGCGAACGAGGACGTGGCCTTGAGCCCGGCGACCGCGAGCACGGCGGCGCCGAGGCCCACCATGGCGACCAGCCCGGGTGACCACGGCTGCCCCGCCGTGGACTGCGGCGAACGGTTCATCCCCACCCCCGATGATCATGACTGGTGTTCCCGTGCGTCACGGGTCGCTAACACTCCGTACGAAATGATCGTTAGGCGCCGTCCATGATCGGGTAAGCCTCCCGATCGAGGGGGTGTCCATGAAGATTCTGATCAGGGTGCTCATCAACGCCGTGGCGTTGTGGGTGGCCACGGCCCTGGTGGACGGCATCACCGTCACCAGCGACACCGCGGCGAAGCGGGCGGGGACGTTGCTGGCCGTGGCGGTGATCTTCGGCATCGTCAACGCGTTCATCAAGCCGTTCATCAAGGTGCTCGGCTGCGCGTTCTACGTGCTGACGCTGGGCCTGTTCGCGCTGTTCGTGAACGCCGCGCTGCTGATGCTGACCAGCTGGGCCGCCGGCAAGCTCAACCTGCCGTTCCACGTCGACTGGTTCTGGCCCGCCTTCTGGGGCGCGATCATCATCGGTGTCGTGAGCTGGCTGCTCAGCCTGTTCGTCGCGGACGACGACTGAGCCCGTCGCGGGACCGGGCGTCGGCGAAGCGCAGCCCCGACGCCCACCCCGACAGCCCCCGGTGGTCGGGGACGAACGCGATCACCGCGTGCGCCAGCAACAGCAGCAGCACCAGGGACGACTCGATCAGCAGCAGGAGCAGCAGCGGCCCGGTCGAGACCTGCACCAGGAGCCGCCACCGGGGCGGGGGAGAGCCGTCCGGCCGCACCGGCCGCAGCAGCACGGCCCGCTGCCCGGGCGACCGGCCGCCGTTCAGCAGCGGCAGCAGGATCAGCAGCACGCCGCCCGGCAGCCACCAGGCCAGGATCGGCTCCAGGCGCACCTCCGTCGCCCGGTCGAACGCCCCGTCGCCCAGGCAGTACTCCGCCGCCGAGACGGTGACCAGCAGCCCCTGGCCGACGACGATCACCAGCGCGGCGTCGCAGGCCATCCCGAGCAGCCGCCGCCGCCCGGTCACCGGCCGCGGTGCCGCCCCGGGCCGCAGCAGCGGCGCCGCCAGCGCGCCGATCAGCGTGCCGAGCGTGCCGGACCACAGGTCGTCCACGCCGAACGTGCGCCACGGGATCGCGACGAGCTGCGTCAGCTCGACGCCCAGCGAGGCCAGGAAGCCGATCAGCACCGTCGCCGCGACACCGCGCCCGGACACATGCCGCACGAACACGCCCAGCGGCACGAACAGCGCGACGTCGAACACCCGCACCTGCAACGCCGGATTGCCCAGCACCAGGTCCGGGATCGGCAGGGTCACCAGCACCACCGCCGCGACCGCGTACACCACCCCGTACCCCCGCATGAGCTGCAATCTGCCAGGTCGTTCCCCGCGATAGGCTCAACCCGGAGTCAAGGCAGGAGGCGATCGTGATCAAAGTTGGGGTGCTGGGCGCGCGCGGCCGCATGGGGGCCGAGGTGTGCCGGGCGGTCGAGGGCGCGGACGACATGCGTCTGGCCGCCGCGGTCGACGAGGGCGACAAGCTCGACGCGCTGACGGGCGCGGAGGTGGTCGTCGACTTCACCCACCCCGGCGTGGTCATGGGCAACCTGCGCTGGTGCGTCGAGAACGGGCTGCACGCGGTCGTCGGCACCAGCGGCTTCGACCCGGCCCGGCTCGACGCCGTGCGCGGCTGGCAGGCCGCGAGCCCGGGCGCCAACGTCCTCATCGCCCCCAACTTCGGCATCGGCGCCGTGCTGATGATGCACTTCGCGCAGAAGGCCGCCCCGTTCTTCGAGTCGGTCGAGATCGTCGAGCTGCACCACCCCAACAAGGCCGACGCCCCGTCCGGCACCGCCTACCGCACCGCCGAGCTGATCGCCGCGGCCCGCGCCGAGGCGGGCACGCCGCCCTCCCCGGACGCCACCACCTCCGAGCTGCACGGCGCCCGCGGCACCGACGTCGAGGGCGTGCACGTGCACTCCGTCCGGCTGGCCGGCATGATCGCCCACCAGGAGGTCCTGCTGGGCGGCCACGGCGAGGTCTTCACGATCCGGCACGACTCGATGAACCGCGAGTCGTTCATGCCCGGCGTCCTGCTCGCCGTGCGCGCCGCGCCGACCCTGCCCGAGCCCCTCGTCGTCGGGATCGACGCCCTGCTCGGCCTCGAATGATCTTCGACGCCGAACCCTGGGACTACCTCGCCGCGGACTTGGCCATCGACCTCGAGCACCCGCTCGTCCAGGCGACCGCCTCGGCCCTGCGCACCGGCGATGACATCGCCTACGCCAAGGCCGCCTTCGAGCACGTCCGCGACGAGGTCGAGCACAACCTGGACGTCCGCGACCCCCGCGTCACCTGGCGCGCCTCCGACGTCCTCGAACAGCGGGTCGGCCTCTGCTACGCCCAGGCGCACGCCCTCGTCGCCCTGCTGCGCGCCGGCGGCATCCAGGCGGGCCTGTGCTACCAGCCGTTCGACGTCCTGCACGGCCTGGCCGCCGCCCTCATCGACGACCGCTGGGTCCGCCTCGACCCGCGCGGCAAGGACGTCGAGTTCTCCGCCGCCGAGGACCGCCTGGCCTTCCCGGGCACCCCCGTCCACCCTGTGGTCTATGCTGCCCCGCACTCCGTCGTCCTGAGGGCCTTGCAAACCCACACGGACGCCCTGGTGCTGGCCGAGACCGCTCTCCCCACCTCTGCCGTCCTGAACTGACGCCGTCGGGCGGGGCCAGGGTGTGGCGGTGCTACAGGTCAGCCCATTGCCCGGTTAAATCATTAGGCCCCTTCGGGGATTTGGCGGCACCGGTCACCCCTTTGGCTAGCGCCTATCGCCCGACTGCGGGTGGGTACGGTCTGCAAAAAGCGGCATCGATAAGAAAGTAGGCGACCGGTCCCACTTTTCCGCCATTGTGCGGGTGCTATTGGTGGCTGATGTTCGAACTTTGGAGCCGCGCGAAGCGCGGGTTTCGGCACAACCTCAGGCGGTCACGCACCCTCCCCCTAATCGCATCCTTAGGTTTCTGGACCTGGGCCAACGTGACAGCAACTCTCGGAGGGGCGGGAGTGTGCGCGGCGGGTCAGTTTGGCTCTGCTCAGCCGTCCACCTGCGGAAACCGGCTTAGACTCCGACTCACCCGTGCCGGGCCACGCACCCACCGTAGGACGAACAACCCCGCCCGATTGGCGCCGGTGCAAGAGATGGCCACCTGCGGCCTTTGAAATGTCCGTAATCAACCAATCGCAATCCGTGACGGTCGATATAATCTAAGATATGTGTTCGATCGTCGCGGATCTAGAGACCGCTTCCACCGCAGAACTGGTGGAAGCGGCAGCTGCGATCGCCACACAGCTTGCGCACAGGCCTCTACCTGACTCGGGTGCCGCCTGCATGGAATTGGCCGAGGGTTTGGCACGCGTATTCGATCAAGGTGAATTCGCGTTGGCCGCGATGATCGCGGTGGTGGATCGCACCGGTGAAATGAAGAACTGGGGGTTGCCGTCCACGCAGGCGTGGTTGCGGTGCCGTCTGGGGATGCGCGAGGGCCGCGCCAAGGAGCGCGTCACCCTGGCCCGGCAGCTCCCGCGCCTGGAGCGCGTGAGTAAGGACATGGCCGCCGGTGACCTGTCGCTCGGTTATGCGGCCACCGTGGCTGACGCCGTGCAGCGGTTGAACGATGAGGACTGCGCTAAGGCCGAGGAGATTTTGCTGGACGCTGCTAATGATGGGCTGGCGGCGGGCAAGGTCGCCAAGCTGGGCCGCAAGATCCATGACCTGGTCTCGGAACAGAGCGGCACAGAGAAGGCGCCCGAGGACGTGCAGCGCGGCTACGAACGCTCCTGGCTGACGTTCAACAGGTCGTTGGATGGCGGGTCGTATGTGAACGGGTGGCTCAACCCCGAGGACACCGCGATCCTGGATGGCACCCTCGGTCACCTGGCCAAGCCAGCGGGCACCGACGACCGCCGTGATCTGGGTGAACGGACCGCCGCCGCGCTGACGACGGTGCTGTCGCGGGGACACAAGCCCACCCGCGTCACCGTCATCGCCAACCTCGAGACGTTGATGGGCGATGACGCGCCTGGGTGGTTGCGCGATGGCACCCAGATCCCGGCCGAGCAGGTTCGGCGGCTGGCGGTCACCGCTGGTGTCTCGCCGCTGCTGCTGGGGCGCGACAACGTGCCGCTCTACCTGGGGCACACGGTGCGGATCGCCAGCCGGGGTCAGCGGCGGGTGCTGGAAACCCAGTACGCCACCTGCGCGGTGCGCGGGTGTGAGGTGCCGGGGTTCCTGTGCGAGGTCGACCATGTTGATGGATGGGCGCTGGGTGAGAGCCCGACGAACATCGACAAGCTTGCGCTGTGCTGTGGCTGGCACAACCGGTGGAAACACACCCACCCGGCACAGATGCAGATCAGCAAGGACCAGCACGGGTTGTACGTCTACCGGACGCTGCCCCCGGACGGGGTCGCAAGATCCAGACGTGGCAGATGGCCGACGGGACGATCACCCGATCCCGGTGATGATCCCTGGGGCGATCACCACCTCGCAGCCTGAGCCCACCCTCGCGACATGCGGCCTCATGGCCCGGCGGTCACCACACCCCGGGCCTACAGGCGTGCCCCGGCCACTCTCCGTCGCACCTTCACCCGCAGCCAGCCGCGTCATAGACCCTGCATCAACCACCACGGCCGCCGAGTCCGGCGACCTGCCGCAATCGCCTCCCGAGCCTCCGCTTTAGCTGCTCCTGCGCTACAAGGCGTCAGCTCGGGTCGTGCTACTCGGTCTTGATGTTCCTGATGAGTGTGCGCCATTGGGCGGCGTCGAGACTCAGCTCAGGGCCACTGGGGTCCTTGGAGTCGCGGATGTGAACGGAGGCGCCAAGCTCGGCGACCTCGACACAGGCGCCCCCGGACCCGCCGCTCTGGCTGCTCTTCCGCCACACGGCGGCGGATCGGTTCTTCTGGTGGGTCATCGCTCTCCCCAAGCCGAAACGATCGCGTGAAGGGATTCTTCGGGGCACATCGCCTTCGTACGCATGAGATCGTACGACCAGACGGAGTCCTTGACCATGTCGGGCTGCTCGACGAACCACCCGCTGCTGGGACCGTCGACATAGACCGCGTCGGGCGCGTCTTCGAAGCTCAGGATCTGGAAAGCGCCGTCGAGAGCGGCGTGGGCGCCCGCCGCCAAGGGCAGGACTTGCAGCTGCACGTTCGGAAGCGTCATCACCTCGCGAAGGTGCTCGGCCTGGGCTCGCAGGGTCTCCGCGTCGGCGAGCGGGCGCAAGAGCACCGCTTCGTCGATCACGAACAGGCCGTTCGGAGGTGCCTCGCCCGTCAGCAGGGCCTGTCGCCCCAGACGCGCGTTCACGAGGTGATCGATCTCCTCCTGCTGCACGAAACCACTCCTCGGTCCGGCATCGGCTGCTAGCGTACCTAGGTACATTAAGCTAATGAACCTAGGTACGATAAGCGAATGAGCGGAATCGAGCGGATCACCGGGCCTTTGCTCGACGTGATCGAGCAGCTCTTCGACGCCCATCAGCGGGGTGTCGAGCTGCACGGGTGGCCGATCGTGCAGAGCACCAAGAGGGCGGGGCCGACCGTCTACCGGGTGCTGGACCGGCTGGAGGACGCGGGCTGGGTGACGGCGCGGTGGGAGGAGCAGGACCCCGAGCTCACCCGCCCGCGCCGCCGCTTCTACCGGCTCACCCCGAACGGCGTCGCCGAGGTGCGGTCCCTGCTGGGCGAACGGCGACCGGCCGCGCTCGATCCCGGCGCGCCGCCCGGGCGGCCGGCGCCGGGCACGGCGTTCTGGCGGCGCGGCTTGAGTGGCGGTGCCCGATGAGCGTTCACCTTGTGGGGGCCGGCGTGCTGCTCGTGCTCGGTCTGGTCGAGTACACCGAGTTCGGGCCGCGGGCCGCGCGGTGGATCGTGCGGTGGTCGGCCCATCGAGGCCGAGCCGTACACGGGGGGCTCCACGGTCCGGCGGATGTTGCTCGGCTCGCAGTTGCGGAGGCTGCGTGAGGAGCCGGGCATCCGCCGCGAGGAGGCCGGCTACCGGATCCGTTCCTCGGATTCGAAGATCGGGCGCATCGAACTCGGCCGGGTGGGTCTTCGTGAGCGGGACCTCCGGGACCTGCTCGACCTGTACGGGGTCATCGACGAGACCGAGCGGGATGCGATCTTCAAGCTCGCCAGCGAGGGCAACACGCCGGACTGGTGGCATCGCTACAGCGATCTGCTGCCGTCCTGGTTCCAGACCTACATCGGGCTGGAGGAAGGCGCCGAGCTCATCCGCGCCTTTGAGAACCAGTTCGTGCCCGCCCTGCTCCAGACCGAGGACTACGCCAGGGCGGTGATCCGCGCCGGTTTCCCCGGGGACGAGGAGGGCGAGATCGAGCGGCGGGTGGCGCTGCGGATGGAGCGGCAACGGCGGCTCATCGCCTCCGGCGCCCCTCGCCTGTGGGTCGTCATCGACGAGGCGGCGCTGCTCCGGCCGATCGGTGACGGGGGCGTGATGCGGGGCCAGATCCACCGTCTTCTGGAGATGAACCAGGAGACCAACGTCACGATCCAGGTCCTGCCCATCGAGGCCGGCCACGTCACCGAGGGCTGCGCGTTCAGCCTGCTGCGGTTTCCCGACCGCGAGCTGCCGGACGTGGCGTACATCCGCAACCTCAGCGGCGCGGTCTACCTGGACAAGATCGAGGCGGTGGGGGTCTACAAGGCGGCGTTCAACCACATGTGCGTCAACAGTCTCGACCTGCACCAGACCTCGGACTGGCTCGCTCGGAGCCTCCGGCGCGGGTGATGTCGCGGCGGGGGAAGGCTTTGCCGGGGGTTGGTCTTTTGTTGGGGGTGGGGGCGGCAGGTTTGTAGGGATGTCGGGCTACTTCCGTTTTCCTGATGTGCGCGAGGACCTGGTGGTCTTCGTGGCGGACGACGACCTGTGGCTGGTGCCGACGGAGGGCGGGCGGGCCTGGCGGCTCACCGCTGGGGTGGCGGAGGTCGGGTATCCGCGGATCTCACCGGACGGGACGCGGGTCGCGTTCGTGGGGGAGGGCGAGGGGCCCAAGGAGGTCTACCTGCTGCCGCTGGACGGCGGGAACGCCCGGCGGCTGACCTATCAGGGGGCCAGCTGCGTCGTCAGTGCCTGGGACGCGGGCGGGTCGATCGTCTACGCCAGTGACGCGGGGCAGCCGTTCGCGGGACGGCGGTGGCTGCACCGGATCGCGCCGGGTGGCGGGCTGCCCGAGCGGCTGCCGTACGGGCCGGCGGGCTCGGTGTCGTTCGGGCCCCAGGGCGGGGTGGTGCTGGGGCGCAACACCTCCGACCCGGCGCGGTGGAAGCGGTACCGGGGCGGCACGGCGGGCAACCTGTGGATCTCCGACGGCGGGCCGTTCCGGCCGCTGATCGCGCTGGACGGCAACCTCGCCGCGCCCTGCTGGGTGGGCGACCGGGTCTACTTCCTGTCCGACCACGAGGGCGTCGGGAACGTCTACTCGTGCACCGAGGCCGGCGGCGACCTGCGGCGCCACACCGACCATGAGGACTTCTACGCGCGCAACCTGGCGAGCGACGGGCGGCGGCTGGTCTACCACGCGGGCGCCGATCTGTACCTGCTGGACCCGGGGGAGGAGGCGCGGCGCATCGAGGTGCAGCTGGGCACCTCGCGGTCGCAGCTGGACCGGCGGTTCGTGGACGCCGCCATGTACCTCGACGGCGCGACGTTGCGGCCCGACGGGACGGGGCTGGCGATCACGACCCGGGGCAAGGCGTTCACGTTCGGGAACTGGACCGGGCCCGTCCAGCAGCACGGCGCCCGCTGCGGTGTCCGCTACCGGCTGCTGAGCTGGCTGAACGACCAGGAGCGCATGGTCGCCGCGGCGAGCGACCTCGGCGACCGGGAGATGCTCGTCGTGATGGACGCCGGCGGCGCGCAGACGCGGTTCGAGGCGGCCGACACCGGCCGGATGACGTCGCTCTCGGTGTCGCCGGTGAACGACCAGGTGGCGATCACCAACCACCGCAACGAGCTGCTCCTGGTGAACGCGGGCGACCCGCGCACCCCGGCGGTCCGGCTCGACGCCAGCCCGTTCGGCGCGATCGAGGACCCGGCCTGGTCGTACGACGGCCGCTGGCTCGCCTACACCTACCCCGACAGTGCCCGGACGACGGCCATCAAGATCTGCCGGGTGGGCACCCGGGAGACGCGGATCGTCCTCGACCCGGTGCTCAGGGACCGCGCGCCCTCGTTCGACCCCGGCGGACGCTACCTGTACTTCATCGGCGCGCGGGTCTTCAACCCGATCGACGACTCGCTGCAGTTCGGCATGGGATTCCCGCTCGGCGCGCTGCCGTACGCGATCGCGCTGCGCCCCGACGTCCCGCCGCCCGGCGAGGGCGAGGACGCCGAGCCCGCCGAGACGCTCGAGATCGACTTCGACGGCATCGAGCGGCGGGTGGTGCCGCTGCCGGTGCCCGAGGCCCGGTACGCGCGGGTGGAGGGCATCGAGGGCAAGGTGCTGCTCTCGTACCACCCGATCGAGGGCATCCGCGACACGCTGCTCCACAGCGCGCTCCTCCAGTACGACCTGGGCGAACGGAGGCGGCGGCAGCTCGCGTCCAGGATCAGCGACTTCCGGGTCAGCCGGGACGGGAGCACGCTGCTCTACCGCGCCGGGCAGCGGCTGCGCGTGCTGCCCGCGGGCAAGGACGTGCCCGACGGCGACGCGCCCGGCCGGGCGTCCGGCTGGATCGACCTGTCGCGGGTGAAGGTGTCGATCTGGCCCGAGGGCGAGTGGGGCCAGATGTTCCGGGAGGCCTGGCGGCTCCAGCTCGACCACTTCTGGGCCGAGGACATGTCCGGGCTCGACTGGTACGGCGTGTACGACCGCTACAAGCCCCTGGTGGACCGGGTGAGCACCCGCAGCGAGTTCTCCGACCTCCTCTGGGAGGTGCAGGGCGAGCTGGGCACCTCGCACGCGTACGAACGCGGCGGCGCGTACCGCCCGCAGCCCGCCTACCCGCTCGCCCATCTCGGCGTGGACTGGGCCCTGGAGAGCGGCACCGGCCACTACGTGGTCGCGGGCATCGTGCACGGCGACCCGTGGGACGCGGCGGCGACGTCGCCGCTCAACCGTCCGGGCGTGGACGTCCGGGTGGGCGACGTGGTGCTCGCGGTGAACGGGCAGTCGGTCGGGCTCGGCTTCGGCGGCCCGCAGGAGCAGCTGGTCAACCAGGTCGGCCAGGAGGTGCGGCTGACGTTGCGGCGCGGCCGGCAGGAGCCGTGGACCATCGAGGTGCCGACGCTCCGGGACGAACGGCCCGGCCGGTACCGCGACTGGGTGCGGGGCAACCGGCGGCTCGTCCACGAACGGACCGGCGGCCGGGTCGGCTACCTGCACGTGCCCGACATGAAGGCGGGCGGGTTCGCCGAGTTCCACCGGGGGTTCCTGGCCGAGTACGACCGCGACGCGCTGATCATCGACGTGCGCTTCAACGGCGGCGGCCAGGTGGGCGGGCTGCTGCTGCAACGGCTCATCCGGCCCCGGCTCGGCTTCGACCATCCCCGCTGGGGCGTGCCCGAGCCCTATCTCCGGGAGTCGCCGGCCGGCCCGCTGGTCGGCCTGATCAACGAGTGGACGGGGTCGGACGGCGACGTCTTCGCGCACGCGTTCAAGGTGCTGCGGCTGGGCCCGCTGGTCGGCAAGCGCACCTGGGGAGGCGTGGTGGGCATCCATCCCCGGCACCGGCTCGCCGACCGGACGATCACCACCCAGCCGGAGTTCTCGTTCGCCTTCGATGATGTCGGCTGGCGGCTGGAGAACTACGGCACCGATCCCCACATCGACGTGGACATCACCCCCCAAGACCATGCAAAGGGATGCGACACCCAGCTTGAACGTGCCATGGAGACCGCCCTCGAACAGCTGGCGACACGCCCGCCGCACCGGCCGGATCCCGCCGACCGGCCCCGTTTCGAGGCGCCGAAACTCCCGCCCCGCCCGTGATCGCGGCTCGTTCACCGCAGATCTCCGGTCGCCTGACCTCGACGTTACGTTCCCCCGGGTACTGGTCGTAGTGGTGCAGGTCATGCACCTCCGCGAAAAAGGGGGAAATTCCTGATGGGTGTCTTCGACAACGCCAAGGACAAGGCCTCGGACATGGCCGACCAGGCCAAGGAGAAGGTCGGCCAGTCCGGCGACAGGGCTCGCGACGACGGCGGGGACTCCATGGAGCAGGGCCGCGAGCAGGGCGACAACCTGCAGGACCGGGCCCGCGAGCAGGGTGAGAACCTGCAGGACCAGGCCCGCGAGCAGGGCGAGAACTTCGACCGCCACTGAGGCGTTCCACCTCGGTGAACTGAGGTCAGGCGGGGCGCGCGGGGTCACTCGCGCGCCCCCTTCGTTACTATAAGTACGTCATCGACTACACAGAGTCGTGAGGGGATGGCGGCGGTGGGCAGTCTCGAACGGCGCGACCTGACCTGGCCGCTCGCGGTGGGAGCCGTGCTCCTGCTCGTGCTGGCGGGCTGCGGCCTCGCGTTCGGCGGCATGGTCAAGTCCGCGCTGGCGCCGGACGACTTCGAGGGGCGCGGGCAGGGCGAGGCGATGGTCCGGATCGAGCCCGGCCAGTCGGCCCGCGAGGTCGGCACGGCACTGGAGGAGAAGGGCGTCGTCGCCAGCGACGACGCGTTCATCAAGGCCGTCGAGGGCTCGGCCAGGGCCGCCGCGCTGCGCCCGGGGCTCTACCGGCTGCGCCGGGAGATGAAGGCCGCCGACGCGCTCGGGCTGCTGTTCGACCCGGCGGCGCGCGTCCAGCGCAAGGTCACCGTGCGCGAGGGGCTCCGGCTGGACGAGACGCTCACCGTCCTGGCCAGGGGGTCGGGCATCCCGCGCGCCGAGTTCGCCAAGGCCGCCGCCGACCCGTCCGACCTGGGCCTGCCCTCGTACGCCGACGGGCGGCTCGAAGGTTTCCTGTTCCCCGCGACGTACCCGATCGAGCCGGGCCAGGACGCCAAGGCGGTGCTCGCCGCGATGGTCCGGCGTTTCCGCCAGGCCGCCGCCGACCTCGACCTGGAGAGCAGGGCCGAGGCGGTGCGGCTGACGCCGCTCCAGGCCGTCACGATGGGCAGCATCGCCCAGGCCGAGGGCGGCACCGCCGCCGACTACCCGAAGATCTCGCGGGTCGTCTACAACCGGCTGGAGTCGGGCGGGCGGCTGCAGCTCGACACCACCGTGCTGTACGCGCAGCGCCGCCACGACCTGCGGGTCTCCGAGAGCGACACCCGCGTCGACTCGCCGTACAACACCTACACCAACGACGGCCTGCCGCCCGGCCCGATCTCCAACCCCGGGGAGGCCGCGCTCAAGGGCGCGCTCAACCCGGCCAGGGGCGACTGGACGTTCTTCGTCACCACCGACCCGAAGAACCGCGTCACCCGGTACACCGCGTCGGAGTCCGAGTTCGTCCGCTTCCGGGAAGAGCTCAACCGCGCACTGGACGCCATGCGCGACCAGCCGTTCCCGACCAGGCGTCCGTGACCGGGGCGAACGCCTGACGCCGCACCGCCGCCGTGGCCGCATCCGGACTCGGCCCGTCGTTGCCGCGGATTGATTCGCGCCCGACCCTGGGGTGGGGAACGGGGCCAGGCCGAGCGTGGTCGGGAGTCGTGGCCGTGAACTGGACCGGACGGGAGATCACCGGCGGCGCGGGGGACGCCCTGATGTGGTTCGACCTCCTCCGCGAGGGAGGCGAGCTCCGGCCGTTCCATCCGCGGCTGCGGCTGAGGCCCGCCGAGTTCGCCGTCGCGGAGCGGCCCGCCGACTACGCCCGCCTCTACGCCGTCGACGCCGAATGGACGCACGTCGGCTCGCCGTTCGGCCTCGACCCGTTCCGGCACGCGGGCCACGCCCTCGCCAACGGCGGGCGCGAGGAGCGCGCCATGCGGGACGCCGTCCTCCAGTGGCGCGAATGGCACCGGAACCTCGTCACCGTGACCAGCCTGCGGCTCATGATCCACCACGAGGTCTGGCACTCCTTCTGGTACGAGGAGATGGACGAGCTGGTGCCGGTGTTCGACCATCCGCGGCGTGGTCACTACGGGCTCACGGCGGCCTTCTCCGACGCTCCCCGGCTCGGGCTCTTCGGCCCGTACGTGCTGTCCATCCTGCTTCTGGCCGAGTACTTCTCGGGCCGTTTCGAGGTGCTCACGTCGGAGCCGGGATTCCGGCGGTGGCACGCGGAGATGACGGGCGGCATCCCCGCGCCCGGCTAACCCTTCGACAGGTCCGGGCGTTCGCCGGGAGTCTCGATGGACGCGCTGTCGGGGCGGCGCTCGATGCCCGCGGCGGCGTAGGCGGCGGCCTCGTCCAGGGTCTCCTGGTCCAGCAGGGTGGTGGCCAGGGACTCGAGCCTGTCCCGGTTGTCGCGGAGCATCCGGAGGGCCTCGTCGTAGCAGTCGTCGACGATGCGCCGGGTCTCCTCGTCCACGGCGTCCAGGGTGCCCTGCGCCGCGTACTGCGCCATCGGGTCCGCGCCGTCGGGCGGCAGGACCGACAGCGGGCCGATGCGCTCGGACATGCCCCAGCGGCCGACCATGCTGCGGGCGATCCTGGTGACCTGTTCGAGGTCGCTCTCGGCACCGGTGGTGACGACGCCGAAGACCAGCTCCTCGGCCGCCATGCCGCCGAGCGCGCCGATGATGCGGCCGCGCAGGTAGTCCTCGTCGTAGGCGTACCGGTCGCCCTCGGGCGTGGAGACGGTCACGCCGAGCGCGCGGCCGTGCGGCACGATGGTGATCTTGCGTACCGGGTCGGCGCCCGGGTGCAGCATGCCGAGGAGCGCGTGCCCCGACTCGTGGTACGAGGTGCGGCGGCGTTCCTCGGGCGGCATCACCAGCGAACGGCGCGTGCCGAGCTGGACCTTCTCCAGCGCGGTGTGGAAGTCGGCCATGTCGACCGCGGTCTTGCCGCGCTTGACCGCGAGCAGCGCCGCCTCGTTCACCAGGTTGGCCAGCTCGGCGCCGGTCATGCCGGGCGTCATCTTGGCGATCGCGGTGAGGTCGGCGTCCGCCGCCAGCGGCACCTCGCGGGTGTGCACCCCGAGGATGGCGACGCGGCCGTCCAGGTCGGGCGGCGAGACGGCGATCGTGCGGTCGAACCGCCCGGGGCGCAGCAGCGCCGCGTCGAGGATGTCGGGCCGGTTGGTGGCGGCGATGACCACCACGCCCTCCGACCCCGAGAACCCGTCCATCTCCGTGAGGATCTGGTTGAGCGTCTGCTCGCGCTCGTCGTGGCCGCCCATGCCGGCGCCGCTGCCGCGGGTCCGGCCGATGGTGTCGATCTCGTCGATGAAGATGATGGACGGCGCGGTCTTGCGGGCCTCGGTGAACAGCTCGCGCACCCGGGCGGCGCCGACGCCGACGACCATCTCGATGAACTCCGACGCGGCGGCCGAGTAGAACGGCACGTCCGCCTCACCGGCCACGGCGCGCGCCAGCAGGGTCTTGCCGGTGCCGGGCGGGCCGGTCAGCAGCACGCCGCGCGGCACCCGGGCGCCCAGCTTGCGGTACTTGCCGGGGTCCTTGAGGAAGTCGACGATCTCGCTGAGCTCGTCCTCGACCTCGTCGATGCCCGCGACGTCGGCGAACGTGGCGCGCTTCTCGTCCGGCGTGACCGGCTTGGGGGAGCGGCCGAACGAGCCCATCAGGCCGCCGCCGGCCCCGCCGGACATGCGCCGCTGGATCCAGATCATCGCGGCGATCCAGAGTCCGACGAACAGCAGCACCGGCAGCAGCGACAGCAGCAGGTTCGCCAGGAAGCCGCGGTCCTCGGAGACGGGCTTGGCCTCGACGACCACGCCCTTGGCCACCATGTCGCTGTAGACCTTGTCGTCGGCGAACGAGGGGCGCAGCGTCTCGAACTTGGTGTAGGTCTTGTCCTTGTCGGACTGCCCCGGGATCTGCTGCGCCTTCTTGAGGTCGCCCTGGATCTGGTAGCCCTTGGTGTAGACGTCCTTGACGTTCCCGGCGGCCACCTGCTGGGTGAACGCGGTGTAGGGGATCGTCGAGCGTTCCTCCTTGCCGGTGTAGTGCATCGACAGGAAGCTCAGCGCGAAGACCAGGAGCAGCAGCGCCCAGAAGAGGTAGGTGTTGCGGCCCGGCCTGAAGCCGCCGCCCTTGTAGTCGTCGCCGCCCTTGCGGGGTTTCCCGTCCTTGCCGTCGGTGCGGGCCGGCACGCCCTCGGCGCGCCATGGCTGGTCGGGATCGTTGCGCGGCGGCACGGACTGGCGCTTGTCGGGCTGTCTCGGCTGGTTGGACGGCACGACTGATCTCCCCGTTGCGCATCCTCCGGCCCCCCGCCGAAGTGATCAAGACCTTCCCGTCCTCGACCGCCCGAAACGGAGCGGGTCCCGGAGCCCTCTTGCGCTGGCTAATGTCTTTAGCTAACGTTTTGGCTAACTAGATTAGCTAAGAAGGAAAGGCAAGGAGCCTCTCGTGAAGATCCGCCGCATCACCCTCGGGACCGCCGCCCTCCTCCCGCTGTCCGCCGCCGGCCTGTTCGCCTGGGGCACGCTGGCCCCGCACGAGGTCCGCACCTCGGTCGAGATCGCCGCCCCGGCCGACAAGGTCTGGCAGGTGCTGACCGACTTCCAGAGCTACCCCGAGTGGAACCCGTTCATCGTCAGCGTCCAGGGCACCGCCCGCCAGGGCACCCGGCTCGACAACACCCTGCGGGGCTCCGACGGCGGCACCATGAACTTCAGGCCGAGGGTGCTGAAGGCCGACCCGGGCCGCGAGCTGCGCTGGATCGGCCGGACGTGGGTCCCCGGCATCGTGGACGGCGAGCACTACTTCCTCATCGAGCCCGCCGGGAACGGCACGGTGCGCCTGACCCAGGGCGAGCGGTTCAGCGGAGCCCTCGTGCCCGTCGCGGGCGGCCTGCTGCGGATGGCCGACGAGTTCGACGCGATGAACGCCGCCCTCAAGGCCCGCGCCGAGCGCGCGTGATGACGTGCCCCTGGAGCCCGGCGGCCTCAGGTGACGCCTCGCGTGACGTCTCAGCGGCCGGGGGCGGGAGTGGAGAAGCCGTGCTTGTTGAAGAGCGCGCGGGCCGTGGGCGAGGACAGCCAGGCGACGAACGACCGGGCCTGGTCCAGGTCCGCGCCGTCCTTCACGGCCATCGCGGGATAGGTCGCGGTCACGTTGTCGTCCGCCGGGATGGGCACGCTGCTCGCGGCGGCCCCGGCCGAACGCAGGTCGGTGATGTAGACGATCCCGGCGTCCGCCTCGCCGCCCCGGACCCGGTCGAGCACCGCGCGGGCGCTGACCTCCTCCGACGTCCACCGCACGGTGACGCCGGCCCGCGCGAAGACCTCCCGCGCGTAGCGGCCCACCGGCACCGTGCCCGCGCCCACCGCGACGCGCAGCCCGCGCCGTGTCAGGTCGCGCGGCCCGCGGATGCGCTGGGGGTTGCCCGGCGCCACCGCGATGGTCATCGAGCCGAGCGCGACGACGCGCCGCGGCCCCGTCAGATGCTCGGCCACCGCGTTCATGGACGTCTCGTCGGCCGTCACGAGCACGTCACCGGGGTTGTGGTCGTCGACGCGTTCGGCCATCTCCTGCGAGCCGCCGTACACCGGCTTCATCTTCACGTCGCGGTGCTCGCGCCGGTAGGCCGCGCCGAGCTCGCGGCCGACGTCGGTGAGCGACGAGGGCATCAGCACGGTCAGCGTTCCCTCGCCCGGCGCCCGGCCGCAACCCGCCGCCAGGGCGGCGAGAGTCGCGATAAGCGCGGCAAAGGCGGTGACATGCCGCCGGAGGGGGGAGTCGGGCATATGTCGGCATCCTAGAGTCGGGGGCCCTTCCCTCCCGTGATTCGCCGTGGCGTGTCAGACCTCGGCAATAGGGTTTCCGGTAGCTGAAGAATCCTTCCCCGGAGAGGTCCCGATGTCCTTCGACCTGATGGAACTGCTGCCCGACGGCTGGCGCGAGCGGCTCGACCCGCTGCTCGACCCGATCGGGACGGCGGCGCTGAGCGCGTTCGTGGCGCAGGAGTACGCGGCGCGGACGGTCTACCCGCCGCAGGACGACCTGTTCAACGCGTTCCGGCACTGCACCTACGACAAGGCGCGGGTGCTCATCCTCGGTCAGGATCCCTACCACGGCGCCGGGCAGGCGCACGGCATGAGCTTCAGCGTGCGCGACGGAGTCCGCTTGCCGCCGTCGCTGCGCAACATCTACAAGGAGCTCGCGGCCGACCTTGACGTGCCGGTCGCCAAGACCGGCGACCTGACGGCCTGGGCCGACCAGGGCGTGCTGCTGCTCAACGCGGTGCTGACGGTGCGCGAGGGCGAGGCCGGGGCGCACGCGGGCAAGGGCTGGGAGGAGTTCACCGACGCCGCCATCCGGGCACTCAACGACAAGCCCGAACGTGTCGTCTTCGTGCTCTGGGGCGCCTACGCCCGCAAGAAGGCCAAGCTCATCACCGGCGTGCACCACACCGTCATCGAGTCGGCGCACCCGAGCCCGCTCAGCGCCAAGAAGTTCTTCGGCACCCGGCCGTTCAGCGCGGTCAACAAGGCGCTCGCCGACGCGGGCGAGCCCGAGATCGACTGGGCCGTGACCCCGCGCCCCTAGACCGGGCCGGGACGCCTGGAGCGCCAGGCCGACGGCGCCTAGAGCGCCAGGCCGACGGCGAGCAGCACGCCATAGGCGATCTGCAGGCGGCCGGTCTCGCCCAGTACGGGGATGAGGGCGGGGCCGGTCGCGCCGTGCAGCACCTTCTGCGTCGGCGGCACCGACAGCGGGGCGGCGAGCAGCGCGATCAGCACCCAGGGGTGCGGCGCGGCCAGCGCCAGCACGAACATGAACGGCAGCGCGGCGCACGCCGCGTACAGCACCCGCGTCCAGCGGTCGCCGAGCACCACCGCGAGGGTGCGCTTGCCGGAGACCTCGTCGGTCGGGATGTCGCGCAGGTTGTTGGCGACCAGCAGCGCGCACGCCAGCAGCCCGATCGGCACCGCCGCCGCCCACGCCTCCCACGGGACGCCCTCCACCTGCACGTACACCGTGCCGACCACGGCGACCAGCCCGAAGAAGACGAGCACCGAGATCTCGCCGAGCGCGCGGTAGCCGTAGGGGTTCTTGCCGCCGGTGTAGAACCACGCGGCGAGGATGGCGAACGCGCCCACCAGCAGCAGCCACCAGGTCGTCACCGCCGCCAGCACGAACCCGGCGATCGCGGCGAGCGCGAAGCAGCCCAGCGCCGCGGCCAGCACCTGCTTGGGCGCGGCGACCTTGGAGCCGACCAGCCGCAGCGGCCCGACCCGTTCCTCGTCGGTGCCGCGCACGCCGTCGCTGTAGTCGTTGGAGTAGTTGACCCCGATCTGCAGGATCAGCGCGACGAACGCGGCCAGCAGGGCGCGCCACCACACCGCGCCGTCCGCACCGATCGCGATGCCGGTGCCGACGACGACCGGCACGAGGGAGGCGGGCAGGGTGCGGGGCCGGGAGCCGGCGACCCATTGGGAGAGCGTGGCCACAGTCACCGTTGGTTCTCGTGGGACGACAGAGTTTCCGGCTCCGATTGTCCCCGATGCCGATCACTGCTCGGACGCAGCCGCAACGACAACGCCAGCCCGGCGGCCAGGATCAGCGCCGTGGCCAGGGCGCCGCGCCGCGCGGCCGTGGCGAGGCTCTCGTCGGCCGCCGCCGCGACGGCCGGGGTGAGATGCGCCTCCCGGGCGTACGTCCCGGCGCTCTCGCGCAGGTCGTGCGCGATCGCGGCGCGCTGCTCGGCGGGCAGCCCGGCGTTCTCGAGCCGGTCGTTCATCGCGTGGCCGAGGCTGGTGGCGAACACCGTGCCGATCACCGCGATCCCCAGCGCGGCGCCGACCTGGCGGGCCGTGGACTGCGTGCCGGACGCCTGGCCCGCGTGCTCGGGCGGCACGTCGGCCAGCGAGACGTTGGTGAGCTGCGCCGAGGTCAGGCCGAGGCCCAGGCCGTACAGCAACATCCAGGGCGCCAGCCCGAGCCCGCCGGTGGACGCGGTGATCGTCAGCGCCAGCGCGAGTACCGCGACCACCTCCATGACCATGCCGATCTGCACGGCGCGGTGCGCGCCGCGCTTGCCGGCCAGCCGCCCGGCGTAGCCGCCGGACAGGAACGCGCCGAGCGCCAGGGGCAGCAGGGCCAGGCTGATCTGCAGCGGGGACGTGCCGTGCACGCCCAGCAGGAAGAGTGGAAGGACGAAGACCAGGCCGAGCTCGCCGACGTTGATCAGCGCGCCGGCCAGGTTGCCGCGCCGGAAGTTGGGGATCTGGAAGAGGGTCAGGTCGAGCAGCACCGGCCGCCCGGCCGCCGCTCGCGCCCGTTCCACGATCACCAGCGCGGTGAGCAGCACCGCGCCCAGCGCCAGCACGACCGGAACGGGCGACAACCCGGCGATGGACCCGCCGCCCGCCGAGGGGTTGGGCGTCCACCAGCCGTACGTCTGGCCCTCGATGATCCCGCAGACCACCGCGCCCAGGCCGAGCACCGACAGCAGGCCGCCGAGCCAGTCGATCCCGCGCGGCCCGGCGCCCGGCAGCCGGGTCTCGGGCATGAGCGCGAACGCCCCGGCGATCAGCAGCACGCCGAGCGGCAGGTTGACGCCGAACGCCCAGCGCCAGCCGCCGCCGGTCGCCAGCGCACCGCCCAGCAGCGGGCCGAGCGCGGCCATGCCGCTGATGAGCGAGCCCCAGATGCCGAACGCCACGGCGCGGTCCCGGCCGGTGAACATCGCGTTCACCGTCGACAACGTGGCCGGCATGATCATCGACGCGCCGACGCCCTGCAGCGCGCGCGAGCCGATCAGCTGCGGCGCACTCTGCGCCAGCGCCGCGAGCACGCTGGCGACCATGAAGACGGTCACGCCCAGCACGAACACGCGCCGCCGCCCGATCACGTCGGCGGCCCGGCCGAACGGGATCAGCAGCGCGGCGAACACCAGCGCGTAGACCGAGTTGACCCACTCGGCGTCGGACGTCGTCAGCCCCAGCCCGTCCACCATCTGCGGCAGGACGACGCCGACGATGGTGGCGTCCACGACGATCAGCGACACGCCGAGGCTGATCACGACCATCGCGAGCCAGCGGCGGCGGCCGGACGCGGCACCGGCCGGCGCCGGCGCGCGCGGCGGCGTCATGGATGTTGTCAATGGACGTCCCGAAGCTGATCAATAGACCCTGGAGGCATGCGCTTCAAACATACGGGCGGGCCCGCCGTGGCTCTCACCGGGTCGGTGTTAACGGGGCCTTAAGGCACCGTCAAGGGTCTCAGGTCACCCGTCGGTGATGTCGGTGTGGAGGCGGATCTGGCTGATCGGCTCGCCCATGTCGAGGGTGCGGGCGGTGCCGTCGGGCGCCCAGCCGGCCGAGCCGAGGAAGGTCCGGGTGACCTCGTCCGCCTCGAAGACCCAGCTGATCAGCGTGCCGACGCCGTCCTCGCGGAGCAGGTCGACCGAGGCGGCCAGCAGCCGGCTGCCGTGCCCGACCCGGCCGTGCATGGGGTCGACCAGCAGGGTGATCAGCTCGGCGGTCCGCGCCGGATCGTGGTCGGGCTCCTCCGCGGGGCCGTGCGCGGCGAAGCCCACGACCAGGTCGGAGGCCACCGCGACGAGCAGCCGGTGCCGCGGCGACGGCGGCGCGGTCGCTGCCTCGGCCCAGCGCTCCCGCCACACCTTGGCCGCGTCCTGGCTGGTCACCTGGTCCAGTACGGCGGGCGGCAGCAGGTCGCGGTACCCCTGGCGCCACGCGCGCACCTGGATGTCGGCGACGGCGGCGGCGTCCGCGCGCCTGGCGGGGCGTACGCCCGCATCGGCCATGGGTTCTGCGTCCTCTCGTCCGGCTCCACGCCCCGCCCGGAGGGCGCGGCGCCGCCAAGCCTAGAGGGCGATCTCGTACCGGACCTCGTCGAACGCGTGTCCCCACAGCTCGTGGCGGCGTTGCTCGCCGGCGGTGAACCCGGCCCGCTCGTAGAAGCCGCGGGCCCGGGCGTTGCTCTCCAGCACCCAGAGCGTGACCCGGTCGCGGCCGGCCTTGCGGCTCTCGGCCATGACCCGTTCGACCAGGGCCCAGCCCACCTTGGCCGACCAGTGCTCGGGTGCGACGTACAGCGAGTAGAGCTCGACCGCGTCCGGGTGCGGCGGCAGGTCGCGTTCCGGCCCGAAGGCCGCCATGCCCAGCGGTGTCCCGTCGGCGGCCTCGGCGAGCAGCGTGCGGGCCTCGGGCGCGCCGGCGAACGAGGCGAGCCGCCGCTCGAACGCCTCGGGGCCGGTGGCCTCGTCGATCAGTTCCTGCGGGAGCAGCCCGGCGTAGGCGGCGCGCCAGGATCGGGAGCGGACGTCCTCGATCGCCACCACGTCCCCGGGACCGGCGAATCGGATGAGCGTCATCGCCCGAGCCTAGGGCGTGTCTCGAGGTCGGCGTCCGTGGCGAGCGGCGTCCAGGTGCGTGCCTGGGCGGCGCGGAGTAGGGCAGTCGACCTCGAGACACGCCCTAAGTGCGCTCCCGCGGCGGGGTCGCGGCATCGGACGCTTCGCCGCCGGGCACCTCACCGCCGGATACGCCGGGCGCGCCGGACCCGGGGGCCGGGCGGCGGCGGGCGCGGTAGGCGCGCGTCTTGGTGCGGTTGCCGCAGACCCGCATCGAGCACCAGTTGCGGGAGCGGTTCTTGGACGTGTCGAGGAACGCCCAGCGGCAGGTGCCCTCCAGGCACACCTTCAGTCGCGGCCAGCTGCCGTCGGCCACGGCGTCGAGCACGGCCGCCGCCAGCCGGGCGAGCGCCGCCGGGGCGCCGGCGCCGAGCGGGACGAGCACCGGCCGCTCGCCGGCCAGGCTCAGCCGGAGCGGCAGCCGGGCGAGCACCGCGTCCAGCTCGGGCGGGAGCGGCTCGCCGGTCGGCGCGTGGTGGTCGTGCATGGCCTCGCGCAGGCCTTCGCGCAGGTCGCGGGCCATTTCGAGATCGCCCTCGTCCGGGGCCGCCGCCGTGCCCGGGGGCTGCCCGGCGGCGAGGAGCCCCCGGCCGGCCAGCCATGCGCCCAGCTTGGCGGGCGTCGCGAGCTCGTCGGCGTCGCACTCGACGTCGCGGGTGTTGACGAAGTCCCGGAGCAGCAGGGCGGAGTTCGACTCGGGACGGGATGTCGCGTTCATCGTCCCTCCTCCCTGTCAAGGGGACTCTATCAAGGAACGACACCGGTATTCGGTTTTGACCGGTTGCGCCGACCGGTGACACCGTCATAGCGTGTTAGACGGTGTCGATGACAAGAGCAAGGAGATCCGGACGTGACGGAGGCGGTGGACGTGGTCCCGCGGGTGACCCATCTGGCGATCGACTGCGACGACCTGGACGGCATGGCCCGGTTCTGGGGCGCGCTGCTCGGCATGAAGGTGACCGAGCGCGACGAGGTCTGGCTCGAGCTGGAACGGCTCGGTGAGGGCGGTCCCGTCCTGTCCTTCCAGCGCGTCCCGGAGGGCAAGCAGGTCAAGAACCGGCTGCACCTCGACCTGACGGTGCCCGACCTCGACGCGGCCGGGGTCCACGCCCGCGCGCTGGGCGCCAGGCCGGTCAGTGCGCTGATGGGCAGCGACCCGGAGGCGCCGTTCCAGGTCTGGCAGGACCCTGAGGGCAACGAGTTCTGCTTCGTGACGGGAGGCTGACGCCGTGCTGATGCGCGTGTGGAAGGGCTGGACGCGGCGGGCCGACGCCGACGAGTACGAGGACTACATGCGCCGCACCGGCGTGGTGGGCTACCAGGCGACCGAGGGCAACCTCGGGATCCACCTGACCAGACGGGAGGTCGGCGACAACACCGAGTTCTGCTTCGTGACGTTCTGGGAGTCGATGGACGCCGTGCGCACGTTCGCCGGCGACGACCCCGAGCGCGCGGTCTTCTACCCCGACGACGACCGCTACCTGGTCGACCGCGACTGGGTGGTCACGCACTACTCGGTCGTCGACGGCGCCGGGCACCCCTAGGCCGCGCCCGCGGCCCTAGGCGCGGGCCCGGGCGATCGCGCCGGCCAGGCGCCGCACCCCCTCGGCGATCTCGGCCTCGGAGGTCGCGCACGCGAAGCTGAGCCGCAGGTGCGGCGCGGGCGGCTCGGCCGGGAAGAACGGGCGGCCGGCGCTGACCAGCACCCCGGCACGCAACGCCGACTCGGCGAGCGCGACGTCGTCGATGCCGTCCGGGAGCCGCACCCACATGTGCGGGCCGCCGGACGGCCGGTGGTACCGCACCTCGGGCAGGTGCCGCGCCAGCGCCGCGCAGAGCGCGTCCCGCCGGGACTTGAGCGCGGTGCGGACCGCCCGCAGATGGCGCGGCCAGCCGGGGGAGCTGACCAGCTCCAGCAGCGTCTCCTGGAGTGGCCGGGCCGGGAAGAAGCCCTCGACCATCTGGACGGCCCGGATGCGCTCGGCCACCGGCCCGCGCGCGATCACGCCGGCGATCCGCATGCTGGCGGACGTCGCCTTGGTCATCGGGGCCACGTAGACGACCCGGCCGTCCAGGTCATGGTTGATCATCGCTGCCGGGGCGGTGTCGATGGCCAGATGGCGCGCGAAGTCGTCCTCGATCACGAACGCGCCCGCCGCGCGGGCGACGGCGATCACCTGGGCGCGGCGTTCGGCCGGCATCCGGGCGCCGCTCGGGTTGCTGAACGTGGGCTGGCAGTAGAAGACCCGCGCCCCGGTCATGGCGAACGCCTCGGCGAGCAGGTCGGGCCGGACGCCCTCCGCGTCCGCGGGCACCGGGACAGGCTGCAGCCCGTTCGCCCGCGCGATCGCGAGCACGCCGAGATAGGTCGGCGACTCGACGAGCAGCGGCGCCCCCGGCCGCAGCAGCGCCCGCAACGTCGAGGTGAGCGCCTGCTGGCCGCCCGAGGTGATCAGCACGTCGGACGCGGTGAGGTCGCCGCCGGCCGACCGCGCGAACCACGTGCGCAGCCCGGCGAGCCCGTTGAGCGGCGGCGTCTCCCAGGCGTCCGGGCGCCGCGCCGCGCGCGCCCCGGCGGCGGCCAGCGCCCGGAGCGGTTGCAGCGACGGATGCAGGTAGCCGCCGCTGAGCGGTATCACCCCGTCCGGGGCCGGGGTGAGCAGCCAGGTCACCCCGGCGGCGTCGACCGAACGTTCGCCCAGGGCGACGGACTGCCAGCCCAGGTCGGCGCCGCCCGGCGCGGGCGCGGGCCGTTCGGCGGCGAACGTGCCGCTGCCGGGCCGGGTCACCACCAGGCCCTCGGCGGCCAGCAGCCCCAGCGCACGCGACACCGTGACCGGGCTGACCCGGTGCCTCTCCACCAGCGTCCGGCTGGACGGCAGGCGCTCGCCGGCGCGGAGCCGGCCCACTTCGGCCCGCAGCCGATCGGCGAGAGTGCCCACACTGCTATCCTGTTGCATGAGAGAAAACGATAGCGCTACTGCCCCCTCTCCGATAGCGCTCGGCGGGCTCGGCGGCTTCGGGCTGGCGGCCCTGGGCGTGCTGGCCTTCTCCTTCTCGTTCCCCGGCACGGTCTTCGCGCTCGACGGGCTCGACCCCCACCTGGTCGGCTTCGGCCGCGCCGCCGTGGCCGCGCTCCTCGCCGCCGCGCTCCTCGCGGCCGTCCGCGCGAAGCGGCCGCGCGGACGCCAGTGGGCCGGGCTCGCCGCCGTCGGCGGCGGCGTGATCTTCGGCTTCCCGATCCTGACCTCGCTGGCGCTGGACGGCGGCGCCTCCTCCGCGCACTCGGCCGTGATCATCGGCCTGCTGCCCGCCGCGACCGCCGTCATGGCGGTGCTCCGCGCGGGCGAACGGCCGTCCCCGGCGTTCTGGCTGGCGAGCGGGGCGGGCGCGGCGTGGATCACGGGGTTCGCCCTCGTGCGCGGCGCGGGCCACTTCACCACCGCCGACCTGCTGCTGTTCGCCGCGCTCGTCGTCTGCGCCGTCGGCTACGCCGAGGGCGGCCGCCTGGCTCGCGAGATGCCCGGCTGGCGGGTCATCTCCTGGGCCCTGGTGCTGGCCGCCCCCATCACCCTCCCGGTGACGATCTGGCTGCTCGCCACCACGGAGCCGCACTGGACCGGACGCGCGGTCTCCGGGTTCGCGTACGTGTCCCTGATCTCGATGTACCTCGGCTTCTTCGCCTGGTACGCGGGCATGGCCAGGATCGGGATCGCCCAGGCGAGCCAGGTCCAGCTGGCCCAGCCGATCCTGACCCTGGTCTGGTCCGGGCTCTTCCTGGGCGAGCTGGTCGACGCCACCACCGGCCTGGCGGCCCTCGGCGTGCTCGTCTGCGTCGCGCTCACCCAGCGCACCCGCGTCCGCCGCGGTCCCGCCCCCGGCCTGGCACCCGCGCCCGTCGCGGTCTCCGTCACGGCCTCGGCGCCCCCCTCCGCGGGCCTGGCCGGCTCGTCCGGGCGTTCGACATCGGGGGCGCCGAAGTAAAGGTCATCGACCCGGGGACATCATTCCGGTGTTTTGATCATGCACTTATCGTCCTCCTGTACCAAAGGTCTGGCCGGGGTGGACGCTGATCCCTAAGCTTTGCCGACATGACGGACATGGGGGAGCAGTGCGGTCAGGTCCGCCGGGTCGGTAGGCGCACCCGGAGGCACGTCGAGGCGGCCGCCCGCTGAACCGGGCGGAACAGGCGGCGGCCCAGCTGCGGCACGTCAAGCGGCTGGCGGAGGAGCACGGCCCCGCCCTGCGACAGGCGTTCACCCTCCTGCTCGACGGCGCGCTGACCGGGCCGGCGGGGGACCGGCTGCTGGACGAGCTGGGGGAGCGGCACCGCATGGCGCGCTCGGGCTTCTACGCCGCCTTCGACGCGGTCGAACGGCTCGCCGCGTCCGGTAACACGCCCGGCGGGTTCGGCGACCTGGCGGCGTCGGGGAGCGTGCTGCGCGTCGGCGAGCCGTACATCCCCGGGCCCCCGCGCGGCGGCCGGCGGGCGTCCGCGGACGTCCGCGGCGGATCGCCCGAGGCGCTGACCCGGCTCGCCGCCGAGCTCGGCCGCGCGGGCCGGGGCTGGCAGGACGCCGGCCGGGCGCTGGCGCACATCCTCGGCGGCCTCGGGCTCGGCACCGGACCGGCGCAGGACGTCGTCCGCGCCGGCGAGCAGGTCACCGCCCGGCAGGCCGGCATCGCCCGCCGCCGCGACGAGCTGCTGAGGGCCGACGACCGCGCCGGCCGCGCCGAGCGCGGGCGGCGCCTGTGGAACGACTACACCCGCCACTACCTGCCGGGGTTCGGCGAGGGCACCCGCGACGTCGGGCTGACCGCGATGGCGTGCGACCAGACGACCGCGTCCCTCCAGGCCATGGCCGACCCCGACGGCTGGATGAAGCGCGGGCCGATCGGCCAGTTCGCGGGTCTCGTGCACGGCGCGCAGCACCCGGTCGCCTTCCCCGGCCCGGCGGTCGGCTGGGACCTGTGGGGGCGCGACCCCGGGCGCCTGCACGCACCGCAGGTGCCCTCGCTCATCATCGGCGCCGTGACCAGGGGCGCCCCATGAGCCGGAGCGCGCCGTGACGGACCACGACGTCACCGAGGTGTGGGTGCCGGTCGCCGCGACCGGCGCCGTGCCGGTGCTGCTGACCGACAGCCGCCGCCTGGTGGTCGCCTTCGCCGACGAGGCGGCGCTGCCGCCCGAGCTGCCGCCCGACTGCGCCGAGTGGCAGCGGCTCCCGGTCGAGCAGCTGGCCATGGTGTTCCCCGAGGACGTGGCGCTCTTCCTGGAGCCCGGCGGCCAGATCGTCGAGCTCGGCGGGCCCAGGGAGCGGGCGACCGCGCTGGTCCGGGCCGCCGCGGGCTTCCAGCGGGACGAGATCGGCATGCCGGAGCTGATGGAGGTGTTCCGGCGCTCGGTCGTCTACTGCCAGGCGCCCGGCGACCCCGGCTTCCTCGCGCACGCGGGCACCGTCGCGGTGTTCAGCTCCCTGGTCACCCTCACCCAGGCGCTGGGCGACACGGCCTGGTTCGCCAGCACCGGGCGGGACGTCCTCGACCAGCTCCCCGCCGGGTACGAGCTCTTCCTCGATCCGCTGACCCCGCACGCCACCGGCATCCCGAGCACCGTCGAGGGCGCCGGGCGGGCCGACCACGCGTGATCATGATCTCGCGTGAACCTGTACGGGTTTGTCGGCGTCTGTCCTGGTGATGACCATGATCCGCGTAGTTCTCAAGAAGTTCGCCTGGCTGGCCGCGTACACGCTGGGGCTGGTGGCCCTGCTGCTCGCCGGCGTCTGGGTGTGGTGGCAGCCCGCGCCCGCCGCGCGCGGCACCGAGGTGAACGCCCTGTGGGCCCGGCACCAGTGGGTGGGGGAAGCGCACACCGAGGCCGAATACCGGGCGCTCGGCACGCTCCTCCGCCAGAACCGGATCACCGACGTCTACTTCCACGCCGGGCCGTTCGAGCCCGACGGGAGCGTCCCGCCGGCCAAGTACCGCAACGCCGGAACGCTGATCAAGGCGATGCGCGCGCACGCGCCGGGCGTCCGGGCGCACGCCTACCTGGGCCAGATCCGCAAGGTGCGGGGGCACGGGCTGGTCGACCTGGACGACCCGGCGGTACGGCAGCGCGTCCTGAAGACCGACACGATCTTCCTCGACCTCGGGTTCGACGGGATCCACTACGACTTCGAGCCGATCTACACCGGCGACCGGGCGTTCCTGACGCTGCTCGACCAGACCCGGGCGCTCACCAGGCCCCGCGGCCGGCTGCTGTCGGTGGCGATCGAGCAGCTCACCCTGGTCGACGCTCTGCAGCCGGTGTACAAGGCGGTCCTGCCACAGGGCTGGGGCCGGTTCCATTACCCGCCCCGGCCGACCCGGGACTACCTCGTCGCGCTCGCCGACCGCGCCGACCAGGTCGCGATCATGACGTACGACGTGTCGCTGCCCACCCGTTCGCTGGCCGGCTGGCACTTCGCCCACCACACCGAGCAGACGCTGCGCCTCATCGGCGACCGCACGACCGTCTTCATCGGCGTCCCCACCTACCGGCCGCTCATGGACTGGGCGGAGGACCTGCCGGGCGCCCTGCGCGGCGTGCGGCGCGGCCTGGACGCACTGGACAGGCCGCCCGCGCGGCCCTTCGGCGTCGGGGTCTACGCGGAGTGGACCACCAGCCCGCAGGACTGGGCCCGTTACCGAGCTACGTGGCTGCCGCGCGGGTCAGCAAATGTTGGCGGTTAGGAAACCCCCCTTGTCACGTTCCTTTTTCCGCGTTTTCGCAGGTCAATTCGCTAGTTGCAGGGGCCCTGACATCGGGTAGGGCTGGGTGCGTGTCAAAACCCCTCCTGGCGGACGGACAAGGGAAGTGGGGAACGAGCCCGATGAGCATTGAGCAGACCGCGTGGCGCGATGCCGAGGCGCTCAGCGAGATGGCGACCGAGTTCGCCGGCTGGCGGCTCGGCCGTGGAGGCTCGGGGCACTACTGGGCCGTGCGAGGCAACGACCTCGTCCGGACCCGCAACGTCGAGGAGTTGCGCGCTCGTCTGCACGAACTCACCACCATGAAGCGGAGCGCCTGACTCCGTCCCGTACGGCGTGCTCCCGGACCCACCGCGCCGTACGGGTCGAACCCCCAGGAGGCCGTGTGCGCACGTTATCCAACCGAGTCCGGAAACTGGCCGGACTGACCCCGTAACGCGGCATTTGCGTGCCACGATGTGGATGTAGAAGCCGTCGCCGCGCGTACCCCCGAGCGTGTGGCGGCGGCTTCTTCCCGTTTTCCGTCGGCCGCCGGTCTTCGGCGGGCAACATTCCGCCGCACCGGCCCCTTCCGGGCCGCTCCACCCCGGGGCGACGCGGGCCCCGCCGGGCACGAGCCTCCGGAGACCCGCGAGCACGGCCGCGGAGACACACGGGGAGGGGCCTGCGGGTCCACGACGACCGGCGGGAACAGTACCCTTCGTGCATGGCACCCAGCACAACGAGCGACGCGCCGTTCGGGCGGATGTTGACCGCCATGGTCACCCCGTTCACCGCGGACGGCGCGGTCGACTACGACGGAGCCGCGCGCCTGGCGACCTATCTGGTCGACGAGCAGCGCCATGACGGCCTCGTCGTCAGCGGCACGACGGGGGAGTCGCCGACGACGAGCGACGCGGAGAAAGAGCAGCTTCTGCGCACGGTGATCGACGCGGTCGGTGACCGCGCCTGCATCGTGGCCGGTGCCGGCACCAACGACACCCAGCACACCCTGCGGCTGGCCCGGGCGGCGGAGGCCGCCGGGGCGGACGCGCTGCTGGTCGTCACGCCGTACTACAACAAGCCGCCGCAGGAGGGGCTGCTGCGGCACTTCACGGCGGTCGCCGACGCCACCGGCCTGCCCAACATGCTGTACGACATCCCGGGCCGCACCGGGGTGCCGATCCAGACCGAGACCCTGATCAGGCTCGCCGAGCATCCGCGCATCGTCGCGGTCAAGGACGCCAAGGCCGACCTGTTCGCCTCCTCGCACGTGATGGCGGCGACCGACCTGATCTTCTACTCGGGAGACGACGCGCTCAACCTGGCCTGGCTGTCGATGGGGGCGGCCGGGTTCGTGAGCGTGGTCGGCCATGTCGTGGGCGCCGAGCTCCATGAGATGATCGACGTATACCGGGCCGGTGACACCGGACGGGCGCTGGCGATCCACCGCCGGCTGCTGCCCGTCGTCACCGCGATCATGACCCGTACGCAGGGCGCCATCGCCGTCAAGGCAGCGCTGAACCTGCAGGGCCTCATCCAAGGGGACACCGTGCGTCCCCCGCTGGCCGAGGCCTCGCCGGAGTTCGCGGCGCGCCTGCGTGAAGACCTGATGAACGGGGGAGTCAAAATGCCGGAGGTCACTTCGTGAGCCGAGCTCACCGACAAGCACAGCAGTCCATGGCTCACATGGCGCCGAGCCGCAAGGTGAGGCGCGCGTGAGTCATCCTCATCCCGAACTGTCCGATCCGCCCGCGCTGGCGCCCAACGGCCTGCGCATCGTCGCGCTCGGCGGCCTGGGGGAGATCGGCCGCAACATGACGGTGTTCGAGTACGGCGGACGCCTGCTCATCGTCGACTGCGGCGTGTTGTTCCCCGAGACGGAACAGCCGGGCATCGACCTGATCCTGCCCGACTTCGAGTACATCCGGGACCGGCTCGACGACGTCGTGGCCGTCGTCCTGACGCACGGCCACGAGGACCACATCGGCGCCATCCCGTACCTGCTGCGGGAACGCCGCGACATCCCGCTGGTCGGGTCGAGGCTGACGCTCGCCCTGCTCGAGGCCAAGCTCACCGAGCACCGCATCAAGCCGGTGACGGTCGAGGTCGCCGAGCACGACAGGCAGAGCTTCGGCCCGTTCGACTGCGAGTTCCTGTCGGTCAACCACTCCATCCCGGACGCGCTCGCGGTCGCCATCCGCACGCCCGCCGGGATGGTGCTGGCGACCGGCGACTTCAAGATGGACCAGCTCCCGCTGGACGGCCGCCTGACCGACCTCCCGGGGTTCGCCAGGCTCGGCGCCGAGGGCATCGACCTGCTGATGTCCGACTCGACCAACGCCGAGGTACCGGGCTTCGTCACCAGCGAGCGCAACATCGGCCCGGTGATCGACGACGTCTTCCGCACCGCCGAAGAGCGCATCATCGTCGCCTGCTTCGCCTCGCACATCCACCGCGTCCAGCAGGTGCTCGACGCGGCCGTCGCGAACCGCCGCAAGGTGTGCTTCGTCGGCCGCTCGATGGTCCGCAACATGGGCGTCGCGCGCGAACTGGGCTACCTCCAGGTGCCCGACGAGATCATGGTCGACGTCAAGGACCTCGAGCACATCCCGGCCGACAGGCTGGTGCTGGTCTGCACCGGTTCGCAGGGTGAGCCGATGTCGGCGCTGTCCCGCATGGCCAACCGCGACCACCAGCAGATCCGCATCACCGAGCGCGACACGGTCATGCTGGCGTCCTCCCTGATCCCGGGCAACGAGAACGCGGTCAACCGCGTCATCAACGGCCTCACCCGCTGGGGCGCCCGCATCGTGCACAAGGGCAACGCCCTCGTGCACGTCTCGGGCCACGCCTCGGCCGGCGAGCTGCTCTACGTGCTCAACATGACCAAGCCGGGCAACTTCATGCCCATCCACGGAGAGTGGCGGCACCTGCGGGCGCACGCCAAGCTCGCCTCGCTCACCGGCGTGCCCGACGACAACATCGTCATCGCCGAGGACGGCGTGGTGGTCGACCTCGTCGACGGCCAGGCCAAGATCGTCGGTGCGGTGCCCGCGGGCTACGTCTACGTGGACGGCCTCTCCGTGGGCGAGGTCACCGAGACCTCGCTCAAGGACCGCCGCATCCTCGGCGAGGAGGGCTTCGTCTCCATCGTCATCGGCATCGACTCCACGTCCGGCAAGCTCGTCGCCGGCCCGGAGATCCACGCGCGCGGCGCCGGCATCGTCAACCAGGACTTCGACGACGTCATCGCCCGCATCGAGGGCGCCCTCCAGGACGCCGCCTCCAACGGCGTCAACGACACGCACCAGCTCAACCAGCTGATCCGCCGCACGATGGGCAAGTGGGTGAGCGACAACTACCGCCGCCGCCCCATGATCATCCCCGTCATCGTCGAGGTCTAGCCGTCGCCGGTCCGGATCCCCCGGCCCCTGTTCCGCTCGTCCGGAAGGGGACCGGGGGATCCGGCGTTCCAGGCCGTGTCCGCGCGGGTGTCCGCGCGGGTGTCACGCGCGGGCGTGGCACGCGGTGTGACGGGGGCGCGGGGCAACACGCCGGGGCGGGGTCTGGTCTGGGGAACCTCCGGGGTGTTTGGTTAGTCTCATCACCATGGCCACACGTGCGTCCGGGGGTACGAAGAACTCCTCGCGTACCCGGGCCAAGTCGTCCGGTTCGGCCCCCCGCAAGCGCCCCAGTGGCGGCGCCAAGGGTGGCGGTGGCCGCGGAGGCTCCTCCCGGGGACGTCCCCCCAAGCAGGATCCGATCCTCCAGGTGATCGGCGGCATCTTCAGCCTGATCGCCAAGCTCTACAGCCTGGCGGCGGTCGCCGTCGGCTCGGTGTTCCGCGCCTACGGGCAGGGTGCGCGGGACCTGGACGAGGAACACCGCCGCGACGGGCTCGGCCTGGCGCTGCTCGGCTCGTCCATCGTGCTGGCGTCGGTCACCTGGTGGCGGCCCGACGGCGTGGTGACCATCGCGCTGGAGAAGGTCGTCCGGGGCGGCATCGGCGTGCTGGCGATGGCGCTGCCGGTGCTGCTGGCGGTGCTGGCGTGGCGCACGCTGCGCCACCCCGAGCACAACGACGAGACCGGCCGGATCATCATCGGCATGACCGCGCTCGGCGTGGGCGCGCTGGGCGTGCTGCACATCGCGGCGGGCCTGCCGACCCCCGCCAAGGACATGGAGGGCGTGCGCCAGGCCGGCGGCGTCATCGGCTGGGTCGCGTCCGCCCCGCTCGAGGCCGCGCTCAGCGGCTGGGTCGCGGTGCCGCTGCTGCTGTTGCTGTCGGCGTTCGGCCTGCTGGTCGTGACCGCGACGCCCATCAACCGCGTCCCCGAGCGGCTGACCGACCTGTGGTCGGTCGCGACCCTCCAGGGCCGTCCGGTCCGTGAAGAGGACGAGGACGGCGAGGCCAAGCCCAAGCCCAGGAAGCGGCGCAAGAAGGGCGAGGACGCCGAGGAGCTGGAGGTCGGCGAGCACTCCAAGCCCTACGACACCCCCGTCCTGGAGGACCAGCCCAAGAAGCCCGGCAAGACGCGCGACCTGGCCGACGACCTGTTCGATCCGGAGCCGTTCGGGAGCGCCGAGGTGCCGCCGCCGGCCGCGCCCGCCGACGACGTGCCGCCGGACGCGCCCGATCCGACCCCCGCGCCGCGGCGGGCGGAGCAGCTGCCGCTGTCGTCGTCCGGCGAGATCTACGAGCTGCCCGACCCGGCGACGCTCCGCCCGGGAAGCATCGCCAAGCCGCGCACCAAGGCCAACGACACCGTGGTCAACGCGCTGACCGGGGTGCTGGAGCAGTTCGACATCGACGCGCAGGTCACCGGGTTCACCCGGGGGCCGACGATCACGCGGTACGAGATCGAGCTGGGCCCGGCGGTCAAGGTCGAGAAGGTCATCGCCCTCACCAAGAACATTGCGTACGCGGTAAAGAGCTCCGAAGTCCGGATCATCTCCCCGATCCCGGGCAAGTCCGCGATCGGCGTCGAGATCCCGAACGTCGACAAGGACATCGTCAGCCTCGGCGACGTGCTGGGCTCGCCGGCCGCGACCAACGAGCACCACCCGATGATCGTCGGCCTGGGCAAGGACGTCGAGGGCCGCACGGTCGTCGCCAACCTGGCCAAGATGCCGCACATCCTCATCGCGGGCGCGACCGGCGCCGGCAAGTCGACCTGCATCAACGGCCTCATCACGTCCATCCTGATGCGGGCCACGCCGGACGAGGTCCGCATGATCCTGGTCGACCCCAAGCGGGTCGAGCTGACGATGTACCAGGGCATCCCGCACCTGATCACGCCCATCATCACCAACCCCAAGAAGGCCGCCGAGGCGCTGGACTGGGTCGTCGGCGAGATGGACCGGCGCTACGACGACCTGGCGGCGTCCGGGTTCCGGCACATCGACGACTTCAACAAGGCGGTGACGGCGGGCAAGCTCGTCCCGCCTCCCGGCAGCGAGCGCGTCTACACGCCCTACCCCTACATGCTGGTGATCGTCGACGAGCTGGCCGACCTGATGATGGTCGCCCCGCGCGACGTCGAGGACTCGGTCGTCCGCATTACCCAGCTGGCGCGTGCGGCGGGCATCCACCTGGTGCTCGCCACGCAGCGCCCGTCGGTCGACGTCGTGACCGGACTGATCAAGGCGAACGTGCCGTCGCGGCTCGCGTTCGCGACCTCCTCGCTCGCCGACAGCCGGGTCATCCTCGACCAGCCGGGCGCGGAGAAGCTGGTCGGCCAGGGTGACGCGCTGTTCCTGCCGATGGGCGCCAGCAAGCCCATGCGCATCCAGAACGCCTACGTCTCCGAAAAGGAGATCCACGGCGTCGTGGACCACTGCAAGAGCCAGATGGAGGCGGTCTACCGCGAGGACGTGGCCGAGTCGGCCGCGCCCAAGAAGGAGATCGACGAGGACATCGGCGACGACATGGACCTGCTGGTGCAGGCGATCGAGCTGGTCGTCACCACCCAGTTCGGGTCCACGTCGATGTTGCAGCGCAAGCTCCGGGTCGGGTTCGCCAAGGCGGGCCGCCTGATGGACCTGATGGAGAGCCGCGACATCGTGGGCCCGAGCGAGGGCTCCAAGGCGCGCGACGTCCTGGTGAAGCCCGACGAGCTTCCCGGCGTCCTCACCGAGCTCCGCGGCGGCGGGTGAACTCTTCCTGACGCCCGGACGACGCCCGCCGCCGTCCGGGCGGCCGGAAACGGGCCTCCGCCCCCCCGACCTGCGAACAAGCCGATCTTGAGTCCGGCTGTCCGCGAATGATGCGAAATCTTGCCCTGTTTCGAACGTGTTGCCTGTCGCCGATCGGGCATGGCGGTTCCTAGGATGGTGGTCGCTGCACCGGGGTTGGTCGGCATGGCGCACTCTGAAGGAGGCTCCGCGTGAACATCGGTGAGACCCTGACGGAAGAGCGCCAGAAGGCCGGTCTCACCGTGACGCAGGTGAGCTTGCAGACACGGATCCGCGAAACGGTGATCCGTGCGATCGAACACAACGACTTCACGGCGTGCGGCGGCAACTTCTACGCGCGCGGCCACATCCGCAGCATCTCCCGCGTGATCGGCATCGATCCGGAGCCGCTCGTCCGCGCGTTCGACGAGTCGCACGGCGGCGCCCCGCAGCCGGTGTCGGCGATCACCGCGTTCGAGCCGGAGACGCCCGTCGCGTTCCGCGAGCGCCGCGCGCCCAACTGGAGCGCCGCGATGGCGCTCGCGCTGGTCCTCGTCGTGATCTACGGCATCGTCCAGGTGGTCGACGGTGACGGCGACCCGGCGAAGCGCCAGGCCCAGCAGGTGGCGGGCCCCGCCGTCAAGCCGACCCCGACGCCGACGCAGCCCAGCAAGGACCCGGTCGCCGTCGCGCCGCGCAAGAAGGTCGACCTCCAGGTCAAGGCGCGCCGCACGACGTGGATCAACGTGCGCGGCGACAAGGGCAAGACGCTGTTCAGCGGCATGCTCCGCACCGGCGACGTCCGCGACTGGTCCGCCAAGAAGAAGATCAGCATCCTGATCGGCAACGGTGACGGCGTGCGCCTGACCGTCAACGGCAAGGACCTCGGCGCTCCCGACTCCGAGGGCGGCGGCGTGGTCCGGCTGAGCTTCACGCCGGACGACCCCGAAGGTGCCTGACCTCTCCCGGATCGCCCTTTAAGGGGTGATGGGGCCGGTCGTTCGACCGTGCCAACACCCGCCCTCTGGTCGGTCCGGGGGTCCGGGACCATTACCGTAAGGGGCATGTCCACACGCCGCACGGTCTCGCTCGTCACGCTCGGATGCGCCCGCAACGAGGTCGACTCCGAGGAGCTCGCCGCCCGGATGGAGGACGCGGGCTGGGACCTGACCGAGTCGGCCGACGGCGCCGACGTGGTGGTGGTCAACACCTGCGGCTTCATCGACGCGGCCAAGAAGGACTCGATCGACACGCTGCTGGCCGCGCACGACTCCGGCGCCAAGGTCGTCGCGGCGGGCTGCATGGCGGAGCGGTACGGCGCGGAGCTCGCCGCGGCGCTGCCCGAGGCCGACGCGGTGATCAGCTTCGACGACTACGCGGCGATCGGCGAACGCCTGGACGACGTGGTCGAGGGCCGGGCCCGCCAGGCCCACACCCCCCGCGACCGCCGCACGCTGCTGCCGATCAGCCCGGTGGAACGCACCGCCGCGGCCCCCCAGGTCTCCATTCCCGGCCACGGCGACCTTCCCGAGGGCGTAGCGCCCGTGACCGGCCCGCGGGTCCTGCGGCGCCGTCTGGGCGGCGGGCCGGTGGCCCCGCTCAAGCTGGCGTCCGGCTGCGACCGGCGCTGCACGTTCTGCGCCATCCCGGCGTTCCGCGGCGCCTACGTGTCGCGCCCGCCGGCGGAGGTCCTGGAGGAGGCGCGCTGGCTCGCCGGGCACGACGTCCGCGAGCTGGTCCTGGTCAGCGAGAACTCCACCTCCTACGGCAAGGACCTGGGCGACCTGCGCGCCCTGGAGAAGCTGCTCCCGCAACTGGCCGCGGTGGAGGGCGTGGAGCGTGTCCGGGTCAGCTACCTGCAGCCCGCCGAGACCCGGCCCGGCCTGATCGAGGTGATCGCCTCGACGCCGGGCATCGCCCCGTACTTCGACCTGTCGTTCCAGCACGCCAGCGGCTCGGTGCTCCGCTCCATGCGCCGGTTCGGCGACCGCGAACGTTTCCTCGAACTCCTCGACCAGGTCCGTCGCCTCGCCCCCGACGCGGGCGTACGGTCGAACTTCATCGTCGGATTCCCCGGCGAGACCGAGGACGACCTCAACGAGCTGATCGAGTTCCTCTCGGCCGCCCGCCTCGACGCCATCGGCGTCTTCGGCTACTCGGACGAGGACGGCACCGAGGCCGCAGGCCTGGACGGCAAGCTCGACCCCGACGAGGTCGGCCGCCGTGTCGAGGAGGTGTCCGCCCTGGCCGAGGAGCTCACCGCCCAGCGCGCCGAAGACCGCGTCGGCTCGGAGATCCGCGTCCTGCTGGAAGACAAGGCCGACGGCGGCGACGCCTCCCGCGGGGACGCCGGAGCGGCCACGCCGGTGAGCGCATTCGAGGGGCGCGCCGCGCACCAGGCCCCGGAGGTCGACGGCACCGTCCTGGTCCGCGGCGAGGGGCTGGCCCTCGGTGAGATCGTCACCGCCACGGTCGTCGGCAGCGACGGCGTGGACCTCATCGCGGACGCGCCATGATCGCCGGCACGCCGGACCCGGCGGCCCCGGATCCGGCGGTGGACCCGGCCGCGGGGCCGGCCGTGAGTTCGGGCGCGGGCCCGGCGGCCGACCCGGTCCCGGGCCCGGGCGTGACCGAGCCCGCTCCGGCGCCGGTCAGCGTCTACAACATCGCCAACTACCTGACGCTCCTGCGCATCGTGCTGGTGCCGCCCTTCGTCTGGCTGCTGTTCCAGGACGGGACCGCCTGGCAGGTGGCCGCGTTCGTCGTCTTCGCCATCGCCTCGATCACCGACAAGATCGACGGTGATCTGGCCCGCAGCCGCAACCTGGTCACCGACTTCGGCAAGATCGCCGACCCGATCGCCGACAAGGCGCTCACCGGCGCCGCCCTCATCAGCCTGTCCGCGCTGGGCGAGCTCTGGTGGTGGGTGACCATCACCATCCTGGTCCGCGAGATCGGCATCACCCTGATGCGCTTGGTGGTGATCCGCTACGGCGTGATCCCGGCGAGCAAGGGCGGCAAGCTCAAGACGATGCTCCAGGTCCTCGCCATCGGCCTCTACATCCTTCCCGGCCCGTTCGACCCGCTGCGGTGGGCGCTCATGGCCGCCGCGCTCATCGTCACGGTCGTCACCGGCCTCGACTACGTCCTCCAGGCCTGGCGCCTGCGCCGCCGCGCGGCCTGACGGCGGGAGGCCGCGGTGAGCGACGACTTCACCTATCCCGAGGTCGGTGCGACGCGGA
Source organism: Spirillospora sp. NPDC047279 (assembly GCF_040643285.1). Lineage (NCBI taxonomy): Bacteria > Bacillati > Actinomycetota > Actinomycetes > Streptosporangiales > Thermomonosporaceae > Spirillospora > Spirillospora sp. NPDC047279. Next base: position 502,331 of record NZ_JBEYUA010000004.1, read on the forward strand.
CGCTGGACCTGCCCGGCGGTTACCGCCACATGCGGGTGCGGACGCTGGTCGGCGAGGGGCCCGAGGCCATGCGCGACGCGGCGGACGCGCTCATGGAGTTCTGGATGCACCGGGCGCTGCCGGTCCGCGTCGACGCGTCGGCCCGGCGGGCCGCTCCCGGGGTCAGCGTGGTCGTGGGCCTCGGCGTCGGCCCGCTTCGGCTCGAGGCGCCGTGCCGCGTGGTCTGGGCCGAGGACGAGGACGAACGGGCCGGATGGGCCTACGGGACGCTGCCCGGCCACCCCGTGGAGGGGGAGGAGTCGTTCGTGGTGCACCTGGACGGCTCGGGGGACGTGTGGCTGACGGTCACCGCGTTCAGCCGTCCGGCCGGGCGCCTGGCGCGTTCCGGCGGGCCGCTGCTGCCGTTCATGCAGCGTGCGTACGCGCGGCGCTGCGGGGCGGTCCTGCGCAGGCTCTGCCGCCCGCGCTGACCGCCGGGGAACGAGCGGTCCCAGGGGCCAGCCTGCGAAGAGCACTCCGGCGGGGAGGGGGCCCGCGCTCGGGGTGATCAGACGGGCCGGGTCTCGTTGTCGGCGGGAGCGGGCAGCAGGATGGTGGCGGCGGTGACGATCAGCCCGAGCACCGCGCCCGGGATCAGCGGGTTGACGCCGCTCCAGATGACCGAGGCGCCGGACGGGCACAGGTGCGCCAGGCCGAACGAGAACGCGCCGATCGTGTAGGCGACCAGCGGGACGCTCTGGTGCCGCCGCCAGGCGCGCTGGTCGTGCCGGTCGCGCAGCCCGCGCGTCCCGGCCCAGACCAGCAGCAGACCGGCGATCATGGCGCAGGCGACCGCGAGCGGGCCGAAGAGGGTGGACGTGTGGGCGTCCATGCTCGCGGCGAGCGGCTGCTCGCCGGACACCCTCGTGATCATCTGGCTCGGCGGGCCGTTCAGCTGCAGGATCCCCTTGACGGCGACCGTCAGGTACAGCGCCGACGATCCGGCGACCAGCAGGCTCGTGGCCGTGCGCAGCACGGCGTGCGGTGAGCCGAACCAACCGGTCCTCAGGCTCTGCTCCATGTGACCCCCCCGTCGGATGTGCTTTCCCGGCTCAGTCTTGCCGCCGTTGTGGGGGATTGATATACCCCGCTTTTCCAGAGCCATCCGGGGGTGACTACAACTAAAGTGATAGGCGGGCCGGTAGATCGGCTTACCGGGGCGGCCCAGGGCGAAACATAATCTTCGTGTCATGAGAGCCGCGGAAGAATGGCGTCCGGATCGCACGGACATCGGTTTGGCGTTCATGGTCGGGGCTTTCGGCGTCTTCGATTCGCTCACCAGCGACGCCAACAACCTGCTCGGCGGGCACCGGTTCGCGGCCGCCGCCGTGGTCACGGCGGCGGCGGTGACGTTGTGCTGGAGACGCCGGTGGCCGGTCGCGGTCGCGGCACTGAGCGCCGTGGCCCACGCGCTGGCCAACGCGCCCGTCCAGCTGATGCTGAGCCTCGGCTCGGCCGGATATCACGAACGCTCGGGGGCGCGGGTCGCCGGGGTGACGCTGTTCGCGGTGGGCCTGCACGCCACCGCGCTGACCGGCGAGACCAACCCGTCCGGCGTGCGTTCCCTGCTGTACGCGCTGATCTCGTTCGGCGGGGCCGCGGTGGCGGGGGCGCTGCTGCGCCGCTACACCGACGCGGCCGCCTGCCGCGAGTCGGCCCTCGCGCGTGAGCGTGAACGCTCGGTCGTCCAGGCGAGGTCGCAGGAACGGGCGCGGATCGCCCGGGAGATGCACGACGTGGTGGCCCATCGGGTGACCCTGATCGTCGTGGAGGCCGGGGCGCTGGAGGCCTCCGCCGGCCGCGGCGAGGCCTGGACGGTGAGCGCGGCGCGCCGGATCCGCGCGACCGGCCGCACCGCGCTGGAGGAGCTGCGCCAGATCATCGGGGTCCTGGCGCCCGCGGGGCGGGACGCCGCGCCGCTCGCGCCGCAGCCGGGGCTGGGCGCGATCGGGACGCTGGTCGAGTCGTTCCGCGGCGCGGCGATGCCGGTGACGTTCGCGGTGACCGGGCAGCGCAGGTCGCTGCCGCCGACGGCCGAGCGCACCACGTTCCGCGTCGTCCAGGAGGCCCTGACCAACGTCCTCAAGCACGCGGGCGGCGCCCAGGCGGACGTCCGGCTGGACTTCCGCAAGGACAGCCTCGCCGTCCGCGTCACCAACACGGCTTGCGGCGGAGCGGCGGGCACGACGGCCTTTCCGGCCGGCGGCGCGGGGCTCGAAGGAATCAAGGAAAGGGTGGCTCTTCTCGGTGGCCGCTTTACCGCCCACGGACTCCCCGATGGCGGTTTCGAGGTCTCGGCATTGATTCCCTTTGACGAAGTTCCCTGGGATTCCCGGAGCCCTTCCGAAAGCGAATGAGGAATGCCGGGGAGGGAAGATCCCCGGATGACGCGATGAAACAGGAGAGATCGAGGACCGTGACGACGACGGAGGCGGTGAAGGCCGGTGCGGCCGGTGGCGTGACGAGGGACGAGGCGGCGCCCGCCCGGGACCCGGCCGGGGCACGCCCGGCCGGCTTTCCCTGGAACGTGCCGAGCCGCCCGGTCGAGACGTGGCGCCCGGACCGGACCGACGTCGGGCTGTCGCTGATCACCGCCGCGTTCGGTGTCTGCGACTCGCTCACCCAGTCGGCCAACAACCTGCTGGGCGACCGGCGGTGGGAGGCGGCCCTGGTGACCGGCCTGGCCGGCCTCCTGCTGCTGTTCCGGCGGCGCTTGCCGATCACGGTGGCGCTGGCGTGCGGCGTCGTGCACATGATCGCGTTCGCGCCGGTGCACGTGGTGCTGAGCCTGTACGCGGCGGGCGCCTACAGCGCGGTACGGGCCCGGGTGATCGCGGTGACCGCGGCCGTCGGCGCGCTGACCGTCGCCGGGTCCCACTGGGATCCGGGCGGCTCGGTGGTGCGGGGCCTGATGTGGTCGTCGTTCTACATGGGCGCGACCGTGATCGGGATGTTGTCGCGGCGCTACACGGCCGCGTCCCAGGCGTACGCCGACGCGCTGGTGCGCGAGCGCGGGCAGCTGGTCGAACGCGCCCGCATCGACGAACGGGCCAGGATCGCCCGCGAACTGCACGACGTGGTCGCCCACCGGGTCAGCCTCATGGTCGTCGAGGCCGGCGCCCTGGAGACCTCGCCGGAGCGCGGCGCGGACTGGACGGTCAAGGTCGCCGGGCGGATCAGGGCCGGGGGCCGCAAGGCGCTGGAGGAGCTCAGGCAGGTCGTCGGCGTCCTGGACGACGAGGCGCCCGACGGGGAGCCGCCGCTGTCGCCGCGGCACGGCGCGTCCGACATCAGGACGCTCGTCGACGGCGCCCGGGAGGCCGGCATGGACGTCACGTTCACCGTGGACGGCACCCACGCCGGCCACGCCGGGCGAGACGGGCACGGGGACCGCGGGGACCGTGACGAACGGGATGATCGCGATCTGGAGCGGGTGCCGGCCGCCGTGGGCGGCACGGCCTACCGGATCGCGCAGGAGGCCCTGACCAACATCTGCAAGCACGCGGGCCGCCCGGCGGTCCGGGTGTGGCTGCAGACGCATCCCGAGCGCCTGGTGGTCCGGGTCGTCAACGATCCGCCGCGGATCGCGGGGACGGGCGCGCGCCTGCCCGGCCTCGGCACCGGCCTGATCGGGCTGCAGGAACGGGTGGAGTCGCTGGGCGGGGTGTTCGCGGCGCACCCCCACGAAGGCGGGTTCGTGGTCACCGCGGTGCTGCCCTTTGGTGGGACGGCCGCCGTTCAGGGGAGAGCGCATGATTGACGTCCTGCTGGTGGACGACGAGGAACTGCTCAGGTACGGGCTCAAGACCATCCTGGAGTCCGATTCCCGGCTCCGGGTCGTGGCCGAGGCCAAGGACGGCGCGCAGGCCGTCGAGCTCGGCCGCGCGCACATGCCCGACGTCGTCCTGATGGACATCCGGATGCCGGGGATGGACGGTCTCAGCGCGACCAGGTCCCTGATGGAGGGCACCCGGCCGCCCAAGGTCATCGTCCTCACCACGTTCGACCTCGACCAGTACGTGTACGACGCGCTGCGCGCGGGCGCGGTCGGGTTCCTGCTCAAGGACACGCCGCCGCCGGAGCTGATCCAGGCGGTCCGCACGGTCGCCGACGGGAACGCCATCCTGTCGCCCGCGGTGACCAGCCGGCTCATCACGCGGTTCGCCGAGCCCGAGCGCGACCTCAGCCGGCAGCGCCGCCTGGTGGAAGGGCTGACCGGCCGGGAACGCGACGTCCTGCGGCTGCTGGCCGAGGGCAGGTCGAACGCCGAGATCGCGGCGAGGCTCTTCATGAGCGAGGGCACGGTCAAGGTCCACGTCAGCCATCTGCTGGCGAAGCTCGCGGTGGGCAACCGGGTCCAGGCCGCGATCCTCGCCCACCAGGTGGGGCTGGTCGCCGACGCCTCCTGACCCGCACGGCGGCGGTAGGTTCGAGGGCGGGACCGAAGATCGCCGGTTCCGGGATCACCATCGGGAGGACGTGCCGACATGCGGATCGAGCTGCTCACCATCGGGGACGAGCTGTTGCTGGGCGACACGATCAACGGCAACGCGGCGTGGATGGGGCAGCGCCTGGCCGAGCACGGCGTCGAGGTCACCCGGAGCGTGGTGGTCGGCGACGAGCTGGACGTGATCATCGAAGCCGTGCACGAGGCCCTGGGCCGCGCCGAGGCCGTGATCACGACCGGCGGCCTCGGCCCGACCTACGACGACCTCACCCGCGACGCGCTGGCCAAGGCGGCGGGTGTGCCGCTCCGCCGCGACCCGACGCTGGAGAAGCGGCTGCGCGACCGCGTCGAGGCGGCCAGGCGCCCGCTGGCGCCGATGGCGCTGCGCATGGCGGACGTGCCGGAGGGCGCGAGCCTGCTCGGCAACACGGTGGGCAGCGCGCCCGGCCTGCGGGTCGAGCTGCCCGGGGGAGTGGTGTACGCGCTGCCCGGCGTGCCGTTCGAGATGCGCACGATCATGACCGAGGTGGTGATCCCGGAGCTGATCGAGGACTCCGGGCTGCACGAGGTCGCCCGCCGCACGCTCCGTACCGCAGGGGTGTGGGAGTCGGTGATCGCGACCAGCCTGGCCGAGGTCGAGGCGCTGGACCAGATCAAGCTGGCCTACCTGCCGTCCTCCGGCGAGGTGAAGATCCGGATCACCGCCACCGGGCCGGACGCCGAGCAGCGCCTCGCCGCCGCCGAGGACCGCGCCCGCGCGCTGCTGGGCGACGCGGTGTACGGCGCCGGCGACGACACGCTCGACCGCGCCGTCCACCGGCTGCTGGCCGAACGTGGCCGGACGGTCGCGGTCGCCGAGTCGCTGACCGGCGGGCTCATCGGGGCCGAGCTGACCGCCATGCCGGGCTCGTCCGCCACGTACGCCGGCGGGGTGGTCACCTACGCGACCGAGCTGAAGCACCGGCTCCTCGGCGTGCCGGACGATCTCCTGCGCGAGCACGGCGCCGTCCACCCGGACGTGGCGGCGGCGATGGCGGCCGGCGTCCGCGACCGGCTGGGGGCCTCCTACGGGCTCGCGGTGACCGGAGTGGCCGGTCCCGAATCCCAGGACGGCCGCCGCGTCGGAACGGTCTACATTTCTGTGGCCGGACCAGAAGATGAGCCGAAAGTGTTCAATCCGCGACTCCCCGTGCCCGGCGTCGGCGGCGAGATCCGCGGGGTGATCCGGCGAATGACCGTCGTCCATGCCCTTGAGCTGCTACGACGTGCAATTTTGGGGCTTGACGTGGAGCACGCGGCCCGTGAGGCTGAAGAAGATCGGGAAGAGAAGGGCTGATTACAGCGTTACGTTCCAAGCGAACACGAAATCCACGGTCTGCCACGCCCGCCTCCAAGCCGGGTACGGTGGAAGAGTCAGATGGTCCGAACTGAGGGAGGGAGCGAGACGATGGTCCTGCTTCGCCAGCTGCTCGGTGACGTACTGCGGCAGCTGCGGCTGCGCCAGGGACGCACCCTCCGTGAGGTGTCAGCGGCGGCACGAGTGTCCCTCGGGTATCTGTCCGAGGTCGAACGAGGCCAGAAAGAGGCCTCGTCGGAGCTGCTCGCATCGATCTGTAAAGCCCTGGGGGTCCCGCTTTCGCACGTGTTGAGAGAGGTGTCGGACCAACTGGCGCTCGCCGAGCTTCAGCACGAGCCCGTCATGGCGGGTGCGCCGCCCGAGCACGAGCGCATCTCCGACGAGCGCATCCCGGAGACGCCGGAGGAGATCACCGGCGAGCTCCGCGCCGACATGGTGGCCGCCTGATCGAGGCGGCCCGAGCCGCGCTCCCACCTGGGCTCCCAGCTCCCGCACAGAGCCCGGGTGTGGGCGGGCTCACCCCCTGCGCCTGCGTGATCTTGGCATAACGGGGCAGGTCCTCGTGTTGTAACGGACATACCGGAACGACGCGGAAGGAGCCCTACCATGGCCACGGTCAAGAGCACGCTCGACGAGACCGCGCAGAAGACCACCGGGGAGGCGTTGCAGGGCGCCCTCGTCGACCTGCTGGACCTTTCCCTGGTCGGCAAGCAGGCCCACTGGAACATCACCGGCCGCCACTTCAAGCAGGTGCACGAGCACCTGGACGAAGTGGTCGCACTGGCCCGCGAATACGCCGACACGGTGGCCGAGCGCGCCGTCGCGATCGGCGTGAACCCCGACGGCCGGGTCCGCACCCTCGCCGACCGCACCGCGCTGCCGCAGCTCGACGCCGGCTGGATCACCGACGACAAGGTCGTCGCCGCGATCACCGACGCGCTCGCGCAGATCATCGGGCGGTTCCGCGAGCGCATCGCGGCCACCGACGAGGCCGACCAGGTCTCGCAGGACCTCTTCATCGAGATCACCGCCGCGCTGGAGAAGCAGCACTGGATGTTCGCCGTCCAGAACTGACCCCGCGCCTGGCAGGGTGAACGGCCGCGCGAAGGCCCCGATCATGACGATCGGGGCTTTTCGCGTCCGGGGTCGTCCGGGTCGTCGCGGGTTTCGCGTCGGGGCGGGAACCGCGGAACGCCGCGCCGCGTCGAGAGATCATGGCCACCCTCAGGCGGATCATGGCGTTCGCCTCCCTCGCCGCCGTGACCGCCTGCGGCACGACGTCCCCGAGCGGCGGCAGGCCCTGCACCGCGATCGGCTCCCGCGAGGGCGTGGGCCTGGACATCAGGGCGCCCGACGCGGCCAGGGTCGACTCCGCCACGATGACGATCTGCTGGAACGGCACCTGCCGCACGTCCAGGGTGGAGCTCACGGCCTCCAGCGCCGCCGTCCCGGGGGAGTGCCCGGACGGCCCGCCCGACGGTGTCTGCGGCGCCTCCGCCTCGCCGACGGGCGACAAGAACGGCTTCGCCGACGTCCAGGGGCTGCCGAAGGCGCCCGTCAAGGTGACCGTCGACCTCCGTGACGCCGCGGGCGACCGCGTGCTCAGGCGGACGCTGGACGTCACCCCGCACGCCACGTACCCCAACGGCCGGAAGTGCGGCGAGGGCCGGCCCCAGGCGCAGCTCACCCTGGCCGGCGGCCGGCTCAGCGTGCGGCGCTGAGCCGTGCCCGGGCCTCCATGAGGGCGAAGCCGAGCAGATTGAGCCCGCGCCAGCGGTGCGGGTCCTCCGCGCGCTCGTCGGCCGCGGCCAGCCCGATGCCCCAGATCCGGTCGCGCGGGCTCGCCTCGACCAGGACCCGCGTGCCGGTGCCGAGCAGGTAGTCCTCCAGCTCGGGATGGGCGCCGAACTTGGCGACGTTGCCCGCCGCGACGATCTCGAAGCGGCCCGCCGTCCACGCCTCCTCGTCGAAACCGCGGATCTCCCGGCCGACGGCCTTGGCCTTCGCCGGGCTCGACGCGTCCAGGACGCGCGCGAGCGCCGCGTCGTCGCCGAACAGGCGCGCCTTGCCCGCCATCATCCAGTGCTCGGCCGTCGCGTAGCGCACGCCGTCGACGGTGAACGGGTGGCCGTCCCACCACTGGCTGAGCACCCCCGGGCCCACCCCGCCGTCCCTGGCCGGCCGGTGCCCCCAGAAGCACAGGTACTTGATCCGTACCCCCTCGTCGTGCAGGCGGCAGAGGTCGGCGACCGAACGTGCGTTGGCAGGCATGCGACGATGCTGGCCGAACGCTCCGCGCCGTTCAACCCGGTTTCAGGCGACCGGGCGTCGTCTCAGGAGACCTTCGGCGTTTTCAGGCGACCAGGCGGTCCGGGCGGTCGAGCCACACCGACTGGTTCCCGGGCGTCACCGTCAGGCCGAACCGCGCGCGGTCGGGGCTGCCCCAGGCGACCCACCGCAGGTAGGCCGCCTCCACCTCGTCCCACAACCGCCGCGCCCCGTACTGGTACACGGCGTGGTCGACGCGGCCGGGCTCGAACGTGGCGCACGCCCATGCGGGATCGTCGCCGGTGTCCTCGATCGCCCACACGCGCAGCGACCCGTCCGGCGCGGCCTCCAGATGCGACCGCACCCCTGGGACCAGCGCCGCGATCGCCACCTCCGCCCCCGGCGACTCGGCGATGACCGACCGGGGATCGAGGTGCGCCGCCGACCGGACGGCCTTCCCCCGCTGTTCGGCGGCCCGCTCAGGGCCCCCGAACCGCCGCCGCTGCGAGCGCAGCATCATGAACCCGGCCGGCCCGGTGAGGCGCCCCAGCGCCCGCCCGTCGCCCGTCACCGTCAGGTGCGCGAGATGGCCGATGCCCCAGCCGGGCGACCACGGCAGCACGATCACCCCGCCGGGCCTGCTCTGCTCGACCCAGGCGTACGGGATCCGCTCCACCCCGCAGGTCACGTGCACGCGGTCGTACGGTGCGCCCGCCGCGTACCCCTCCGCGCCGTCGCCCACGACCAGCAGGGGCGACAACCCGGCGTTCTTCAGGTTCCCGGCGGCCCCCGCCGACAGCGCCTCGTCGATCTCGACCGAGGTCACCGCGCCCGGCCCGAGCCGCCAGGTCAGCAGCCCCGACGTCCAGCCCGTCCCGGTGCCGACCTCCAGCACCCGGTGATGATCCAGCGGCCGCAGCTCCTGAAGGAAGATGACCACGATCCCCGGCGCCGAGCACGAACTGGTCCAGACGCCCGTGCCGCTCTGCGGGTCGCTGGCCCCGTCGTCCAGCTGGATCGCGATGGCCGTGTCGGTGTAGACCGCCTCCCACCAGGCCGCCGGATCCGATCGCCGGTCGATGGGGAACCCCTCGTACACCGGCCGGTCCGGTACCGCCCACCCCCGTCCGGGTGCGAACAGGTGCCGCGGCACCGCGCGCAGCCCGTCCCGCCAGCGCGGATCGGTGAGGCGCCCGGTCGACACGAGCAGATCGGCCAGGCCTTCGACTCGTTCGTCCGTGGTCATCCACCCACCCTGCAAAACCACGCGCCCCAGTTCAACCGCCGGCCGGGTCGTCCGCCGCCTCGGGATGGTCGCCGGTGGCCCCGTCGATGAGCTCGCGGGCGATGTCGAGATGGCCGGCGTGGCGGGCGGTCTCCTCGATCATGTGGATGAGGACCCAGCGCAACGTCACGGTCTGCCCCGACCAGGCGGTGCCGCGCGTCTCGACGTCCAGCTCGTCGACGACCGTGCCCGCGGCGGCGCGGGCACGCCCGTAGAAGGCGACGATGTCCGCCGTCGTCTCGTGCGGCTCGACCCGCAGATCGGCCTCCGGATCGTCGTCGTCGAACGGCAGCGGCTCGGTCTCCCTCCCGAACGTGGAGCAGAACCACTCGTACTCGACCGCGGCCAGATGCTTGACCAGCCCCAGCATCGTCGTCCCCGAAGGCGTCACCGGCTGGCGCAGCTGCTCGTCGTCCAGGCCCTGGATCTTCCACAGCACCACGTCGCGGTGCCGGTCCAGGCTGACCTGCAGGCTTTCCTTCTCATCGCCGGTCCCCGGCACGCTCCTGCGCATTCGCGCACCGTAGCACCGGCATAACAGCAGGTCGCACAGCGGCCGGGTACGCCGGGCGGGCGAGTGACGGGCCGGAAGCCTAGGCGTCCGGCTGAGGGCCCGGCTGAGGGGCCGGCCGGTCATCTGGCGGGGTTTCCGGCTGCGCGTCCGGAGCGTCCGGCCGGGCTTCGGGGTGGCGGGCGTAGCGGGTCAGGACCTCCTCCAGGTCGCTGACGATGGGGCGGAAGAATTCTCCGCGGGCGCCCTGGTCGGTCATGGTCGTGACGGCGAAGTTGAGGGCGCCGAATCCCGCCAGCAGGGCGGCGCAGCGCAGGAGTGCCTGCGGCACGCCGGGGATGATCGAGGGGCGGGGCTCGGCGCCCACCCAGGTGGTGGCCGTGGCCGGGTCGACGGCGATCACGCCCAGGAGCGTGAAGAACGCGAAGACGCCGAGACCGACCACGGTGGCCTGGACGATCTGGCGGGTGGCCAGGACGGTCAGCACGTTCCAGGTCTGCTTTTTCGTCAGCGCGACCCCGTCCAGGGCGAGGATCTCGTCGCCGAGACGGCTCGCGCTGGCCGCCACCGTGACGGCGGCGAAGAGGAGCAGGACGAGGACCATACGCGGCCAGGTGATGCTGTCGCCGAGCTGCCACATCTCCCCGGCGAAGAACGCGAGGAAGGTGACGAAGAGCAGCGTCGGCAGCGCGCGGCCGTGGAGGCGGGCGGAGTTGAGGAGGTCGTGCCAGGACTGCCGGGCGCCGATGCGGACCAGTGCGATCACGCCGAGGCTGACTCCGGCGTAGCAGGCGACCAGCCACACCGCCGCGACCACTTCGAAGACGATCGCGGTCACCAGCGCGGCGTTCATGGGCGAGAGCCGGAACTCCAGGCCGAGCGCCTGGTAGGCGTTCTCGCCCAGGGAGGCGAAGTCGACGAGCACCACGATCACCGGGACCGCGAAGTAGAGGACGAGGACGGCGACGAACGTCCACCAGGGCAGGACCCGGTGGTGCGTCCGCAGGGCGGTGCACGCCTGCCACGCCAGCCGGCAGGCCACGGCGCCGCTCAGGCCCATCCAGATGAACGCCGTCTCGTCGTCCGGCATCGCCGGGAGCGGGAGCAGCCCGCCCGCCAGGAATGCCAGCCCGGGCAGCATCCGCGGGATCACGTGGGTGCGCGGGTGCCATCCCGGCACCAGCTGGGGGAGGCCGGCGCGGACGAGGAAACGTTCGGTGTCCATGCGGATCAGCAAACAGGACCCGGCCCTTCCGCGCTCGCGCAACGCCGCGCCATCCCCGCGCCGGGCGCCGTTCACGTCGGGCTCCTACGGTGCGGCGCGGCCGGGGCGGTGAAGCTGCCCTACCTGCTGGCCGGTGCCGGGATGTTCTGGCTTCCCGTGGTACGAGGCGCTGCTGTTCCCGCTCGTCGCGCTGGCACCGGCGTCGCGGCTCGACTGGCTCCAGCTCGCCCGGACCCTGGTGGCCACGATCGGCGCCCTGCCCGGCGTCGTCATGCGCCTGGGCGACTCCTGGCTGCGTTCGGCGGTGGAGACCGGCCCGCCGCCCGACGTCGTTCCGGTGCTCCTGCTGCTGCTCGCGGTATCGGCCGTCCGGCTCGCCCTGCCGCGCGTCCGGCCGCCGCCCGCGCGCGGATCGCCGGTCGTGCCCGGTCTGCGAGACTTGGGAGCATGATCGATCCTGCGCCCTCCGTCCGCCTCGTCCGCAATGCCGACCTCGCCCAGACCGTCGACTACGCCTACGCGGCGGTGGCCGAGGCGCCGGTGCGGGCGATCTGGACGGCCGGGGCGTGCCCGCTGGACGCCTCGGGCGCCACCGTGGCGGCCGGCGACTTCGCCGGGCAGGCGCGGCAGGTGATGAGCAACCTGGTGGCGGCCCTGGAGAGCGCCAACGCCACGCTCCGGGACGTCGTGAAGACGACCGTGTACGTCGCGTCGTCCCGGCGGGAGGACCTCGTGGCGGCCTGGGACGTCGTCCGGGAGCACATGGGGGAGCACGACGCGCCCAGCACGCTGCTCGGCGTCGCCGCCCTCGGCTACGACGACCAGCTCGTGGAGGTCGAGGCCGTGGCGGTCATCATCGAGGAACGCCTGAACGGTTGAGCTCCGTGACCACGGTGTCGGCGAACTCCAGCGCCAGCGGGGTCAGCGCGTCCCACTGACGGGCCGCCCAGCCCGCGCCGAGCGGCGGCAGGCCGGAGATCGGGACCAGCCTGACGACGCCCGGCCCGCGGCCCCAGCCGGGCAGGGCGGGCAGGACCGCCTGGCCCACCCCCAGCTCCGCCAGCAGGAGGGCGGTGTCCCAGTCGGCCACGCTGGTGGTCGACGTCAGCCGCACGCCGTGGCGTTCGAGGTGCATCTCCAGGTGGACGCGGGACGTCGACCGTTCGGGCAGCTCGATGTGCCGGATGCCGGCCAGCTCGGCTGGCGTGACCGTGTCGCGGCGGCCGAGCGGGTCGTCGGCGCGCACGGCGAGCACCCAGGGCAGCTCGTAGGACGTCCGCTGCTCGACGCCGTCGAGGGGCGGCCCGACGGTGACCCAGGCCAGGTCGGCGTCGTGCGACCGGACCGCCTCCAGGCAGCGGCGGCTGGAGTCGGCCGTCACGAACTGGAGGTTGACCTCGGGGTGGCGGGCGCGGAACGTGGTGACGCCGGCTCCCATGAAATGCCGGACGGTCGTCGCACCGGTCGCCACCCTGATCGTGCCCGCGACGCCGCTCCGCAGGTCGTCCAGGCGCCGCAGCGCGTCGTCCAGCCCGGCGAGGCCCTGGGCCGCCGCCCGGCGGAGGATCTCGCCCGCCTGAGTGGGCGCCACGCCGCGCCGGCGGCGTTCGAGCAGGGTGAGGCCGGTCTCGCGCTCCAGGCGCCGCACGTGCTGGCTGACCGCCGACTGGCTGCACGACAGGGTGCGGGCGACGGCGCTCAGGTTGCGGGCCTCGCACACCGCGACGAACACCCGCAGGTCGTCCAGAGTCACAGACCCAAGTTATCTCTGGGGGATCGGCAAGTAAATCCGAGAATTGACTTGGGTGTGGCGGCATCGCAGGATCGACCACGAGGGCACCGGATCCGGTGACCCGTTTACGGGCGGCGACCTGCCCGGGGACGACCCGGGAACGTTCTCCGGGCAGGCGCCGACCCCCGTCGCCCGAGAGGGGCCGGTTGTGATCAACAACAGCGACGACCTGGCGGAACTGGGCAGGGAACTCGGCGCCACCCACCGCGGGCTCGACGACCGGATGGGCATCGAGCTCCTGGAGGCCGGCCCGGAACGGGTCGTGGCCCGCATGCCGGTGGCGCCCAACACCCAGGCGTACGGCACGCTGCACGGCGGCGCCTCCTGCGTCCTCGCCGAGACGACCGCGTCGCTGGGCGCCGCCATCCACGCCGGTCAGGGACGGATGGCCCTCGGCATCGAGATCAACGCCAGCCACCACCGCCCGGCGTCGTCCGGGCACGTGACGGCCGTGGCGACCAAGGTCAGCGCGGGCCGCAACCTCGCCACCTACGACGTGAGCATCACCGACGACGAGGGCCGCGCCGTCTGCACCGCGCGGGTCACCTCGATGCTCCGCGACCGCCCGGGCTCCTGAGCACCCCCCTTGCCGCCGGGCGATCACTGGGGCAGGCTCCCTAAGGTGTCGATCGACGTTGACGGATATCTGGCCCGGCTCGGGCTGCCCCGGCCGGGCGGCGGCCCGAGCGTGGCGGGCCTGCGCCGGCTGCACGAGGCCCATGTCGAGCGCATCCCCTACGAGGCGCTCGACATCCAGCTCGGCCGGATGACCTCGATCGACCCGTACTGGGCGGCCGAGCGCATCACGGCCAAGGGGCGCGGCGGCTACTGCTACCACCTCAACGGCGCGTTCTCCCTCCTCCTGCGCGAGCTGGGCTATGACGTGACCTGGCACCGCTCCGGCGGGCAGAACCACGGCGAGCCCCCGCCCGGCTCCGCCTGGGCCAACCACCTCGGGCTGACCGTCCACGGGCTGCCGGACGAGGAGTCGCCGTCGGGCGACTGGCTCATCGACGCCGGCATGGGCGACGGGATCCACGGGCCCCTGCCCCTGCGCTACGGCGAGTACACGCAGGGGCCGATGACCTTCCGGCTGTCGCGTTCGGACACCGATCCCGGCGGCTGGCGGTTCGACCACGACCCGGGCGGGTCGTTCGCGGGCATGGACTTCGCCCCGGCCGTGGCCGAGGTGGGGGCGTTCGCCGAGCGCCACGAGTACCTGTCGACCTCGCCCCGCTCGGGCTTCGTCCGCACCTGCGTGGTCATGCGCCGGGAGGCGCGCGGCGTCGACTCGCTCACCGGCTGCGTGCTGCGCCGGGCCGGCGACCTCGCCCCGCCCCGCACCATCGACGACCAGGCCGAGTGGTGGGCGGTGCTGGACGAGATCTTCGGCCTGCGCCCCGCCGACCTCGACCCCGCCGAACGCGCCGTGATCTGGGACCGAGTCCACTCCGCCCACAAGGAATGGCAACGCACCCGCCCCGCGTAGGGCTTGTCCCAGAACCGGCCGCTCCACCACGCGGTGCGCAGGCGCACACCCTGCGGAGCCGTCGTCGATCACCAGCCGAACCCGCCTCGGCCCCCGCGCCCTACGCATCGCGGCGGGTGAGGGCGGTGGCTGCCGCGGCGAGGGCGGCGGCCGCGTAGGCGGCCAGGAGCGCGAACGCGGCCAGCGGGGGGAGGGCCGGGTCGTCGGCGCTTCCCGCGATCTGCGGGGCCAGTCCGGTCGGCAGGAGAGAGGCGATCGCCTCGCCCTGGGCCGGGAACACGAATCGGGCGAAGACGGGGAGCACGAACATCACCGTGCCGATCGTGACCAGGGCGCTCGCGGTCGAGCGGAGCATGGTGCCGGCGCCGAGGCCGACGAGACCGATCACGGTGACCGAGAGGCCCGCGGCGAACGCGTCGGGCAGGCCGTCCGGCACCGAGGAGAAGGCCGCGATCGGTGCGGGCCGGTCGCCCGCGATCAGCCTGCCGAGGAGCAGTGCGGCGAGCGCGATCACCTGGCCGGTGACGAACGCGACCGCGCCGATCACCGCCGCCTTGGCGGCCAGCAGCCGGTGTCGGCGCGGCACCGCCGCCAGGCTGAGACGGATCGTCCCGGACGAGTACTCCGTCGTGATCATGAGGGCGCCCAGGGCCGCCAGGCAGAACTGTGCGAACGGCACGGCCAGGATCGCCGGGTCGGCGCCGGTGAAGGTCGCGCGCTCGGCCACGGACGCGCCGTCCCAGTCGGCCGTCATCAGCGCGGCCACCCCGCTCCCGGCGACGAGCGCGAGCACGGTCGAGGCCAGGACGTAGCGGGTCGAACGCACCGAGCGCAGCTTGCGCCACTCGGCGGAGATCACGGCGTTCATCGGGCGGCCCCTTCGGCTCGGTAGTCGACGCTGTCGCCGGTCAGCTCCAGGTAGGCGTCCTCGAGCGAGACGCCGCGCGAGGTCAGCCCGGCCATCGGCGCCTCGGCGAGCAGCCGCCCGCGCCCCACCACCAGGACGTGGTCGGCGGTCCGCGCCATCTCGCCCAGCAGATGGCTCGACACCAGGACGGTGCGGCCCTCGGCGGCCATGCCGCGCATCAGCTCGCGGATCCACCGGATGCCCTCCGGGTCGAGGCCGTTGACCGGCTCGTCGAAGAGCACCACGCCGGGGTCGCCGAGCAGCGCCGCCGCGACGCCGAGCCGCTGCCGCATGCCCAGGGAGAAGCCGCCGACCCGACGCCGCGCCACGCCGGAGAGCCCGGCCCGCTCCAGCACCGCGGCGACCCTGGCGCGGCCGATGCCGTTGCTGCGGGCCAGCCAGTCGAGATGGTCGAACGCGGTGCGGCCGCCGTGCACCGCGCCCGCGTCCAGCAGCGCGCCCACCTCGCGCAGCGGGTGCTCGAACGACGCGTAGGGCCGCCCGGCGACGAGGGCCTGCCCAGAGGTCGGCCGGTCCAGCCCGAGGATCATGCGCAGGGTGGTCGACTTGCCCGCCCCGTTCGGCCCCAGGAAGCCGGTCACCCGGCCCGGCCCGGCGGTGAACGACAACCCGTCGACGGCGGAGACCCGGCCGTACCGTTTGGTCAGCTCACGTACTTCGATCATGCGTCCACGATCGCGCCCGGCGAGGGCGCGGCACATCGGACCAGAGCCGACACTTCGGGGTCAGCCCAGGGGTGACATCCGCCGCGGTCTACCCGGCCAGGCCGGACTCGTAGGCGATGATCACGAGCTGGGCGCGGTCGCGGGCGTCGAGCTTGGTGAGCAGGCGTCCCACGTACGTCTTCACGGTGGCGAGGCTGAGGTGCAGATGCTCGGCGATCTCGCTGTTGGACAACCCGCGCGCGATGAGCGCGAGGACCTCGCGTTCGCGGTCGGTCACGCCGTCGAGCGTGCGCGGCAGGGGCCGGGCGGGCTCGGGCCGGGCCGCGAACTCCTCGATCAGCCGCCGCGTGACGGTGGGCGCGAGCAGCGCCTCACCGGCGGCGATGACGCGGATCGCGTCGAGCAGGTCGGCCGGCGGGGTGTCCTTCAGCAGGAACCCGCTGGCCCCCGCGCGCAGCGCCGAGAAGATGTAGGAGTCGAGGTCGAACATGGTGAGCATCAGGACCCGGACGGCCGCGGTCTCCGCCGCCTCGCGGATGCGCCGGGTGGCCTCGATGCCGTCCATCTCCGGCATCCGTACGTCCATCAGCACCACGTCCGGCATCAGGTCGCGGACCATCGCGACCGCCTCCGCCCCGGTGGCCGCCTCGCCGACGACCGACAGGCCCGGCGAGGTCTCCAGGAGGGCGCGGAAGCTGCCGCGCAGCAGCGCCTGGTCGTCGGCGACCAGCACCCGGATCACGCGGCCTCCCGACGGTAGGGGAGCGTCGCGGTCACCCGGAAGCCGCCCTCGGCGCGCGGGCCCGCCGCGAAGTCGCCGCCGTACATCGCCACCCGTTCCCGTATGCCGACCAGCCCGTGCCCGCCCGCCCCGGCTCCCGGCCCGGAGCCGGAGCCGGAGCCGGAGCCAGGGGCGGCGGACGAGGGCGTGCCGTCGTCGGTCACCTCGATCCTGACCCCCTCGGCGCCGCCCGCGACCGTCACCCGGCAGTGCGCGGGCGCCGCGTGCTTGACCACGTTCGTCACGGCCTCCTGGACGATCCGGTAGGTCGCCAGCTGCACCGCCTCGGGGAGGTCGTGGGCGTCGTCGATGGTGAGCCGGACCCGGACTCCCGCGTCCGCCACCCGTTCGGCGAGCTCGGGCAGGGCGGCGACGCCCGGGGACGGCGCCAGTCCGGCCTCGCCGGGCGAACGCAGCACGCCCAGCAGGCGGCGCATCTCGGCGAGCGCGTCCTTGCTGGTGGTCTCGATGACGCGCAGCGCCTCCCTGGCCTCCTCGGGGCGGCTGTCGGCGATGTAATTGGCGATCGACGCCTTCACCGCGATCAGGCCCATGCCGTGGGTGACCACGTCGTGCAGCTCGCGGGCGATCCGCAGCCGCTCGGCCACCACGATCTGCTGGGCGCGGTCGCGTTCGGCCCGGACGGCGGCGGCCCGCCGGGCCCGGACCCAACGCCCGGTCAGCCAGGTCGCCGCCATCAGCACCCAGGCCGTCACCGTGCCCCACAGCGCGGCCTCCCAGCCGTGGAACGGGTCGGTGGCGACGACGGCCGGGGCCGCGGCGGCCGTGAGCGCGAGCGCGCGCAGCGAACGGCGCGCCGGCTCGCTGACGGTGACCATGTAGAGCGCCAGCGCCACCGCGACGTACGCCCCCCACAACGCGCCGGTGACGTAGGCGACGACCCAGACGGCCAGCGCGGCGATCAGGGCGCGGAACGGCCAGCGCCGGCGGATCACGACGGTGGCCGCCAGCGCCGTCGCGCTGAGGCAGGCCACCATGAAGTCGAACGCGAAGGCCGGGCTGTCCTTGAGGAGGTTGCCCGCGATCAGGATCTGGACCAGCCCCAGCAACACGGCCGCCGCGATGTCGAGGGCGGTCATCAGCCGGGGGCGGCGGGTGTGCTCGGTCACCGGCGCACGGTATCCGAGCCGTTGTTTCCGCGCATCAGCCCGCTGTGGATCATCCTGAGGGATGACGGGGGGCGGGGTCGCGGGTCAGCCGTCGCTGGAACCCAGATGGCGGACGACGCTGACCTTGAAGTACGTCGGGCCGCCGCCCATCTTGGCCTTGTGGGCCACGACCCACTGGTCCTCGCCGACCTGGTAGACGTCCCGGCGCATGCTGATCACCCCGGCCAGCTGCGGCCGGAAGTTGAACGCCATGTCCTGCCCGGCCTCCCGCGCCGCGGCGAGGTCGTCGCCGACGGGCCGTACCTGGGAGACGTGCCACTGCCCGTTGGAGCTCTTGCGCTCCTCGACCATCAGGGCCCAGATCGCGGGGGACTGCACAGGTTCACCTCAAGACGGGGGCGGGGAGGGGGACGGCTGGCAGCGGGGGCACCAGAACGTGACACGGGGGCCGACGTCGGAGGCCTGGTCGGCGCGCTGGACGGGGGTACGGCAGCGGCGGCACGGGCGGCCCGCCCGCCCGTACACCCAGTGCTCGCGGCCGCGCCGGCGGTCGCCCGTCGTGATGTGCCCGTGCCGCTCCTTGTTGGCCTCCAGCAGGCGGTGGGCCAGCTGGACCATCGACGGCATGTCGGACACGTCGCGGATCGGCGTCCACGGATGGACGCCGCGCAGGAAGAGGACCTCGGCCTTGTAGACGTTGCCGATTCCGGCCAGCCGGGTCTGGTCGAGCAGCGCCTCGCCGATGGCCCGGTCGGGCTGCTCGCACAGCCGCCGCACGGCCTCGGCGCCGTCCCAGTCGGGCCCGAGGAGGTCGGGGCCGAGATGCCCGACCGCCCTGGCCTCGTCGGACGTGCGAAGGAGCTCCAGGATGCCGAGCGAGTAGCCGAGGGCCTGCCACTCCTCGTTGGCCAGGATCACCCGGATCCGGTGGTCGGAGGGCGGCGTGCCGGGGCGGCGGATCCGCCACGAGCCCTCCATCAGCAGATGGCTGTGCACGGTGAGGCCGCCGCCCACCCGGATCAGCAGGTGCTTGCCGCGGGCCACGACGTCCAGCACGGGCCGTCCGCGCAGGTCGGTCGTGGCCAGCTTCGGGATGCGGAAGTCACTGCGCGTCAGCGGCCGCCCGGTGAGCGCCTCGTCGAGGCGCCGGGCGGTCAGCCAGACGACATCGCCTTCCGGCACGTCAGCCGTCCCGTCCTGTCAGATGAAGGAGGGGCTTTCCCAGGCCGATGGGTCTTCGGTGAGCTTGCGGACCGGGGCGGGAAGCTCACCCGACGCTATGTGGGCGAGCGTCACCTGTTCGAGGATGGCGCGCTCGCTGGCGCGGAGCGCGATCCACACCTCCTGGAGCGAACGCGCCGGCCCCTCGTAACCGACGTGCTCGGGGCGTTCGCCACGGACGCCCAGCAGCGGGCCGTCGATGGCGCGGATGATGTCGGCCAGGGAGATCTGGTCGGCGGGCCTGGCCAGCCAGTAGCCCCCTTCCGGGCCGCGCTGGCTCCGGACCAGGCCGGAACGGCGCAGCTGGCCGAGGATGTTCTCGAGGAATTTGGGCGGGATCTGCTGGGCCTGGGCGAGCTGGACGGCGGTCACCGGATGACTTCCGGCCACCGCCAGCTCCGCGGAGGCACGCAGTGCGTAGTCGACCCGGGCGGACAATCGCATGAACGTATTATCCCTTGCCGATCGGACTGGTTGGGCTTACCAGGGCCGTCCCGCGCCCGACGGCGCCCTCCGGAAGCCCTCCAGAAGGCCGTTCGGAAGCCTTCCGGTAGGGACACCGAACCCTTTTCCGCCCGATTTCGCAACCCATGGGACGTATGCGTCTCCCCATGAGGTCTGACAAGAAATCATCCCTGTGGTGGATGGTGTTCCGCCTGATTCTTCAGGACCATTGAGTCACAAGGGGTACGGGGATGCGGTGACCCGCCGCGGAACGGGGAAGCACGATGACACCCACGGCACGATGGGCGGCGGCGCAACGACGCAAGCGTCAGATCATCAGCCAGACCGTCCGGGATCGCGCCATGCAGGACCCCAGGCGCCAGGCCAGGGACCACGACGAGGTCCGTCCGCTGGCCGCCGCCTGACACGCCTGCGGCTCCCGAAGAAGATCGACCCACCTGGATTCAGCACCCGCCGAGATTTCACACCCGCCAACCAGAACGATCGGCACGCCGACGCCTCCGCGCCCCAGGGACGCGGAGGCGTTCTTCGTTCCGGCTCGGTCCTCGGCGGCCTCAGTCCCCGGCGGCCGCGGAGAAGACCTCGTCGCGGGCCTGCTCCAGGGCGGCGTGGAGGGCGCCGCGCAGGACGGCGTTGCCCTCGACGGCGGTGACGGCGATGGTGGGGCTCGTGGGGCTGATGCGGTTGACGGCGTGCGAGATGCGGGTGGCCAGGGGCTGGCCGCCGGCGCGGCCCAGCTGGCCGGCCAGGACGACCAGGCCCGGGTCGAGGACGATGTTGACCGACGTCACGCCGTACGAGATGCGGTGGGCCAGCTCGTCCAGGAAGGCGCTGCCACGGTCCTCGTTCAGGGCGGCGGCCCGGACGCACTCGACGGCGGTGGGCTCGGTGAAGCCGTGCGCGTGGGCCAGTCCGCGGACGGCGTCGGCGCCGACCAGCGAGCCGTAACCGCCGGCCAGGGCCGGGATGCCCCAGCTGGTCGATTCGGTGAAGCCCTCGTCGGCCGGGTCGCGGCGGACGTCGCCCGAGGGAAGGGGCGCGCCGGGCACGGGCAGGTAGCCGATCTCGCCCGCGCCGCCGGAGCGGCCGCGGTGCAGCCGGCCGCCGAGCATGACCGAGAGGCCCATGCCGCGGTCGAGCCACATGAGGGCGAAGTCCTCGGCGCCCTGGGCGGCGCCGTACGCACGTTCGGCGACGGCGGCCAGGTTGACGTCGTTCTCGATGATCACGGGCCGCCGGAGATCGGTTTTCAGCCCAGCGAGAACACCCTCGTGCCAGGATGGCAGGTCGAACGAGAACTGCACGTCGCCGGTACGGGGGTCGACGACGCCGGGAGTCCCGATGACGAAGGCGTTCAGGCGTGAGAGCGCGACCTTGGCGGACCGGCAGGCCTTCGCGACCGCGTTGTGCACCGTCTTCACCGGGTCATCGGCCCCGTTCGGGTCGACTGTAACCTGGGCCGCGATACTGCCCGTGATGTCCGCGACGCCGGCAGTGACCCCGTCGGGGCCGACCTCGAGGCCCGCCACGTACGCGCTCGACGGCACCACCGCGTAGAGCGCCGCGTTCGGCCCCCGGCCGCCCGCCTGCTCCCCGACGACCTCGACCAGGCCGCGCTCCTCGAGCCGGGAGAGCAGCTGGGAGGCGGTGACCTTGGAAAGCCCGGTGTGCTCGCCGATCTGCGCGCGGGTCAGCGGTCCTTGCCCGACCAGCAGGTCCAGCGCGGCGCGGTCGTTGAGTTCGCGCAGCAGCCGTGGCGTCCCCGGTCGTCTGGACATGCTCGGCCCCTCAAAGTCTCAATCCGCTAACAAGCGGTTTTGTTTAGGAAAGTTTCTTGTTAGTTTACGCGCAAGCGCCTCGGAGGCCCAGACCGGGTGATGAGGCGCACATCGAGCGCCGACTGGCGAGCAGGGCGTCCCGCGGCCGGTGCGAGGAAGAGCTGGGCATGGCTGGACCCTAAAGGGTCCGGGCCCGCTCCACTGCCCCGACGGTCGGGGATGCACTCACGGTGATGCCATGCCGGAAAGGAAAAACCCCAGTGAAGTACACCAAGGTTGCGGCCGTAGCGGCCGCGATCGCCCTGGCCGCCACGGCCTGCGGCGGCGGCGATGAGAAGTCCGAGGGCGGCGCGGCCAAGGACCCGGCGAAGCTGACGGTCTGGATGATGGGCGAGGGCACGCCCGAGCAGACCAAGTTCCTCGACGGCGTCGAGACCGATTTCAAGCAGAAGCACCCGGGCACCGACGTCGTGATCAAGTACGTGCCGTGGCCGCAGGTCGCCACCACGTTCCAGAAGGCGGCGGCCGGCGGCGAGGGCCCCGACGTCACCGAGCTGGGCAACACCGACGTTCAGTCGCACATCGAGCAGGGCAACCTGGCCGACGTCTCCGCGCAGTTCGACAAGTGGGCCGACGGCAAGACCCTCAACAAGACCGCGCTGGAGAACGACCGGTCTGGCGGCAAGACCTACGCCGTGCCGTGGTACGGCGGCGTCCGCGGCGTGTGGTTCCGCAAGGACTGGTTCGACGAGCTGCAGATCGCGCAGCCCAAGACCTGGGCCGAGCTGTCCGCCGCGGCCAAGAAGATCCAGGACGCCAAGAAGGTCCCGGGCATCGGCGTGCCGAGCGACCAGACCAACGCCCTCCTCAGCTTCATCTGGGGCAACGGCGGCGACGTCGCGGTCAAGGAGGGCGACAAGTTCGTCGGCAAGCTCGACCAGCCGCAGGCCAAGGAGGCCGTGGACTTCTACACCGGCCTGGTGACCAAGGACAAGGTCGCGCCCGAGAAGTACATCGGCAAGCACGAGCTCGACGGCCCGCAGCGCGACTTCGCCCTCGGCAAGATCGGTATGTACTTCGACGGCAGCTGGGCCTTCAAGGAGATGAAGAAGATCTCCCCGAAGGACGCCGACAAGTGGGCGGTCTTCCCGATCCCGAGCAAGGCCGGCGGCAACGCGCCCGTCATGGCCGGCGGTTCCGACGTGGCCGTCTGGAAGGACTCCAAGGCCACCGACGCCGCGTTCGACTACATCGCGGTGCTCAACACCGCCAAGAACGCCCAGGCGTGGGCGGACTACAGCGGCTTCTCGTCCATGCGCTCGGACGTGAAGTTCAGCGACCCCAAGCTGGCGATCTTCACCGACATCGCGGGCAACACCAAGTTCCCGCCGATCAGCGCCGGCTGGGGCGAGTTCGAGCAGGCCAAGAAGGTGCTGCCGAACGCGATCAAGGCGATCATGCAGGGCAAGGCGTCCGACGGCGAGCTGAAGAAGGCCAACGAGCAGGCCACCACGCTGCTCAACCCGTAAGGCGGCGGTTCCTTCACCGGCGTCCCGGGGGCCTTCGGGTCCTCACCCCGAAGGCCCCCGGGATCTCCATCGCCTCACCGGCCTCCTCGCGCGCCCGCCCACACGTCAGCGCGCACATCAGCGCCCCGCCCATTTCCCGGCTGATCGGACTGAGTCCATGCTCGACACCGCCCCAGCGGTGCGGAAGACCCCGGATCGGAAGACCTCCGGCGCGGCACGCTCCCGCCGCCGGCCCCGCTTCGGGCCGTACCTGCTGATCGCCCCGACGCTGGTCGTCATCGCCGTCCTGATGTTCTGGCCGATGATCCAGATCGCGATCATGTCGTTCCAGAAGGTCGGCAACCGCCAGCTCCGCGGCGAGCCCGCCGAGCAGGTGGGCACCGAGAACTACAAGACGATCTTCAACGATCCGTTCTTCTGGCAGACGTTCAAGCACACCGTGCTGTTCGCGCTGGTGGCCGTGTCGCTGACGATGATCATCGGCACCCTGATCGGCCTGCTGCTGCACCAGCTCGGCCGGCGCATGGCGAGCTTCGTCTCGGGCGGCGTCATGGTCGCCTGGGCCACCCCGCCGGTGACCGCGGCGATCATCATCTCGTGGCTCTTCGGCTCCACCGGCGGCCTGGTCAACTGGTCCCTGGACCTGCTGCCCGACTGGCTCGTGGGCGGCGGCTGGGAGGACTACAACTGGTTCGCCACGCCGCTGTCGACCTACACGGTGCTGACGATCTGCGTGGTCTGGCAGGCCTGCCCGTTCATCGCGGTGTCGGTGCTGGCCGGCCTCAAGAGCGTGCCCAGCGAGCTGTACGAGGCGGCGCGGGTGGACGGCTCGGGCCCGTGGCGCTCGTTCTGGAGCATCACCTTCCCGGTCCTCAAGCCGATCTTCATGGTGCTGCTGGTCATGTCGATCATCTGGGACTTCAAGGTCTTCACCCAGCTGTTCATCATGTCCGGCCTGGCCAACCGAGACTCCTTCAACCTCTCGCTGTACGCGTACTCCGAGGCGTTCGGATCGCTCAACCCCAAGCTCGGCATGGGCTCGGCGATCGCGATGGTGCTCACGGTGATCCTGCTCATCGTCACGGCCCTGTACGTCCGGGTCATGGTCCGACAGGGAGAGACCAAATGAGTGTGAGCGCGAGCCCCCGCGCGGCGGCCCGGACGGGCGGCGGCCGCGCCAGGCGCAGGCGCCTGCTGCGCAAGGGCGCCCTCAACGGCGCCGGGATCCTGATCTTCCTGCTGGCGGTCTTCCCGGTCTTCTGGATGGTCTCCACCGCGTTCAAGCCGAACGACGAGATCTTCAGCACGACGCCCAAGCCGCTGCCGGCGCACCCCACGCTCGACCACTTCGACCTGGTGCTGAACGGCCAGATCGCGGAGACCTCGTTCTGGGTCTACTTCCGCAACAGCGCCATGCTCGCCCTCGTCACCGTGGTCGTCTCCGGCCTGCTGGCGGTCCTGGCCGCCACGGCGGTCGCGCGTTACCGCTTCACGTTCCGGACCACGTTCCTGATCATGTTGCTGATCGTGCAGATGGTGCCGCTGGAGGCGCTGGTCATCCCGCTCTTCCTGGACCTGAAGCAGCTCGACCTGCTCAACAGCCTGCCCGGGCTGGTGATCGTCTACGCCGGCTTCGCCGTGCCGTTCGCGATCTGGATGTTGCGCGGCTTCGTCGCCGCGGTGCCCAAGGAACTGGAGGAGGCCGCCGCCATCGACGGCGCCGGCCCGATCCGCACGTTCTTCCGGGTCCTGCTCCCGCTGATCGCGCCGGGCCTGGTCGCGACCAGCATCTTCTCCTTCATCACCGCCTGGAACGAGCTGATCTTCGCCTACACGTTCCTGGACGACCAAGACAAGTACACCTTGCCGATCATGCTGCAGTTCTTCTTCAGCCGTAGCGGCAACTCCTGGGGGCCCATCATGGCAGCGTCCACGCTGCTCACCATTCCCGTGATCATCTTCTTCCTCGTCGTCCAGCGCCGCATGGTGTCCGGCCTGACCGCCGGGGCGGTGAAGGGATGAGCGACGACGACCTCGGACGGCTGGCCCGCGGGACCCTGCTGCCGTCGTTCCCCGGCGCGAGCGCGCCCCGCTGGCTCCTGGACGAGCTGGAGAGGGGGCTCGGCGGCGTCACCCTCTTCGCGCTGATCGGCAACGTGCCGAGCCCGGAGGCGCTCACCGCCCTCACGGCCGAGATGCGCAAGGCCGCCGACCCGATCATCACGATCGACGAGGAGGGCGGCGACGTCACCCGGCTCGGCGGCCACCTCACCGGCAGCCCGTACCCCGGCAACGCCGCGCTCGGCGCCGTCGACGACCCCGAGCTCACCCGGCGGGTCTACCGTTCCCTCGCCGCCGAGTGCGCCGAGGTCGGCGTGAACCTCAACTTCGCCCCGTCGGTGGACGTCAACACCGCCGCCGACAACCCGGTGATCGGCACCCGCTCGTTCGGCTCCGACCCCGAGCTGGTCGCCCGGCACGCCGTCGCCTCGGTGATCGGCACCCAGGAGGCCGGCGTCGCGGCCTGCGCCAAGCACTTCCCCGGGCACGGCGCGACCATCGACGACTCCCATCTCGGCGTGCCGATCGTGGACGCCGACCTGGACCTCCTCGACCGCCGTGACCTGGTCCCGTTCCGGGCCGCCGTCCAGGCCGGCACCCAGGCGGTGATGACCGGCCACCTCAACCTGCCGTCCATCACCCGGGGCGTGCCGTCCACGCTCTCGTCCGCCGCGATCACCGGCCTGCTGCGCGAGCACCTCGGCTACCAGGGGGTCATCGTCACCGACGCGCTCGACATGGAGGGCGCCAGCGGCGCCATCGGCATCCCCGAGGCGTCCGTGCGCGCGCTGCTGGCGGGCGCGGACCTGCTCTGCCTCGGGCCGAACGAGCACGAGGAGAGCCTGCGGGCCGTCCTCGCCGCCATCGAACGGGCCGTGCACGACGGCCGCCTGCCCCTCGAACGCCTCCGCGACGCCGCCCGGCGCACCCAGGGGCTGAAGGACTGGCTGGCCGGCCAGACCCCCGGCGTGGTCGACCGTTCCGTCGGCGTCGAGGCCGCCCGCCGCGCGGTTCACGTGACCGGCGAGTTCCCCGGGCTGACCAGCGGCCCGCTCGTGGTCGAACTGGCCTCCACCGGCAACATCGCGGTCGGCCCGACCCCGTGGGGCCTCAACCCGTGGGTCCCCGACGCCGTGCGGGCCGAGGGCGACCCGGCCGAGGCGCCTGCCCTGCTGGAACGTGCCACGGGCCGTGGTCTGGTCATCGTTCTCCGTGACGCCCACCGGCACTCCGGCCAGCGCGCCCTCACCACCGCCCTCCTCCAGGCTCGCCCCGACGCCATCGTGGTCGAGATGGGCCTCCCGGTCTGGCTTCCCGAAGGCGCCGTCCATGTGGCCACTTATGGAGCGGCCCAGGCCAATGCCCAGGCCGCCGCCGAACTCCTGGGCCTCACGAGGGCCTGACCCGACCATCTCAGGCCCTCGCCTGACCCTCGGTCCCTGTGCTCGACGGCAGGCGGGACTCCGTGCCGGACGCGGCCGGGGCCCCGCCTGCTGAATGTCCTTCGAGCGTTCTTTCGGGGGTTTTTGGCGGTTGCCCTTGCTGGGCGTTGACGCGTGGACGATCGTTGACGCCGGATGGGGCCGGGGTGGCGCTGCGGTCTTTGTCCTGAAGATGCGAATCGCCTTGACGATCGTGACCGGAGGGGCGGATGGTACTGCTGACACGGAAGCGGGCCCGGGCTCGTCCAGGTCCATCCGTACGGCGCGAGGAGCTCGAAGTGGAACGGGAGCTCGACGTGGAACGGGAGTCGGCGGGGTACCTGGCAGAGCCGGTGATCTGACCCATGGGAACGCGTCGCGAACGGCTGACCGACCGGTCGTTCTTCGATCGGCGGTACCTCGTGGCGTTCGGGATGGCGGCGGTCTTCGCGGGCCTGGTGCTGCACTCGATGCCCGCCGTCGTCGGTTCGGGCGACGTCGATCCGCCGCCGCAGGCGCGGGCGCTGCTGCCGACCGGCCCCGCCGCGACGCCGACCGAGGCGTCGCCCACGCCGACCGAGACCCCGTCGCCCACGCCCACGCCGACCCAGAAGGCGACCTCCCGGCCACCCGCCGCGCTGCCGCGGGTGACGCTCGACTTCCCCGAGCGGGGCCAGCGGATCCCGGAGGACCGCGATTTCGTCGCAGGTGGAACGGTCCGCGACCTCGGTGACGATGACCTGCGGATCTTCATCTTCTCGGAGGAGCGGCGCCGCCACTACCTGGCCGACTACCGCGCCGAGAAGATCGGCGACAACCGGTGGGAGATCCGTTCCACCGGCATCGGCCGGGAGTGGGGCCGCGAGGGCGACCGGTACCTCGTCCAGGTCGTCCGCGCCGGCGGGCGCTGCCAGGACAAGCTGGACGGCCTCGAACTCGGGGACGACCGCTACCCGGCGTTCGACGACCTGCCGGACGGCTGCGCCGTCGCCGCCCAGGTACGGATCGTCGAGGCGGACACGGGCCGGCGCGGCTGATCGAGCCGGGCCGAGCCGCGTCGAGCCGGCTTGAGCCGGATCGCGGGTGCGCGCGGGGTGGGCGCGGACGGCGGCCCGGCCTGAGATCATTTGGGGGAACGGGCCGGCGCGTCCGCCCGTTCGACTGAAGGTGGTCCACGAGAGCGAGGGGGCTCGGCATGGCGCTGCGTGATCGTTTCCGGCGGCTGATCCAGAAGCCGGGGACCGTCGACCTGGCGCCCTACCAGGCCGTCGTCGCCGAGGCGGGCGACCGCGAGGACCGCGTCCGCGCGCTGTCCGACGAGGAACTGACCGCCGCCGCGGCGAAGCTGCGCGACGGCGACCTCGACCGGGCCGAGCTGTGCGCCCTCGGGCGTGAGGCCGCCCGCCGGACGCTGGGGGAGCGGCCGTTCGACGTCCAGCTCCTCGGCACCCTCGGGATGTTGTCCGGGCACGTCGTCGAGATGGCCACCGGCGAGGGCAAGACCTTGGCGGGCGCGCTGGCCGCCGCCGGGCACGCGCTGCGGGGCAGGCGCGTGCACGTGATGTCGGTGAACGACTACCTGGCGCGGCGCGACGCCGAATGGATGGGGCCGCTCTACGCCCTCCTCGGCGTCACCGTCGGCTGGGTCGGGCAGACGTCCACGCCCGCCGAACGACGCGCCGCCTACGCCGCCGACGTCACCTACGGGCCGGTCAGCGAGATCGGCTTCGACCTGCTCCGCGACCGCCTGGTCACCGCCACCGACGACCTCGTCCTGCCCGAGCCCGGCGTCGCGCTGATCGACGAGGCCGACTCGGTGCTGGTGGACGAGGCGATGGTGCCGCTCGTCCTGGCCGGGGCGTCCGAGCACGATCCGGCCGACCCGCTCTACGCCGACCTCGTCCGGCGCCTGCGGCCCGGCCAGCACTACACGACCGACGAGGAGGGCCGCAACGTCCAGCTCACCCCGTCCGGCGCCCGCGCGGTCGAACGCGAGCTCGGCGGGGTCGACCTCTACGCGCCCGGCGGCACCGACACGCTCGTCGCGGTCAACGTCGCCCTGCACGCCCAGGTGCTGCTGCAACGCGACGTCGACTACATCGTCCGCGACGGCGCGGTGAAGCTGATCAGCTCCTCGCGCGGCCGGGTGGCGCTCCTCCAGCGCTGGCCGGACGGCCTCCAGGCCGCCGTCGAGGCCAAGGAGGCCCTCGAGACGTCCGCCAGCGGCGAGATCCTCGACTCGATCACCGTCCAGGAGCTGATCAACCGTTACCCGGTGCGCTGCGGCATGACGGGCACGGCCCTCGCGGTCTCGGGGCAGCTGCGCGAGTTCTACACGCTGGAGATCGCGGTCATCCCGCCCAACCGCCCCCGCGTGCGGACGGACGAGCCGGACCGCGTCTACGCCACGGCCACCGACAAGGAGGTGGCCATCGCCGAGGAGATCGCGGACGTGCACGCCACCGGCCGTCCCCTCCTCGTCGGCACCCTCGACGTCGCCGAGTCCGAACGCCTCGCCCGCCGCCTCGAACGCGCAGGACTGGCCTGCGTCGTCCTCAACGCCAAGAACGACGCCGAGGAGGCCGCGGTCATCGCCGGAGCCGGCGCCCGCGACGCGATCACCGTCTCCACCCAGATGGCCGGCCGCGGCACCGACATCCGGCTCGGCGACGGCGTCGCCGACCTGGGCGGCCTCCTCGTCCTCGGCACCGGCCGCTACCACAGCAGCCGCCTCGACGACCAGCTGCGCGGCCGGGCCGGCCGCCAGGGCGACCCCGGCGGCTCGGTCTTCTTCACCAGCCTCGAGGACGACCTGATCACGCAGTTCGCCCCCGACGAGAAGCTCGACGTCAGCCCGGCCGACGACGGCCGGGTCGACGACAGGAACGCCGACTGGGTGATCGGCCACGCCCAGCGCGTCGCCGAGGGCGTCGACGTCGAGATCCACCGCAACACCTGGCGCTACAACCAGCTGATCGGTCTCCAGCGCCGCGAGGTGCTGGCCGAACGTGACCAGCTCCTGCGCGGCGGCCACGCCGACACCCTCCTCACCTCGCGCTGCGCCGAGCACCACGCCGAACTGGTCGAGGCCACCAGCGCCGAGCAGGTCGCCGAAGCCGCCCGCCAGGTCGCCCTCTTCCATCTCGACCGCTGCTGGACCGAGCACCTCGCCTACCTGGCCGACCTGCGCGAGGGCATCCACCTGCGCTCGCTGGGCCGCGGCCTGGACCCGCTGGTGGAGTTCAACCGCGAGGCCGTCCCCGCGGGCAAGAAGCTCCTCGGCCAGGCCGTCGACCGCACCGTCGAGACGTTCAACGCGCTCACCGCCGGGCCCGGCGGCATCGACCTGTCCGCCGCCGGGCTCCAGCGGCCTTCGGCGACCTGGACCTACCTGGTGCACGACAACCCGTTCGGCTCCCTGGACGAACGCGCGCTGCGCGGCCTCATCGCGATGTTCCGCCGCAAGGGCCGCTGACCTCAGCGCCCTCTCAGCGCCCTCTCAGCGCCGTCTCCGCGCGCCTCAGAGCACCTCGGACACCCGGTAGGCCACCCCGCCCTCGACCAGATAGCCCGACCCCACGCAGACGACGTCGTTCAGCCAGGCGTAACGTTCGTCGCCCGTCTCGAAGAGCGGATTCGTCCGGAAGTAGTACTCGGACGGATCGACCCGTTCGGCGTCGGGCGGGGGAGCGACCCAGCGCCCGCCGTAGGTCATGTAGACGGCCGCGCCGTCGTCGGTGCGCAACGTCAGCCGCACGTCGAGCAGCATGGTCCCGTCCGGCCGGAACAACGACCAGTCGCCACCGCCCTTCAGCACGTCACCGCGCAGCCGCGGACCTTCGAACGTCCCTCCCGCCGACCCGAACAGGATGCGCCGCCCGAACGGCCCCGCGCCCATGCTCACCGGCTTCTCCAGATCGACGACCATGTCGAACAGGAACGCCGTCCTGACGTCGGCGACGTCCTTCACCCTCGAATCCATGCGAGATCACCCCAGGTAGGCCAGCGCCGTGTCGGTGGACACGCCCGACTGCGAGCACAACGCCGCCAGGTCGAAGAAGAACAGCTCGCTCGCGATCAGGTCGTCCTTGAACGTGAACGAGATGAAGACCGGCAGCTCCGCCCGCCGGCCGTTCGGGGCCATTCCGAAGAACTCCCCGGTCAGGGTCATCCGCACCGTCCCCCAGCACACCAGGGTCTCGCCGTTGGCCGCGTGCCCCTCCAGCCGTACGTCGTAGTCGGGGAACATCGCGAAGAACCCCGCCAGCGCCCGCTCGTTCTCGTCCGTCCCGCGGGAGACCGAACCGAACGCGGGGGCCTCGAGCACCATCTCCGGATGCAGGACCCTCATCGCCGCCGGAACGTCCTGGCGACTCTTCGCCTCGGCCAGCGCCAGCGCCAGCCCGAACATGCGATCACCATCCATCGGATCCCTCCTTTCGACACAAAACATACGGTCGTACGTATGTATATTTCAATGGGAGGATGCCGACGATGACCACAGACGGACGACTCCTGCGCGGCGCCCGGTCCCGGCAGGCCATCACCCGCCACGCCGTGGACGTCGCGTCCCTGGAGGGCCTCAACGGCCTGAGCCTGGGCCGCCTGGCCACCGACCTGGGCGTGAGCAAGAGCGGTATCCAGACCCTCTTCCGTACGAAGGAGAACCTCCACCTCGCCACCGTGGAGACCGCGTCCCAGGCGTTCTCCGAGGCCGTCATAGCCCCGGCCCTTCCCGCACCCGCCGGCGCCGCCCGCCTGCACGCCCTGGTCGACCACTGGATCACCTACGCCGCGACGCCCCTCTTCGCCGGCGGCTGCTTCTGGGCCGCCAACCTGCCCGACTTCGACAGCCGCCCCGGCCCCGTCCGCGACGCCCTCGTCGGCCAGCACGAGGCCTGGCTGGCCCTCCTGTCCGGCGAGTTCGGCCACGTCACCGGCGCCCCCGACCTGGCCGCGTTCCAGCTGGACGCCGTCCTCATGGCCGCCAACACCGCCCTGCGCCTGGGTGACCGGGCCGTGGTCCCCAAGATCCACCAGACCCTCTCCCTCCTCCTGCCCTAGGCGCGGTCAGGGGGAGGTGAGCGGCTCGGCCTGGTAGGCGCGGTGCAGCAGGGCGATGAACGCGGGGGCCTCGGGGAGGGGCGCCGAGCCGATCCCGTGCACCGGTACGCCGGGCGTCCAGGAGTTCATGACCGCGGCTCCGGCCAGCGCTGGGAGGTCGTCGAGGGTGATCTCCTGGACGCGCTGCGGAACGCCGAGGCCGTCGAGCCGCCGCCGGACGATGCCCATGGTGATCCCGTTCAGCATCGCGGCGTCGGGCCACACCACGGCGGTGCCGTCCCAGAAGGCCAGATTCCAGATCGTGGCCTCGCTGAGCCGGCCCCGGCGGTCGGTGAACGCGGCGTCGTCGAAGCCCTGCTCGGCGGCCTTGCGCAGGAAGTACGTCTTGGAGACCTCGCCGACATGCTTCACGGCCGGGAGCGCCCGTTCATGCTCGACGGCCGTCAGTCTCAGCGGGCCCTCCGGGCCGGAGGCGGGCGGCCCGGTGCGGATCAGCACGTCGGGCTCCGCGTCGCGTCCCTTCGCGGTGACCTCCGCCGCGGAGGAGTACATGGTCGCCGTCAGCGAGACATCGGCCGGACCGGCCTCCAGCGCCGCCCGCACGCAGGACAGCACACGATCATCGGGCATCGCCCGGCCGAACAGCTCCTTCGACGCGGTGCTCAGCCGCTCCAGGTGCAGGTCGAGGCCCCGGATCCGGCCCCCGCGGACCTGCATGGCGGTGAAGTGGGCGTATCCCGCGAACGCGAGCGGCGCCAGCTCGCCGGCCGTCGCCGTCCGTCCGTTCCGCTGGGCAACGAAAAGACTCACTCTCCACCCCACGATGTCCGATGTTCTAGATCATCGAACAAGCTAGCCGCCCTCGAAGCCGCTCAGGCTTCAGGGAGCAGGACGGCGGCCGCCTCGCGGGCGATCTTGGTGGCGTCGCGCAGGCCGGCGACGCTGAACGTCACCACCGCGCCCTCGTGCAGGATCAGGAGCTTGTCCGCGAGCGCCTCGTCCCCGGCCAGGTCTGCGTAGAGCTTGCGCAGCCAGGCCTTCTGGCCCGCGGCGACGCGGTGGCCGGGGTGTTCGGGGTCGGGCAGTTCGGCCAGCGCGTTCACCATGGCGCAACCTCGGGCGCTCTCCTCGCGCAGCCACTCGCCCAGCGCGTCGAACGTGGCGAGGACGCGGTCGCGGGGGCTCCCCGCTTTCTCGACGCGATCGAGCAGGAACGTGCGCCAGCGGACATCGCGGGCGCGCAGGTAGGCGAGGACGAGCGCCTCCTTGGAACCGAAGCGGTCGTACACCGTCTTCTTCGTGACCCCGGCCTCGCCAGCGATCAACTCCATGCCCACCGCGCCGATGCCGCGTTCGTAGAAGAGCGCGCTCGCCACCTCCAGAACCCGCTTCGCGGCGGGTGTGAGCGGCCGGTCCTGGTCGACGACGGGCATCGGTCCCTCCTCCATGGGCTATACGACGAGTATACATACCGGTGTAGGTACAATAGGTATACCGGTATGTATACCACGGGAGGAACGTTGCCTGGCCGCACCGACGCTCTGCTCGCCACCGGATTCGTCCTCACCTGGAGCTCCGGCTTCATCGGGGCCGAGCTGGGCACCCGCGACGCCCCGGCGACGACCTTGCTCGCCTGGCGTTTCATCATCGCGTTCGGCCTCCTGGGGGCCTGGGCGATCTGGCGCCGCCGCCGCATCCCCCGCCGTGACCTCGCCCTGCACGTGATCATCGGGGTGCTCGGCCAGGCGGGTTATCTGTACGGGGTGTTCGCGGCGGTGGAGCACGGGGTCGCCTCCGGCACCACCGCGCTCATCTGCGCCCTCCAGCCGATCGTGGCCGTCGCGCTCGCCGTGCCCCTGCTGGGGGAGTCCGTCCGGGCGCGGCAGGTCGCGGGCTTCGTCATCGGCCTCGGCGGTGTCGCGCTCGTCGTCGGCGCCGACCTCGAGGCGGTCCCGGGCGTTCCGCTCCTCGCGTACACCCTGCCGGTCGGGGCGATGCTCGCCCTGGTCGCCGCGACACTCGTCGAACGGCGCACCCGCCCGCGCATCGGGCTCGTCGACGCGCTCACCGTCCAGGCCGGCGTCAGCGCCGTCATCTTCAGCGTCCTGAGCGCCGGTACCGGCACGCTCGCCCCGCCCGCCACGCCCACGTTCTGGATCGCCATCGCCGTCCTCGTGGTGGTGGCGATGTTCGGCGGCTACGGCCTCTACTGGATCAACCTCGCCCGCACCGGGGTCGCCCGCGTCTCCAGCCTGCTCTACCTCACGCCGCCCGCCACCATGGCCTGGTCCTGGCTGATGTTCGGCACCACCCTGACCCCGGTCTCCCTCCTCGGCGTCCTCGTCTGCGCCGTGGCCGTCGTCCTGATCCGCACCCGGGAGACATCAGTCCGGCGCCCGGCCCTCCCGGCCGCGAACCGCCCTTGCCGCGCCCCCTGACCAGGGGGCCTGGCCGGCGGGGTGCCGCCGACCAGGCCAGGTGGTCAGGACAGGTTCTTCTGCTGCACCGTCCACTGGGTGTTGCAGAGGCCGCAGCCGGGGCCGACGAAGAGCTGCTTGGCGGTGGTGTCGCCCTTGAGCTGCCACTTCAGCCAGGCCGAACCGACCCGGCCGAACTCGCCGCCGTTCGGCTGGCTGTAGGTGCCGAAGTGGCCGACGTCGAGGTTGCCCATGAACGCGGGCAGCCCCGCCGGAAGCCGGTTCCAGTCGTCCATCGCGTTGGGGTAGGCGATGTCGCTGGGGCCGCCGACGAAGTAGGTGATCGGAGCGTGGAGCCGGGCCAGCTGGTAGTTGTCGGCGTCGTCGAGCATGCCGCTGTTCCAGATGCCGGTCGTGGTCACGCGGCGGTCGGCGGAGACCTCGTAGGCCTCCAGGCCGCCGCAGGACTGGCCCATCACCGCGACCTTGGTGGTGTCGACCTTGCCGCGGTACTTGCTGCCGACGCGGGAGTTCTCGGCGATCGCCCAGTCGATGGACTCGGTGAGCATCTCGGGCGTGGTGCTGCCGCTCCCGCCCGGCCTGCCGTTCGCGATGACGAGGAAGCCGTGGGAGGCGAACTCCTTGAGGATGTTCTCGAACCACGTGCCGTCCGCCCGGCAGGCGCCGTTGCCCCAGGCGACGATCGGGAGCCGGATGCCGGTGGGAAGGGAGTCGGGGCGGTAGATGGTGTGGTTGCGGAGCCTGAGGGTGGTCTCGTAGTCGGCCGGGTAGGGCCCCGAGCCGCCGGGCGCGGCCTGCGCGGGACCGGCCAGCGCACCGACCGTCAGGAACGAGACGCACAGGACCAGGGCTCTCCGCAGGAGGCTCTTCATGGCGTCCTCTCTGGTGTGGGGGTGGGTGCCCGGAATGTCGCAGAGCGCACGACCCCCATCAATGCCTCCCGCCAGAGACTGGCGATATTGCCGATACCCCGCCCCCACCCATGAACCTCTCTGCGCGTAGCGGCGGGGCGCGGGGGCCGGGGGCGGTCAGGCGCGAAGGCGGAGGCCTCGGGGGGTGGGGTGGAAACCGGCGGCTTCCAGGGCGGCGGCCAGGGGTGAGTCGTTGATGGACTCGCCGTCGGCGCGCTCGACGGTGAGCTTGCCGAGGGCGCCTTCACGGACGGCCAGGGCGAGGGCATCGACGGCGGGTTGCAGGACTTCGGTGTCGTCGTCCCAGGTCAGGAGGGTCTTGCCGCCGCGTTCGACATAGAGGGCCAGACGGCCCTCGACGAGGACGACCAGGGCGCCGGCCTTGCGTCCCGGCTTGTGGCCGCTGGCGACCTCGTCCTCGCGGGCCGGCCAGGGAAGGGCGGCGCCGTACGGGTTGGCCGGATCGGCGGCGGCCAGGACGAGCGCACGGGCGCGGGTCTCGGGCGCGGCGGGCGTCGACCACCGATCGCCCGGGAACGGGGTCTCCCACGGGTCGGGCGCGGGAGCGGGCGCCGGACGGAGGGCGCGGAGACGGTCGACCGCGCCGGGGAGCGCGAACTGGGCGGCGCCCAGGCCTTCGACGAAGTAGCCGCGGCGGCACCGGCCGCCGTCCTCGAACGCGCGCAGGACCGGGTAGACGGCGGCGAAGCCTCCGGGAGTACGTTCGGCGGCGACTGCGCCGCGGATCACGATGCCGTAGCGGTCGAGGAGCGCCTCGGCGAGCGCGTGGGACCGGCGGGTGCCCGCCGTCTCGCGTTCGGGGAGCATCCACCAGCGTCCGGCCGCGGTCGGCGGGCCCGTGCGGGACGGCAGCACGGGACGGCCACGGCGGGTGGCGCGGGTGCGGTGCGCCGGACGGCCCGAGCCGATGGACGCGCGCAGGGGCGCGAGGGTGTCGTTGGTGAGATGCCCTGCCCAGACCAGGTCCCAGAGGGTGGTGACCAGGTCGGGGTCGTTGATCGTCTCGACGGCGTTGACGCGGTCGGAGAGATTGCGGAAGAAGAGGGCGCCGCCGTCGGCGAGCGCGTCGAGGATCGCCTGGTGGGCGGGCGTGAGGGTGATCTCCGCCGGCTCCGGCATGAGCAGCGGCGCGGTGTCGGCCAGGTAGAGCGAGACCCATCCGTCGCCGCCGGGCAGGCCGCCCTGGCCGGTCCAGATCACCTCGCCGGCCGACGTCAGCTCGTCCAGCTGGGCGGGGGAGTAGCCGGGCACTCGGGACGGCAGGATCAGCGACTCCAGGGCCGACGCGGGAACGGCCGCCCCCTGCAACTGCTCGATCGCCTGGACGAGGGCGTCGATGCCGCGCAGGCGGGAGCCTCCGGTGATGCCGTGCCAGGCGGGCAGGAACCGTCCGAGCGCATCGGGCGGAGACGGCTCGACCTCGGCGCGCAGCCGGGCGAGGGAGCGGCGGCGCAGCATGCGCAGCACGTTGTTGTCGCACCACTCGCCGGTCAGCGGGCCCGAGACCGCCTGGACCGGGAGGAACTCGCCCTCGACGACCCGCCCGTTCGCGCGCAGGCGCCGCAGGGATTCGAGGACGACGGCGTTGCCCAGCCCGAACCGGGTGGCGACGTCCGTCGAACGGAACGGCCCGTGCGTACGGGCGTGGCGGGAGACCAGGTCGCCGAGCGGGTCGTCCGCCGCCTCCAGGAACGCCTCCGGGATGCCCACCGGAAGCGGCGCCCCGAGGGCGTCGCGGAGCCTCCCGGCGTCCTCGACGGCCGCCCAGCGTTCCTCACCCGCGATCCGCACCCGGATCGCGCGCCGAGCCTCCTCCAACTCCACCAGCCACCGCCCCACCACAACCCCATCCGCGCTGCTCGGGTCCGCGCTGCTCGGGTCCGCGCTGCTCGGGTCCGCGCTGCTCGGGTCTGCGCTGCCCGTGTCTGCGCTGCTCGGGTCCGCGCCCTGGCTTGAGGCGTCTGGACGTCGTACGGCGTCCGCCGCGGTCGGGTCCCGCTCGGAGGTGTCCGCGTTCGCCGGAGGCTGGGACTGGTCTGTCGCCGCTGGATGCCGCGCGGGGGCGCGGGTTGGGTCTGGTGCGGCGGGCTGGAGGGTGCTTGCGGAGGCCGACGATGGGGTGGGATCGGTGGGTGGGGCCGTGCGGGCGGTCACTTCGGTGGTGGTAAGGGGGCCGAGGTCACGGAGGAGGTCGGCGATGCCTTCGAGGCCGCGGGCGCGGCGGTCGGGGGCGAGGCGCTGGAGCTCGCGCTCGGTGTCGGTGACGACCTGCGGGTCGAGGAGCTCGCGCAGGTCGGCCTGGCCGAGCAGCTCCGCCAGGAGGGCGGAGTCGAGGGCGAGCGCCTGGGCGCGGCGTTCGGCCAGGGGCGAGTCGCCCTCGTACATGAACGCGCCGACGTAGTGGAAGAGGAGCGAGCGGGCGAACGGGGACGGCTCGGGCGTCTCGACCTCGACCAGGCGCGCCTTGCGGCCGGAGACGTCGCGCATGAGCTGGATCAGGCCGGGGACGTCGAAGACGTCCTGGAGGCACTCGCGCATGGTCTCCAGGACGATCGGGAACGAGGGGTACTTGCTCGCGACCGACAGGAGCTGGGCGGCGCGCTGGCGCTGCTGCCACAGGGGCATGCGCTTGTCGGGGCGGCGCCGGGGGAGCAGGAGCGAACGGGCGGCGCACTCGCGGAAGCGGGCGGCGAACAGGGCCGAGCCGCTGAGCTCGTCGACGACGATGCGTTCGACGTCGTCGGGGTCGAAGACGGCGAGGTCGAGGCTGGGCGGCTCGTCCATGTCGGGGATGCGGATCACGATGCCGTCGTCGGCGTGCATGGCCTGCGCGTCGACGCCGTAGCGTTCGCGGAGGCGGCCCGCGATGGCCAGGGCCCAGGGGGCGTGGACGCGGGCGCCCAGGGGCGAGTGGACGACCAGGCGCCAGTCGCCGAGCTCGTCGCGGAAACGTTCGACCACGAGGGTGCGGTCGTCGGGCACGTGACCGGTGGCCTCGCGCTGCTCGGTGAGGTAGGAGACGAGGTTGGCCGAAGCCCATTCGTCGAGGCCGGACGCCGTGACGCGGCCGCGGGCGGCGTCGGGGGTGAGCTCGACCAGCTCGCGGGTGAACGCGCCGAGGGCCTTGCCCAGCTCGACCGGGCGGCCGAGGGCGTCGCCGTGCCAGAACGGGAGCTTGCCGGGCTGGCCGGGGGCCGGGGACACCAGGACACGGTCGGGCGTGATGTCCTCGATGCGCCAGGAGCTCGCGCCGAGCACGAAGACGTCGCCGACGCGTGACTCGTAGACCATCTCCTCGTCCAGCTCGCCGACGCGGGAGGCCTTCTCGCCGACGAGGAAGACGCCGAACAGGCCGCGGTCGGGGATCGTGCCGCCGCTGGTGACGGCGAGGCGCTGGGAGCCGGGCCGGTCGCGCAGCACGCCGGCGACGCGGTCCCAGACCAGGCGCGGGCGCAGCTCGCCGAACTCGTCGCTGGGGTAGCGGCCGGCGAGCATGTCGAGCGTGGCCTCGAGCGCGGAACGGGGCAGCGTCGCGTACGGGGCGGCACGTTTGAGCAGGGTCTCGAGGTCGTCGACGGGCCACTCGTCCATGGCGACCATGGCGACGACCTGCTGGGCGAGGACGTCGAGCGGGTTGCGCGGGTAGCGCAGCGCCTCGATCTCGCCGCCGCGCATACGTTCGGCGACGACGGCCGTCTGGACGAGGTCGCCGCGGTACTTGGGGAAGATCACTCCCTTGGACACGGCGCCGACCTGGTGGCCCGCGCGGCCGACCCGCTGCAGGCCGCTGGCGACCGAGGGC
The DNA here is from genome assembly GCF_040643285.1 of Spirillospora sp. NPDC047279. NCBI lineage: Bacteria > Bacillati > Actinomycetota > Actinomycetes > Streptosporangiales > Thermomonosporaceae > Spirillospora > Spirillospora sp. NPDC047279. Next base: position 540,959 of record NZ_JBEYUA010000004.1, read on the forward strand.
GGCGACTCGACCTGGACGACGAGGTCGACGGCGCCCATGTCGATGCCCAGCTCGAGGCTGGACGTGGCCACCACGGCGGGCAGGCGGCCCTGCTTGAGCGCGTCCTCGATGCCGGCGCGCTCCTCCTTGGACACCGAGCCGTGGTGGGCGCGCGCGATCTCGGCGGGGACCCCGCGTGCCGCGCCCGCCTGCGCCATCATCTCGGCCGGGCTGCTGCTGGGCGGGCGTGCGGGGCGGTCGGAGGCCGGGCCGGATCCGTCGGCCGGGGCCATGCCCTGCAGGGCGCGTTCGATGTCCTCCTGGGTGATGGGACGGGGGCCGTCGTCTCCCGGCGGGCTCTCCGGCCGCGCCTCGACCGCCCGTTCGTAGGCGAGCTCGTTGAGACGGCCGCACAGGCGCTCGGCGAGGCGGCGGGAGTTGGCGAAGACCAGGGTGGAACGGTGCGCCTGGATCAGGTCGAGCAGCCTGTCCTCGACGTGCGGCCAGATCGAGCGCTGCCGCGGGTCGGTGTCGCCCGAGTGGTCGACGAACTGCGAGATCTCGCCCATGTCCTCGACGGGCACCACGATGTCGAGGTCGAAGACCTTGTCGGACGGGGGCTGGACGACGGCCGCGGGCCGGGGGCCGCCGAGGAACGCGGCGACCTCGTCGACGGGGCGGACGGTCGCGGACAGGCCGATGCGCTGCGCGGGGCGTTCGAGCAGCGCGTCGAGGCGTTCGAGCGACAGGGCCAGATGGGCGCCGCGCTTGGTGCCGGCGACCGCGTGCACCTCGTCGACGATCACGGTGTCGACGCCGCGCAGCGAGTCGCGGGCCTGGGAGGTGAGGATCAGGAACAACGACTCGGGCGTGGTGATCAGGATGTCCGGCGGCCTGGTGGCCAGGCGGCGGCGCTCGTCGGCCGGCGTGTCGCCGGAACGGATGCCGACCCGGACGTCGGGCTCGGGCAGGCCGAGGCGGCGGGAGGCCTGCGTGATGCCGGTGAGCGGGGCCCGCAGGTTGCGTTCGACGTCGACGGCCAGGGCCTTGAGCGGGGACACGTAGAGGACCCGGCAGCGCTGCTTGGGGCTCGGCGGCTCCGGTGCTGCGGCGAGCCGGTCGAGCGACCACAGGAACGCGGCCAGGGTCTTGCCGGAGCCGGTCGGCGCGACGACGAGGGTGTTGTCGCCGCCCGAGATCGACTCCCACGCCCCCGTCTGCGCCGTGGTGGGCGCGGCGAAGGCCCCGGCGAACCACGCGCGGGTGGCCGGGGAGAAGCGTTCGAGCACGTCACCGCTCATGCCCCCATCTTGCCCCGGCCCTCCGACAAAACGCGGGGTGGCCTGCGTCACCGGGTCCGAGGGGTTGTAAGCAAGTGCTTGCTGGGTGGATCCTGGGCGCGGAACCGAGCGAGGAGCCTTCGTGACGTACGTGCTGTTGATCTTCGGCCTGGTCTGCCTGCTGCTCACGGCGAACGCCCACAGCGCTCGCCGCCGCCATGTCTCGGTGCTGGTGCCGAGCTTCTTCGCGGGGTGGCTCACCATCGAGATGGCACCGCACCTGCTCGTCGCCGAGGTCGCCGGGCTCGCGCTGCTGTCGGTGTACGGCGGGCTCGACGGCCCGGCCGGCTGGATCGGCCTCGCCGCGGGGTTCCTCGGGGCGGCGGGGACCGTCGTCACCATCGTCGCCGCGCGGCGGACCATCGTGACCCTGCGCGACTCGGGCGTCCCGCTCGACCTGGATCCCGAGGACGCGCCGCGCTACCCGTTCTCCCACATCGTCCTGCCCGGTCTGGCCTTCCTGCCCAGGCGCGGCGTGAAGGTCGAGCGCAACATCGTGTTCCACGAGCAGGGGCGGCTGCGGCTCAAGCTGGACGTCTACCGCCCGGCCGCCGAGGGGGAGGTGCACGGCAGGCGGCTGCGGCCCGGCCTGATGCAGATCCACGGCGGCGCGTGGGTGATAGGCGACAAGCGGGAGCAGGGCCTGCCGCTGCTCAAGCACATGGCCTTGCAGGGGTGGGCCGGGTTCAACGTGAACTACCGGCTCAGCCCGCGGGCCACCTGGCCGGAACACCTCATCGACCTCAAGCACTTCATCGCCTGGTACCGGGAGAACGCCGAGTCGTACGGGGCCGACCCCGACTTCCTGTGCGTGACGGGTGGTTCCGCGGGCGGGCACCTGACGGCGATGGTGGCGCTCAGCGCGAACGTGCCGGAGTTCCAGCCCGGCTTCGAGGACGTCGACACCAGCGTGCGGGGGGCCGTCCCGTTCTATGGCGTGTACGACTTCGTGGAGGCCGGGCCGTGGCCCGTGCCGATGGGGGCCACGCCGCTGGTCGAACGGATGGTGGTGAAGCGTTCCTTCAAGGAGGAGCCCGAGGCGTTCGCCTCCGCGTCACCGGTGACCTACCTGCGCCCGGACGCCCCGCCGTTCTTCGTCATCCACGGGAGCCACGACTCGCTCATCCCGGTGGCCGAGGCCCGGCGGTTCGTGGACAAGCTGCGCGACATCTCGACGTCGCCCGTCATCTACGCGGAGATGAAGGGCGGGCAGCACGCCTTCGACGTCTTCCCCTCCTACCGGACGGCGCGCGTCGTGGAGGGCGTCGAGCGCTACCTCACCGGCCTCCATCGCGAGTACGCGGCCGGCCGCGAGCCGCGAACCGCAGAAGACATCACCAACTCCCTCGGCTGAGGCCCTGCGGGACCGGGTCAGCCGCCGGTCCGGACGGCGTAGTCGTCCAGCCCATGGGCCAGGAGGTCCAGCCCGGTACGCAGGGTGGTGATGGCGCGTCCGGGTAGCTCGTCGTCCGGAACGCCCGCCAGGATCGCCGCCCGGACCGAGGCGATCGAGCCGCGGTGCACGGTGAGCAGGGCCTCGGCCGTGATGCGGGGACGGATGTCGGTCGGGTCCGCGTGCTCCTCGGCGGTGATGAGCTCGCACAGCGCGTCCGCGTAGCGCGCGTGGATGCGCCGTTCGCGCGCTTGCAGGGTCGGGCTCCCGGTCACGATGGCGGCGAGGGCCTGGGCACGGCCCCGGCGGTCGGCGTCGAACGCCATGCGCCCGTAACGGTCGAGGAGGAACCGCCGGACGGCCCCCAGCGCCGATTCGCCCTCGGGCCGTGCGCGTACGCAGTCAAGGAGGGCCGTCTCGAAGGCGTCGTCGTCGCCGTACACGAGGTCTTCCTTGGCCTTGAAGTGGTTGAACACCGTCTTCTCGGTCACCCCGGCCGCCTCGGCGATCTCGGCGACCGTCACCAGGTCGAACCCGCGTTCCGTGAAGAGCCGCGTCGCGGTCTCGGCGAGACGCCGCCTGGTCCGCTCCTTGCGCGTCGCCGGCGCCTCCTGCCGTTGTGGTGCGCCCTGCTGCGGTGGGCTCTGTCGCTGTGCGCCCTGCTGTGCGCCCTGTTGTGCGGCGGGTGCCGCCTGCTCCCGGGGATCGGCCATCGTCGCGCTCCTATTTACAGTGACTGAAGTAGATAATACAGTGACTGTAATAGAAGTCGCAAAGAGAGGCCGTGTCATGCCAGTGCTTCCCGAACTCGCCCCCCTGCTCGCCCGCGTCAAGGCGGCCCGCGCGCACATGCCGGACGCCTCGGTGCCGGTGGCCGAACGCCGCGCGCTCATCCATCGCGGGATGGACCAGCGCGCCAGGTCGGTGGCCCTGCCACCGCCTCCCGTCACGCGCGCGGACCATCAGGTCGAGGTGGAGGGCGGAGTCATCGCCGTCCGCTCGTACACGCCCGAGAGGGAGTCGCCGGGGCAGCCGCTGCCCGGCCATGTCTACGTCCACGGCGGAGGCTGGTGGCTCGGCACGCTGGACCACCGCGACACCCTGTGCGCGACGCTCGCGGTGGCCGCGGGGTGCGTGGTGGTCTCGGTGGAGCACCGGCTCGCGCCCGAGCACCGCTTCCCGATCCCCGTCCACGACTGCTACGCCGCCCTCGCCTGGGTCGCGGGCAACGCCGGGACGCTCGGCATCGACGGCACGCGGCTCTCGATCGGCGGGGACTCCTCCGGAGCCAACCTGGCCGCCGCGACGGCCCTGCTGGCCCGCGACCGCGGCGGGCCCTCGCTGGTGGCCCAGGTGCTGGAGATGCCGGCGCTGGACCTCACGATGGGGCAGCCGTCGGTGAACGGCGCCGAGGACGGGGTCCTCCTGACGCGTGACGACCTCGCCGCCGACCTCGCCCAATACTGCGACGAGGACGAACGGACCCACCCCTACGCCTCGCCGCTCCTCGCCCAAGAGCTGGCGGGGCTGCCGGACGCGCTCATCATGACGGCGGAGTTCGACATCCTCCGCGACGACGGCACCGCCTATGGCGAGCGGCTCGGGCGGGCGGGCGTCCAGGCGGAGGTCGTCTGCTGGGACGGGCACGTTCACGGGTCGCACGAGATGACCGCGATGCTGGAGTCGGCCCGGCACTGGCAGGCCCAGGTCGCCGACTTCCTGCGGGAGCGGTACAAGGTGTAGGCGGGGCAGAGGGCGGGCCGTCGGTGGCGGAGCGGAGTCCGGGCTGGTCACCACCGCGGATCGGATAGCGTGGCCTGGTGCGGCTCACAGTCTTCTGGGATCGGATGAATCAGCAGTTCGGCGAGGCGTACGCGCAGAGCGTCGCCAAGGACTACGTCATAGCCGAGCTGAAGGGACGCACCGTGGAGCAGGCACTCGCGGACGGTGAGCCCGCCAAGAGGATCTGGGCCGCGGTGGTCGCCACGTTCGACGTGCCGCAGTACCTCCACTAACCCCACACGGGCGGTGCGGCAGGGGAGAGGCCGGGGAATCTCCGCAGGAGGCGCGCGTGCGCCTCTTCGGGGGCGTCGACCGAGACCGCCGCCCATGACAGCGCCTCGGCCCAGGCGGTCGCGCCCTCGGTGGTGTCGCGGGCGAGCGAGGCCGCATGGCGGTGAGCGATCCGTACGAAACGTTCGCCGGTGGCCAGGGCGTCAAGGGCCGAGAGCAACAGCCGGGCGAGTTGCCGTTCGGCCTCCTCCCCAGGGTCGGAGCCCGTCCCGCTCTGGCCGGTACCGGTGGCGAGACGGGTCATGTCGGCATCGCTGACCTCGATGTGAGGGCGCACGGTTTCGCGAGGCTCTTCCGCCTGAGGCGCCGCCGCCACGGAGGCCGACACGAACGCTGATTTCGCCGCGGTCGCGGAGGCGGCGCCGAACTGCCGCTCGAAGCGGTCATGCGCGTACAGCGGCGCCGAACCACCACTGATCCGGGCCCCGAACCAGCTCAGGGCCGCCGCCCACGCCTCGGCATCAGGGTCCGCGACCGCGGCGAGCATCCGCGAATAGGAGTCCGCCCTGAAACGGACCGCCTCCAGGTGCCAGTGGCCGTCCGCCCGAGCCTGCCGTACGCGGTCGAGGACGCCGCCGGCTTCCGGCCCCGGCGCGGCGGCGAGGAGAACGTCCAGCCGCGCACGGTCGGCGGCGTTCAGCCGCAGTGACGGCCGCAGCCAGGGCACGGCAGTTCCGCCGGCGTCAGTAGGTGGCCACGGCGGTGACGACGCCGATCATCAGGTTGGCGACCGCGAGGAGGACCGCCGCCGGCTCCAGCTTGTCGTCGGCGTCGTCGGCGAGCTTCTTGATGCTGATGCCGACGACGCGGTCGAAGACCTGGGTGGCGACGGTCATGGCGACGATCCCGACACCGCCGAAGACCAGCGTGCGGGTGAGCCCCTCCACGAGGTCGCCGTGCGACGCGTAGATCGACACCGAGACGATGAGGCCGACGCCGACCGTCGAGGCCACCGCCAGGAGCGTGGCGTTCGGGTTGCGGTGGTCGCGGATCACGGTGATCAGCCGGCCGGGCGTCGCGAGGTCGGTCATGTAGAAGCCCACGACGAACAGCACCAGGCCCACCGCCGCGTAGGCCAGGAGCGCCCCGCTGCCCTCCAGCAGCACCTGGAGGAGGCTGTCGTCGTTGGTGACGGTGTTCATGGGGCTCCTTCAGAGGGGGATGCGGTGGGGGACGAAGGACGAGGTGTCGTCGGTGATGAGGCCTGATGTCTCACGGATGCCGAGCCCCGCCGACTCGTCGTGGACCACCCAGGCGCCCAGGACGGGGTGCTCACCGTCGAAGTCGGGCAGCGCGCAGAACTCCTGGAAGACGAAGCCCTCCGCGCCGTAGGTGCCCTCGGTGCGCGTCTCCATCCCGTCCGGCGTGACGATCCGCATGCTGGCGCCCTCGCGTCCCAGCAGCGGCTTCTGGACGAACGAGGTGAGCGTGGAGGGCGTGTTGAGGAACGAGGGAAGCAGGTTGGGATGGCCCGGGAACAGCTCCCACAGCAGCACCAGGAGCGCCTTGTTGGAGAGCACCATCTTCCAGATGGGCTCGATCCACGCGGTGGGGGCCTGGGGGACGTGGCGGCCGAAGGGCTCGGCGACGACCCACTCCCACGGGTAGAGCTTGCACAGCGTGCGGATCTCGTTCTCGTCCAGGTCGACGAAACGCCGGCGCCCCGGATTCCAGCCGAGGTCCTCCATCGCGATCGCCACCCCCCGCAGGCCCGCCTCCTCGGCGGTCTCCTGCATGTAGGCGATCGTCATGACCTCCTCGCCGGTCTCGTCGGCGTTGGTCCAGGCGAAGTGCGCCGGGTGGCCGTCGGGCAGACCGGGCAGGATCTCCTTCCACCGGGCCACCAGGCGCTCATGGATGGAGTTCCACTGGTCGTCGCCGGGATAGACGTCCTGCAGCCAGTACCACTGCACGATGGCGCTCTCGACCAGGGCGGTCGGGGTGTCGGCGTTGTACTCCAGCAGCTTGGCCGGGCCGGTGCCGTCGTAGCGCAGGTCGAACCGCCCGTACAGATGCGGGTCGCGGCGCCGCCACGACTCCTCGATCAGGGGCGCGACCCAGTCGGGTATGCCGAGCACGTTGTAGCGGCCGGTGGTGACGACGTGATCCACGGCCTGGAGGCACATGCGGTGGAGCTCCTCGACCGTCTCCTCGAGCGCCAGGACCTCGTCCATCTCGAAGACGTACTGCACCGACTCGTCCCAGTAGGGGCGGGGGAGGTGCTCCGGGTGCGCGGTCCGATGGAAGGCCAGCCCGTGCGACTCCACCTTCTCCGCCCAGTCGGCACGCGGAGTCGAACGTTCGCGTCGCATGCGTCAGCCGCCGGAACCGCTGTGGCTGCTGGACGAGCCGCCGAAGCCGCTCCGGATCGTCTTGCCGCCGGCGGAGGTGATGTTGGTGCCGCTCGGCATGTACTTGCTGCCCCCGGTGACACGGCCGCTGGTGGTGCGGACGCCGCCGTAGTACCAGAAGTAGCTGGAGTGCGAGCTCCGGGTCGTGGAGGTGCTGTCGGGGTCGTCGCAGAGGTCGTCGTCCACGACCTGGTAGCCGTCGCCCGGGGTGGCCGCGGGGAACGGCGTTGGCGACGACGAGGGGAACGCGGAGTCCTCGTCGACGACGCAGTAGGCGGTGACCGTGTCGCCGCCGTCGTCGTCCGACGAGCAGGACACCACCGACAAGGACAGCGCGCTCAGCATCCCGATCTTCACCGCGCGGGAACTGAGCCGGCGCCGGGACTCCTGTGGAGGCAAGCTGAACACGCCCTTCGAATCAGATTGCGGGCACCCCTGGGGTTCCGGACGGCTGGAGAGGACCCCTCATCGACAAGCGATCCGACAACACAGCGCCCAAAGCCTAGGGGCGATGTGTACTGAGACGGAAGGCACGCGCATTCCGGTTCCGTCACATTGCGGACGGCTCAATCGGGCACGGGCAGATGCGCGTAGAGATCCATGGGATCCACCGTCGACGGCAGGTCGCTCACCTGCCCGTCGCCCACCTCCACCACGCGCCATGCGCCGTCCGCGCGCCTGGCCAGATCGGTGGTGATGAACCGGCAGCCCAGGGAGCGCACGGCTGGCGCCACCACGTCCACATCAGGCTGGGGCTCGACACCGGGGCTGTCCGGATGCGGCCCCACCAGGACGGGCTCCCCGTCCACCCACCACACGCGCGCCTCGCCCCCGTCGCCGAACTCCTCGTACTCCCGCACGACCAGGCCGCCCGCCAGGAACTGGTCCTGCAACGCGATCATCTTGGCCACGATGGTGCGGAGCTGCCCGAGGTTGTGGACGTCCGGGACGAAGCATGCCTCGTTCCACTCGTGCTTGCGCGACTTCACGTAGTCCTTGACGACGGCCGGGCCGGTGGGCAGCGGCCGTACCAGCTCGCTCAGGTCGCCCGGATCCTCCAGCGGCGCCAGCGGGCGCCACACGCTGGACGGGGTGAGCCCTGCGAAGGTGTCGTGCCATCCCGGCAGCTCGTGCGCGCGCTGGTAGTCCTCCGGGTGGGTCAGCAGGACGGCGCCGCGCGTCTTGAGGGCGGCGGCGAGCGTGGCGTACTCCTCGCTGGTCATCATCCAGCCGCGGTACCAGACGGGCCCCAGGTCACCGGGCACCGCGCGAACCGCCGAATCGACGTCGCCCTGTTGCAGCGCGTCGTGATCGATCAAGGCGATCTCGCCGTAATGGTCCCGCACCGCGGCGGCCTCGCGGGAGAAATGGGGATCTACGCGCCGGGGGTGGAGCGGATCGACGCAGAAGAGAACGGTCAGCGTCATGATGCAACCCTCCGTGGACGGCGCCAGCGTACGGGTTCGGAACCCCCGTCTGCACGGAGATTCCCACCCAATCCGGATCGCGACAACATGATCGAACGAGTGTTCGGTAAGCTGTCCCGCGCATGCGACGTTATCCACAACCGCGTCGGAGTCTCCAAACTGTCGGTGGCTCCCCGTAACGTCGCCCACGACATCTCGAAATGAGGCCCGGGCGAGAGCCGTCAGGCCGGCGACGACAGACAGGACAAGGGGCAAGCATGGCAGCGAACGACCGGGAGAAGGCTCTCGAGACCGCACTGGCCCAGATCGAGCGGCAGTTCGGCAAGGGCTCGGTCATGCGGATGGGCGATGAGGCGCGGGCGCCGGTCGAGGTGATCGCGACCGGTGCGATCGCGCTCGACATCGCGCTCGGCATCGGCGGACTGCCGCGCGGCCGTGTCGTCGAGGTCTACGGGCCGGAAGGCTCCGGCAAGACGTCGATCGCGCTGCACGCGGTCGCCAGCGTGCAGAAGGCGGGCGGCATCGCGGCGTTCGTCGACGCCGAGCACGCCCTCGACCCCGAGTACGCCAGGAAGCTCGGCGTCGACATCGACGCGCTGCTGGTCTCCCAGCCCGACACCGGCGAGCAGGCCCTCGAGATCACCGACATGCTGATCCGCTCCGGCGCGATCGACATCGTCGTCATCGACTCGGTCGCCGCGCTCGTCCCCCGGGCCGAGATCGAGGGCGAGATGGGCGACAGCCACGTGGGCCTCCAGGCCCGGCTGATGTCCCAGGCCCTCCGCAAGATGACCGGTGCGATCAACCAGACCCAGACCACCGCCATCTTCATCAACCAGCTGCGCGAGAAGATCGGCGTCATGTTCGGCTCGCCGGAGACCACGACCGGTGGCCGGGCGCTGAAGTTCTACGCCTCCGTCCGCCTCGACGTCCGCCGCATCGAGACGCTCAAGGACGGCACCGAGGCGGTCGGCAACCGCGTCCGCGTGAAGGTCGTCAAGAACAAGATGGCCCCGCCCTTCCGGGTCGCCGACTTCGACCTCCTCTACGGCCAGGGCATCAGCAAGGAGGGCGGCCTGATCGACCTCGGCGTCGAGCACGGCTTCGTCCGCAAGTCGGGCGCCTGGTACACCTACGAGGGCGACCAGCTCGGCCAGGGCAAGGAGAACGCCCGCAACTTCCTCAAGAGCAACCCCGACACCGCCGACGAGATCGAGAAGAAGATCAAGGAGAAGCTGGGCGTCGGTCCCCGGGTCGACAAGGAGGCCGCGGAGACCGCCGGGGCCGCCAAGCCCGCGGCCGTCGCGGCCGCCGCGGCCTCGGGCCGCAAGGCCAAGACCCCCAAGCCGGGCGACTCCTGACTCCGTCTCACCCCTTGGTGAGTTCTGACAGGGAATCCGCCATTCAGGGTGACTCTTGACGAAGGTTAAGGAATGATCTCGTATGCAGGGCGGCGGCGCCTTTTCCGGCACCGGCAGACCGGTGTTCGGTCCTTCCCCGATGGCGCCGCCGCTCCCCGAGACCGGCTCGCTCCCCGAGACCGGCTCGGTTCGCGGCCCGTGTTCGTGCGGGGCGCGCCATGAGCGGCCGGCGCAGACGCCGCCGTGACCCCGGCGGGCCCACGGAGGGAAGCGCCGCCGCGGACGCGCCCCCGGCCGACCCGGAGGCCGTCGCGCGGGAGGTCTGCCTGCGCATGCTCACCACGTCCCCGCGCACCCGCGCCCAGCTCGCCGACGCCCTTCGGCGCAAGAACGTGCCGGACGACGTCGCCGACAACGTGCTCGGACGTTTCACCGACGTCGGCCTGATCGACGACGAGGCGTTCGCTCAGGCCTGGGTGCAGTCCCGCCACACTGGCCGTGGCCTGGCCAAACGTGCCCTCGCGGCGGAGCTGCGACAGCGTGGCGTCGACCACGAGACCGTCAGCGAGGCGGTGGAGGCGCTGGACCCCGAGCAGGAGGAACGCACCGCCCGCGAGCTCATCGCCCGCAAGGTCGCCGCCACCCGAGGCCTCGACCCCGCCAAACGCACCCGCCGCCTCGTCGGCATGCTCGCCCGCAAGGGCTACTCACCCGGTCTCGCCTACCGGGTGGTCAAAGAGGCCCTGGCCGAAGACGGCGCCGACCTCGACGACGCCCACGACCCCACCCCCTGGGATTGACCCGCCGGCGGTGGCGACGACACGCCCGGGGGGAATGACGGGGATCCTGACCGGGATCTGACTCAGGCTTACTCGATCGTGGAGAGGGATCGGGCAGGTGGGTGCGCTGATCGGGGAGGTTCTCGGGCGGTGAGCAACTCGTCACAGGCCCGTTCGGTTAGTCCGGAATGCCCGAGGTTTGCTTGCTCATTACCTCTATGCCGCTTACCGTTACGGCAGTGAGGAATTACTCCGCGCACAGCGGATTGCCATACGACTGGGCACGTTCGAGCAGTTGAGAGGTATAGAGGACCACGGCGTAACGGTTTCTCGGGTTCCGTTAGGCGGACGCCCGAGTGTCGTCGTGTACCCATATCGGCTGTGACGCGGGTGAAACCTCGCAGGACCAAGGGCTCCAATTCCCGATGGGGCCCCTGCGCGAGGAAGGGACCGCCCCATGGAGAGCGTCCTGCTGGGTGCCGCACTGCTGGTGACCCTGGTCGCTCTCGTCATCCTCGTCCTCCGCAGGCCCTCCGGTAAGGCGCTGGAAGACGAGCTGTCCCAGGTGCGGCAGGAGGCGGACGAGATCCGCGCCGCCGCCAAGACGGACGCCGAGGAGATCCTCGCCAAGGCCGAGACGCAGGCGCACCAGCTCGTCCAGACGCAGCGGGCGGAGCTGGACGAGGAGGCCCGCGCGCTCCGCGACGACATCCGTTCCCTCCGCGAGGATCTCGAACGCCGCGAGACGCGGCTGGCCGAACGGGAGCAGCGGCTGGACGGCGAGGTGCGCCGCCTGGAGGAGTGGGCGGGCAAGCTCTCCGAGGGCAAGCACGCCCTGGACGAGCGCAGGGCCGAGCTCGGCAAGGCCGAGGAGGAACGGCGGCAGGCGCTCGAACAGGTGGCCGGGCTGACGGCGGAGGAGGCCAAGTCCGAACTCGTCTCCGTCCTGGAGAACCAGGCCAAGCGCGAGGCCATCCCGATCACCCGGGAGATCGAGAACGCGGCGCGGCAGGAGGGCGAGAAGCGGGCGCGCAAGATCGTCACGCTGGCCATCCAGCGGGTCGCCAGCGAGCAGACCACCGAGTCGGTGGTGTCGGTGCTGCATCTGCCGGGCGACGAGATGAAGGGCCGCATCATCGGGCGGGAAGGCCGCAACATCCGGGCGTTCGAGTCGACGACCGGGGTCAACCTGATCATCGACGACACCCCCGAGGCCGTGCTGCTCAGCTGTTTCGATCCGGTGCGCCGGGAGGTCGGGCGGTTGACGCTGGAGAAGCTCGTGCTGGACGGGCGCATCCACCCGCAGCGGATCGAGGAGATCTACGAGCGCAGCAAGTCCGACGTCGAGCAGCTGTGCGTGCGCGCCGGCGAGGACGCGCTCGTCGAGCTGGGCGTCGCCGACATGCACCCCGAGCTGATCGCGCTGCTGGGGCAGCTGCGCTACCGGACCTCGTACGGGCAGAACGTGCTCAAGCACCTCATCGAGTCCGCGCACATCGCCGGGATCATGGCGAGTGAGCTGCGGCTGCCGGTGGAGCAGGCCAAACGTTGCACGCTGCTGCACGACATCGGCAAGGCCCTGACGCACGAGGTCGAGGGCAGCCACGCGCTGATCGGCGCGGAGATCGCCCGCCGGTACGGCGAGCACGAGGACGTCGTGCACGCCATCGAGGCGCACCACAACGAGGTCGAGGTCCGCACCGTCGAGGCCGTCCTCACGCAGGCCGCGGACGCGATCAGCGGGAGCCGCCCGGGGGCGCGCCGCGAGTCGCTGGAGGCCTACGTCAAGCGGCTCGAACGCCTCGAAGAGATCGCCCGCGACAAGCACGAGGGCGTCGAGAAGGTCTTCGCCATGCAGGCCGGCCGCGAGATCCGCGTGATGGTCAAGCCCGACTCCGTCGACGACATCCAGGCCCAGGTGATCGCGCGCGACATCGCGAAGCAGGTCGAGGACGAGCTCACCTACCCCGGCCAGATCCGCGTCACCGTGGTCAGAGAGTCCCGCGCCATAGAGTTCGCCCGCTGACCAAAAGTCCCGTCCACCGAGCGCCCATCGACTTCACCCCCTGAGCGCGCCACCGGGCCCGCACGCTGAGCCCGCCACGAGTTCGTGCGCTGTATGTGGCATCGGGCCTGCGCGGTGGGGCTGTGGGTTCCGGGGGAGGGACTGGCGATTTTGCCGATGCGCGGGGGAGGGGACGGCGGAGACGATCGGGCCAGCGGTCTGATCGGAAGGACGTCTCCTCATGGGCTTCGGGTTGTCTCGGGTGGGTCGGGCATGGGTGGCGGCCCTTGTCGTGGCCGCTATGGCTAACCCGGCCGCCTACGGTGCGACCGCCGCCTATGGCGAGACCGCCGCCCATGGTGGGACGGTCGCCCACGGTGCGACGGTCGCCCACGGTGCGACGGTCGCCCAGGGGGCGGTCGGCTATGGTGCGGCGGCTGCCCGGGGGGCGGCGGTCGGCCATGGTGCGGCGGCCGCTCACGGTGTGGGGGCTGCGCAGAGGGCGGTTGCGGGGGCTTCGGTTGAGGGGCCTTTGCCCGGGGCGTTGCCGGGGGATCCAAAGGCGGAGGAGATCGAGGGGACTTATCCCTGGCTGGCGACTGACGTTGATCTTGCGGCGCACGGCTACGTGGAGCAGGAGTTCTACGTGTCGGGCAGGGCGGACGCCTACAGCACGAGGGGTGAGCTCCTCGCCGAGGGCGTTCCCTACAAGACACGGGTGCTGGTGCGGAAGCCGCTCAAGAGGGCGCGCTTCAGCGGGACGGTGCTCGCCGAATGGCAGAACGTCTCGGCGGGGTTCGACCTGGACGCCCTGTGGACCCCCGACCAGCTGATGCGCGCCGGGTACGCCTGGGCCGGGATCTCGGCGCAGCGGGTCGGCGTCGACCAGTTGCGGGGCTGGAGCCCGGCGCGGTACGGGGACCTGGACGTGACCGGCGGCGGGCGTTTCACGGCGGACGAGCTGTCGTACTCGATCTTCGCGCAGGCGGCCAAGGCGTTTCGGAAGCCGCTGAAGGCGCGCACGCTGCTGGCGGTGGGGGCGTCGCAGTCGGCGGGCCGGATGACGGTCTACTACGACGCGGTGCTGCCCCAGACCGAGGCCGTCTTCGACGCGTACGCCACCATCGTCGGGTCGGCACCGAGCAGGGCGGGCCGGGAGCCGGTGTTCCATGTGCTGTCCGAGACCGACGTCCGGTCGCCCGCCCGGCCCGCCGAACGGGACGGCCTGCGGCGCTGGGAGGTCGCCGGGGCGGCGCACTCGGGCTGGTACGGACAGCAGTACCGGCAGCCGCTGCTCACCCGTGACCTGGGCGAGGCTCCCACCTACGACTGCGCGCGGCCGCCGTACAGCCGCGTGCCGCTCCACCACGTGATCGCCGCCTCGTACGCGCACCTGGTGCGGTGGGTACGCCAGGGGGTGCGGCCGCCCGCGGCGGCGCCGCTGGAGTTCGCCGCCGACGGGACGAAGGCCCGCGACGAGCTCGGGCTGGCGCGCGGCGGCATCAGGCTCTCGCAGGTCGAGGCGCCGCGGGCGCTCAACACCGGCGACAACTCGGGGGAGACGTTCTGCGTCCTCTTCGGCACGCACGTGCCGTTCGACCGGGCGCTGCTGGAACGGCTCTACCCGGCCCCCGGCCGCTACCTGTCGGCCGTCGTCCGCGCCGACGCGCGCAACCTGCGGGACGGCTACCTGCTGCCCGCGGACGCCCGCCAGAACCGCCGCGACGCGCTGAACGTCGGGCCCTAGACCGCGTGGGCGTCGGCCAACCAGGCACGGCCGGCGCCCACGCGCACCACCTCAGGTCTGCAGGGTGACGGGCGTGACGCCCCGCGGCGCGAAACCCAGCGTCTGGCCGTAGAACGCGAGCTCCGACTCCAGGCACGTGACGGTGGTCTCGGCGCGCCGGAAGCCGTGGGACTCGCCCTCGAACGTCAGGTAGGCGTGCGGGGTCTTCTTGGCGGTGAGGGCCGCGGCGAACCGTTCGGACTGGTCGGGCGGCACGACCGGGTCGTCCAGGCCTTGCAGGAGCAGGACGGGACACGCGGTGCGGTCGGCATTGGTGAGGGGCGACCGCTCCTCGTACGCGCGCTCGTAGCCGGGCAGCGGGCCGATGAGCCCGAACAGGTACTGCGACTCGAAGTCGTGCGTGGACGCCACAAAGCTCTGCAGCTCGCTGATGCCGTAGTAGGACGTGGCGGCCTTGAACAGGTCGGTCTGGGTCACCGCCGCCAGAGCCGTCCAGCCGCCGGCGCTGCCGCCGCGGATCGCCATGCGGGCCGGGTCGGCGATGCCGCCGTCGATGAGGGCCTGGGCGGCGGCGATGGCGTCCTCGACGTCCACCACCCCCCACTGGCGGCGGAGGCGTTCACGGTAGGCGCGGCCGTAGCCGGTCGAACCGCCGTAGTTGACGTCGACGACGCCGATGCCGCGGCTGGTGAAGTACGCACGTTCCAGGCTGAGCACCTTGGTCGTCCGCGACGTCGGCCCGCCGTGCACGAACACCACGTACGGCGGGCGCTCGCCCTCCGGCGCGGCGGCCTCGGGGTTGGACGGGGGGTAGATGTGCGCGTGCACCGGCCGCCCGAACGGCCCCTCCAGCTGCTCGCTGCGAGGCTTGGGGAGGTAGGCGATGTCGGGCACCTCGGCGAGCTCGCGCCGCAGGCCCTCCACCCGGCCGGTCGTCACGTCGACGCGGACGACCGACGACGGGATGGCGGGGCCGCCCGCGATGCCGACGATGGTGGTCCCGTGCGCCGACAACGCCGGCGTCCAGTCGTCGTAGGGGCCCTCGAGGTCGGTGAGCTCCAGCGTCTCCGGGTCGTAGACGCCCAGGCGCATGTCGCCCTCGCCGTGCAGCACCGCGAGGCGGCCGTCCTCCAGCAGCGCGTACGGCATGCCGCCGAGCGTCCACAACGGCCCGGCGAACTCCTCCTCGGCCGGGTAGAGCGCCTGCGGCGACTCCCCGTACAGCCCGACCTGGTAGATGTTCCACCAGCCGGGCCAGTCGGAGATCACGTAGAGGCTGCTGTCGTCGCGCCACAACGGGGCGAGCACGGACTCGGTGAGGCCGCCCTTGACGGTGCGCGGCGCCACGGCCTTGCCGTCCTCGATCGCGGCGACGCGCAGCTCGGTGCCGTCCCAGGGCATGCGGGGGTGGCTCCACTGCACCCACGCCAGGTGGCCGCCGCCGGGCGACGGCGACGGGCTGGCGTAGAAGTGCGCGCCGCTGACCAGCTCGCGGATGAGCCCGGCGTCGTCGGCGCCGCTGCCGTCGAGCGGCACGGCGACGATCGCGCGGCGGATGCCCTCGGGCGTGTGGCCCTCGCAGACGCACCACACCTCGGTGCCGTCGGGCGACAACACGTAGTCGGCGTACCGCAGCCCGCCCGGCAGCGCCGGCTCCGGCGTCAGCGGCCGCGGCTTGGGATCGCCCGGATCGAGACGGTGCAACCGCTGGTCGTCATAGTTGGAGAACACGATGGCGTGGCCGTCGGCGGTGCGTACCGGCAGGTATGACCGCCCGCCGTATTCGTGAACGCGGGTCCGCGCGTCCCACGGGGCCTGGAGCAACTCGGTGCGATGCCCGCCCCGAAGGTGGATGACCGTGGTTCTTCCGCCCTCCTCGGGCCGGGTCTCCTGCCACCACACATCACTGTTGTGAACAATGGGAAAGCTGAGGCGCAGCCGCGCACGGGCGACGTCGGCTGCGGAGATGGGGGAGGGCCAGGAGCCGTAGGGAAGGGTCGCACGAGCGGTCATATGCGAATCGTCCCGCAAACGGGGACAGGTTGGGGCCATGAACCGCCAGTTGAACTCGGAAAGATACAAGCCGCTCACCGAGCGCCGGTCGCCTCCGGAGCCGGTGCGCGCCCGGGGCCTTTCAGCAGGGCCTTCACCTGCCGTACGGCGGTGCGCCCCGCCCGATTCGCACCGATCGTGCTCGCGGACGGTCCGTACCCCAAAAGGTGAATTCTGGGATCATCCGCCACGCGCGTCCCGTCCATCCGGATGCCCCCGCCGGGGCCCCGCAGCCGCAGCGGCGCGAGGTGGTCCAGAGCGGCCCTGAACCCGGTCGCCCACAGGATGACGTCGACGTCCAGCCGCCGCCCGTCCGGCCACTCGACGCCGGTCGGCGTCACGCGTTCGAACATCGGCCGCCGCGCCAGCACGCCGCTCTCCCGCGCGGCGCGCACCTCGTCGGTCAGCAGCAGCCCGGTGGCGCCCACCACGCTCCCCGGCGGGAGCCCGCGCCGCACCCGCTCGTCGACCCGCGCCACGGCCGCCGCGCCGTCGAGCGGGCCCTCCACCCACACCGGCTCGCGCCGCGTCACCCAGGTCGTCTGCGCCGCGACCGGCGCCATCTCCATCAGCGCCTGCGTCGCCGAGGCGCCGCCGCCGACGACCAGCACGCGCAGCCCGGCGAACTCCGCGGGCCCCCGGTAGCCGGCGGTGTGCAGCTGCCGTCCGCGGAAGTCCGCCATCCCCGGTTTGAAGGGCAGGAACGGCCGGTCCCAGGTCCCGGTCGCGTTGATCAACGTTCGGGCGATGAGGAGGCTCTCAGAGCCCTCCACGAGCAGCCGCCCGTCGCCGGCCTCCCGCACCGCCGTCACGTCCACCGGCCGGTGCACGTCCAGGCCGAACTCGCGCTCGTACCGCGCGAAGTACTCCGACACGACCTCCGACGCGGGCCGCCGCGGATCGCGCGACTCCAGCGGCAGGCCCGGCAGGTCGTGGATGCCGTGCGCGGCGCCGAGGGTCAGCGTCGGCCACCGGTACTGCCACGCCCCGCCCGGCCGCGGCGCGTGGTCGAAGATCACGAAGTCCAGGCCGGCCCGCCGCAGGAAGTACCCGGCCGACAACCCCGCCTGGCCGGCCCCGATCACCGCGACATCCACGTCCTGCGTCACACCCGCAAGAACCCGGACCCCCGGACGAAGATTCCCGCACGCGGGCCGCGGCCCGCACCGCCGGTGAACGGCGAACGGTGAACGGCGAAGGGGCGCCACCGGAGATCGGTGACGCCCCTTCGAGAGACGTGTCGCGCCGCGGGCGGCGGCCGGCGGGTCAGACGCCGCCGGTGTCGCCGCTGATGCTCGGCGGGGTCTGGTTGACGCCCGACACACCGACGGCGGGCTGGGTGCCGATGCCCACGCCCATCGTCTTGGCGGTGCTCTTGCGGCTCCGCCGGGACCTGGCCTCCAGCCGGGTCGCCAGGTAGCCCAGCGCCATGTTGATCATGATGTAGATCGCGCCCGTCACGACCAGGGCGGCCACGGCGTTCCCGTAGTTGGCCTTCATCTGGTAGAAGCCCAGGGTCAGCAGCTCCTCGTACGCGATGATCGAGCCGAGCGCCGAGTCCTTCAGCAGGACGACGAGCTGGGCGACGATCGCCGGCATCATCGCGGTCACGGCCTGCGGCACCAGGATCAGCCGCATGACGCCGTTCTTGCGCAGCCCGATCGCGTACGCGGCCTCCGACTGCCCCTTCGGGATCGACAGGATG
This sequence comes from Spirillospora sp. NPDC047279, assembly GCF_040643285.1. Taxonomy (NCBI): domain Bacteria; kingdom Bacillati; phylum Actinomycetota; class Actinomycetes; order Streptosporangiales; family Thermomonosporaceae; genus Spirillospora; species Spirillospora sp. NPDC047279. Next base: position 559,171 of record NZ_JBEYUA010000004.1, read on the forward strand.
CCCGCGCGGAACACCTCCGCGAGCACCGACCCGTTGTAGAGGGTCAGGCCGGCGACCACCGCCATGAACGGGGTGATCTCGATGAACTCGCGGTTGAACGCGGTCGCGATCGTGGGCGGCCCGGAGAAGATGAAGAAGATCAGGATCAGCAGCGGGATCGCCCGGAAGAACTCCACGACCGCGCCGGACGGGACCCGGATCCACCAGTGGTCCGACAGCCGCCCCAGGCCGAACACCACACCGAAGAGCAGCGCCAGCACCGAGCCGATCGCCGCGGCGTAAAGGGTGCCCAGCAGACCCGGGATGATGAACTCGGTCCAGGTCTCGCCCTCCAGGAACGGCTCCCAGAGCTCCCCGGCGAACTGGTTCTCCTCGTCGAGCCGCCCGTAGACCACGTACGCGATGCCGAGCAGGATCAGCGTGCCGACGACGGCGATGATGTTGTTGCGCACCCGGGCGCGCGGCCCCGGCGCGTCGAACAGGACCGAGGGCTCGCTCTTCTTCGCCTTGGTCGGCTTGGGCGCCGGCGTGTCCACGGACGTCGTCATCGAGCCACCGCCATTCGCTTGGACAGCCAGCCGAAGAAGAAGCCCATCGGCAGGGTGAGGATCATGAACCCGATCGCGAACGCGGCGAACATCGGGATGGTCGCGCCCTCCTCGTCGAAGAGCTGCCGCATCATGTACGCCGACTCGACGTAGCTGGCGACGATCACCACGGTGGTGTTCTTGGTCATCGCGATGAAGATGCTGCCCAGCGGCGCGATGACCGACCGGAACGCCTGCGGCAGGATGATCAGCCGCAGCGACTGGAAGAACGTCAGGCCGATCGCGCGCGCCGCCTCCGCCTGGCCCAGCGGCACGGTGTTGATGCCGGCGCGGAGCGCCTCGCAGATGAACGCCGCCGTGTAGGCCGAGAGCCCGAAGACCGCCAGCCAGTAGAAGTTGACCGTCGACTGGTTCGAGAGCTTGATGTGGAGCGTGTCGCTCAGGCCCAGCGCGCAGAACGCGAGGATGAGGGTCAGCGGCGTGTTGCGGAATATGTTGACGTACACCGTGCCCGCGCCGCGGAAGATCCTGACCGGCGAGACCCGCATCCCGGCCAGGACGGTGCCCAGGATCAGCGACAGGACTCCGCTCATCAACGCCAGGCGGATCGTCGCCCAGAACCCCTGGGCGATGTCGTCCATGCGGTCGAAGACCGGTGTGAAATCAAAGAGAACGTCCATCGTGCTCCACCATCTCGAACCAGGGCCGGTGAACCCCGGAGGGGCTCACCGGCCCTTTGGTCGAACCGTATGGGTCAGCTGCAGCCGTTGGGCGCCGGCTGCGCGGCGTCGAACGGAAGTCCGGCCTTGCCGAACCACTTGTCCCAGAGGGTCTTGGCCGTGCCGTCCTTGTACATGTCCGTGACGGCCTTGTTGACGGCCTCGCAGCCCTTGGTGTCGCCCTTCTTGAGGCCGATGCCGTACTTCTCGTCGGTGAACGGCGAGTTGACGACCTTCATCGTGGTGCCGCCGTCGCGCGCGACGAAGCCGGCCAGGATGGTGGCGTCGGTGGAGACGGCGTCGAGGGAGTCACCCTTGAGCTTGGTGATGCAGTCGTCGTAGCCCTGCGCCGGAACGGTCTCGGCGGCGACCTTGGTGTTCTGCTTGTTGGGGCCCTCGGTGATGTTCTTCCACGAGTTGGAGCCCGCCACCGCGCACAGCTTCTTGCCCTTGAGCGACGCGAGGTCCTTGATGGAGGTGTCGTCCTTGCGCACCATGATGTCCTGGTGCGTGATCACGTACGGGCCCGCGAAGGTGACCTTGGGCTTGCGGGCGTCGGTGATCGAGTAGGTCGCGATGACCAGGTCGACCGTGCCGTTGGCCAGGAAGGTCTCGCGGTTGGCCGACTTGGCCTCCTTGAGCTCCACCGTGGCGCCGAGCTTCTTGCCGATGTAGTTGGCGACGTCGACGTCGAAGCCCTCGACCCCGCTGCCGGACTTGAGCCCCAGCGACGGCTGGTCGTACTTGACGCCGATGATCAGCTTCTTCTTGTCGGCGACCGAGTCTTCCTTCTTCTCGGCACAACCGGACACCGCCATGGCACCCGCGGCCAACGCCGCCAGGGCCACCCCGTACTTGCGAACGCGCATGTCTGTTACTACCTCTTCTTCCCTGACGGAGCCCCAGCGGCTCAGTGCGTGAGGATCTTGGAAAGGAAGTCCTTCGCGCGCTCGGTGCGCGCGTTGGTGAAGAACTCGTCGGGGGTGCTCTCCTCGACGATCTGGCCGTCGGCCATGAAGACGACCTTCTGGGCGGCACGGCGGGCGAAGCCCATCTCGTGGGTGACCACGATCATGGTCATGCCCTCGGTCGCCAGGCTCGTCATGACGTCGAGCACCTCCTTGACCATCTCCGGGTCAAGGGCCGAGGTGGGCTCGTCGAAGAGCATCACCTTGGGCTTCATGGCCAGCGCGCGGGCGATCGCGGCGCGCTGCTGCTGGCCGCCGGAGAGCTGCGCGGGGTACTTCTGGGCCTGGTTGGCGATGCCGACCCGCTCGAGCAGCTCCATCGCGTGCTTCTCGGCTTCCTGCCTGCCCGACTTGCGGACCTTGACGGGTCCGAGCATGACGTTCTCGAGGATCGTCTTGTGGGCGAACAGGTTGAAGGACTGGAACACCATGCCGACGTCCGCACGGAGCCGGGCGAGGTCCTTGCCCTCCTCGGGCAGCTTCTTGCCGTCGACGAGGATGGTGCCGTCGCCGATCGGCTCGAGCCGGTTGATCGACCTGCACAGCGTGGACTTGCCGCCGCCGGAGGGGCCGATCACGACGACGACCTCGCCGCGGTTGATGGTGAGGTTGATGTCCTTGAGAACGTGCAGTTCACCGAAGTGCTTGTTGACGTTCTCCAGGACGACGAGGGGGGCACCGCCCTGGGTGTCATCCTGGGGCCCGCCGTCTTCCTTGCCCGGCTCGGGCCCGACTCCGCTGTCCGTCATGGGCCCGGACTTTACGTCATCATTAGCAATGAACAACCCTCGGCGCGGTACCGATCCGATCACGAATCCCCACGTCGGCGGGGGAATTCGCGAACCGTCGTTGATCGACTGGAGCGCCTTCGGGGTACGGGGTCATCTCATATGGTGACCACGTTGTTATGCCTCGGTTATTAACGAACACCGCGCGTGACGGTGAGCCAACTCATGATCGACATCACGGCACTGAATGATCACGCGCGGGGACCCGGCGCCGCCGCGTACGCTTGGTCACTGTCATGAATGCGCCTATGGAGACCGGCGCCCGCACGTACGAGATCCGTACCTACGGGTGCCAGATGAACGTCCACGACTCCGAGCGGCTGTCAGGCCTGCTGGAGGACGCCGGCTACGTCCGCGCCGCCGAGGCCGGTGCCGAGCCCGATGTCGTCGTGTTCAACACCTGTGCGGTACGGGAGAACGCGGACAACCGGCTCTACGGCAACCTCGGCCATCTGCGGCCCGTCAAGGACGGGCGTCCGGGCATGCAGATCGCGGTCGGCGGGTGCCTGGCGCAGAAGGACCGCGACACCATCGTCCGGCGGGCGCCCTGGGTCGACGTCGTCTTCGGCACGCACAACATCGGCTCGCTGCCGGTGCTGCTGGAGCGGGCGCGCGTCCGGGAGGAGGCGCAGGTCGAGATCGAAGAGTCCCTGGTGACCTTCCCGTCGACCCTGCCGACCCGCCGCGAGTCGCCGTACGCCGCGTGGGTGTCGATCTCCGTCGGCTGCAACAACACCTGCACGTTCTGCATCGTCCCGTCGCTGCGCGGCAAGGAGCGGGACCGCCGGCCGGGCGAGATCCTCGCCGAGATCGAGGCCCTGGTCGCCGACGGCGTCCAGGAGATCACCCTCCTCGGCCAGAACGTCAACGCCTACGGGTCGGGCTTCGGCTCCCTGGCCACCGCGCCCGGCGAGGTCCGCGAGATGACCGCGAACGGCCAGTCGGCGTTCGCCGGGCTGCTGCGCGCCTGCGGCGGCGTCGAGGGCCTGGAGCGGGTCCGGTTCACCTCCCCGCACCCCAAGGACTTCACCGACGACGTGATCGCCGCGATGGCCGAGACGCCCAACGTGATGCCGTCCCTGCACATGCCGCTGCAGTCGGGCTCGGACCCGGTGCTCAAGGCGATGCGCCGCTCCTACCGCCAGGAGCGCTACCTGGGGATCATCGAGAAGGTGCGGGCCGCCATCCCGGACGCCGCGATCACCACCGACATCATCGTCGGGTTCCCGGGCGAGACCGAGGACGACTTCGAGCAGACGCTGCACGTCGTGCGCGAGGCGCGCTTCTCGTCGGCGTTCACGTTCCAGTACTCCAAACGTCCCGGCACGCCCGCCGCCACCATGGACGGCCAGATCCCCAAGGAGGTCGTGCAGGCCCGCTACGAGCGCCTGATCGCCCTCCAGGAGGAGATCTCCTGGGCCGAGAACAAGAAGCAGCTCGGCCGCGCCGTCGAGGTACTGGTCGCCGAGGGCGAGGGCCGCAAGGACGGCGCCACCCGGCGCCTGTCCGGCCGCGCGCCCGACAACCGGCTGGTGCACTTCGCCGCCCCGGACGAGCCGGTGCGGCCCGGTGACATGGTCACGGTCGAGATCACGTACGCGGCGCCGCACCACCTGGTGGCCGACAAGCCCGCCGCCGGCATCCGCCGGACCCGCGCGGGCGACGCCTGGGAGGCCCGGCAGGGCAAGCCTGACGGTGCCGCCGGGGTCTCGCTGGGCATGCCGTCCATCGGCCGTCCCGCGGCCCCGCCGTCAACGGCCTCCGCGTGCTCGACCTGCCCCTGACACCGCCGTGGAGCGCGCGCGTGCCCACGCCGGCGAGTGGCCGTCGCGCGACGGCGACGACCGGGCGGCCGGCGTGGGCCCGGCGTGAGTCGTCAGGACGCGGGAGTGCCGCCGTCCTTCGGCTTGGCGCCCTCGATGAAGTCCTTGGCCTTGTCCTGGGCCATGTCGACCTTGTCGGCGTACTTGCCGCCGGTCTTGTCATCGACCATGTCGCCGGCCTTGTCGACCGCCTGCTTGGTTTTGTCGGCGTTGCCACCGAGCATTTCCTTGACCTTGTCGACGATGGACATCTGAATCCCCCGATCCGTCGTCCCCATGGCGCCGTGCGGACCCCGTCCGACGCCCGTACACCCGGATCCATACCCCATTCATTGCCGAAAATAAGCCTGTGACCTCACCAAACGTCATCGCCGTCGTCGGGCCGACCGCGGCCGGCAAGTCCGATCTCGCCGTCGGTCTCGCGCTGCGCCTGGGCGGAGAGGCGATCAACGCCGACTCGATGCAGTTCTACCGGGGCATGGACATCGGCACCGCGAAGCTCTCCCGGGACGAGATGCGGGGCGTCCCGCACCATCTCCTCGACCTGTGGGACGTGACCGTCACCGCGAGCGTCGCGGAGTTCCAGCGGCTGAGCGCCGCGGCCATCGACGACGTCCGCGGGCGGGGCCGGGTCCCGGTCCTGGTCGGCGGCTCCGGCCTGTACGTGCGGGCGGCGCTCGACCATATGGAGTTCCCCGGCACCGACCCGGCCGTACGGGCACGCCTGGAGGAGGAGCTGGCCGCCGTGGGGCCCGACGTCCTCCACGAACGGCTGCGCGAACGCGACCCGAAGGCCGCCGACGCCATCCTGCCGAGCAACGGGCGGCGCGTCGTCCGGGCCCTGGAGGTCATCGAGATCACCGGCCGCTCCTTCACCGCGACCCTGCCCGAGCACCGCTACCGCTACGACGGCGCCGTGCAGATCGGGCTGACCGTGCCCCGGCCCGAGCTGGACGCGCGCATCGGCCTGCGGGTCGAGCGCATGTGGGAGGCCGGTCTGGTCGACGAGGTGCGCAAGCTGGAGGCGGAGGGGCTGCGGGACGGCCTCACCGCGGGGCGAGCGCTCGGCTACGCCCAGGTGCTGCGGTTCCTGGCGGGCGAATGGACCGAGGAGCAGGCCAAGGAGGAGACGGCCCGGGCCACCCGGCGGTTCGCCCGGCGGCAGGAGTCGTGGTTCCGGCGCGACCCCCGCGTGCACTGGCTGCCGTACGACGCGCCCGACCTGCTCGACCGGGCGCTCGGCCTGACCGGCTGACCCGCTGACCCGGCCGTCGGGCGACCGGCCGCAGCCGGGCAATACGATCGGGGCATGCGTTTCATCAAGGGCCACGGCACCGAGAACGACTTCGTGATCCTGCCGGACGCCGACGGCCACCTCGACCTGACCCCCGAGCTCGTCGCGCGGATCTGCGACCGCCGCGCGGGCATCGGCGCCGACGGCGTGCTGCGCGCCGTCCGCACGAAGGCGGCGGGCGAGACCGGGGTCGAGGCGCTGGCGGGGTCCGCGGAGTGGTTCATGGACTACCGCAACTCCGACGGCAGCGTCGCCGAGATGTGCGGCAACGGCGTGCGCGTCTTCGCCCGCTATCTGGTGGACGCGGGGCTCGCCGCGCCCGGGGAGTGGGACCTGGCCACCCGCGGCGGCCTGCGCCGGGTGACGCTGGGCGAGACGGGCGACGTGAACGCGGACATGGGGCCGCCGGTGTTCCAGGGTGCCGGTGAGGCCTCGGTGGACGGCCGTCCGTACGCGGGCAAGCGCGTCTCCATGGGCAACCCGCACCTGGCCTGCCGCATCGACGGGCCGGTGGCCGCCCTCGACCTGACCCGCGCGCCGGACTTCGACCCGGCGGCCTTCCCGGAGGGCGTCAACGTCGAGTTCTTCCGTCCGGTGGGGGAGCGCCACCTGGAGATGCGGGTGTACGAGCGCGGCTCCGGCGAGACCCGTTCCTGCGGCACGGGCACCGTCGCGGTCGCGGTCGCGGCGGCGATCGGCTCCGCCGCCCCGGACGGGGCGTACGACCCGGCCGGTGGCCGGCTGCCGCGCGGCGCGTGGACGGTGGACGTGCCCGGCGGCCGCCTGACCGTCACGCTCGACGGCGAGACCAGCTATCTGAAGGGCCCGGCCGTCCTCGTCGCCGAGGGCGAGATCCGGCCGGAGTGGCTCCAGGCCCGCTGAGGGCGCCCTGTCCGGCGCTCGGGTCGCCGGACAGGGCGGTCCGTCAGGCGGGGGTGAAACGCTCGATGAACGGGGCGTAGCCGGTGCCCTGGACGCCCACGGCCCAGATCGACCGGGTGCCGGGGATGGCCGCCATGTCGCGCGCCTCGGTGTGGCCCAGGTCGGGGTCGCGCGAGGGGCCGAGGACCCTGCTCCACGTGGTGCCGTCCCAGTGCAGGTAGCCGGTCCGGCCGCTGCCCACGGTCTCGGCCAGGGCGGGGATCCAGACGCCGCCGGAGCAGTCGGACACGAGGTGGCCCCCGTACGCCATCGGGAACATGCCGTTGCGCGGCACGTCCGCGACCTTCGTCCAGGCTCCGGCGTCCAGGCGGAAGAGCCGCTGGCCCGCGTAGGCCCAGACCTCGCCGCGCGAGACCGGCAGGATGTCCAGCGCGGGCGGGAACGTGGCGGCCCCGGCGGCCAGTTCGAGCCTGGTCCAGGCCGACCCGTTCCAGTGGAAGGTCAGCGATCCGGCGCCCGACTGGAGGCTCGTCGCGCCGATCCAGACGTCCCGGCGTGAACGGACCTTGATCGACATCAGCTGGTGGCCCTCGTCCAGGGCGGGGCCCTGCTTGCGCACCCACGCGCCGCCTTCGAAGCGCAGCAGGCTCTGCTGCCCGGCGGCCGGGCCTTCGGAGAGGACGGCCCACGCGGTGCCGCCCGGCTCGGCCGAGACGGCGGGCACGAACGCGAGCGGGTCGGCGCCCACGCGCGGGACCGGCACCTCCCGCCAGCTCGAGCCGTTCCAGTGGATCGAGATCGGGGCCTGGCCGGTCAGGGTGATCCCGGTGACCCACGCGGCGCGCGGGCTCGCGGCGGCCAGATCCATCCACCAGTTCCACTGGAGGGGAGGGACGGGCCGGGTGACCCACTCCAGGCCGTTCCAGTGGAGCGCGGTGGTGACGTCGCGCTGCTCCCAGGAGAACTGGCCGATGGCGAACGCGGTGCGCGGCGCGGGCGCGGCGACGGCGAACAGCTGCGTCGCGGTGCCGGCCGGGTACGGCACGTCGGCCCAGGTGCCGGCGGGTGCCGCGCTCGCCGGGGCGCCGGGTACGTCCGCGGGCGAGGCCGCGCCGGTAAGGGAGGCCGCGGCGGGGGAGGCCCCGGCTCCGGCCCAGGTCAGGCCGGTACCGGCGCCGGTCGTCAGGGCCAGGCCGATCGCGCGGCGCCGGGTGAAGTGCTCGGGAAGGTCGCTGGAGCTGTGCTGCACGGACACGATGACTCCTCGGGCGCGGGGGAACGATCACGTCGCGCCAACTATGCCACCATCTGCTGGCAACGTCTGCGCTCGTGGGTCGCATTTGTCAACGTGTGAGGACCCTGGTCGCTGTTTGTGGTGGCCAGTGTTCTTACTGACGTTCGTCCCGGAAGGACCGGGACTGATGTCCCTGACCGGCGGGACCCGGGAAGGCATAACTTCGTTCCTGCACACCTCCTGGTGGAAAGGCCCGCACGGGTCCGGGATGGGAGCCCCGGTGCCGGAGCGGAGCCCGAGGGCCGGTGGCGACCTTCTTGGCGGGGGGCGGTCACCGGCCCTCACAAACTTTGAACGTCCTGCGCCGCCGCGAGGCCATATCCGCTGTAACCCCTTGGCCCCGCGGTGGCGCAGGCGCGTTCCACCCGAGGTGACGTCCGGCACGGGTGATGTGAGCCCTTCCGAGGCCGCCCGCGCTATGGGGGGACCGGGAGGCGGGCGCTCACCATGGTGCCGCCGCCGGGCGCCGGGCCCACCGAGCAGGATCCGCCCAGCTCGGCGGCCCGCTCGCGCATCGACGACATGCCGATCCCGGAACGTACCTGCTGGGGCAGCCCGACGCCGTCGTCCCCGACCGTCACGTGCAGGTCGCCGTTCATGTTGAGGTGGACCACCGCGGCGCGCGCCCGGGCGTGCCGGTGCACGTTGGTCAGGGCCTCCTGGACGATGCGGTACGCGGCGACCTCCGCCGCCGCCGGAAGGCTGGACAGGTCGCCCTCGACGTGCACGTCCACCCGGGGACCGTCCTCGGTCGAGACCACGCCGCCCAGCGCGCGGATCGCACCGGCCAGGCCGAGGTCGTCCAGCGCCGGGGGACGCAGGTCGTAGACCAGGTCGCGGATGTCGCCGATCGTGCGGCCCATCGTCGACCGCAGGTTCTCCAGGAGGGCGTCGACCGCCTTCGGGTCGCGCTTGAGGGTGATGCGCGCGGCGTCCACCGTCATGGCGAGGCTGGCCAGCGTCGGGCCGAGCCCGTCGTGCAGGTCGCGGCGCAGCCGCCGGCGTTCCTCCTCGCGGGTGCGCAGGATGCGTTCACGGGACCGCTGCACGTCGGCCGCCAGCCGCGCCGCGTTCGCCAGTTCGGCCAGGTTGCAGGCCAGGATCGAGGCCAGCCGCATGTCGGGGGTCCGCCGGCGCGAGAAGAGCAGCCGCCCGACCGGCTCGCCGTGCCACACCAGCGGGATCACCTCGGGCCTGTCGTCCATCTTGCCGCTGTCGGCGGTGACCGCCCGGCCGTCCCGGTCGAGCACCTCGATCACGACGCCGTTCGCGTGCAGCGCCTCGCGCACCGCCTCGGCGGCCACCGCGAGCGCGGCGGCGGGGTCGGCGGCGGCCTGGAGGCGGCGGTTGATGCCGTCGGCGAGGCGGTACGGGTCGCGTTCGCCGTGCAGCAGCCGGTCGACGGCGCGCTGGAGGCGCCGGCGCGCGGGCTCGAAGACCGCGCCCGCCGCGATCGCCCCGGCCAGCCCCGCCAGCGGCCCGCGGTCGGCCACCAGCAGGCTGGTGGCTCCGACGAGCGCGAAGTAGACACCGGTGATCACGATGACCAGGCCCGCGTAGACCAGGGTGCGGTTGAGCACGACGTCGATGTCGTACAGCCGGTAGCGGGTGATCGCGACCGCGATGCAGATCGGCACCGCCGCGATGGTGAAGTTGCGGACCGGGTCGCCGATCGGCGTGACCTCGCCGAGCCAGATCACCGCCTGGCCGATCACGCCCGGGTAGATGACCCACCCGATCTGGCGGCGCACGTCCGGCGGCGACTGGACGAAGCGCACCACCATCGACACCATGCTGAGCAGCAGCGTGACGACGATCAGCACGCTGATCGGCCACGGGATCTCCTGGAGCGGGTAGACCGAGACGCCGTTGTGGTAGTCGCGCGCCTCCGGGTCGATCGTCAGGTGCACGCACACGATCAGCGGCACCGCGCACGCCATCGCGAGCACCGGCCGGAAACGCCGCGAGACCAGCCTGCCGTCCGGGAAGATCAGCGGCAGGACGAGGGTGAGCGTGAACGTGTCGACCGCCCACAACCACTGGCCGAGCCAGAGGAAGAGGCCCGCGCCGAACCAGCCGTGCTCGTGCAGCCAGGGCCCCAGGTTGAGCGACAGCACGTACACCGCGGCGCTGAAGCCCGCCAGCAGCATGACCCAGCCCACCCGCAGGCCCGGCCGGTGCCGCAGGAGGAACGCGGCGACGGGCGTCCAGAAGAGCGCGATGACGATCTCGGGATGCCACCAGACCATCCGCCGGCTCTCCGGCACGCCCAGGCCGATGAGCAGTGAGACGCACACGAGCAGGACCGCCGCCACGGCGAGCGCTATCGCTCCCCGGACCGCCGTCCTCTCGTCGTGCCTCACTGTGACCATCCACGCTCCCCGAGTCAAAAAGTAATGGAATGGTAAAGCGTCTCGGTCGTGTCCTGATGACCCAGGGGCGACCGCCTCAGGACACCGGGACTGCTGGATGCGGATGCTGGGCTCGTTGCCCGCGCGGTATGGGGGCCGCTCGGGCGTTGCTGAGAGGGGGAGTTCGTCATGCGCGGGGCGATAGGGCGTAGGCGGGTCGGCGTTCCCGTCGGGGGGCCGGAGCCGGAGCACCGGCGAGGTGACGGGGATGTTCGTGACTTTAGCCGCACAGTGCCCGCGGCGGCACCTGAGCTCCCGCGGGGGCGTGCTCGGGTGGTCGCGCGCTGGTGGGAGCTCGCCGCGGGTCCGGTCCCGCGCGTCAAGATCGCCGGACGCTGGTAATTTCCGGCGGCCGGCTCGTTCCCGCTTTCCGGACGGCCCATTCGGGGGGGCCGGTGTGCGCCGATACGGCGTGGGGACGAGCCGGGGATCAGCCCTGCGCGGCCTGGGTGAGGGTGGAGGACACGGCGAGTGACCGGAGACCGCGGCGGAACTCGTCCGGGGTGACGTCGCCCACCAGCAGGTACTGGATGATGAAGCCGGGCATCATGCCGAAGAGGGCCTTGCCCGCGGCGGTCGCGTCGGTGTCGGCCGGGAGTCGGCCGGCGTCCCGCAGGCGCGCCACGTACTGGATCCAGAGGGCGCGCAGGTCCAGCAGCCGCCCGCGCACGTAGGCGCCGAACTCCTCGTCGTACAGGGCCAGGGCCCAGGCCTGCGGCGCCAGGCGGAGGTTGTCGCCGGGCCCGGACAGTTCGACGATCTTCGCGGTGAGGCGGCCGACCGCGTCGTCGAGCGGCGGCACCGGATCCTCGGCGAGCACCGTGGCGACGTATCCGGCCAGGCTGGCGATCGCGGTCGAGGCCAGGGCCTGGATGATCTCGGTCTTGCTCTTGAAGTAGCGGTAGACGGCTCCCGCAGACAGCCCCGACTCGGCGAAGATGTCCTGCATGGACGTCTCGTGGAAGCCCTTGCGGATGAAGCAGGCGCGCGCGGCGTCCAGGATCTGCGTCCGCCGGCGTTCCAGGTGCTCTTCGCTCACTCGAGGCATGGACGAAAGATAAAACGAGCATTCGTTTCTTGACAAACCAGCACCCCGATCCGGGCGCGGCGTGCGGGCCGGGCGGGGTGGGCCTACGTGGGGGTGTCCGGCAGGGCGAGCTCGATGCCCTTGCGGTCGCTGGTGTAGCGCGCGTTCCACACGTACAGCTTGAGGTCGCCGGTGTCGAGGTTCTCCTTCACCGGCAGGTCGGTCGCGATGCGCACGACGTACGAGGCGCCGGCCGGGATGAGCGTGTCGCCCGCGTCGGTGATGGGGGGCTTGGAGCCGTTCAGGCGCGCCGTGACCTTGCTGCGGTTGGGCAGGGTGCACATGGACTCGGGGATGCCCGGCTGCGGCATGCAGCGCTCCTGGGCCTCCTTGGGCACCTCGGACAGCGGCATGAAGAGGTCGGCGGGGTAGTCCAGCAGCACGGCGCGCTTCTGGTTGTTGGTGATCACGTACTCGGCGTAGGCGTAGCTCGAACCGGCGGGGGCGGGCGTGCCGTCGCCGAGCGGCTTGGAGTCGACCCCGGTCTTGACCGCGGCGAGGGTGTAGGAGTAGCCCTCGGGAGTGGTGAGGCTCAGCGCCGGGCCGACCTTGGGCGCCGGGGTGGAGGCGGGGCCGTCGCCGCCCTGGGCGGAGAGCGAGGGCTCCCCGCCTGCGCCGTCGTCGGATCCGGGGCGGAGGATGAAGATCCCGGCCGCCACGACGGCGATGCCGACCGCGCCGGTCAGGGCGCCGGCCAGACCGACCTTGCCCGCGCTGCTCTTCTTGCGCCGGCGGTGTGAACGGTAGCTGTTGGACATGGTTCGTGCTCCTCGGGGTCTCCCGCGCGATCCTCGGGCCTGCCCTCCACGCAGGCTCAGGCGCGTCTTCGGGCCTGCCCCACAGGCATCGAACGCTTCCGGGCCGCCTCTGCAGGCTCAGTAAGCGCCCTCTGTCCCCGGGGGCAGTCACCATAGCAGGGCATTCGAAATGATCGTGACGCGGCGTGACCAAACCCCCGATAGGCGGATAAGCAGGTCAGATCACGACGAAGATCGCTTGAGGAGGTGCCCCGCACCGAGCCCGCGCAACGACGCGTCCAGCACCTCGGCCGTGTGCGCCACCGCGATCCGGGTGCCGCCGCGGGCGAGCGCGGTGGCGATCTGCATGGAACATCCGGGGTTGGCGGCGACGAGCAGTTCGGCTCCGGTGGCCCGGACGCCGGACGCCTTGCGATCGCCGAGCTCGGCCGCGGCCTCCGGCTGGAGGATGTTGTACGTGCCCGCCGAGCCGCAGCACACCTCGGGGTCGGCGATCTCCCGCACCTCCAGCCCGGGGATTCCGGCGAGCAGCGCGCGCGGCTGGCTGCGGATGCCCTGGGCGTGCGAGAGGTGGCAGGCGTCGTGGTACGCGACCGTGGCCGGAACCGGCCGCCGCTCCGCCCGCGGGCCGAGTTCGGCGACGAACTCGGCGAAGTCCCTGGTCTTGGCCGACAGGGCCTCGGCCCGGCTCGCCCAGTCCGGCTCGTCGGCGAGCAGCTTCACGTACTCCTTCATCGCCGAACCGCAACCCGCCGCGTTCACCACGATCACGTCCACCCGCTCGAACGCGATGATCGTCCGGCGGGCGAAGGCGCGGGCCTCCTCGTCGCGGCCCGAGTGCAGCGACAGCGCGCCGCAGCAACCCTGGCCCTTGGGGATGACGACGTCGCAGCCCTCCAGGGCCAGCACGCGCGCGGTCGCCGCGTTCACCCCGGGGAAGAACTCCCGCTGCACGCACCCGGTCAGCATCCCGACCGTGGCGCGGTGCTCACCACGCGCGGCGACGCGTTCGGGCAGGCGGGGCGCGCGGCCGAGGGGCGGCGCGAGCCGTTCCATGGCGGCCAGCATGGGGGAGACGCGCTCCAGCAGGCCGCTGCGCCGGACGAGCCGGTCGAGGCCCGTCTTCTGGTACGCGCGGAGCGGCCCGCGCAGCGCCCTGAGCCGGGCCGGGTAGGGGAAGAGGTTGAAGACGGCCGCGCGGACGGCCCGTTCCCCGGGCGAACGCGGGTGTTCGCGGTCGACCTCGGCCCTGGTCAGCTCGATCAGCCGGTCGTACTGGACGCCGGACGGGCACGAGGTCACGCACGCCATGCAGCCCAGGCAGCGGTCGAAGTGCTCGACCATCGGGCCGGTGAGGGGCGTGCCCTCGGCGTGCTGCTGCATCAGGTGGATGCGTCCGCGCGGCGAGTCCATCTCCTCGCCCCACAGGACGTACGTGGGGCACGTCGGCAGGCAGAACCCGCAGTGCACGCAGTCACCCGCCAGCTTGGTCACCTCGCCCAGCTGCCCGAGGGCGTCGACGGGCTCGGCCGCGGGCGGCGTGTGCCCCCCGGGTGCGGTGCTCTCGCCGGGCGCGGCGCCGTCGCCGGGTGCGGTCATCAGATGCCTCCAACGAAACGGCCGGGGGACAGGCGGTGGTCCGGGTCGAACTGGTCCTTGACGCGCCGCATCAGGGTCAGCGCGGGCAGCGGGCCCCAGACGTCGTCGGACGCCCGTACGCCCTCGGGCGCGTACCGGACGACCGCGCCGCCGTGGTGGCGGGCGAGCGCCGACCGCAGGCGCGCCAGCGTCTCGGCGACCTCGGCCGCGTCCCCCGCCAGGCCCGCGTAGCCCCGGCCCGCGGCCGACCACCGCACCGCGGCCGGGACCGTGGCGAGCTCGGACAGCAGGGGACGGAGCGCGGTCGGGGGAGCGGTGACCTCGATGAGCGTCGTGCCGTCGGGATAGGCGCCCCACCAGGGCGGCGGCTCCTGGCTGATGTGGGCGTCCGCGCCCAGCAGGTCGGCGACGTGGGTGGCCCGCGCGGCGACGCCGTCGGGAACGCCTTCGAGTAGCACGCCCAGCGTGAGGCCGTCGCCGGACGCGTCGCACTCCAGGGCGCTCGGGGCCGCGGGGGAGTGCAGGACCGCCTGGACGGCCTCGTGCGCCAGTCCCGCGTCGGCGGCGCGCACGGTCACGTAGGCGTGGGCGGCCGGCACCGGATGCAGCCGGAACGCCGCCTCGACGATGAGCCCCAGCGTGCCGTACGAGCCCGAGAACAGCCGGCCCAGGTCGTACCCGGCGACGTTCTTGACGACCTTGCCGCCGGAGTGGGCGACCCGCCCGTCCGCCCGCACGATGGTGAGGCCGATCACCAGGTCGCGCGGCGACCCGTACAGCAGGCGCAGCGGACCGGCGGCACCGGTGGCGATCGTGCCGCCCACCGTCGAGCCGGGGAGGGGCGCGTCGAGCGAGAGGCGCTGGCCGCGTTCGGCGAGGATCTCCGCCAGGCGCTCCATCGGCAGGCCCGCCTCGGCCTTGACCACCAGGTCGCCCGCCGCGTGCTCGATGACGCGGTCGAGCCGCGAGGTGTCCAGGAGCAGGTCGCAGCGCCGCGGCGGCAGCCCCCAGTCGAGCCGGGTCTCGCCGCCGCGCGGGACGACCGCCAGGCCGCGTTCGGCCGCCACGCTCATCACCTCGGCCGCCTCCGCCACGGTCGCGGGAGCGGCCACCAGGCCCGGCGCGACGCCGAGGACGCCCTCCGCGGGCTCCGCCGGGCGGACGTCGGCGCAGACCTTGGCCAGCGCGTCGAGCGGCTCCTTGGGCGCCATCAGAAGATGTCCGCCTTTCCCTCGTACGGATGGGGCCCCTTCCGGACCCCGGGCACCTCCCCGCAGAGCCGGGGGGTCGGGAAGACCTTGCCCGGGTTGCACAGCCCCGCCGGGTCGAAGCCGCAGCGCACCATCTGCATGGTGTCGAGATCGGTGTCGGTGAACATGCGCGGCATGTAGCGGGACTTGTCGACGCCGACCCCGTGCTCGCCGGTGATCGAGCCGCCGTGCTCGATGCACAGGTCGAGGATCTTGCCGGACACCTCCTCGGCGCGTTCGGCCGCGCCGGGCTCGGCGTCGTCGAAGAGCACCAGCGGGTGCAGGTTGCCGTCGCCGGCGTGGAAGACGTTGGCGACGCGCACGCCCGACTCGGCGGACAGCGCGTCGATGCGGGCCAGGACCTGGGGGAGCGCGGTCCGCGGGATCACGCCGTCCTGGACGATGTAGGCCGGGCTGATGCGGCCCACGGCGGCGAACGCCGACTTGCGGCCCTTCCAGATGAGCCCGCGCTCGGCGTCGTCGGCGGCGATGCGGATCTCGAACGCGCCCGCCTCGCGGCACAGCCGTTCGACCTCGGCGAACTGCGCCGCGACCTCGGTCTCGGGGCCGTCCAGCTCCACGATGAGCACGGCGCCGGCGCCGGGCGGGTAGCCGCAGGCCACCGACGCCTCGGCCGCCTCGATCGACAATGCGTCCATCATCTCGATCGCGGCCGGGACCACGCCCGCGCCGATGATCGCGGAGACGGCCCTGCCGCCCGCCTCGATCGACTCGTACGCGGCGAGCAGCGTCTGCACGGTCTCCGGCACGCGCGTCAGCCGTACGGTGATCTTGGTGGTGATGCCGAGCGTGCCCTCCGAGCCGACGAACGCGCCCAGCAGGTCGTAGCCGGGATCGTCGGCCGCCAGCGTGACCAGGTCCCCGTCCGGGGTGACGATCTCGCAGGCGAGGACGTGGTGCGCGGTGAAGCCGTACTTCAGGCAGTGCGCGCCGCCGGAGTTCTCCGCCACGTTGCCGCCGACCGAGCAGATCTGCTGGCTGGACGGGTCGGGCGCGAAGTAGTAGCCGTACGGGCGGGCCGCCCGCGACACGTCCAGGTTGATCACGCCGGGCTCGACCACGGCGCGCTGGTTCGGGATGTCGATCTCCAGGATGCGGCGCATCCGGGACGTGACGATCAGGACGCCGTCGGTCCGGGGCAGCGCGCCGCCGGACAGGCCGGTGCCCGAGCCGCGCGCCACGTACGGGACGCCGGCCGCCGCGCAGGCGCGCACGATCGCCGCGATCTGCTCGGCCGTGCCGGGCAGCACGACGATCGCGGGCATGGCCCGGTGGTTGGTCAGCCCGTCGCACTCGTAGGTGCGCAGCCGCACCGGGTCGGTGATGACCGCCTCGGCGCCGAGCAGGCCGGTGAAGTGCCGGCCGAGCGCCTGGAGCGCCGGGTCCAGGGTCTGGAGTGTCGGGTCCGTCGTGTCCATGTCACCCCCACCTTCCTCCCCCGAAGCGAACGACTGCAAGATCACCTCCCGGGGCGCCGAGAGATGACCCTGCAGCCGCCGGTCGTCCTACGGGAAGCGGATGTAGGCCGGAGTCGTCAGGAACTCCTTGTACTCGTCCGCGAGCGTGACCTCCTTGAAGAGGGCCACGGCGTCGTTGTAGCGCGGCTCGTTGAACGAGTCGCCCAGCTCCTCGCGGATCTTGGCGAGCTCATCGTCGAGGATCTGCTCCACCCACTCCTTGGTGATCTTCCGCCCCTCCTTGGTGGAGATGCCGTTGTAGATCCACTGCCAGACCTGCGAACGCGAGATCTCGGCGGTCGCCGCGTCCTCCATCAGGTTGTGGATCGCCACCGCGCCCGAGCCGTTCAGCCAGGTCGCCAGGTAGCGCAGCGCCACGTCGACGTTGCCGCGCAGGCCCGCCTCGGTGATGTCGCCCGGGGTGGCGGCCACGTTGAGCAGGTCGGCGGCCGAGACATTGACCTCCTCGCGGAGCCGGTCGCGCTGGTTGGGCTTGTCGCCCAGCACGCCGTCGAACACCTCGCGGCAGACCGGCACCAGGTCGGGGTGGGCGACCCAGGAGCCGTCGAAGCCGTCGCCGGACTCGCGGGCCTTGTCGGCCCGCACCTTCTCCAGCGCGACCTTGTTGACCTCCTCGTCCCTGCGCGACGGGATGAACGCCGCCATGCCGCCGATCGCGTGCGCGCCGCGCTTGTGGCACGTGCGGACGAGCAGCTCGGTGTACGCGCGCATGAACGGCGCGGTCATGGTGATCGCGTTCCGCTCCGGCAGCACGAAGTCGGGGCCGCGGTCGCGGAACTTCTTGATCACGGAGAAGAGGTAGTCCCAGCGGCCCGCGTTGAGGCCCGCCGAGTGGTCGCGCAGCTCGTACAGGATCTCCTCCATCTCGAACGCGGCCGGGATGGTCTCGATCAGCACGGTCGCGCGGATGGTGCCGCGCGGGATCTCCAGGGTGTCCTGGGCGAGGTTGAACGCGTCGTTCCAGAGCCGCGCCTCGAGGTGGCTCTCCATCTTGGGCAGGTAGTAGTACGGCCCCTTGCCCTTCTCCACCTGGCGGCGCGCGCTGTGGAAGAAGTAGAGGGCGAAGTCGAAGAGCGACCCGGAGACGGGCTCGCCGTCGACCAGGAGGTGCTTCTCCTCCATGTGCCATCCGCGCGGGCGGACCACGATGGTGGCGAGCTCCTCGTCGGCCTTGAGCGCGTACGACTTGCCGCTCTTGGGGTCGGTGAAGTCGATCGTGCGGTCGAGGGCGTCGCGCAGGTTGAGCTGGCCCTCGATCATGTTGTTCCAGAGCGGGGTGTTGGCGTCCTCGAAGTCGGCCAGCCACACCTTGGCACCGGAGTTGAGCGCGTTGATCGTCATCTTCCGGTCGGTCGGACCGGTGATCTCCACCCGGCGGTCCTCGAGGCCGCGGGCGGGGGCGGCCACCCGCCAGGTCTCGTCCGCGCGGACCTCGGCGGTCTCGGGGAGGAAGTCCAGGGTGCCGCCCGCGGAGAGGCGGGCCTGCCGGTCGGCGCGGGCCTGCAGAAGCTCCTTGCGCCGGGCGCCGAGCTCGCGCTGCAGCGTGGCGACCAGGCTGAGCGCGTCAGGCGTCAGGATCTCGTCGTACCGCTCGTGGAGGGGGCCGGTGACCTCCACGCCTTCGAGTGCAGCCATCTGCCTGCCCTTTCGTATCGTGAAAACTCGCTTTTGTTTTGCGGAGAACGCTACTCGCCGGTACGGGAACCGGTCAAAGCGGGTCCCCTGGTCAGCACGGCTCCGCTGGGTATCCCCGGGTTGGCGGGGGATAATCGAACGACCGGCCGTCGTGGGCGTGAGACGATCGCTGGATCCGTCGCGAGGGAAGAGACGCCTGGGCGGCGGTGTTCTACGACACGTATGACTCACGTTATTTCTGCAGACCAGGAGACCGATATCCGCAACGAGATCGAGCGGGACGAGATCGAGTTCACGGGCCTCGACGCTGACGAGCCGATGACCGGCGAGCTCGACCTCGAGGACAGGCGGGCGCTGCGCCGCGTCGCCGGACTCTCCACCGAGCTCACCGACGTCACCGAGGTCGAATACCGGGCCCTGCGGCTCGAACGGGTCGTCCTGGTGGGGGTCTGGACCGAAGGCACCGCCGACCAGGCCGAAAACTCGCTGCGCGAGCTGGCCCTGCTCGCCGAGACCGCCGGCTCGGAGGTCCTGGAGGGACTCAGCCAGCGCCGCGTCCGGCCGGACGCCGCGACCTACATCGGCTCCGGCAAGGCCGCCGAGCTCCGCGACATCGTCATCTCCACCGGCGCCGACACCGTCATCTGCGACGGCGAGCTGGCGCCCAGCCAGCTCCGGCACCTGGAGGAGATCGTCCAGGTCAAGGTGATCGACCGGACCGCGCTGATCCTCGACATCTTCGCCCAGCACGCCAAGAGCCGCGAGGGCAAGGCCCAGGTCGAGCTCGCCCAGCTCGACTACCTGCTCCCGCGCCTGCGCGGCTGGGGCGGCAACCTGTCCCGCCAGGTCGGCGGCCGGGCGGCCGGCGGCGTCGGCATCGGCGGCCGCGGGCCCGGCGAGACCAAGATCGAGCTGGACCGCCGCCGCATCCGCACGCGGATGGCCAAGCTGCGCCGCCAGATCGCCGAGATGTCCAAGGCGCGCGACACCAAGCGCGGCGAACGGCGCCGCAACGCCGTCCCGGCCGTCGCCATCGCGGGCTACACCAACGCGGGCAAGTCGTCGCTGCTCAACCGGCTGACCGGTGCCGGTGTCCTGGTGGAGAACGCGCTGTTCGCCACCCTCGACCCGACGGTCCGGCGGGCCGAGACGCCCGGTGGCCGCGCCTACACCCTGGCCGACACCGTCGGCTTCGTCCGCCACCTGCCGCACCAGCTCGTCGAGGCGTTCCGCTCGACGCTCGAGGAGGTCACCGACGCGGGCCTGGTCCTGCACGTCGTCGACGGCTCCGACCCCGATCCCGAGGCGCAGCTCGACGCCGTGCGCGAGGTGCTGCGCGAGATCAACGCCGACTCGATCCCCGAGATCGTCGTCATCAACAAGGCCGACGCCGCCGACGACCTCAGCCTCGCGCGCCTCCAGCGCCGCGAACCGCACAGCGTCGTGGTGTCCGCCCGCACGGGCCAGGGCATCGACGCGCTGCGCGAGCTGATCGAGCGCGACCTGCCCGGGCTGGAACGCGAGATCCACGCCGTCGTCCCGTACGAGCGCGGCGATCTCGTCGCCCAGGTCCACGAGCGCGGCGAGGTCGTCAAGCAGGACCACGTCGCGGAGGGCACCGTGCTGCACGCGCGCGTCCCCGCCGACCTGGCCGGCGAGCTCGAACGTTACGCCGAGCAGTCGGCCACAACCTCCTAACCTCGTCACGTTCACAACGTCACTCTCCGGAGTGATGTGCTGGTCCGGGCGAGGCCTTAGGGCCCGACGAGTCGGGTGGGGCGCGGCTGGCGCCCGCCCGCTGGTCCGGCTCACCGCCGTGCGGTGCCGCCGGACCATGCTGCTCGACCATGCCGCTCGACCATGCCACTCGACCATGCCGCTCGACCACTCCTGGAGGGGCAGGGCCGGGTTCGCGCACCACCATTCGTTTGCGCGGATATCGGCCGGGAGAGGCGGGCGGGTTCCCGGTCCGGGCGCGGGTCCGGTTTCGGGCCCGGCGAATGTCGCGTGCGGCCTAATGCCGGTCGCCCTACGGTGACAGCTTCTCCATTCCGCTTGACGGACCTGCGGGAGTCCGTACGGTCGTAGGACTAAGGACGTGGGGACGTGGCGATGGGGAGCGACCATATATTTCGTGGATTATTGACTGATCTGCGCAGTTTGTCCGGTTGCTCTACGGTGACGGCCAGTGCGAACGCGCGGGTCTCCCGGCCCTGTCAGACAAGGGTTCCGGAAACTTCTTCCGAGATGGGTGCGTTTGTTGACCAGAGGTTGTCGCCCGGGCCTTCGGTGCACTACCGTGACGAAACCGATATCTCCGGTCTCGTTGCTCAAGGTGATCACTTGATCACCCTTCCCCCCAGTGGTGTTTCGCCGGCACCCAGTCGGCGTCTCAGATCGAGAGCAGGTGGCCCTCTGCATGGCATGTCTGCGTTCCAGGTCGAGGGCGGCCACAACGCCCGGTTCGGCCACGGCGTTGAATCACCCAGGTCGGTGACCCCATGACGGTACGGCTGTTGACGAACATCGGCAGGCTCTGGACGGGCACCGACGTCTGCAGCAACGCGGCCGTGCTCATCCACGACGACCGCATCGTCTGGGCCGGTCCCGCCTCCGACCTCCCGCAGAGCGTGCCCGGCATCATCGACGACATCGTCGACGTCGACCACGTGGAGAACCTCGGCGGCGGCCTCGTCACGCCCGGTCTCATCGACGCCCACTCGCACCCGGTCTACGCGGGCAACCGCTGGGCCGAGCTCGCCATGCGCACCAGCGGCTCCTCGCACTCGGCGATCACCGCGGCCGGCGGCGGCGTCAACTCCACCGTCACCGTGACCCGCGGCACCGACCCCTGGACCCTGTGCAACGCCGTCCGCGAGCGCCTGCGCCAGTGGATCCTCGCGGGCACCACCACGGTCGAGGCCAAGACCGGCTACCACCTCACCCGCGACGGCGAGCTGGCCGACATCCGCATGCTGCGCTCGCTCGAGGGCGAGCCGTCCATGCCGCGCATCCACGCCACGTTCCTGGCCGCGCACATCCTGCCGCCCGAGTTCTTCGGCCGCCGCCGCGACTACATCGAGGCCGTCCGCCTCTGGGCCGGCGACGCCGCCGCCGCGGGCGCCGACTCGATCGACGTCTACTGCGACGAGGGCCACTTCACCGCCGAGGAGGCCCGCGCCCTCCTCCTCACCGGCAAGCGTGCGGGCCTCAAGGCGCGCATGCACGCCTGCGCCAACGAGCGCATCGGCGCCGCCCAGGTCGCGGCCGAGGTCGGCTGCGCCTCCGCCGACCTGCTCACCCAGGCCAACGACGACGACATCAAGGCCCTCGCGCACGCGGGCGTGACCGCGACCGTCTGCCCTGGCAGCGCCCTCAACAGCGCACGCCCGCCGGCCCCGGTCCGCGCCATGCTCGAACGCGGCGTCACCGTCGCCCTCGGCACCGACCACAACCCGGGCCAGTGCGGCATCACCTCGATGCCGCTCGTCATCGGCCTCGCGGTCGCCATGTTCGGCCTGAGCGTCACCGAGGCCCTCCGCGCCGCCACCCTGGGCGGGGCCGCCGCCCTGCGCGTCGGCGACCGCGGTTCCCTCGCGCCCGGCATGCTCGCCGACATCGTGCTCTGGGACGCCGACCACGAGGGCGCCTTCGCCTGGGCCTTCGGTCTCCGTGCCCTCCGGGTCTGGCGAGGCGGGGTGCCCGTCCAGCCCTGACCCGCGAAAAATGATCGTTACTCGCCGATAATTCGGCTTCGCCCCCAAGGGGATAACCTCGCCTCATGGCAAGCGTGGTCGCGGTCGTCACGGACTCCACCTCCTACCTCCCTCCGGGGCTCGCCGAACGGCATGAGCTCACCGTCGTCCCGCTGCAGATCGCCATCGGCGGCCAGGTGCGGGACGAGGACGAGATCACCGCCGCCGAGGCCGCGCGGGCGCTCAAGGAGTGGCACCCGGTCACCACGTCCCGCCCGTCCCCCGAACGTTTCGCACACGCCTACAAGGCGGCCGCCGGAGCGGGCGCGACCGCCATCGTCTCCGTCCACCTGTCCGCCGCCATGTCCGGCACGTTCGAGGCCGCCCGCCTCGCCGCCGAGGACGCGCCCGTCCCCGTCCGCGTCGTCGACTCCGGCACGATCGGCATGGGCCTCGGTCTCTCCGCCCTGTCCGCCGCGGCGGCCGCCCTCGCCGGCGCCGACGCCGCCGAGGTCGAGGCGGCCGCACTGCGCCGCGCCGAGCTCTCACGCTCCCTCTTCTACGTCGACACCCTCGAGCACCTCCGCCGCGGCGGCCGCATCGGCGCGGCCCAGACCCTCCTCGGTTCGGCCCTCATGGTCAAGCCCCTGCTCAACATCGTCGACGGCAGGATCGCCCCCCTCGAAAAGGTCCGCACCTCGGCCCGCGCCCTGGCCCGCCTGGAAGAGCTCGCCGTCGAGACCGCCGCCCGCTACCCGTCCGTCGACCTGGCCGTCCAGCACCTGTCCGCCGCCCAGCGCGCCGAGACGCTGGCCGCCCACCTGCGCGAACGCATCCCCAACGTGGAGGACGTCTACCTGGGCGAGGTCGGCCCGGTCATCGGCGCCCACTCCGGGCCCGGGATGCTCGGGGTCGTCGTGGCGCCTCAGCCGGTTATCCACAATTAGCGACACCCCTGTCGCCCTGCGTTCTCGCTCCCTAACGTCGGCCGGGTGAACCTCTCCGACGCCACCGAACGGCTCCACGCGCTGCTCGAACGCCGGCGCCCTCCGGCGGGCGGCCCGCCCGCGGCGTCCTTACGTTCCGAGCCCGAGCCGCCCCTCCGCGATCGCCTCGACCCCGGCCTCCCCGGAGCCCGTGCCCTGGCCCTCCTGGGCGTCCTCGCCGCCCTGGCCGCCGCCGTCTATCTCTGGCTCTCCCGGCCTCGCCCCGACCCACCCCCACCCGCCGCGGCCCGCACCTCCCTCTCCGCCGTGACGCCCACCCCGCCGAGCCAGCTGATAGTCCACGTCTCGGGCAAGGTCCGCCGTCCCGGCATAGTCCGCCTCCCCACCGGCTCCCGGGTCGCCGACGCCATCCAGGCGGCAGGCGGCGTCAACGCCGGAGCTCGCACGGACACCCTCAACCTGGCCCGCAAGCTCCTGGACGGAGAACAGATCCCGGTAGGCGTTCCCCAGCCCTCCCCACCGCCCGTGCCGGCCGCGGGAGCGACGAACGCCCCCGGCGCACCCCTCGACCTCAACACCGCCACCGTCCAGCAACTTGACGAACTCCCCGGCGTCGGCCCCGTCCTGGCCCAGCGGATCGTCGACTACCGCGCCCAGCACGGCTCCTTCCGGTCGGTCGACCAGCTCCAGGAGGTCTCAGGCATTGGCACCCGCCGCTTCTCCGAGCTCAAACCGATGGTGCGCGTATGACCGGCCTGCTCGGCGAGCCACCAGAGCGACGCGGACCAGACCTCCGCCTGCTCCCTCCCGCCCTCGCGACCTGGTCCGCAGCCGCCATCGCCCTGGGGCTGCCCCCCGTGTTCTCCTCCTTCCTGGCTGCCACCACCGCCGCGGCAGCCGCCCTTCTTCTCACGACCCACCCCCGCAGGAGATCACCCACCGGGCCGGCAGGCGACCCGGGCGCAGGACGTGGTGCCGGTGTCGGGCACGCCGATGGATCAAGCGGCGACCCGGGTGTGGGGCGTGGCGGGGGTTCAGGTGGTGGCTCGGGTGTGGGGCGTGGGCGGGGTGTGAGACGTGGCGCGGGTGCGGGGCATGGCGTGAGCCGGCGTGGGGGAGCGGGGCGGGGTGGCCCGGTGCGGCGGATCGGCGTGATCGCGGGGGTGGTCCTGGCGTGCGTCGCGGCCTCGTCGGCGGGGGCGGGCATGCGGGTCGCGGCGGTCGAGGGCGGGCCCGTACGGGAGATGGCACGGGCGGAGCGGGTGGTCGAGCTGGAGGCCGTCGTCACGGGTGAGCCGCAGGCCACGGCGACGGCACGGCGTCCGGTCTTCCTGGTGCGGGCGCGGGCGGAGGTGGTGCAGCGGACCCGCGTCCGGGTGCCGGTTCTGCTCATCGCGGCGGACCCTCGCTGGTCGGGCCTGGTGCCGAGCCAGCGGGTGCGGTCGACCGCGCGGCTGGACGTGCCCCGGCACGGCGAACTCCTGGCCGCGGCCGCGGTCGTACGGGGCCCACCGCGCGTTCTGGGATCTCCCTCACGGGCCCAGCGCGCGGCGGAGTCCGTCCGCACGAAGTTACGTCAGGCCGTCGAACGATTGCCGGACGACCAGCGGGGCGTGCTGCCGGGCATGGTCGTCGGCGACACGTCGCGGCTGGACGACGCGCTGGCCGAGGACTTCCGTACGGCGGGACTGTCCCACCTGCTCGTCGTGTCCGGCGCGAACCTGGCGATCGTGATCGGGGCGGTGCTGGCGGCGTGCCGCTTCGCGGGTCTGGGGCGGCGATGGTCGCCGCTCGTCGCCGGCCTCGCGGTCATCGGCTTCGTCCTGGTGGCACGGCCCGAGCCGAGCGTCCTGCGCGCCGCGGTCATGGGAACGATCGGGCTGCTCGCCCTGCTCAGCGGCCGGGAACGGCAAGGCCTGCCCGCTCTGTGCGCGGCGGTCATCGTGCTGGTGCTGGTCGACCCGTCGCTGGCCAGGTCGTACGGGTTCGCGCTCTCCGTCGTCGCCACGGCGGGACTGCTCGTGCTCGCTCCTCCCTGGCGCGAGCGCCTGCGCCGCCGGATGCCGGGCTTCCTTGCCGATGCCCTGGCGGTCGCGGCCGCGGCACAGATCGCGGTCTCGCCCCTCCTGGTGACGCTCTCAGGCGAGCTCGGCCTGGTCGCGATCCTCGCGAACCTGCTGGCGGCCCCCGCGGTCGCACCCGCGACCCTCCTGGGAGCGCTGGCGGCACTGGTCGCGTTCGTCAGCCTTCCGCTGGCGCGCCTGGTGGTGTGGCCGGCAGGGCTCGCGGTCGGCTGGATCGTCTGGATCGCCCGCGCCGCGGCGGACCTGCCGTTCGCCTCCGTCGTGTGGCCGGGCGGGGCGTTCACGCTGCTGCTCACCGGCGTCGCCGCGTACGCGGTCCTCCGCTGGCGGCCGGCCCGCCTGGTGTGCGCGGCCCTCGTCACCGGCGTGCTCGTGGCCTTCGTCGGGCTCCGGTGCACCGCGCCGGGCTGGCCACCGCGAGACTGGATGCTGGTCGCCTGTGACGTCGGCCAGGGGGACGGGCTCGTCCTCTCCGTCGGCGAGGGCCGCGCGGTCGTCGTCGACGCGGGCCCGGATCCCGGCCTGATCGACGGCTGCCTCCGCCGCCTCGACGTGCGCGGTGTCGCGATGCTGGTGCTGACCCACCCCCACGCGGACCACGTCGATGGCGTGGCGGGCGTCCGGCGCGGCCGGGCGGTGGACATGGTGCTCACCACGCCCCGCACCTCGGGCAAAGAGACCCGCCTGCTGGGCGGCCTGCCCGTCCAGGTCGCCGGCCCCGGCCAGGAATGGACGGTCGGCGAACTGACCCTCTCCATCCTGGGCCCGCCCGACGGCCCGCGTCTCACGTCCGATGACGACGGCACCGCGATCAACAACGCCAGCATCGTCATGGTGGCCCGCCGTCCCGGCTTCAGCGCGCTCCTGGCGGGCGACGTGGAGACCGAGGCTCAGCAGTCCCTCGCCCCCGGCGTCCCGCCGGTGCAGGTCCTCAAGGTCGCGCATCATGGGTCCCGCCGCCAGGACCCCGCGTTCACCCTGGCCACCCGCGCGAAGATCTCCATCATCTCCGTCGGCCGGGACAACGACTACGGCCACCCGTCCCCGCCCACCATGGCCCTGCTCCACCGCCTGGGCGCCCGCGTCCACCGCACCGACGAACGGGGGGACGTCGCCGTGATCCGCACCAGCCGAGGCCCGGCCACGCTCACCCGCCGCTGACCACCGCACGCGACGGGACCGCCCTAAAGATCGTGTGGGTGCGGTGGTGATCCGGAGGCTGGGGCCGCTGCCCGGCCGGGAAGGGATCATCTGTGGTCGGTGCCGGGGGGGTCAGGATTCGGCGGCCAGGCGTTCCTTGGCCCACTGGTCGGCGGCCTGGGGGTCGGTGGTGCCCATCACGAGGAGGCAGGCGGGGCCGGGGTGGCGGGTCGGGGTGCGCAGCTTCAGGGGGGTGGCCTCATTCCGGTGAAGAGGGCGGTGAGGATCCGGTCGACGTAGTCATGGGTCAGGGGCTCCTGGGTGATCAGGAACTGGAAGTACAGCGGGCCGGACAGGATCGCCATCGCCAGGTTGAGGTCGAAGTCGGGCGACAGCTGGCCCTGGTCTCGGGCCGTCTTCAGCCGGGCGACGGTCTTGTCCGCCTGCGGGGCGATGAAGCGCTCGTTGAGCGCGGCGGCGACGTGAGGGTCGTACTGGGCCTCACCGACCAGGGCCTGGAACAGCGGTCCGAAAGGTGGCCTGCCCATGAGGTCGATGGCCGCGTGGATCTGCGCGCGCAGGTCGGCGGCGACGTCGCCGGTGTCGGGGTAGTCCAGATCGGCCTCGTGCAGCGACAGCAGCGAGTCGAGCAGCAGGGCCCCTTTGGACGGCCATCGGCGGTAGATGGTGTGCTTGCCGACACCGGCGCGGGCCGCGACCGCTTCGATGCTGAGTCTGGAGTAGCCGATCTCCTCGCCCAGTCGCAGCGTGGTCCGCATGATGGCCTCGGTCAGATCGGCGCCACGGCGGTTGCGCTTGTCGGTCATACCGCCACCCTATCGGCACGGCACGTGCCGTACTTGACATCGAGGTCCCGTCTCGGGCATCGTTCGGCACGGCACGTGCCGTTTTGAGAGGGGAGTGCGTGAACGCTGACGTGATCATTGTGGGCGCAGGCCCGACCGGTCTGATGCTGGCCGGTGAACTGCGCCTGGCCGGGGTGCGGCCGCTCGTGCTGGAGCGGCAGCCGCACGTCCGGGACACGCCGAAGGCCGGGGGCCTGGGCGGGCAGATCCTGGAGCTGCTGGACTACCGGGGCTTGCTGGAACGTTTCGAAGCGGCCTGCACCGACCCCATCCCGGCGCCCCGATTCCCGTTCGGCGGTGTGCATCTGGACCTCACCCGGCTGGCGGATTCCCCGATGCACGCCCTGCCGCTCCCGCAGCACCGGCTCGAGAGGCTGCTCGACGAACGCGCCGGTGAGCTGGACGTCGACATCCGCCGCGGACACCAGGTGGTCGGGGTGAGCCAGGACGACGCCGCGGTGACCGTGGACGTGCGCGGCCCGGACGGGCCCTACCGCGTGATCACCCGGTACCTCGTGGGCTGCGACGGCGCGCGCAGCCGGGTCCGTGACCGGGCCGGAATCGCGTTCCCCGGCACCACCTATCCGGAGGTCAACCGGCTGGCCCAGGTCACCCTGCCCGAAACGGTGACCGTGCTCGGCGACGGCGGCCTCGACGTTCCCGGCTTCGGCACGATCAGCGCGGGTTTCACCCGGACGGAAGGTGGTCTGTTCGGAATCGGCGCGTCGCCGGAGTCCGAGGTCGTGTCCCTCTACACCGTCGAGGACGAGACCACCGAGTACGACGACGACGTGCCGATGACCGTGGCCGAGCTGCGGGAGAGCCTCCGCCGCGTTCTCGGCGTGGATCTGCCCGTGGGAGAACCGAGGCGGCTGTCGCGGTTCACCTTCAAGGCCCGGCAGGCCGAGCGCTACCGTGCGGGGCGGATCATGCTGGCCGGTGACGCGGCCCATCTGTTCCCCGCCACCGGCGTCGCGATCAACGCCGGCATGCTCGACGCGGTCAACCTGGCCTGGAAGCTGGCCGCCGACGTCCACGGCTGGACGCCGCCCGGCCTGCTGGACACCTACCACGGCGAACGCCACCTCGCCGGCGCCCGCACCCTGCTGCACACCCGGGCTCAGGTGGCACTGCGGCGCGGGCACGACCCGGCCGCCGAAGCGCTCCGGGATCTCTTCCAGGAGCTGCTCCTCGACGAGCAGCCGCTGCGGCGCATGGGGGCACTGCTGGCGGGTGCCGACATCCGCTACCCGATGCCCGGCTCCGACCGCCACGCGCTGGTGGGCGCCTTCGCTCCCGACCTCGCCCTGCACACCGACCAGGGCGTGAGCCGCGTCGCGGAGCTCATGCACCCCGCGCGCCCCGTCCTCCTGGACCTCGCCGGCCGCGAAGACCTGCGCGAGACCGCCCGAGGCTGGGGGCGGCGCGTCGACGTCCACACCGCCAAGACCGATGATCGGCCGGCCGACGCCCTGCTGATCCGCCCGGACGCGCACATCGCCTGGGCCGCGACCATCGACGAGCCGGCCGACAGCGCCGCGCCCGCGCTGCGCGAAGCTTTCTCCGCGTGGTTCGGCACCCCCTGACGTCCTCCTCAGATCCAGGAAAGGAAACGATTCGTGACCCCGCTCGTTCCCGCCGACCCGACCGTGGTGCATCCGATGCCCGGACAACCGCGGGTGGTGCTGCTGAAGCCACTGGTCACCTCGCCGCTGATCGAGGTCGGGGAGTTCTCCTACTACGACGACCCGGACGATCCGACCGCGTTCGAGACCCGCAACGTGCTCTACCACTACGGCCCGGAGAAGCTGGTCATCGGGAGGTTCTGCGCGCTGGGGGAGGGGTTGCGGTTCATCATGAACGGCGCCAACCACCGCATGGACGGCCCCTCGACGTTCCCGTTCCCGATCATGGGCGGCTCGTGGGCCGGGCACTTCGACCTCATCACCGGCCTGGCCGGGCGCGGGGACACCGTGGTCGGCAGCGACGTCTGGTTCGGGTACGGGGCCATGGTGATGCCCGGCGTCCGCATCGGCCACGGAGCGATCATCGCCTCCGGGTCCGTCGTCGTCGACGACGTCCCGGACTACGGGATCGTGGGCGGCAACCCCGCCAGGCTCCTCCGGCGCCGCTACGACGATGCCGACGTCGACCGCCTCCTGGCCCTGGCCTGGTGGGACTGGCCGCTCCAGCACATCACCGAGCACATCCGCACGATCATGTCCGGAAGCATCGACGACCTGGAGAACGCGGCGCCCGCGCCTCCGCACCGATGACCCCGCGCGAGGGGCGGCGTCGGCGGCGCGATCAGGGCGTGGGGCGTGGCATGCTGCTGGGGTGCCTGCTGACCCCATCACGCTGATCGTCGGTGACGAAGAACTGCTCGTGGACCGTGCGGTCGGTGACGTGGTCGCCACCGCGCGCGCGGCGGATCCGGAGGTCGAGGTGATCGACCTCATGCCGGGCGGGCTGGAGACGGGACGGCTGGCCGAGCTCACCTCGCCGTCGTTGTTCGGCAGCGGCAAGGTGCTGGTCCTGCGGTCGTCCCAGGACCTGGGGAAGGACCTGGCCGCCGAGGTGCTCAACTACGCCAAGAACCCGGCCGAGGACGTCGCGCTGGTGGCCGTTCACGCGGGCGGCGCGAAGGGCAAGGCCCTGGCCGACGGGCTCGCCAAGGCGGGGGCACGCAAGGTCATCTGCCCGAAGGTCACCAAGATGGGCGAGCGGATCGACTTCCTCCGGGCGGAGATCCGGCGGCATGGCGGGAAGATCTCGGCGGACGCGGCGCGCGGCCTCCTGGACGCGGTCGGGAACGACCTGCGGGAGCTCGCCGGGGCGTGCAGCCAGCTGGTCGCCGACACGGGCGGGAAGATCGACGACGCGGCGGTCGCCCGCTACTACCGGGGCCGGGCCGAGGTCAGCGGGTTCACGGTGGCGGACAAGGCCATCGAGGGGCAGCTGGCCGACGCGTTGGAGCAGCTGCGCTGGGCTCTGGCGACCGGTGTGGCGCCCGTCCTGATCGTCAGCGCGCTGGCTCAGGGCGTCCGAGGGCTCGCGAAGGTGGGGGGAGCCCCGCGGGGTGCGCGGGGGGCCTCTCTGGCCAAGGATCTCGGCATGCCGCCGTGGAAGATCGACCGGGTGCAGCGCCAGCTGCGTGGATGGTCCGGGGACGGCGTCGCCCGGGCCCTGGGGACCGTGGCCGAGGCCGACCTGGCGGTGAAGGGCGGCGCCGCGGATCCCGCGTACGCCCTGGAGAAGGCCGTCAGCGACATCGTCGCCGCCCGCAACGCCGGCGCCCGCTGAACGCCCGATCAGGCCACGCCCGAACGCGCGCCCAGGGGTCGACGGTCGTCAGGATTCGGCTTTGGCCTTGAGGCCTTGGGCTTCCATGCCGACGTAGCGGCGGGTCAGGCGGCCGGCCAGGAGGGCGAACAGCGGGGCCAGGGGGCCGGACTGGCGCAGGGCCAGACGGACGGTGACGGTGCCATCCGGGTTCGTGGTCAGGTAGTGGGCGCCGGTGGTGGTCACGCCGGGGCTGCGGGACTCCCAGGTGAAGGACTTCTCGGGGACGAACTCGGTGACGGTCCAGACGGCGGCGGGGAGCCTGGGCTGGTGGACGCGGGCCTGGCTGCCCTCGCCGAACGGGGCGTCGGTGACGAGTTCGACGCGGTCGACGGAGGCGGTCATGTCGGGCCAGCCGGTGACGTCGGCCAGGAGCCGCCAGACCGTGGCGGGGGAGGCGTCGATGGTGACGGTGACTTCGTGGCGCATCAGCCGGGGATCCTCAGGTAGGCGGGCGGGACGGAGCCGACGAGCCAGACGCCGTTGGCGCTGACGCGGAACTCGTGGCCGTCGGCGGCCATGCGGGCCGAGTCGATCACCAGGATGACGGGGCGGCCGCGGCGGGCGCCGACCCGGGTGGCGGTCTCACGGTCGGGGGAGAGATGGACGGCGTGGCGGTTCATGGGCAGGAGGCCGTCGCGGAGGATCGCGTCCAGCGAGGCGCCCACCGTGCCGTGGTAGAGGGTGGCCGGTGGGGCGACCACGGGCAGGTCCAGTTCGACTTCGACGGAGTGGCCCTGGCTGGCCCGGATGCGCGTGCCGTCGTCGCTGTAGGCGTAGCGCTTCTTGTCGTTGGACGCGACGACGTGGTCGAGCTCTTCGCGGGTGACGTGGAAGTTGTTGCGGGCGCAGGCCGCGAGGAGGTCGTCGACGGAGACCCAGCCGGCCCGGTCGAGGGTCAGGCCGATGCGCCCGGGATCATGGCGCAGGTGTTTGGCCAGATACTTGGAGATCTTGACGGTCCGGCGGTCGTCCATGGAGATCACCGTACGGGGTCAAGCAGGGCGCCGCCGCCTGATTTTTGCAGCGCGAAAACGCCGTAGCCCGTTCGGGCTACGGCGTCTCGGGCGCCGGGGGTCCTACTTGGCCTGCAGGGCGGCGGCCTGCTTGGCGATCGCCGACTTGCGGTTGGCGGCCTGGTTCTTGTGGATGACGCCCTTGCTGGCCGCGACGTCGAGCTTGCGGGCGGCCGAGCGCTGGGCGGCGACCGCCTCGTCGACGTTGCCGGCCTCGGCGGCCTCGCGGAACTTGCGGATCGCCGTCTTCAGCTCGGACTTGACGGCCTTGTTGCGCAGGCGAGCCTTCTCGTTCTGCTTGTTCCGCTTGATCTGGGACTTGATGTTAGCCACGTCGAATGAGCCTCAAAGGTCGATGGTTACCATGGGTTGCGTTCACCGGCCGAGGGCCGGTACCGACGGCGGCCGCGGTGCCCCACGGCACGACGCAACGCCACACGCAGTCGCACAGCCTACCAATCCCCGGGCCCTCACCCAAACCGAACGGCGTGCGGAGCATGCCGCCCGGCATGGGATTATGGGATACGGCAAGATCTGCCACATCCATGTCCACGAGTCTTTGTGAACGGACCCCGGTGCCAGCGCCTCTGCCCAACAAGACCGATCCCGCGATCATCCGCAACTTCTGCATCATCGCGCACATCGACCACGGCAAGTCGACGCTCGCCGACCGCATGCTTCAGCTCACCGGAGTCGTCGAGGAGCGCCAGATGCGCGCCCAGTACCTCGACCGCATGGACATCGAGCGGGAACGCGGCATCACGATCAAGAGCCAGGCCGTCCGGCTGCCCTGGACGGGCGCCGACGGCGTCGACTACGTGCTCAACCTGATCGACACGCCCGGCCATGTCGACTTCTCCTACGAGGTCTCGCGGTCGCTGGAGGCGTGCGAGGGCGCGGTGCTGCTGGTGGACGCGGCGCAGGGCATCGAGGCGCAGACGCTCGCCAACCTGTACCTGGCGATCGAGGCCGACCTGCACATCATCCCGGTCCTCAACAAGATCGACCTGCCCGCGGCGCAGCCCGACAAGTACGCCGGGGAGATCGCCGGGATCATCGGCTGCGACCCCGGCGACGTGCTGCGGGTGTCGGGCAAGACCGGCGAGGGCGTCACCGAGCTCCTCAACAACATCGTCGAGACCGTGCCGGGCCCGGTGGGCGACCCGGACGCGCCGGCGCGGGCGCTGATCTTCGACTCGGTCTACGACACCTACCGCGGCGTGGTCACCTACGTGCGGATCATCGACGGGCACCTGTCGCGCCGCGAGAAGAGCCTGATGATGTCGACGGGCGCGGCCCACGAGACCCTCGAGGTCGGGGTCATCTCGCCCGAGCCCAAGCCGGTGGACGGGCTGGGCGTCGGCGAGGTCGGCTACCTGATCACCGGCGTGAAGGACGTCCGGCAGGCGCGGGTCGGTGACACCGTCACCGTCGCGTCCAAGGGCGCCACCGAGCCGCTCGGCGGCTACCAGGACCCCAAGCCGATGGTGTTCTCCGGCCTCTACCCGATGGACGGCGACCAGTACCCCGACCTGCGCGACGCGCTCGACAAGCTGCGGCTCAACGACGCCGCGCTGATCTACGAGCCGGAGACGTCGGCGGCGCTGGGCTTCGGCTTCCGGTGCGGCTTCCTCGGGCTGCTGCACATGGAGATCGTCCGTGAGCGGCTGGAGCGCGAGTTCAACCTGTCGCTGATCTCCACCGCGCCGAACGTCATCTACCGGGTCGACATGGAGGACGGGACCGAGCACACGGTCACCAATCCCAGCGAGTTCCCCGAAGGCAAGATCGCCGAGGTGTACGAGCCGATCGTCAAGGCGACGCTGCTGGCCCCGTCCGAGTTCATCGGCGCGATCATGGAGCTGTGCCAGGGCCGCCGCGGCGTCCTGCTCGGCATGGACTACCTGTCCGAGGACCGCATCGAGATCCGCTACACGCTGCCGCTCGCCGAGATCATCTTCGACTTCTTCGACCAGCTGAAGTCGCGGACGCGCGGCTACGCCTCCCTCGACTACGAGCCCAGCGACGAGCAGGTCTCCGACCTGGTCAAGGTCGACATCCTGCTGCAGGGCGAGTCGGTCGACGCGTTCAGCCAGATCGTCCACAAGGACAAGGCCCGCGAGTACGGCCTGATGATGACCTCCAAGCTCAAGGAGCTCATCCCGCGGCAGCAGTACGAGGTGCCCATCCAGGCCGCCATCGGCGCCCGCATCATCGCCCGCGAGAACATCCGCGCCATCCGCAAGGACGTCCTCGCCAAGTGCTACGGCGGCGACATCTCCCGCAAGCGCAAGCTGCTGGAGAAGCAGAAGGAGGGCAAGAAGCGGATGAAGACCATCGGAAGGGTCGACGTCCCGCAAGAGGCCTTCGTCGCCGCCTTGTCCACCGGTGAGCCGTCCGGGGACAAGGCGAAGAAGTAGCGTCCTGCGGGCGCGGCAAGAAGCGGATGCCGTGTTCGATGCGGAAGGGTCGACGTCCCGCAGGAGGCCTTCGTCGCCGCCCTGTCCACCGGTGAGCCGTCCGGGGACAAGGCGAAGAAGTAGCGCACGGAGAAGTAGCGCGCGGCGTTCCGGGAGAGCGGGTTTCAGGGAACGTCTCGAAATCGCAAAACGGCGGTGACGCGGTGTCCCCGCGTGGACACTAGGCGTTGTGACCCATACGTTGCTGCATCAGGTTCTCGTTTCCGACCTGGTGGTCCCGATCGGCATCGCGGAGACGCCCGAGCAGGCGTCCCGCACGGGGGCGGGTGCACGGCTCGCCGACACCACCTGGCTGCGTTCGGACCTCATGGTCTTCACCCGGGGCCAGGACTCCGGCGACCCCGCCTCCATCGAGGGCGCGCCGCTGCTGGCCGTCGAGATCACCTCGGACGCGTCGCGCGAGGTGGACCTCGGCGCCAAGAAGGACCTGTACGAACGGTACGGGGTGCCGTCCTACTGGGTCGTCGACCTCAAGGGCGACGAGCCCGAGATGCAGGTGTTCGAGCTGAGCGACGACGGGCGGTACGCCGAGGAGGCCCGCGTCACCTGGGGCCGTACCTGCACGCTGACCAGGCCCTTCCCGATCGAGCTCGCACCCGACCAGATCTTCGACCGGCTGCCCCGGCCGCCCGCCAACAGGAGGGGGACCCACGTGCCCGCCCACGCCCACCGCACCGGCCCGGACCTGCCGCACTGCGAGGAGCCCATTCTGATCGACTCGTTCGGCCGCTGGCCGACCGGCGCCGAGAAGGTCGAGCTGTGGGACGGCTGCCCCGTCTTCTACGGGGCCTGGGACGAACGCGACGTCGCGATCGCCGAACGTGCCTATCCCGGCCGTGTCGTTCGGCTCGACCAGCCGCCGGGGGAGCCCGGCACCCTGACCGTCCTGCCCGGCCCCGGAGTGCCGGCCGACGACGCGTGACACCTTGGCCCGTCCGCGGGCGGTGCCGCCCGGCTCGCCGGTCGTCCCCGCGTCGGCTGCCGGGCGGTCGCGTGGGTTACTTGAAGATGGGCCAGGCCACCGGTGCCGGGACGCGGCGGAACTCGCCGCGGTTGGCCGCGCGGGCGCCGTACACGAGGTAGAACATCACGACGGCGGTGAAGCCGAGCGGGATCCAGATCATCACCTCGACGGCGAGCGACAGCAGGCCGCCGACCAGCCAGACGACGATCGCGGCGATGCCCATGTCGAGCGCCTGGGCGGCGTGCTTGCGGACGAAGGGCGACCGGCCCTTGCCGACGAACGCGACGGCGGGCGCGATGGCGCCGACGAGGAACTGACCCACGTACGCCATCAGCGCCCAGGTCTTGTCGTCGCTGCTCACCTGGCCGAAGTGGCCCGGCATCTGGGCGGTGCCGCCGTGCGGGGGCTGCTGCCACTGCTGCTGTTGCGGGGGCTGCTGCCACTGCGGGCCCTGCGGCTGCTGCCAGGCGGGGCCCTGGTGGGGTTGCTGACCGGGCGACGGGGGAGGCCCGTAGGCCATGAGGCGTGTCCTCTCGAAGAAGAGCTCTTGGCGAAGTCTACGACTACTACGACTACTTGGACGCGCCTGGAGTTCGCCGGTTCCCCTCGTTCAGCCGGCCCTCCACAACACGGCGGTGGGCGACTGGCGGGTCAGCGTCGCCGAACCGCTCCACGTGATGGCGGACGGGCCGGGCAGGTAGCCGGTCCGGAGGAAGAAGCCGCGGTTGACCGCCGTGACCGTCGCCGGGGCGCCGTTGTCACCGAGGCCCACCGGGAGGCGGACGGCCTCCACGCTCGCGATGTCGGCGATCGTGGTGCCCGTGGGCAGTTCGACGGTCGTGGCGGCGGGGCCGTCGCGTTCGATCGACCAGCTCGGTTCGCCGTGGTCGGAACGGTAGAGCGTCCCCGGGTCGCGCTTGAGGCGGACACCGAGCGCGACGCCGGGGGCGGACCCGAGGCCGGTGGCGGCGCCGGTGCTCTTGGCGATCTCGACGAACAGGTACGCGCGCTGGTCGCCGACCGCCTTCGTGGCGGGATCGGAAGGGCTCTCGATCTTGCCCTCGCGGGTCATCTCCTGCGCCATGAGGCGGTAGGTCCACGGTTCGCGGTCCATGACGACCTCGCGGGCGCGGTCGGCGGGCTTGGTGCGGGACGCGTCGAGCAGGAAGCGCAGCGGCGCGTCCGGGCTGATCACGTCGCAGAGGTTGTTGTTCGACGTGCAGGTCTGCAGGACGGGATGGTCGCCCTCGTACCGTCCTCGGAACGTGAACGTGAGGTGCTGGGGAGCCTGGTAGACGCCGGGCGCGACGCGGCGGCCGGAGGCGTCGACCTCGACGCGGTAGACCCATTCGATGTCGGTCGTGCGGCCCCACCTGGCCATCAGCGCGGGGCTGTCGGTGCCGCCGTCCTCGTTGCTCCACACGATCGAGTACTCGATGATCCGGTGGCCGGGCGTGGTGGCGGGCCTGGAGTCGTGCCAGGCGATCAGCGGCAGGTCGGTGGTGGCGTTCTGGTACGGGTCGCCGCCGAACGGCCAGCCCGTGCGGCCCACGAGGACGGGCGCGTGCCGGAGGGCCACCTGGTCGGCCTCGGGGATCCGGACGGCGGGGCCGGCGAGGGTGACGCGGCGGGCGGCGGGCGCGCTGCCGCGTGCGAAGCGCAGCGTGACCTCGTGCTCGCCGCGCTTCACCGCGCCGAGGCCGAGGCTGCGCGCGGTGGGCGCCGAGGACGGCACGACCAGGTCGGTGACGTGCCGCCCGTCCACCGAGATCGCGACCACCGCCGACTCGGCGCCCGTGCGCGCCCAGGAGACGCCGGGGGCGGCGGCGGTGAACGAGATGACCGCCTCGCCGTCGCGGTCGGCGGTGAAGGCGAACGTGCGCGCCGGGCCGCCGCGGTCGACGGTGAGCGTGCTCACCACGGCGGACGCCGGCACCGCGGCCGCCGGCACGGCGGTGGACATGGCGGAGGCGGACGCGGAGGGGGACGCGGCGGGGACGAGAACGAGGGGTGCGCCGAGGAGGGCGCCGGTCACGGCGGAACGCGCGCGGCTGCTCATGATCAGGGAATCTAGGGAGCCCGTGTCGCGGTCCGGTGAAGAACCGGTTCCTCGTGGATGTCGGGATCGTTGAGGGTCACCGGCGGCGCGGGCGGGGCGGCTCCGGCCGCTGGAGCGAGACGCCGGTGAAGAGACCGCCGGGCGTGGCACGGTCCCCTTCGGGGCGGTAGAGCCGGAGGCCGAGCGCGGGCAGGTACGACATGCGCCCGCGTTCGACGATCTCGTTGCCGAGGCCGCGGAAGAGCGCGATCACGTCGTCGGCGGGTTCGTCCAGCAGGTCGATGCCGTCCATCCGCAGCCGCAGCTCCGGATTGCCGCCCCAGCCGGTGGTGCGTTCCCCGTAGATCTCGCCCACCCGCTCGTCGTCGCCGTCCAGCCGTTCGGTCGAGACGGCGAACAGCGAACGGCCGATCCAGATGCCGCGATGGTCGGCCCAGCCGCACAGGAACCGGGCCCGCGGCGGCCGGGTGCCGGACTGCTCGGCGACCGTGGCCAGCGTCGTCCAGGCGTCCGCGGACCGCGTGGTGAACCGCAGGTGCGCGTCCGGCAGGATCGCGCCCGCGCCCGGTTCGAGCGTCACGACGTACGGGGCCACCTTGCCCGGGAACCGTGCCGGGTCGGGGTCCCGCAGCGTGACGAGCCCCTCCCACTCGACCGGCGCCTCGACCGCGAACCACGAGATGTCGGCCTCGAGGCCGAGCTCGAGGAAGGTGCGGTCGGTCAGCGTCCGGGCGATGTGCTCGCGCAGGCCCTCGGCCGTCTCGTCGAGCCGGCGCGGCCACCACGGCGGCTCGGGGTCGCCGGTCGTCCAGTCGACGCCGGGACCGCCGAGGTCGGTGCGCTCCTCCGCGCCGTCCTTCTCGACGACGCGGCAGTGCCAGCCGCCGGAGTCGCCCCGCAGGACCACCCGCGTGGGCACCCGGCCGAACTTGACAGCCCCCTCGTTCCGCACTCCGAGACCCTATCCGCTCCGTGCGGGCGAAACGTGCCGCCGCCGGTCACCGGGCACGGCGCACCGAACGACCATGATCGTCCCGGATCGTCCGCGCGGAGTGCGCGGGGGTTGTGCGCGACACGGCCGGGGTCACTCGACCTGGACGGATATGTCGGTACGGTCGGATGGCCGTGGTCAACTCGGATGGCCGTGGTCAACTAGGTTCGGGAGGTTCGACCGTGCCCCACTCCGGGCAGGTGCTGCGTTCTCCGAAGGAGCGGGAAGCGGTCAACGGCGCGGTGCGCGCCCTGAGGTCGGCCGCCCCGTTCGGCTGGGAACGGCTCGGGTTCGAGTTCCGCGCGACCGTGGGCATCGACAGCGCCTCGTTCGAGGTCGTCGACGCGCACGGCTCGGCGCGGACCGCGATGCCGCCCGGGCAGGCGATCGGCAGGATGGACGAGCTGCGGCGGGCGATGTACCAGCGCGGCAAGGGCGCCTGGTTCACCGCGCGGCTCGAGGTGGAGCGGTCGGGGCGGGTGAGCGCCGAGTTCGACTATGACGGCGAGCCCGACTTCACGCCGCCGCTGACGCCCTCGGCCTACGTGCTCGATCTCGAACGTTTCCCCCGTACCGACGAGCACATCCCGGGCTGGCTGCGCGCCAAGCTGCGCGAGGCCTGACGCGCCCGGCCGCCGGCCGGCGCTCAGCCGGAGAGGACGGCCCAGCGGCGGGCGCGGACGTAGCGCGGCCGCCAGCCGACCCGGTAGACGAGCCGGGCCGGCAGCGGCAGCGAGGCGAGGAACGCGCCGCGTGACCCGCCGGGCGTGGCGTCGTCCATCAGCCAGGGGAAGAACTCCGCGGCGCCGCGGAGCCCCTGGCTCTTGCGGATGTGCGCCGCGAACGCGGTCCACTCGTCCTCGGTGACGAGCGGCAGCAGGTCCTGCTCCTCGTGGTCGAGGTGGTCGCGCAGGGCGGACGACAGCCGCGCCGCGTGCTCCCGCAGCCGCACCGGGTCGGGGTCGTCCATGACGACGTCGACCTCGTCCAGCAGCGGGTCGACGGCGGCGTGCTCGGCCTCCATGGCGTCCAGCAGGGCGAGCTCGTCCGGGTTGTCGGCCAGCCGCCTTCGCATCGGCGGCCACAACGCGGCGTCCTCGGCGCGGTGGTGGATCTCCAGCTGCCGGCGGAACGTCCGCCAGCCCGCCCGCACGGTCTCGTCGGCGCCCAGCCCCGCGTCGGCGGCGGCCCGCAGGCGGTCCAGGTCGCGGCGGAACGCGTCGTGCGCGGCGTACATCGGGGTGAAGTCCATCGTGGTCCTCCTTCAGGCGGCGTGCGCGGGCTCGGGCTTGGACACGGCGGGCGCGGGACCGGTCTGGTCGACGAAGTCCCGGCCGCGGATCAGCAGCAGCGACGACGCGGCCGAGAAGAGCGCGACGACCGCGCCGACGAGCAGGATCAGGTTGAGCCCGTCGACGAAGCCGGCCTGCGCCGCCGACACGACGATCTGGTTTCCGGTGCCCGCCGCCCCGGATCCCGCGCCGACGCCGTCGGCGATCTGGTGTGCCTGCGCGGCGAGCGGCGAGTCGAGCAGCCGGTCGGTGACGGTGTCGCGGAGCCGCCCGGCGAAGAGCGAGCCGAGCGCGGCGATGCCGGTGGCGATGCCGACCTGGCGGAACGTGGTGTTGATGCCCGAGGCCATCCCGGAACGGGCCGGCTCGACCACGCCGACGGCGGTGGAGGCCAGCGGCACGTTCACCAGCCCGGCGCCGATCCCGGCCAGGACGAGACCGGGGATCAGGTGCGTCCAGTCGGACGCCGGGGTCAGGCCGCGCATCAGTAGCAGGCCGATGCCGATCAGCAGGAAGCCGAGCGAGATCATCGCCCGTACCGGCACCACGGTGGTGAGGCGGCCGGCGATGCCGGCGGTCAGGAAGATCGCGCCGGTCAGGAAGAGCGTGCGCAGCCCGGTCTCCATCGCCGAGTGGCCCAGCTGCACCTGGAGGTAGAGCACGACATAGGTGAGCAGCGAGAACAGCGACGCGGAGATGCCGAACGCCGCGATCAGACCGCCGGTGAACGTGGGCTTGCGGAGCAGGGCGAAGTCCAGCATCGGGCGGCGCTGCACGGCCTCGGCGATCCCGAACGCGACCAGCAGCACCGCGGCGGCCGACAGGCTGATGACGGTGCGCGGCTCGGTCCAGCCCTCGGCGCTCTCGATCAGGCCGTAGACCAGGGCGGCGAGGCCGCCGGTGAACGTGACCAGGCCGGCCCAGTCGGTCCGGGCCGCGTTCGGGTCGCGCGACTCGTCCACCTTGAGCAGCGTGACCAGGACGGCGCCGATGCCGATCGGGATGTTGACCAGGAAGATCCAGCGCCAGGACAGCCCGGTGGTGATCACGCCGCCGAGCACCGGGCCGACCGCCACCGCGATGCCGGTGACCGCGCCGAAGACGCCGAACGCGACGCCGCGGTCCTTGCCGCGGAACGCGTTGCTCAGCAGCGCCAGCGAGGTCGCGAACATGATCGCCCCGCCGATGCCCTGCCCGGCCCGCGCCAGGTTGAGGAACATCGGGCCGGTGGCCGTCCCGCACAGCAGGGACCCGGCCGTGAAGATCGCGGTGCCGGCGGCGAAGAGCCTCCGGCGGCCCAGGCGGTCGGCCAGGGTGCCCGCGGTGAGGAGCCCGGCGGCCAGGGCCAGCGCGTAGGCGTCCAGTACCCACTGCAGGTCGGCGAGCGAGGCGTCGAACGAGTTCTGGATGTCGGGAAGGGCGACGTTCACGATCGTCACGTCCAGCAGCAGCATGAACACGCCGACGACGACCGCCACGAGAGTCCACCACTTGCGGGCCATCACGGCCCCCTTTCAGAGGAGATGCCTCACGCTAAAGTCATCTCTGTTAATCGTCAACCCTCTTAACGATCCATCTACTTATCTATCAAACGGGTTTGCTAACATGTGCGCACCGTGAACACCGATGACCGTCCCGCCGACGACCGCCCGGCCGTTGACCGGCTCGCCGGGTCCGCCCCGCCCGCGCCGGCGATCGCCGACTACGTCGGCTATCTGCTCGCGCGCGCGTTCAAGCGCGCCCGCGGTTGCGCCGAGCAGGCCATGCCGGACGGCCGGATGCCCCGCGAGCTGGGCGCCCTCTCGGTCCTGCACGAACGCGGGCCGGTCTCGCAGCGGGAGCTGGGCGAGCTGCTCGGGGTCAATCGGACGATCATGGTCAAGCTGGTCGACGGCATGGAGGCCGCCGGGCTGGTCCGCCGCGAGCGTGACCCCGGCGACCGGCGCTCGTACCGGATCACGCCGACGGCGGAGTCCGCCGCGACGCTCGACAGGCTGAGGGGCGCCGCCGACCGGGGCGAGGCCGTGCTGGTGGCCAGGCTCACGCGGGCCGAGCACGAGCGGCTCAACGAGCTGCTCGCCGGGCTGCTGCCGCCGTCCGCCGACCCGCCGCGCTCGCTGACCTCGAGCACCGGCTACCTGCTCGCCGCCACCCACTTCCACCTGCGCGACCGGGGCACCGACGCGATGCGCGGGCTGGGCATCGAGCCCCGCGACTTCGGCGTCCTGTCCGCCATCGCCGCCCTCGAGCCGTGCTCGCAGCAGCAGGTGGCGCGGGAGATGGGGGTCAGCGGGCCCGCGATCGTCGGCTCGTTCGACACCCTGCAGGCCGCCGGCCACATCGAGCGCGAGCGCAACCCCGACGACCGGCGCGAGCACGTCCTGCGCTGCACCGCGCGGGGGCGCGACATCCTGGCGCGGGCCCGCGCGATCAACGACGGCATCCACGACGACCTCGCCGGCCGGCTCACCCGGCCCGGCCTGGACGAGCTCCGCGCCCTCCTGACCAAGATCATCTGAGCCCGCCGTCCCGCGGTCACGGCCGGCGCCGCGCCGTCGTGGACGGTCCGAGCAGGGCGCGGGGGAGGGCAGACTTGAGGGGTGCCCGCGACCCTGCCCGACGGCGACCCCGTACCGGCCGACGGAAGCCTGCCCGGCAGCGCCCTGACGGGCCTGGGCGGCCCCGGCCGGCCGTTCGCCTTCTACGTGCACGTGCCGTTCTGCGTGACGCGCTGCGGCTACTGCGACTTCAACACCTACACGGCGACCGAGCTGGGCCCGGGCGCGAGCCGGGAGTCCTACGCCGAGACCGCGATCCGCGAGGTGCGGATGGCGCGGCGCGTGCTCGGCGGCACCGACCTGCCGGTGGAGACCGTGTTCGTGGGCGGCGGCACGCCGACGCTCCTGTCACCCGACGACCTGGGACGCGTCCTGGCGGCGATCGACGCGGAGTTCGGGCTGGCGCCGGGGGCCGAGGTCACCACCGAGGCCAACCCCGAGTCCGTCGACGAGGCCTACCTGGGCAAGCTGCGCGAGGTCGGGTTCACGCGCGTCTCGTTCGGCATGCAGAGCGCGCGCGAGCACGTCCTGGCGGTCCTGGACCGCACGCACACGCCCGGCCGGGTGCCGCAGGTGGTGCGGTGGGCGCGGGAGGCCGGGTTCGAGCACGTCAACCTGGACCTGATCTACGGCACGCCGGGGGAGGGCGACGACGACTGGCGGGCCTCGCTGGAGGCCGCGCTGGCCGCCGGTCCCGACCACGTCTCGGCGTACGCGCTGATCGTCGAGGAGGGCACCCGGCTGGCCGGCCAGGTGCGGCGCGGCGAGCTCGCGACCCCCGACGACGACGCCATGGCCGACCGCTACCTGCTGGCCGACGAGCTGCTGAGCGCGCACGGCCTGCGCTGGTACGAGATCTCCAACTGGGCGGCGGACGACGCGGCGGCCTGCCGCCACAACCTCCTCTACTGGACCGGCGCCGACTGGTGGGGCGTCGGCCCCGGCGCGCACAGCCACGTCGGCGGCACCCGCTGGTGGAACGTCAAGCACCCGGCCGCCTACGCGTCGCGGCTGGCCGAGGGCGTCACGCCCGCGCACGCCCGTGAGATCCTCGACGCCGGCGACCGCGCGATCGAACGGATCATGCTGGAGCTGCGGCTGGCCACGGGCTGCCCGGCCGAGCTGCTGGACGGCACGGCCGTACGCCGCGCGATCGCCGACGGCCTCGTCGAGCCGGAGCCGTACGAGCGCGGCCGCGCCGTCCTCACGCTGCGCGGCCGCCTGCTGGCGGACGCAGTCGTCCGCGACCTCACCTGAGGCCGGCCGCGGCTACTTGATCATCGGCCAGGCCATGAACGCCGGGAAGCGGTAGTACTCGCCGCGGTTGGCCGCGATCGCCGCCATGACCAGGAAGACGATCTGGGCGATGCCCTGCGCGATCAACAGGAAGATCCCGATGATCACGAAGATCAGGATGAAGTTGATGATCAGGTAGACCAGCTGCGTGATCGCGAAGTTGAGGCCCTGCGAGCCGTGATGGCGCAGGAACGGGGACTCGTCCTTCTTCACCAGGAAGACGATCAGCGGGGCGACGAAGCCGAGCAGGAACTGGCCCAGGTGGCACAGCAGCCCCCAGGTCCGGTCGTCGG
Organism: Spirillospora sp. NPDC047279; assembly: GCF_040643285.1. Taxonomy (NCBI): domain Bacteria; kingdom Bacillati; phylum Actinomycetota; class Actinomycetes; order Streptosporangiales; family Thermomonosporaceae; genus Spirillospora; species Spirillospora sp. NPDC047279. The sequence goes on from NZ_JBEYUA010000004.1 coordinate 602,749, forward strand.
AGGTCGGTGCCCCGTAGGCGGCCGGCTGCCCGTAGGGCTGCACCTGGCCGCCGTAGCCGTACGCCTGCCCCTGGTCGTAGCCCGGCGTCTGGCCGTAGCCCGGGCCGCCGTAACCCGGCTGCGTCTGCTGCCCGTAGGGCGCCTGCTGGCCATATCCGGGCTGCTGCCCGTAGCCCTGCTGCTGCTCGTACCCCTGCTGGCCGTAGGCCTGCTGCTCGTGACCCTGCTGGCCGTAGCCCGGCTGCCCGTAGCCCGGCTGCCCGTAACCGGACTGGTCCTGCCCGTATCCGGGCGTCTGGTCGTGGCCCGGCTGCTGCTGGTCGGGCTGCTGGCCGTACGCCTGCGGTCCCTGCCCGTAGTCGTGCTGTTGCTGTCCCTGATCCGGTTGCTTCTGCTGTCCGTGGTCCGGCTGCTCCGGAGGCCCGTACGACATCGCCTGCTCCTCAGATGGGGGTGGCCTTGCCTACCGCGGGGGGCTCGTCACAAAGTCGATCAGTTCTTCGACGCGGCCCAGGAGCTCGGGTTCCAGGTCGGTGTAGGTGCCCACCGACCCGAGGATCCGCTTCCATGCCGCGCCCACGTTGTCTCCCCAGCCCAGTGCGGTGAGCACCCCCTCCTTCCAGGGTACGCCGCGCGGCACCTGAGGCCAGTGGTGAATCCCGGCCGCCTCGGGTTTGACGGCCTCCCAGATGTCGATGAACGGATGCCCGGTGATCAGGACGTACGGGGACGAGACCTGGGCGGCGATGCGGCTCTCCTTGGAGCCCTCGACGAGGTGGTCGACCAGGACGCCCAGCCGGCGCTCGGGGCCCGGCTCGAACTCCGCGACGATGGCCGGGAGGTCGTCCACGCCCTCCAGGTACTCCACGACGACGCCCTCGACCCGCAGGTCGTGGCCCCAGATCTTCTCCACCAGCTCGGCGTCGTGCAGGCCCTCGACGTAGATCCGGCTCTCCTTGGCGACCTGCGCGCGCAGCCCCTGGACCGCGATCGAGCCGGAGGCCGACCGGGCGGGCCCCCTCGGCACCGCCGTCGGCCGCACCAGCGTCACCGGCCTGCCGTCGATCAGGAAGCCCGCCTTGGTGAGCGGGAAGACCCGCCGCTTGCCGAAACGGTCCTCGAGGGTCACGCCGAACTTGTCGCAGGAGACGACCGCTCCGCAGAAGCCGCTGCCGGGATCCTCGACCACCAGGTCGATCTCGGCCGGGATCTCGGGGATCTGTCCCTTGCGGGGCCGCCGCCAGTCACCCGCGAGAACGTCGTCGCCATAGTCCTTGCTCTGCACGGATCGGCACTCTAGTGACTGGAGGGCTCGGTGGCACCCTCCTGAGGGCGCCCTCCGGGCCGTACACTTGGCACTCGGAAGTATGGAGTGCCAGTACGGAGGCACTCGGAAGCGGCGACGACGGGGGCGAAGGAGGTGACCAGGTGCTCGACGACCGCAAGCTCGAGGTCCTGCGCGCCATAGTCGAGGACTACGTCTCCACCAATGAGCCGGTCGGTTCCAAGACCCTGGTGGAGAGCCACAACCTCGGCGTGTCCTCGGCGACCATCCGCAACGACATGGCCGTCCTGGAGGAGCAGGGCTACATCGCCCAGCCGCACACCAGCGCCGGGCGCATCCCGACCGACAAGGGCTACCGGCTGTTCGTCGACCGGCTGTCGACGGTCAAGCCGCTCTCGTCGGCCGAGCGCCGCGCCATCGAGACGTTCCTCAACGGCGCCTACGACCTCGACGACGTCGTGACCCGGACCGTCCGCCTGCTGGCCCAGCTGACCCGGCAGGTGGCCGTCGTCCAGTACCCGTCGCTGACCAGGTCGTCGGTCCGGCACGTCGAGCTCGTGCCGGTCGCCTCGCGCCGCCTGCTCCTCGTCCTGATCACCAACACCGGGCGGGTCGAGCAGCGCGTCATCGAGACCTACGGCGAGGTGTCGGAGGAATCGATCGGGCACCTGCGGGCGTTGCTCAACACGTGCCTGGACGGATGCGGGCTCGGCGAGGTGCCGCACGCGGTGGCCGACCTGCCGGAGAAGGTCGCGGCCGACGACCGGCCGATCGCGGCCGCGGTGTTGTCGGTGCTGCTGGAGACGCTCGTCGACCGGCACGAAGAGAAGATCGTCTTCGCGGGGGCGGCCAACCTGGCGGCGGTGGACTTCTCCAAGAGCCTGCGCGACGTCCTGGAGGCTCTGGAAGAACAGGTCGTCCTCATGCGGTTGCTCGGGGAAACCGGTGATTCCTCTACTCTTACGGTGCGCATCGGCACCGAGAACCCCGACGAGGGGCTCCGGTCCACCTCCGTCGTCGCAGCCGACTACGGAGTCGGCGATCAGACGTTGGCCCGGCTGGGAGTGCTCGGGCCGACGCGCATGGACTACCCCAGCACGATGGGAGCGGTACGGGCAGTGGCACGCTACGTCGGACAGATCCTGGCGGGTTCGTAAGTGGCCAACGACTACTACGCGACCCTAGGGGTCCGCCGCGACGCGAGCGCGGACGAGATCAAGAAGGCGTACCGCAGGCTCGCGCGCGAACTGCATCCTGACGTCAACCCGGACCCGGAGACGCAGGAGAAGTTCAAGGAGATCACCCAGGCCTACGAGGTGCTCTCCGACCCCAAGAAGCGCGAGATGTACGACCTGGGCGCCGACCCGTTCGCGCCCGGCGGCGGGGCGGGCGCCGGCGGCTTCGGCGGCGCCGGGTTCCCGTTCAGCGACATCATGGACGCCTTCTTCGGCACCGCGACCTCGCGCGGGCCGCGCAGCCGCGCGCGCCGCGGCCGCAACGCGACGCTCAGGGTCGAGCTCGACCTTCAGGAGACCGCGTTCGGCACCACGCGCGAGCTGTCGATCGACACCGCCGTGGTCTGCACGAGCTGCACGGGCTCGGGCTGCGCGCCCGGCACCCACCCCGACACCTGTGACACCTGTCACGGCCGCGGTGAGGTCCAGCAGGTGCAGCGCTCGTTCCTGGGCCAGGTCATGACGTCCCGCCCGTGCCCGCAGTGCGGCGGCTACGGCAGCGTGATCCGCACGCCGTGCCCGGAGTGCTCGGGCGACGGCCGGGTGCGGACCCGCCGCACGGTCAAGGTCAAGATCCCCGCGGGCGTGGAGAACGGCATCCACATCCAGCTGGCGGGCGAGGGCGAGGTCGGCCCCGGCGGCGGCCCGCCCGGCGACCTGTTCCTGGAGATCGTCGAGAAGCCGCACCAGATCTTCGAGCGGGAGGGCGACGACCTGCACTGCACGGTCGAGATCCCGATGACCGCCGCCGCTCTCGGCACCAACGTCACGATCGAGACGCTCGACGGCGCCGAGGAGGTCGACATCAAGCCGGGCACGCAATCCGGCCAGGTGATCACCCTCTACGGGCGCGGCGTCCGGCACCTCAACGAGAGCGGCCGCGGCGACCTGATGATCCACGTCAACGTGGAGACGCCCAACAAGCTCGACGAGGAGCAGGAGGACCTGCTGCGCCGGCTGGCCGAGCTGCGCGGCGAGGAGCGCCCCCCGGGCAAGTTCGCGCCGGGCCAGCGCGGTGTCTTCTCGCGCCTGCGGGACGTGTTCAACCAGCATTGAAGCGAAGCCGTGCGGGCCTATCACCAGGGCCGTGACGGCGACCTCCCGTCGTGACCGGAGACCCCTCCGGTCGCGGCGGGTTTCGTTCGTGAGGAGGGGCATGAGCCCGCCGGTGTTCCTGGCCGAGCCCGACCGCCTGGAGGGCGCCAGCGTCGTCCTGGACGGCGCCGAGGGCCGTCACGCCGCGACCGTCCGCCGGATCCGCCCCGGCGAGCGGGTCGACCTGACCGACGGCGCCGGCCTGCTCGCCCGGTGCGTGGTCACCGCCGCCGACAAGGTCTCGCTGACCCTGGACGTGCTCACCCGCGAGCACCACCCGCGCCCCGAGCCCCGCCTGGTGGTCGTCCAGGCCCTGCCCAAGGGCGACCGGGGCGAGCTGGCCGTCGAGACGATGACGGAGGTCGGCGTGGACGAGATCGTCCCCTGGCAGGCCGCCCGGTGCGTCACCCAGTGGAAGCCCGAACGCCGCGAGAAGGCCCTGGGCCGCTGGCGTTCCACCGCCCGCGAGGCCGCCAAGCAGGCCCGCCGCCCGTGGCTGCCCGAGGTCGCCGGCCTCGCCTCCACCGAGCGGGTCGCCGAACGCCTCGCGGCCGCCTCCGCCGCCCTCGTCCTGCACGAGGAGGCCGAGGCGCGGCTCAGCACGTTCACGCCCGCCGGGACGGGGGAGATCATCCTCGTGGTCGGGCCGGAGGGCGGCATCAGCGACGAGGAGATGGACCGCTTCACGGCCGCGGGCGGACGCCCGGCGCGGCTGGGCCCGACCGTCCTGCGCACCTCGACGGCCGGAGTCGCCGCCGCGGCCGTCCTGCTGGCGGCCACCTCGCGCTGGTGAGCGGGCGGCCGCCCAGCGCCGCCTGAGAGGCGTCCACGGCCGCCCATAGGGCGATGGCCGGCTGAAGGGCCCGCGGCTGCCTGACGGGCCGCCTCAGCGGGCGGCGGCGCCGTCAAGGGCCGATGACGGCGCCGCCCTGGGAGGTGCGGCTAGGGGGTCTGGCCGGACGAGTCGCTCGTGGACGACTGCTCGGAGGCGGTCTCCGTCGGGGTGACGGTCGGCTCCGGGTCCTGGCTGGTCGGCGGTGTCACCGGAGGCTCCGGCTGTTTGGTCACCGCGGTGGTCGGCGGCGGCGCCGGCGTCGTGCAGGTGACGGCCGGCGGGGTCGCCGGGGAGCTGCCGGGGGACGGCGTCCCCGCGGCGGACGGAGCCGGCGCGGGCTCGCCGGGGGCCTGGCAGGCGATCGTGGAGGACGCGTTCGGGATCGTCGGGGAAGCGGACGGATCCGCGGGACCGTTCTCAGAGGGAGGCGGGGATCCCTGGCTGTGCGAGCCGTTCGACGGCACCTGGCCGTTGGCGCCGGTGCCGGCGGCGCCGTTGTCGTCGCTCGACGAGGGGCCGTTGTGGCCGGCCGGCGACGTGAACAGGTTGACCGTCTGGGGTGCGGACACTCCGATGCCCGCGATGGCGACGGCCGCCCCGACGGCCAGTACGGGGCGAGCCCAACTCGCGGTGAACCAAGCCCATCCGAAGCGCCGTAGGCGGCGCTCCTCGATCCGGGCCCGGATGCGGTCCAGACCGTCGGTGGATGGGGTGACCGTGTCCGCCTCCGCGTTGAGGGCACGGCGCAGGATCTCACCGTGCTCTTCGTGGGGATCGGTCATGAGAATTGCTCCAGGACGTTACGAAGCGCGGCCATGCCGCGCGCCGTATGACTCTTGACGGCGCCTCGACTGATGCCCATGGCGTGGGCGATCTCGGCTTCGGACAGATCGGCGTAGTAGCGCAGGACCAGGGCCTCCCGCTGACGGTTCGGGAGCGTGTGCAGGGCGTCGACGACGGCTGAGCGTTCGAGCTCGCCGATGGCCCCGGCCTCTGCGCTCGGCGCGTCCGGCAGCCCCTTGGGGGCGTACTTCTCCACGACGGCGCGGTGCCGCAACACCGATCGTGACCTGTTGACCACCGACTGACGCAGGTACGAGAGAGCCTTGTCGGGGTCGCGCAGGCGGCGCCATCCGCCGTGCATGGCCACGAAGGCGTCCTGGACGACCTCTTCGGCCGTCCCGGAGTCCCGTACGAGCATCGCGGCCAGACGCACCAGCGAGCGGTAGTTGGCACTGTAGAGGGCGGTCACCGCCTGGTCGGCGTCCCAGGCGACGGCCACGGCCCCGGTAGTGCCCCTGGCCACGAGGGTCTCGGTCACGTCTGTGGGACGCGTACCCTCCTCGTCCGGTTTACGAAAGGGCATCTCTTGTCTTGCCTCGGTCACCTATCCGCCGCCTTTGCCGTCCCCCGGCCACCCGATCGGATGGTCACCTTCGGTACGGCGTGGATGGACGTGCCCGACCGGTCGAGACCTGGTGGCGCAGGGAGCTTCGGCCCGGGGGGAACGCCTGAGTCGCAACTTTAACGAGTCGGCGGCGCCCTGTGGGAGCCGAACGACCGTCAGGTTGATCAGCGAGACCTTACCCCGAGCGGGAGTCCGCAGGCTACGGGCCGAAAACCCTCTGTAGGATCCGCCGGTACCGGCCTCGGTAACATTTTCCGCGGCCGGCGCCGACGGGAGGAGACAGCGTGACGGACTGCCTGTTCTGCAAGATCGTCTCGGGTGACGTGCCCGCGAAGATCGTACGCGAGAGTGACCGGACGGTCGCGTTCCGCGACATCAACCCGCAGGCGCCCACCCACGTCCTGGTGATCCCGCGCGACCACCACCCCAACGTGGCCGCGCTGGCCGCCGCCGACGCCGAGCTGCTGGCCGAGCTGCTGCGGGAGGCCGGGCAGGTGGCCGCCGGCGAGGGCATCGACGGCACCGGCTACCGCGTCGTCTTCAACACCGGGGCCCAGGCGGGCCAGACGGTGTTCCACGTCCACGCCCACGTCCTGGGCGGCCGTGGCCTCAACTGGCCGCCCGGCTGAGCCGTCGAATCGTGCGCCGAGCAGCGGTGACGGCGAGCGTAAATCCAGCGGCGTGATGTCGGGGGTGGCCAGTACCATGGATAGGGACAACCGCTGGACACCCGACAGAAGGCAGGTCGGAGAGGCCGCAAGGCCCGGCTGATGACCCCATCAACTCACGCGGGACGCGACGAGCGATCCCAGATCAAGATCGTGGTGCCGGACGACCATTCCATGGTGAGCCTGCTGGGCTCCCGGGACGAGCTGCTCCACGTGATCGAGCGCGCTTTCCACAGCGACATCCACGTCCGCGGCAACGAGATCACCGTCACGGGTGCCGAGCCCGAGACCGAGCTGGTCTCGCGGCTGTTCGCGGAGCTCATCGACCTGCTCAAGGGCGGCACCCAGCTGACGCCCGACGCGGTCGAGCGCAGCCTGGCCATGCTCCGCAACGAGACGCCCGAGCGCCCGGCCGACGTGCTCACCCTCGACGTGCTGTCCAGCCGGGGCCGCACGATCCGGCCCAAGACGCTCAACCAGAAGCGCTACGTGGACGCGATCGACAAGCACACGGTCGTCTTCGGCATCGGGCCCGCGGGCACCGGCAAGACCTATCTGGCGATGGCCAAGGCGGTCAAGGCGCTGCAGGACAAGAAGGTCAACCGGATCATCCTCACCCGCCCGGCCGTCGAGGCGGGCGAGCGCCTGGGCTTCCTGCCCGGCACGCTCTACGAGAAGATCGACCCTTACCTGCGGCCGCTCTACGACGCCCTGCACGACATGGTCGACCCCGACTCCATCCCGCGCCTGATGGCCGCCGGCACGATCGAGGTCGCCCCTCTGGCGTACATGCGTGGAAGGACGCTCAACGACTCGTTCATCATTCTCGACGAGGCGCAGAACACCTCGCCCGAGCAGATGAAGATGTTCCTGACCCGCCTGGGGTTCGGCTCCAAGGTGGTGGTGACCGGTGACGTCACGCAGGTCGACCTGCCCAACGGGCAGGAGAGCGGCCTCCAGGTCGTCCAGGGCATCCTGGACGGCATCGGCGACATCCACTTCTGCCGCCTCAACAGCCACGACGTCGTGCGCCACAAGCTCGTGACCGACATCGTCGAGGCCTACGGCCGCTTCGACGCGGCCCGGCAGAACGACAAGGAGCGGGTCTCCGACATCAAGCGCGGCCAGTCGCGCAAGCGCCGCTGACCCGAGCCCGGCCCGCGGGGCGCCGCTGATGGCACGCCGAGCTGGTGACACGTCGAACGGCCCGGCCACGATCCGTGGCCGGGCCTCGCCGTTTCCCGCGGGGGTATCTCGGTAGGGTGGGTGCGCGGTTCGGGACCGCCGCGCGGCGCCGCACGGATCGGGGCCGCGCCGGGCCGGATGGCCCCTGGGGGACGGGCCCGGCCGTCCACGGAACAGGAATCTGATGAGCATCGAGGTGTTGAACGAGTCCGGAGTCCCGGTCGACGAGAACGATCTCGTCGATCTGGCCCGGCACGTGCTGGACGGGATGCGGGTGCATCCGCTGGCGGAGCTGTCGCTGCTGCTCGTGGACGAGGCGGCGATGAGCGAGCTGCACGAGAAGTGGATGGGGGAGCCCGGGCCGACCGACGTGCTGGCCTTCCCCATGGACGAGCTGCGGCCGGGGCCGATGTCGGGCGGGACCGAGGACGAGGAGGCCGACCCCGGGCTGCTCGGCGACGTCGTGCTCTGCCCGGCGGTCGCCGAACGGCAGGGCGCGGACGCGGGCCACGGCACCCAGGCGGAGCTGGAGCTCCTGTGCACGCATGGGATCCTGCACCTGCTGGGGTACGACCACGCCGAGCCCGAGGAGCACAAGGAGATGTTCGGTCTGCAGGCCGAGCTGCTCACGTCCTGGCGGGAGAAACCGCAGTCATGACCGGAGCGGAGCCCGCCGCCCTCAGGGCGGCCGGTTAGGCGATGAGCGCACAGATCGGCTGGCTGCTCACCCTCGCGGTGGGCCTGGTGATCCTGGCAGGGCTGTTCGCCGGCACCGAGGCGGCGCTGGCGCGGGTGTCGCGCGTACGCGTCGAGGAGCTGGTCCGGGAGGGCCGGCGCGGCGCCGAGCGGCTCGCCCAGGTGGTCGCCGACCCGGCCCGCTACCTCAACATGGTCCTGCTGCTGCGGATCAGCTGCGAGCTGGTGGCGACGGTGATCGTGGCCGATCTGTGCATCTCGTGGCTGGACGAGACGTGGCGCGCGTACGTCACCGCCGCCGCGATCATGATCGTGGTCAGCTACGTGGTGGTGGGCGTCGGCCCGCGGACGCTGGGGTTGCAGCACGCCGACCACATCGCGCTGGCCGGGGCCGCGGTCATGCACCCGGTGACCAGGGTGTTCGGGCCGCTGCCCAAGCTGCTCATCCTGCTGGGCAACGCGCTGACGCCGGGGCGGGGGTTCCGGGAGGGGCCGTTCGCCACCGAGGCCGAGCTGCGCGACCTCGTCGACCTGGCCGAGCAGCGCAGCCTGATCGAGCCGGACGAGCGCGAGATGATCCACTCGGTGTTCGAGCTGGGCGACACGCTGGTGCGCGAGGTCATGGTGCCGCGCACCGACATCGTGTTCATCGAGCGCGGCAAGACGTTGCGGCAGGCCATGTCACTGGCGCTGCGCAGCGGTTTCTCGCGGATCCCGGTGGTCGGCGAGAACGAGGACGACGTGGTGGGCATCGCCTACCTCAAGGACATCGTCCGGCGCAGCCACGAGCACCGCGAGGGCGAGTCGGTCGAGAAGGTCGAGTCGGTGATGCGGCCCGCGACGTACGTGCCCGACAGCAAGCCGATCGACGAGCTGCTGCGCGAGATGCAGGCGCGGCAGACGCACGTAGCCATCGTCATCGACGAGTACGGCGGCACCGCGGGCCTGGTCACCATCGAGGACATCCTCGAGGAGATCGTGGGGGAGATCGCCGACGAGTACGACGTCGAGGCGCCCCCGGTGGACTGGCTGGACGACGACAAGCGCAGCGCCCGGGTGACCGCCCGGCTGCCCGTGGAGGACCTGGCCGAGCTCTTCGACGTCGAGATCGACGTGGAGGAGGTCGAGACGGTCGGCGGGCTGCTGGCGCACGCGCTGGGCCGGGTGCCGATCGAGGGCTCGACGGCGGGGGTCGCCGGGCTGGCGCTGACCGCCGAGAGCATCGCCGGGCGGCGCAACCGCATCGGCACGGTCCTCGTCCGGCGGGTCTCCGATGTCTCACTCGACACTGACGAGTCGTAACAGATCGCGACAAACCGCACTTCAGGGTTAGTCTCACCCCCGCTGGGAACGATCATGCGCTGAGAGGTCGGGGGGATCTCATGTTGCGCATCGTTTGCGGGGCCGTGCTCGTCACCGTGCTCGTCACCGTGGGCATCGCCGGTTGCGGGGCCGAGGCGGCGCCGCCGCCCACGGCCGTGGCACCGGAGGCCAGCCTGTCGGCCGCGGTCCTGTCCGGCACCGAGGTGGCCGCGGGCTACGCGCCCGCGGAGAACCAGCGGGTGTTCGAGGGCATGGAGCCCGCCGATCCCGACTGCGCGCGCCTGCTCAGGCTCGCCGACGTCGAGGGCGCGCGCGACATCACCGGCGCCGGACGGGCGCCCGAGGCGCACGCGGCGTTCTACCGCGCCAGCCCGGTCGCCAGCCTGGCGCAGCACGTCCTGCGGCTGCCGGCCGGCCTCGCCGCCGAGCACGTGGTGGCGGCGCGCAAGGCGGTCGTCCGCTGCCCGAAGATCGTGGTCGAGTCCGGTGACGGCGACATCCGCCTGCGCCGCGACACGACCCGCAAGCCCAGGGCGCTCAAGGACGCGCTGGCCGTGCGCTACGCCAACAAGGACATCTCCCTGGAGGTGGTCATGGCGGCGGTCGGCGACGACCTGCTGGTGGTCGCCGCGCCCGGCTCGTACAGCGCGGCGTCGGGGCCCAGGACCACCGAGCGCATCGCCGTCAAGGCGATCAAGAAGCTGCGGGCCGTGCACGCGGGCAGGATCCCGCTGACCACCCCCGCGCCGCCGGACGTTCCCTAGCCCGCCGTACGCCGCGTGCCGCGACGGCCGGACGCGGATCCGCGGGACGGCCGGACGACGCAGGTCTACGCGACGGTCGTGCGGAGGGTGCCGTCGGGGGCCGCCACGAAGACCGGGGCCTTGGCGCCCAGGTCCCGGACGGCGGCGACGTCGGACGCGTCGGCGGTGCCGGCCGCGGTGACCAGGGCGGCGGCCTCGAGGTCCTCGGCGCCGCTGGAGACGGCCATGGCGACCGCCACCTGGAGGGCGGTCAGCGTCAGGTTCGGCAGGGCGACGCTGGTGGCCGAGTAGGTCCGGCCGGTCTCGTCGCGCACCGCCGCGCCCTCGGCCGCGCCGGTCCGCGCCCGGGCCGCCCGCGCCAGCGTGATGATCTTTTGGTCCTCGGCACCGATGTCGCTCACGGTCCCAGCCTAGGACGTGGCCCGCGAACGCCCGCGGGCGGCCGCCGACCGGTGGCGACCGGGGCCGCAAGTCGGCGGCAAGTGGGCGGCAAGAACCCCGGGTGATGCTCGTGACCTCAACGGATCACGCTCTTGCGAGGGAACGATGTCTCGTCTGCTCTACCGCCTGGGGAAGGCCGCGGCGTTGCGGCCCTGGCGGTTCATCGTGGCCTGGGTGCTGCTCGTCGGCGCCGTGGCCGGGGTCTCCGGCGTCGCGGGCGGTGCCCTGCACGACGACTACACGCTGGCAGGGACGGGGTCGCAGCAGGCGACGGACCTGCTGAGGGAACGTTTCCCCGCGGTGGCGGGGGCGGACGCCCGGGTCGTCGTCCACGCCGAGAAGGGGGCGGTCGACCAGGCCGCCGTGGCGCGGGCGACGGAGCGGCTGCGGACGCTCCCGCACGTCACCGGCGTCGAGGCGGCCCCGCCCAGCAAGGACGGCACGACGACGCTGCTCACGGTGCGCTACGACGTGCCGGTCACCGACCTGACGCCCAAGGAGACCCTCGGCCACCTGGAGGACGCGACCGGGGGGCTCACCTCGGCCGGGTACCAGGTGGAGTTCGGCGGGCAGGTGCCCGAGAACGTCACGGCGCCCGGGGGAGTGGCCGAGGCGGTCGGCGTCGTGGCCGCCCTGGTGATCCTGCTCCTGGCGTTCGGCTCGGTGGTCGCGGCGGGACTGCCGCTGGCGGTCGCCCTGACGGGCCTCGGCGCCGGCGTCTCGGGGATCACGATCCTGGCGGCGTTCACCGACGTCGCCAACACCGCGCCCACGCTGGCGGTGATGGTCGGGCTCGGCGTGGGCATCGACTACGCGCTGTTCATCCTGACGCGGCATCGGGAGGGCCTGGCCGAGGGGCTGGACGTGCCCGAGTCGGTCGGGCGCGCCACCGCGACCGCCGGCCAGTCGGTGATCTTCGCCGGCTTCACGGTGCTGCTGGCCCTGTGCGGGCTGGTGTTGTCGCGGATGCCGGTGTTCATCACGATGGGCTTCGCCACCGGCCTGGTGGTCGCGGCGACCGTCGCGAGCGCGGTGACGCTGCTGCCGGCCGTGCTGGGGCTGGCCGGGCGCCGCGTCCTGCGCCGCCGTGACCGGGCCGAGGGCGCGACGCTCCAGATCGAGTCGCCGCGCGTCCGGCGCTGGGCCGACCACGTGGCCCGCCGCCCGTGGGCGTGGCTGCTGGCCGGGCTCGTCCTGATGCTCGCCCTGGCCGCGCCCGCCCTCGGCATGCGGACCTGGCCCAGCGACGCCAGCAGCGAGCCGACGTCCAACACGGTGCGGCGCGCGTACGACCTGGTCGCCGAGTCGTACGGGCCGGGGGTGAACGCGCCGCTGCTGGTGACCGCCGACCTGACGAAGGTGAGCCCGGCCGCGCTGCCCGCGATGGACGCCGCGCTGCGCGGAACCGAGGGCGTGGTGGCGGTGGCGCCGCCGCAGTACGCGCCGGACCGCAGCGCCGCCGTGGTCATGGTCACGCCCGGGTACGGGCCGCAGGACGAGCGGGTCACCGGCCTGGTCGACCGCATCAGGGCGGACGCGCTGCCCGACGGCGTCGAGGTCACCGGCTACACCGCCGTCTACGTCGATCTCACCCGGGTGCTGGCGGAACGGCTCTGGCCGGTCATCGGCGTGGTCATCGCGACCTCGTCCGTCCTACTGATGATCGTCTTCAGGTCGTTGCTGGCGCCGTTGAAGGCGGCCGCGATGAACCTGCTGTCGATCGGGGCGGCGTACGGGGTGCTGGTCGCGGTGTTCCAGTGGGGCTGGGGCGCCGAGCTGCTGGGGCTGCCGCACAGCGTGCCGGTCTCCAGCTTCATCCTGCTGCTGATGTTCGCGGTGCTCTTCGGGGTGTCCATGGACTACGAGGTGTTCCTGCTGTCGAGGGTCCGGGAGGAATGGTTGCGGACCGGCGACGCGCGCGGCTCGGTGGCGACGGGCCTGGCGGCCACCGGCCGGGTGATCACCAGCGCGGCGCTGATCATGGTCGCGGTGTTCCTCGGCTTCGCGCTCGACCCGGGCCTGGTGATCAAGCAGATGGGCGTGGGCCTGGCGGTGGCGGTCGCGCTGGACGCCACGGTCGTCCGGCTGGTGCTCGTCCCGGCGACCATGGCCCTGCTCGGCAAGGCCAACTGGTGGCTGCCACGGCCGCTGGCCAGGATCATCCCGCGGATCGACATGCACGGCCACGACGGCGCCACGGCCGCCGGGCCGCCCCGGGAGCCCGTCAAGGTCTGACCGCCCGCCGGTCGCCGCCGCCGCTTCACCCAGACCGCCCCGAGCCTCCGGCGAGGGGCGGTTTAGGCTTCCCTACATGGCGGGAGGCGCGACGGGGGCGGCGATCCGGGTGCTGGGCCCGTTCGAGGCGTCGGTCGACGGCACCCCGACGGATCTCGGCGGCCCGCGGCAGCGCTCGGTCCTGGCGCGCCTGGTGGCGGCGCAGGGCCAGATGGTCCCGGCCGACCGCCTGATCGAGGAGTTGTGGCCCGGCGAGGCCCCGCCCCGCGCCTCGGCCGGGCTCCAGTCGTTCGTCTCCCATCTGCGGCGCGCGCTCGAACCCGGCCGGCCGCCGCGCACGCCCGCCGGGGTGCTGGTCACCTCGCCGCCCGGCTACGCGCTGCGGCTGCCCGTCGACGGCGTGGACGCCTGGCGGTTCGACGAGCTCGTCGGCGCGGCCGGCGACCTGCTCGCGGGCAACGACCCGGCGGCGGCCAGGGAACGCGCGGAGGAGGCCCTGACGCAGTGGCGCGGCCCCGCTTACGCCGAGTTCGCCGACCTGCCGTGGGCCATCGCCGAGGCCGGGCGGCTGGACGAACGGCACCGGATCGCCGTCGAACGCCGCGCCGAGGCCATGCTCGGGCTCGGCGCCGCCTCCGAGGCGGTGCCCGGCCTGGAGGCGCACGCCGCCGCCCACCCGCTCCGCGAGGAGGCGTGGCGGCTGCTGGCGCTGGCCCTCTACCGGGTGGGACGCCAGGGGGACGCGCTGGGCGCGCTGCGCCGGGCCCGCACGACCCTGGCTGACGAACTGGGCGTCGACCCCGGCCCGGCCCTGCGGCGCCTGGAGGCCGGCATCCTGGCCCAGGCCCCCGAGCTGGACCCGCCTCCCGCGAGCCCGGCGCCTCGCCTCCTGCCGAGCCCGGCACAGCCCCCGGCGCCGCAACGTGTGCTGCGCGTCGTCCGGGAGCCCGAGGCCGGTGCCGCCGCCGGCCCGCCGTTCGTCGGACGCGCGGCCGAGCTGGCGCGGCTGGCCGCCGGGGCCCGCGACGCCGCGTCCGGGCACTGCACGGTCGTCCTGGTCAGCGGCGACGCAGGCATGGGCAAGACCGCGCTCGTCGAACGGCTGGCCGCGACGCTCGCCGCCGAGGGCTGGACGACCGCCTGGGGGAGGGCCCCGGAGACCGGCGGCGCACCGGCGGCCTGGCCCTGGGCCGAGCTGCTCCGCGACCTCGCCGCCGCGCGCCCGCCCGACGGCGACCTCGCCACGGCCCTCGGCCCGCTGCTCGACGCCGTGCCGCCGGACGCCGATCCGGCCGCCGACGCCACCACCGGCCGCTTCCGGCTGCACCTGGCCGTGGGGGAGTACGCGGCCAGGCTCGCCGCGCGGGCGCCGCTGCTGCTCGTCCTGGACGACCTGCACTGGGCCGACGACGAGACCCTCGCCATCCTGGGCCGCCTGCCCGGCGGGCTGCGCGGGCGCCCGGTGATGATCGTTTGTACGTTCCGCCAGACCGAGATCTCCGAACGGCTCGCCGGCGCCCTCGCCACCCTCGCCCGCGCCGAGCCGCTGCGGCTCGAGCTGGCCGGGCTGGGGCCCGGCGAGGTGGCGCGGCTGGTCCGGTCGATCTGCGCCGCCGAGGTCGCCGCCGCCGACCTGGCCGGGATCGCCGAACGTACCGGCGGCAACCCGTTCTTCACCCGCGAGACCGCCCGGCTGCTCGACGCCGAGGGCGTCGCCGCGGCGTTCAGCGGCGTGCCCGCCGGGGTCGGCGACGTGCTGCGCCGCCGCCTCGCCGCGCTGCCCGAGCCCAGCCTGGCCGTCCTGCGCAACGCCGCCGTCGTCGGCATGGAGGCCGACCTGGCCGTCCTCACCGACGTGTCCGGCGGCGACGAGGACGCGGTGATCGACGCCGTCGAGGCCGGGACGGCCGCCGGGCTGATCGTCGAACCCGCCGCGGGCCGCATCCGGTTCGGGCACGCGCTCGTCCGCGACACGCTCTACGACGGCCTGTCGCGCATCCGCCGCACCCGCCTGCACGGCCGGGTGGCCGTGGCGCTCGAACGGCGGCGCCCGGGCGAGACCGCCGCGCTCGCCCACCACTACCTGGCCGCGGGCGACGACCCCGCCAAGGCGGTGCGCTACGCGCGGCTCGCCGCCGACGCCGCCACCGCCCGCTTCGCGCACGGGACCGCCGCCGGGCTGCTCGTCCGCGCGGCCGACCACCTGCGCGCGGAACGCCCGGAGGCCGTCCGCGAACTGCTGGAGACCGAGATCGCCGCGATCCACGCGTCCGCCCTGTCCGGACGGGTCGTGGCGGCGCGCGAACGGCGGCGGCGCGCGATCGCCGAGGCCCGCGCGTTCGGCGACGTCCGGCTGCTGGCCAGGGTCATCGTGAGCTACGACGTGCCGACGCTCTGGACCAGCCACATCTACGGGACGGCCGACCTCGGGGCCGTCGAGGCGGGCGAGCACGCCCTCGCCCGGCTGGGGGACGACGAGGAGGAGCTCCGCGTCAGGCTGCTCACCTCGATCGCCATCGAACTGGAGGGCGACCCGGACCCGCGCGGGTCGGAGGCGTCCCACGAGGCGGTGCGGCGGGCCCGCGCGCTCGGCCGCCCCGGCCTGGCCGCGGTGGCGCTGAACGGCCGCTTCCTCAACGCCTTCCGGTCGGCGGACGACCTGGCCGAGCGGCACGCGATCGCCACCGAGATCCTGGAGATCGCCACCGCCCACGACATGGGGCTCTACCAGGTCCTCGGCCACCTCCAGCTCCAGGCGGCGTCGGTCGACGCCCTCGACCTGGTGGCCGCCCGCGCCCACCTGGAGGAGGGGCGGCGGCTCGCCGACGGGTACGGCCTGTCACTGCTGTCGTTGATCGCCAGCTGGTACCACGGCATCGAGAACGTCTTCCGGGCCCGCGTCGAGGCCGCCGAACGCGCCTACGCCGAGGTCGGGCAGGCGATCGGCCGTACCGGCATCTGGGGCAGCGAGCGCGGCATGGAGCTGGTCGGGATCTTCTGCATCCGGCTCGTCCAGGGCCGGGTCGGCGAACTGGTCGAGCCCGCCCGCTGGCTCTGGGAGCAGTGGCCGCACGTGGGCGCGACCGCCGACTTCTACGCCGTGGCCCTGGTCGCCGCCGGCGACGAGGAGACCGCGCGCCGCGTCGCCGCGGACGCCGGACCGGTACGGCCCGACTTCTTCTTCGACCTGGTGATGGCGCTGCGCGGGGTGCGGGCGATCGCGCTGGACGACCCGGAGACGGCCGCCGAGGCGCACGCGGCGCTGCTGCCGTACGAAGGCCGCGTGACCGGCGGCTCCTCCGCCGTGGCCAGCATCGGGCCGGTCGGCCAGATCCTCGGCGACCTCGCCGTCCACCTGGGGCGCCCGGACCAGGCCGTCGGCCACTATCGCCGCGCCGCCGAGGTCGCCGCCCGGATCGGGGCCGCCCACTGGGTCGCGGCGGCCCACGAATCCCTCGCCCGCCTGGGCCATCCCGCCGCCTGACCCGGGCCTCCCAGGCGGGGATCACGTCGCCGACCGGCCAGGTCGGGGCCGATCCGCGCCGCGGGTAGGCGACAATTGACCACGTGACGACGAACGAAGGATTCCGCTCCGGCTTCGCTTGCTTCATCGGGCGGCCGAACGTCGGCAAGTCGACCCTGATGAACGCCCTCGTCGGCACCAAGGTCGCGATCACCAGCAACCGTCCGCAGACCACCCGCCGCGCCATCCGCGGCATCGTGCACCGCCCGGACGCCCAGCTGATCGTCGTCGACACGCCCGGCCTGCACAAGCCGCGCACCCTCCTGGGCGAACGCCTCGACAGCCTGGTCCGGTCGACCCTCACCGAGGTCGACGCGATCGGCTTCTGCGTCCCCGCCGACGAGAAGATCGGCCCCGGCGACAAATACATCGCCCGCGAGCTCGCCGGCGTCAAGAAGACCCCGATCGTGGCGATCGTGACCAAGACCGACCTCGCCTCGCAGGAGCAGGTCGCCCGGCAGCTGCTCGCCGTCGGGGAGCTCGGCGACTTCGCCGACATCGTGCCCTGCTCGGCCACCGACGGCTTCCAGGTCGACCTCGTCGGCGACCTGCTGATCCAGCACCTGCCGGAGGGCATGCCGCTCTACCCCGAGGGCGACCTCACCGACGAGCCCGAGCAGATCCTGGTCGCCGAGCTGATCCGTGAAGCCGCGCTGGAGGGCGTCCGCGACGAGCTGCCGCACTCGATCGCCGTCGTCGTCGACGAGATGGCGCCGCGCGAGGGCCGCGACGACTTCATGGACGTCTACGCCCACCTCTACGTCGAACGGCCCAGCCAGAAGGGCATCATCATCGGCCACAAGGGCAGCCGCCTCCGCGAGGTCGGCTCCCAGGCCCGCAAGCAGATCGAGGCCCTCCTGGGCACCAAGGTCTACCTCGACCTGCGCGTCAGCGTCCTCAAAGACTGGCAGCGAGACCCCAAGCAGCTCCGCCGCCTGGGCTTTGACTGAATTCATTCCTCAGCGGCCTCGGCGGCGAGCCTGGCGGCTCGTCCACCGAACCGCGAAGCGTGCGAGCGCGTCATCGCTTCGCGATCTCTCGTGAAGCTTCGCCTTCGGCTCGCTTCACGACCCGTTTTCGCGCTCGCGTGCGGGCTTGGGCCCAGGGGCGTCCAGGTCCTGCGCCGGGGTGGGCTGGTCCTGCGCCGGGTCGGGCTGGTCCTGCGCCGGGTCGGGCTGAGCCTGCGCCGGGTCGGGTTGGGGCTGGGCTGAGGCGGCCGGCTGGGCTGGGACCGGGCCGGGTTGGGCTTGGGCGGGGTCTACTGGGGCCCAGCCGGGCTGGGGATGGTCGGTTCGGGGCTGAGACCATGCCTGCTCGGGTGCCTGCTCGGGTGCCTGCTCGGGTGCCTGCTCGGGTTGGGGGTAGGCGGGTTGCTGGGGGTCCCAGGGCTGCGCGTTCCATCCGGGCTGGGGCCGGCCCTGCCAGGGCTGGGGGTGCTGGGCGGGCTCGGGTGCGCGGCGGCGGCCTACCAGGGGGCGGACGAGGCTGAAGCCGAGGACGAGCAGGGCCGACGCGACCGCCATGTACCAGCCGTAGGCCGGGGTGATGTCGTAGGGCAGGAGGGTCGACTCACCGCCGGGGAGCTCGGCGGTGGCGTCGTCCAGGCGCAGCAGGAACAGGGTGCAGACCAGCAGGGCGAGGGCGGCGGGCACGGCGGTGAGCGCGGAGATGCGGGTGTCGCGGGCGGCCAGGCCCCAGAACGCCATGGCCATCGCGGTGACGGCGAGGATCGGGACCGCCAGCACCATGCTGTCGGACTCGATGCCCGCGGCCTCGCCGAGGTCGTGGGTGAGGGTCTGGCCGAAGGCGTCCACGACCACGCGGGCGCGGGCCCAGGGGAGGAACGCGGCGACCATGAGGACCGAGCCGGCGCAGATCACCAGGATGTTCCACCAGGTCCCGGCCCGGGAGGCGGGCTGGGGCGCGGGGGCCGGGGCGGGCGTGGCGGGCGGTTCCTCAGGGTGAACGGGCGGCGGGTAGCCGTCGGCCGGTGGCAGGAAGTCCGGCCGCGACCGCGGGCCCAGGTCACCACTCATGGACCCAGCGTAAAGGTCACGCCCCCGATGATCCCGTTCCGGCGCGGCGAACTCGGCGGGTCGGCTCCCTCATCTTGAGAGGATCGGTACTTTGGAAGGGTCCGTAATGGGAGGAGCCCCCCGGTGTTGCTTATTTTCGGCCTGTCGGTGTTCTTCCGTACGGTTGGCGAGGGGACCTTCCACTGTCCGCAGTGCGGCGGGGACCGTGCCTACCGGCGGCGGAACGGGCGACGGTGGTTCACGCTGTTCTTCCTGCCCGTGATCCCGCTGACCGGAGTCGGCGAGGTCGTCGAGTGCCGCACCTGCAAGACCAGGTTCGACGTCGCGGTGCTGGGCGCCCCGACCGCCGTGCAGATGGCCGCCGCCCTCCCGGCGGGCATGCGGGCCGCGGCGTCGCTGGTGCTGCGGGCCGGCGACCCGTCCGACGGGGCCGCCCGCGGCCGGGTCATCGAGGCCGTGCGCGGGTACGGCGAGATGACCTTCGGCGAGAACGACGTGGAGGCCGACCTCCGGCTCCGCCCCGAGTTCCTCCAGGAAGAGGTGGCCCGCGCGGGCGCACAGCTCGCGGTCGAGGCCAAGGAGTGGTTCCTGTCGCAGGCCGTGCGGGTCGGGCTGGCCGACGGGCCGCTGACCGAGGGCGAGCGGCAGACCATGCACCACATCGCCCACCTGCTCGGCATGTCGCGCGCGCACGCGCTCGGCGTCATCGTGACGACCGAGGGCGCGGCACGGTGATCCCGCTGCCGGGGCGGTCCGGGGTGCCGCTCGCCGGCACGGGCACCGCCCTGGTGCGCACACCGGGCCCGCGGCTGGCGGAGGGGATCGTCACCCACATCGAGCGCCGTCCCGTGGACGTCGCGCGGGCGGCGCGCCAGCACGGCGCCTACGTCGCGGCGCTGCGCGCGGCGGGCTGGCGGGTGCGCGCCCTGGCCGGCGACGAGTTCCCCGACGGGGTGTTCGTCGAGGACGCCGTGGTCGTCTGCGGCGATCTGGCGGTGATCGGCCGGTCCGGCGCCCCGCGGCGGCGCGGCGAGGCCGCCGCGGCCGAGCGGGCGGTCCGCGAGCTGGGCCTGCGGATCGAACGGATCAAGGGGCCCGGCACCCTCGACGGCGGCGACGTTCTGCAGGCCGGCGACACCGTCTACGTGGGGCGGAGCGGCCGGACCAACGAGGAGGGCATCTGCCAGCTCGCCCACCTGCTGGGCGGCCGGCGGGTGGTGCCGGTCGGGATCAGCGGCTGCCTGCACCTCAAGAGCGCGATGACCGCGCTGCCGGACGGCACGCTGATCGGCGTGCCGGAGCGGCTCGACACCTCCGTCCTGCCCGGCGTGCGGGTGGCGCCCGAGCCCGCCGGCGCCCACGTCGTCGTGCTGGGGCCCGACCACGTCATGCTCTCGGCCTCGGCGCCGCGCACCGCCGACCGGCTGGCGGCGGACGGACTGCGGGTGACCACGGTCGACATCGGCGAGTTCGAGGCCCTGGAGGGCTGCGTCACCTGTCTCTCCGTGCTCGTCCGCTGACGCGCGGCGATATCACCACGATCGGGACGTACCAGTGAGATCTTCGTAAATCATCTGTAACACGAAGGATCTTGCGCGGAAATCTCATTCCGGAGACTTGTCACAGACAACGAAGCCACGGGGCCCGTTCTGTGAGGAGTCGATAGTTGCGCAAATCATTCGTGCGTCCCCTGGTCGCGGCGGCCGTATTGCCGGCCGCACTGCTGACGGCGTGCGGCGGAGAATCGACGGAGAACTCGTCCGGGTCGGGGAGTTCCGGCAACACCATCAAGGTCGGAATCCTGCATTCTCTCAGCGGCACGATGGCCATCAGCGAGGTCACCGTCAAGAACTCCGAGACGATGGCCATCGAGGAGATCAACGCCAAGGGCGGGGTGCTCGGCAAGAAGATCGAACCGGTCGTCGAGGACGGCGCCTCCGACTGGCCCACGTTCGCCCAGAAGGCCCAGAAGCTCATCAAGAAGGACAAGGTCGCGACGGTCTTCGGCGGCTGGACGTCCGCGAGCCGCAAGGCGATGCTGCCGGTGTTCGAGCGCAACAAGGCGCTCCTCTGGTACCCGGTGCAGTACGAGGGCCTGGAAAGCTCGCCCTACATCTTCTACACCGGCGCGACCACCAACCAGCAGATCGTTCCGGGCCTCGACTACCTCAACAAGGAAAAGGGCAAGAAGAAGGTCTTCCTGGTCGGCAGCGACTACGTTTTCCCGCGCACGGCCAACAAAATCATCAAGGCCTACGCGAAGGCCAACGGAATGCAGGTCCTGGGTGAGGAGTACACCCCGCTCGGCCACACCGAATACAGCACTCTCGTCAATAAGATCGCCGAAGCCAAGCCGGACGCGGTCTTCAATACGCTCAACGGTGACAGCAATGTCGCGTTCTTCAAGCAGTTGAAGAGCGCCGGTCTCGGCGACGCCGAGAAGATGCCGGTGATGTCGGTCAGCATCGCCGAGGAAGAGGTCAAGGGCATCGGCATCGCCAACATCGTCGGGCAGCCCGTGGCCTGGAACTACTACCAGACCACCAAGGGCGCGGTGAACGAGACCTTCGTGAAGGCCTTCCAGGCCAAGCACAAGGGCGCCGTCACCTCCGACCCGATGGAGGCCGGCTACAACGCCGTCCACCTGTGGGCCAAGGCCGTCGAGAAGGCCGGCTCCACCGACGTCGCCAAGGTCAAGGCCGCCGCGGCCGGGCTGTCGCTGGACCTGCCCGAGGGCAAGGTCACCGTCGACGGCTCCAACCAGCACGTCTACAAGACCGCCCGCATCGGCGTCATCCAGCCGGACGGCCTCATCAAGGAGGTCTGGGCGTCGGACGAGCCGATCAAGCCCGACCCCTACCTGAAGACCTACCCGTGGGCCGCCGGCCTGTCGTCCTGACCCGCACGAGCTGACGGTCGGCGCGCTCAACGAAGCGCGCGCCGCCTCGTTCGAAGCCCCCAACCAAGGACTTCAGCCGAGGAGGCGGCAACCACTCATGGAATCCTTGCTCAACCAGCTACCGATCGGCCTCAGCATCGGCGCGGTGCTGCTGCTGATCGCGCTCGGGCTCACGTTCACGTTCGGCCAGATGGGCGTGATCAACATGGCCCACGGCGAGTTCATCATGGCCGGCGCCTACACGGCCTACATGCTCCAGGACTGGGCCGGCTCGCAGGCGGTGATCGTCGCCCTGCCGGTCGCGTTCGCCATCGCCGGCGCCCTGGGCTGGGTGCTGGAACGCCTGGCCATCCGCCACTTCTACGGCCGGCCGCTGGACACCCTGCTGCTGACCTGGGGCGTCAGCCTGGTACTCCAGCAGGCCGCGCGCGACATCTTCGGCGCCCCCAACGTCCAGGTCGTGGCGCCCTCGTGGCTGACCGGCCGGATCGAGGTGCTCGGCGCGGGCATCCCCTACGCGCGGCTGTTCATCATGGCGCTCGCCCTGGCCTGCGTCGTCGGCATCTGGGCGTACATGGAACGTTCGGCGCAGGGCCGCCGGATGCGCGCGGTCATGCAGAACCGCGAGCTCGCCGCGTGCAGCGGCGTCGCGACCGCCCGCACCGACCAGCTCACCTTCTTCATCGGCTCCGGCCTGGCCGGCGTCGCCGGGGTCGCGCTGACCCTGATCGGCCCGGTCGGCCCGTCCCTGGGCACCTACTACATCGTCGACGCGTTCCTGGTCGTCGTCGCGGGCGGGCTCGGCCAGCTGCGCGGCGCCGTGATCGCCGCGGTCGCGCTCGGCATGCTCAACTCCTACGCCGAGTTCTGGACCGACGCCAGCCTGGCGAAGGTGATCGTCTTCGCCGTGATCATCGCTTTCCTCCAGTTCCGTCCGCAGGGCATGTTCGTCCTCCGTTCCAGGGCCCTGACATGAGTGAACGCCTGCGCGGTTACGCGCTCTTCGCCTCGATCTCCCTCCTGCTCCTGGTCGTCGCCCCGGCGGTGCTGCCGGCGTTCCGGCTGGACGAGCTGGCCAAGTACCTGTGCTTCGCCATCGCCGCGCTCGGCATCGGGCTCGCCTGGGGCCAGGGCGGCATGCTCACCCTCGGCCAGGGCGTCTTCTTCGGCCTCGGCGGCTACGCCATGGCGATGTACCTCAAACTGCACGACGCGGGCGGCGACCTGCCGGACTTCATGACCTGGAGCGGCGTGGAGACGCTCCCGGCGATCTGGAAGCCGTTCTCCAACGTGGGCTTCGCCCTGGCGGCGGTGATCGTGGTCCCGGTCCTGGTCGCCGTCGTGCTCGGCGCGCTGGTGTTCCGCCAGCGGGTCCGCGGCGCCTACTTCGCGATCCTCACCCAGGCGCTCGCCGCCGCGTTCGTGATCCTGCTGGTCGGCCAGCAGGGCCTCACCGGCGGGACGAACGGCATGACCAACTTCTACGACTTCTTCGGCCAGGACCCGGAGGCGGAGAGCACGCAGCGCACGATGTACTTCATCACCGCGGGCGTCCTCGGCGTGCTCTACCTCGGTGCCCGGCAGCTGGTGAAGAGCCGGTTCGGGCGCCTGCTCGTCGCGGTCAGGGACGGCGAGGACCGGGTGCGGTTCCTCGGCTACAACCCGGCCACGGTCAAGACCATCACGTTCGCGATCTCGGCGGGCATGGCCGGGCTGGCCGGGGCGCTGTTCGTCCCGGTCGTCGGGATCATCTCGCCGTCGCTGCTCGGCGTGGTCCCGTCCCTGGAGCTGGTGGTCGCGGTCGCCGTCGGCGGCCGGTACGCGCTCGCCGGGGCGATCCTCGGCGCCGTCGTCATGAACTACGCCAAGACCTCGTTCAGCGAGCAGTGGGCGGGCGGCTGGCTCTACCTTCAGGGCGCCCTGTTCATCCTGGTGATGACGCTCGCGCCCCGGGGCGCGGTCGGCCTGTACGAGCAGCTCCGCGACACGGTCGCGCGCCGCCGGTCGGTCGACCCGCCGCCGGTCCAGACCCCGCCGGTGAAGGAGGAGGTGCCCGCATGAGTGAGCGGAGCGAGCGTCCCGGGGGGCGTGGGGGGTCGCCCCCCCGCGAGGAGCAGAGCATGAGCGAACGTTCGCTCCTGGAGATCCGCGGCCTCGAGGTGGTCTTCGACGGCTTCCGGGCGATCAACGGGGTCGACCTGACCGTCGGCGAGGGGGAGCTGCGGTTCCTCATCGGGCCCAACGGCGCGGGCAAGACCACGCTCATCGACGTGATCACGGGCCTCACCAGGCCCGCCGCGGGATCGGTCACGTTCGCCGGCACGGAGCTGACCGGCCGCAAGGAGCACAAGATCGTGCGGCTGGGCATCGGCCGCACGTTCCAGACCAGCGTGGTGTTCGAGGAGCTGAGCGTCGTCGAGAACCTCGACCTGGCGGCCAGCTTCCGGCGTCCCCTCACCGCGTTGCTGCGGCAGCGCCGCGGCGTGTCCGACACCGTCGCCGCGGCACTGGACACCATCGGCCTGGCCGACCTCGCGCGGCGCCCCGCCGGGGTGTTGTCGCACGGGCAGCGCCAGTGGCTCGAGATCGGCATGCTCATCGCCCAGCAGCCCAAACTGCTTCTGCTGGACGAGCCGGTCGCCGGGATGAGCAAGGACGAACGGGAGCGCACCGGCGAGCTCCTCACCGAGATCGCCAAGGACCACACGGTGATCGTGGTGGAACACGACATGGAGTTCCTGCGCCGCTACGCGTCCCAGGTCACGGTCCTGCACGAGGGCACCGTGCTGGTCGAGGGCGACGTCGCCGCCGTCCAGTCCGACCCGCGCGTCCAGGAGGTCTACCTGGGACGGAAAAGGGAGGAGGCAGCGTGATGCTGGAGGTCACCGGGCTCGAGGCCGCCTACGGGCGCGCTCGTGTCCTGTTCGGCGTCGACCTCAAGGTCGAGGCGGGGCAGCTCATGTGCGTGATGGGGCGCAACGGCGTCGGCAAGACGACGCTGCTCAACACGATCATGGGCGTGCTGACGCCGACCGCCGGAACGGTCGTCTTCGACGGCGAGGACGTCACCAAGGTGCCGACGTACGAGCGGGTCCGGCGCGGCATGGGCTACGTCCCGCAGGGGCACGAGACGTTCCCGCAGCTCACCGTGGCCGAGAACCTCCAGGTCACGCTGGACGCCTCCCGGCACAAGGACAGGTCCGCCATCGACGAGGCCCTCGAGGTCTTCCCGCGCCTCAAGGAGATGCTGACCCGCCGGGCCGGCTTCCTGTCAGGCGGCCAGCAGCAGCAGCTGGCCATCGCCCGCGCCCTCGTCACCCGGCCGCGCATGCTGATCCTCGACGAGCCCACCGAGGGCATCCAGCCCTCGATCGTGGTCGAGATCGAGGAGGCCATCGAGCGGCTGCACAAAGAGCAGGGGCTCGCCGTCCTCCTCGTCGAGCAGTACCTGGAGCTGGCCCTCCGCCTGGCGGACGGCTTCGTCATCATCGAGGGCGGCGCCGTCCAGCACTCCGGCACCGCCGAGGACCTCAGAGACGATCAGGTGAAGCGCCTCCTCGCCGTCTGAGACGTCCGACCCGTCCGATCGGCCACGCGCACGGCGGCCGGGCCCTCGGGCCCGGCCGCCGTCGCAGACGACCTCCAGATGAACCTTGCGGTAACCGGCCATGGTCATCCGGGATCCCGGTGGTCCACGGGGTGAGCAAGATGAGCCGCGCCATTGTGACGGAGGCCATGGGGAGGGTCACCCGATGGGCGTTGAGCGGCCACCGGGCTTCTCCCGCAGGATGCCGCTGACCTGGGGGTTCAGGGAATAATCCGGGCCGATATGGCAGTTGTGGTAGCGAATGGGCCATTTGTTGCGACGTCTCAAATGGCGGACGGCGTTTCCGTAACACGGATGGAATCTGTTAGCTTTGCCAGCGTGTTGCGTGAGCTGCTCCTCCTTAGCGGCCGCAGCGGGGGCCTGTAACAGGTCGGCTCCCTCGCTGCGGGACTTTGACGTGGACGTCGGCCGCAGGACCTGAGCAGAGGGAATCCAACGGATGTATCCGCAACAGCAGTCTTCCGGCATGCCGTTCGAGCGTTACCGGCCGTTCGAGCCGATCAGGCTCACCGACCGGACCTGGCCGGACGAGGTCGTCACCGAGGCGCCCCGCTGGTGCGCGGTCGACCTGCGCGACGGCAACCAGGCGCTCATCGACCCGATGGACTCCCACCGCAAGCTCCAGATGTTCGAGCTGCTGGTACGGATGGGCTACAAGGAGATCGAGGTCGGGTTCCCGGCGGCCAGCCAGACCGACTTCGACTTCGTGCGGCAGATCATCGAGGAGGGCCGGGTCCCCGACGACGTGGTGATCCAGGTGCTGACGCAGGCGCGGCCCGAGCTGATCGAGCGCACCTTCGAGTCGGTGCGCGGCGCCAAGCAGGCGATCGTCCACCTCTACAACTCGACCAGCACGCTCCAGCGGCGCGTGGTGTTCGGGCAGGACAAGGACGGCATCACCGCGATCGCGGTCGAGGGCGCCAAGCTGTGCAAGAAGCTCGCCGAGGACATGGGGGAGACCCAGATCTTCTTCGAGTACTCGCCGGAGTCGTTCACCGGCACCGAGCTGGAGTACGCGGTCGAGGTCTGCAACGCCGTCAACGACGTGTGGCAGCCGACGCCGGAGTGGAAGACCATCGTCAACCTGCCGGCGACGGTCGAGATGGCCGGCCCGAACGTCTACGCCGACCAGATCGAGTGGATGCACCGCAACCTGGCCCACCGCGACTCGGTCATCCTGTCGCTGCACCCGCACAACGACCGCGGCACCGCCGTCGCCGCGGCCGAGCTGGGCTACATGGCCGGCGCCGACCGCATCGAGGGCTGCCTGTTCGGCAACGGCGAGCGCACCGGCAACGTCTGCCTGGTCACCCTCGGGCTGAACCTCTTCACCCAGGGCGTCGACCCGCAGATCGACTTCTCCGACATCGACGAGATCCGCCGCACCGTCGAGTACTGCAACCAGCTGCCGGTGCACGAGCGGCACCCCTACGGCGGCGACCTGGTCTACACCGCGTTCTCCGGCTCGCACCAGGACGCGATCAACAAGGGCTTCGACCACCTGCGCCGCGACGCCGACGCGGCGGGCGTACCGGTGGACGGCTTCACCTGGCAGGTCCCGTACCTGCCCATCGACCCCAAGGACGTCGGCCGCTCCTACGAGGCCGTCATCCGGGTCAACAGCCAGTCCGGCAAGGGCGGCGTCGCCTACATCATGAAGACCGAGCACGCGCTGGAGCTGCCGCGGCGCCTGCAGATCGAGTTCTCGCGGGTCGTGCAGGAGCACACCGACAGCGCGGGCGGCGAGGTCTCCGCCGAGCTGATGTGGGACATCTTCGAGAAGGAGTTCCTGGTCAGCGGCCCCCGCGTGGGCCTGCTCGCGCACCGCGCCGCCTCGCGCGTGGACGAGAAGGACGTGCTCACCTGCGACCTGCGCGTCGACGGCGAGATCCGCGAGATCGAGGGCGTCGGCAACGGCCCGGTGTCGGCGTTCGAGAACGCGCTGGCCTCGATCGGCATCAACGTGCGGGTGCTCGACTACGTGGAGCACGCGCTCAGCGCCGGCGGCGACGCCCGCGCGGCCGCCTACGTCGAGTGCGACGTCAACGGCACGAGCGTCTGGGGGGTGGGCATCGACGGCAACATCGTCACCGCCTCCCTCAAGGCCATCCTGTCGGCCGTCAACCGGGTGGCCCGATCCGCCGCCTGAACGACGTTCCACCCCAAGGACCCGGTCACGACGATGTGATCCATTGCGTGTGATCGATGGTGCGGCCCCTGTCGTGACGACCTCACGACAGGGGCCGATCCGCGTCCGCCGCCACGGCGGGCCCGGCCTAGCGGCCGAGGACGTGGTGGACGAGCTCGCGGAGAGGCCCGTGCAACTGGGCCTCGCCCACGGTCGCGGTGGCGCCGTCGATGTCGATGTCGTAGAGGAACTGGTCGGGGATCCGCCCCGGAGGCGGCACCGCGCCCAGATCCACCCGGTCGACGAGCCGGCGCAGCATCGGGTCGCTCGCGGTGTCGGACTCGCCGCGCCTCTCGATGCCCGCGAAGCCGCCGCTGCGGACCACTGTCACCCTCACGCTGTCACCTCGGTCGGTTTTACACCTGGACGCCTACCCCCGTCCACGCCTCCTTTACCGCCCGGTTCTCCGCGCTGTCAGCCCCGTAGAGGCCGGTGGCGGTGGCCACCGTCGCCGCGGCGAAGCCCTCGAAGGTCTCCGCGACCTTGATCTTTCCGCTGGTGAGGGTGTCGTACCAGACCTTGCCGGCCTTGTCCCAGGCGTTGCCGCCGATGGCCACCGCGGCCAGGTGGAACGCGCGGTTGGGGATGCCCGAGTTGATGTGCACGCCGCCGTTGTCACGGTAGGTGTCGACGTACTGGTCCATGTGGCCGGGCTGCGGGTCCTTGCCGAGCTGCGGGTCGTCGTAGGCGGTGCCCGGCTCCTTCATCGACCGCAGCGCCACCCCGTTGACGCCCTCGGCGAGCAGGCCCTGGCCGATCAGCCAGTCGGCCTGGTCGGCGGTGTGGCCCAGGTGCCACTGCTTGATCAGCGAGCCGAAGACGTCCGAGACCGACTCGTTGAGGGCCCCGGCCTGCCCGTAGTACTCCAGGTTGGCGGTGTACTGCGTGATGCCGTGGACGAGCTCGTGGCCGGTGACGTCGAGCGGGCCGGTGAACGCGGTGAACAGCACCCCGTCACCGTCGCCGTAGACCATCTGCTCGCCGTTCCAGAACGCGTTGTCGTAGTCGCGCCCGTAGTGCACCGTCGAGACCATCGGCAGGCCCGCGCTGTCGATGGAGTCGCGCCGGTAGGCGGCCTCGAAGAAGTCGAAGGTGACGCCGAGCCACTCGTAGGCCTGGTCGACGGTCCGGTCGCCGGTGGCGGCCGCGCCCTCGCCGCGGACCTTCTTGCCCGGCAGCACCTCCTGGCTCTGCGCGTCGTTGATCGTCCGGTCGGGGACGAAGTCCTCCGTGGGCGCGGGCAGCTCGGGGCCCGCGGTGCGGCGCTCGACCCGCTGCGCCGAGCTGATGATCAGGGTGCGGCGGGCGATGTCACGAAGGGCGGGGTCCTCGGCGACGCGAGCGACCCGCTCCAGCATGTGCGGCGGCACGATGGTGCATCTCATGGGACAACGCTGCCAGGCGGATGTGATCGGAGCCACATCTTTCCGCGTTCCTTGACGACCGATTGCGGTCACGGACGGTGATGGACGGTGTGACCCTCGGAGTGCGCCAGAATGGACAGGTGACGCTCTACCGTGACGAAGGCATCGTGCTGCGGACCCAGAAGCTGGGCGAGGCCGACCGCATCGTGACGGTGCTGACCCGGCGCACCGGCCGCATCCGCGCCGCCGCCAAGGGGGTCCGCAAGACCAAGTCGCGGTTCGGCGCCCGGCTGGAGCCGTTCACCCATGTCGACCTGCAGCTGTACGAGCGGCGCTCGCTCGACCTGATCACCCAGGCCGAGACGTTGCGCCCGTACGGCGAGCGGCTGGTCACCGACTATCCCCGCTACACGGCCGGCACGGCGATGCTGGAGACCACCGAGAAGCTCACCGAGGAGCGCGAGCCCGCGCTGCGGCAGTTCCTGCTGCTTGTCGGGGCCCTGCGCACCCTGGTCGAACGTGATCACGACCCGCGCCTGGTGCTCGACGCGTTCCTGCTGCGCTCCCTCTCGGTCGCGGGCTGGGCCCCGGCGCTGGACGAGTGCAGCCGGTGCGGCGACCGCGGCCAGCTGCGCGGGTTCGCGATCGCCGCGGGCGGCGCGTTGTGCGCCCGCTGCCGCCAGCCGGGCGCGGCGACCCCGGCGCCGCCGACGTTCTCGCTCATGCTGGCGCTGCTGCGGGGCGACTGGGAGTACGCCGACGGGAGCGAGCCGCGCCACCGGGTAGAGTGCAGCGGCCTCGTGGCCGCCTACCTGCAGTGGCACCTGGAGCACGGCATCAGGTCCCTCCGCCACGTGGAGCGCGACGCCCCCGGCGGCGACCGCCACGTCCCGGCGTCCCGCGAGGGCGACGACACGACCGACAGGGAGCGAGTGTGAGAAGGGCCGTTCAGCCGCCGTACCCGCACAAGGACGGCGCCCGGCCGCCCGCGATCCCGGCCGACCTGGTGCCCCGGCACGTGGCCATCGTGATGGACGGCAACGGGCGCTGGGCCAAGGAGCGCGGGCTGCCGCGCACCGAGGGCCACAAGATGGGGGAGGACTCCCTCTTCGACGTGGTCATGGGTGCGATCGAGCTGGGCGTTCCGACCGTGTCGGCCTACGCGTTCTCCACCGAGAACTGGAAGCGCTCGCCCGACGAGGTGCGCTTCCTGATGGGCTTCAACCGTGACGTGATCCGCCGGCGCCGCGACCAGCTGCACTCGATGGGCGTCCGCGTGCGCTGGGCGGGCCGCCGTCCCAAGTTGTGGCGCAGCGTCATCAAGGAGCTCGAGGACGCCGAGGAGATGACCCGCGACAACGACGTCCTCACCCTGCAGTTCTGCGTCAACTACGGCGGCCGGGCCGAGATCGCCGACGCCGCGGCGGCCATCGCCCGCGACGTCAAGGCCGGCCGGCTCAACCCCGACAAGATCACCGAGAAGGTGTTCGCCCGCTACCTCGACGAGCCGGGTCTCCCCGACGTCGACCTCTTCCTCCGCTCGTCGGGGGAGCAGCGCATCTCCAACTTCCTGCTCTGGCAGTCGGCGTACGCCGAGATGGTCTTCCTCGACACCCTCTGGCCCGACTTCGACCGCCGCCACCTCTGGCACGCCTGCGAGCTCTACGCCAGCCGCGACCGCCGCTACGGCGGGGCCGTCCCCAACGCGGTGGAGCCTGCGCCGGCCACCTGAACAGATATTTCCTACTTGAATAGTTGACTTAAGGGGCGGGGCCGCATACGTTCGGTCCTATGCTCACGGCAACCAGCGTGCTCGAAATCAGCCAGGTGAGCGGCCGCATCGGCGCGGTCGTCTCCGGGATCGAGCTGTCGGGCGACCTCGCCGACGAGACCGTCGACGAGATCCGGCTCGCGCTCCTGCGGCACAAGGTCGTCTTCTTCCGCGGCCAGTACCATCTGGACGCCCGCGAGCAGGCCGCGTTCGCCCGCCGCTTCGGCGCGCTGATCGACCCCGACACCGAGATCCCCGCCCTGGACGCCTGGCACACCGACGCCACGTTCCTCGACCGGCCGCCGCGGATCTCGGTGCAGCGGGCGCTCGAGGTGCCCGGGCACGGCGGCGACACCGTGTGGGCCAACACCGTCACCGCCTACGAGGACCTCCCGATCGAGCTGCGCGACCTGGCCGACCGGCTGTGGTTCCTGCACTCGGCCACGCGCGGCGCGCTGGAGACCCGGCACCCGCTGGTCCGCGTGCACCCCGAGACCGGCGAACGCGCGATCCTGCTCGGCGGCTTCGCCACCTCCGTCGTGGGGCTCACCCAGCGGGCCGACTCCGAGGCCCTGATCAAGCTCTTCCAGGAGTACGTGACGCGCCTGGAGAACACCGTGCGCTGGCGCTGGGCCGCCGGCGACGTCGCCATCTGGGACAACCGCGCCACCCAGCACCGCGTCATCAACGACTTCGGCGACCGCCCCCGCCGCCTCCACAGCACCACCGTGGCGGGCGACGTTCCGGTCGCCGTCGCCTGAGCGGGGAATCCACGCCCGAACGCGTCGAGGCGGGGGCGCGGACCGTTCCGCGCCCCCGCCTCGCGGGCCGTGCCCGTGTCAGGCCAGCGCGGCGTCCAAGGTGATCTTGGTGCCGGCGAGGGCCTTGCTGACGGGGCAGTTCTCCTTGGCGTTCTGCGCGGCCTTCTCGAAGTCGGCCGCGGTGATGCCGGGAACGCTGGCCCGTACCGTCAGGTGGATGCCGGTGATGCCCTCACCGGGCTGGAAGGTGACGTCGGCCTTGGTGTCGACCTTCTCCGGGGGCGTGCCCGCGCCGGCCAGGCCGTGCGAGAGCGCCATCGAGTAGCAGGTGGAGTGCGCCGCGGCGATGAGCTCCTCGGGGCTCGTCTTGCCGTTGGCCTCCTCGGCCCGCGACGGCCAGCTCACCTCGAAATCGCCGACCTTCGACGAGTCCAAGGAGACCGTGCCCTGGCCGCCCATCAGCGGCCCTTCCCAGTGCGCGTTCGCGGTACGTGTCGTAGCCATGTACCCGATCTTTGCTCATTACCGGCGGGTCGGGGGCACCCGCCCCCGCGTTTCGCCGGCGCGGCGCCGGTTCGGGGACGGCGCCGCGTCAGCCGGTCCTGGCCGGGGCGGCGCAGTCGGAGCAGGTGCCGAAGACCTCGACGGTGTGGGTGATCTCCACGAAGCCGTGCTCGGCGCCGATCGCGTCGGCCCACTTCTCCACGGCCGGGCCCTCGACCTCGACCGTGCGGCCGCAGGCGCGGCAGACCAGGTGGTGGTGATGGTCGAGCGTGCGGCAGGCGCGATAGACGGCCTCACCGTCGTCGGTGCGCAGCACGTCGACCTCGCCCGAGTCGCTGAGCGCCTGCAGCGCGCGGTAGACGGTGGTCAGGCCGATCTTGGAGCCGTCCGCGCGCAGGTCCGCGTAGATGTCCTGTGCGCTGCGGAAGTTGTCGCAGCCGGCCAGAGCCTCCCGCACCGCGTTCCGACGGGCCGTCATCCCCCAAGCACCTCCGCCTCGGCTTCCACGCTCCTCCGGGCACCGGCCGGAACCGCGCGGGTACGTCTGCGCCGCACGACCGTTCCCCCGATCACCGCGACGACGAAGACCGCCAGAGCCAGCAGGACGATCGAGGGCCCCGGCGGGAGATCGTACTCGAAAGAGCCGACCAGGCCCGACACCGCCGACAGTACACCGATGCCCATCGCCACAAGCATCGTGCTCTTGAATCCCCGGGTGAGCTGCTGCGCCGCGGCGACAGGGATGACCATCAGTGCGCTCACCAGCAGCAACCCGATGGCCCGCATCGAGATGACCACGGTCACCGCGGCGGTGGCGGCGATGAGGACGCTGAGGAAGCGCACCGGGAGGCCCGCCGCCCGCGCGACCTCCTCGTCCTGGCAGAGCAGGAAGAGCTCCCGGCCGAACAGGGCCACGATGCCCAGCACCGCCACCGCGAGGCCGGCGACGACGTACAGGTCGGCGGCCGTCACGCTGCTGATGGACCCGAACAGGTAGGACTGGAGGTTGGCGCCGCCGCCCTGCGCGTTGGTGAGCAGCACGCCGCCCGCCAGGCCGCCGTAGAACAGCAGCGCCAGCACCACGTCGGCGCCGCTGCGGCTGCGCGCCCGCAGCACCTCGATGGCGACCGCGCCGAGCACGGAGACGACGAGCGCGCCCAGCACGGGCGAGTTGCCGGTGAGCAGGCCCAGCCCGATGCCGGTCAGCGCGATGTGCCCGATGCCGTCGCCGAGCAGGGAGAGCTTGCGCTGCACCATGAACGTGCCGACGGTGGGCGCGGTCAGGCCGATGAGCACCGCCATCACCAGGGCGATGCGCATGAAGTCGTACTGCAGGATGTCGCTCACGCCGTGCTTCCCGTGATCTGTGCGATGCGGCCGTGGTCGAGGACGACGGTCCGGTTGATGAGCGGTTCCATCGGGCCGAGCTCGTGCGTCACCAGGACGACCGTGCGGCCGCCGGCGGCGAGCCGGCGCAGCGTGCCCGCCAGCGCCGCCTGGCTGGCCGCGTCGACGCCCGCGGTGGGCTCGTCCATCACGAACACCTCGGGCTCGCCCGCGAGCGCGCGGGCGATGAGCACGCGCTGCTGCTGGCCGCCCGACAGCAGGTGCGCGGAGTCGCGCGCCCGGTCGGTGAGCCCGACGGTCTCCAGCGCCCGGTCGACTGCGGCGCGGTCGGCGGCCGACGTGGGGCGCCAGCGCGACTGCCGGGCGACGCGCCCCGACGCCACGACCTCGCGCACGGTCGCGGGGACGCCGCCGCCCATGGGCAGGCGCTGCGGCACGTACCCGACGCGCTTCCAGTCGCGGAACCTGGCGGCGGGGACGCCGAAGATCTCGGTGCGTCCCTCCGACAGCGGGAGCAGCCCGAGCATGGCCTTGATCAGGGTCGACTTGCCGGCGCCGTTCGGGCCCAGCACGGCCAGCACGTCGCCGGGCGCGACGGTCAGGTCGACGTCGCGCAGCACCTCGCGCCCCTCGAGCCGGACGTGGCCGCCGGTCATCGCGAAGGGCGCGAGGTGCGCGGGAGAGCCGCCCGCCTTCGTGGTCCCCGTCGTCTTGATCATGGTGCTCCCAGTGCGGTGCGCAGGGTCTGGAGGTTCCGCTTCATGATCGAGACGTAGTCGTCCGGGGACTCCTTGGCGACGCCCTCGACCGGGTCGAGCACGTCGGTCCTGACCCCGGCCTCGCGGGCGAGGGTCTCGGCGACCTTGGGACTCACCAGCGTCTCGGTGAAGACCGTGGTGGCGCCCGCGGCGCGCACCTCGTGGGTGAGCTCGGCGACGCGCTTGGGCGACGGCTCGCTCGTCGGGTCCACGCCGGCGATCGAGACCTGCTTCAGCCCGTAGCGGTCGGCGAGGTAGCCGAACGCGGCGTGCGCGGTCACGATCGTCTTCCGCTCGGTGTCCTTCAGGCCGTCGCGGAAGCTCGTGTCGAGCGCGGTCAGCTCGGCGGCGACGGTCTTGGCGTTGGCCTTGTAGGCGGCGGCGTTGGCCGGGTCGGCGGCGGCGAGCCGGTCGCCCAGCGTGGTGGCGATGGTGGCCATCCGGCTGGGGTCCAGCCAGATGTGCGGGTCGTACTCGGTCTCGTGCGCGTGCCCGTCGCCCTCGCCCTCGTGCTCCCGGTCGTCCCCGGCGACGGGCAGCGTCTTGACGACGCTCGCGGCGTCGAGGGCCTTGTCCTTGGCGTGCTTGGCGACCGCGTCGTCCACGGCGGGCTGGACGCCCTTCACGTAGACGGTGTAGTCGGCGTCGCCGACGTCGGCGATCTGCCGCCCGGTCAGCTCCAGGTCGTGCGGCTCGGCCCCCGGCTTGGTGAGGGTCCTGACCTCCACGTGCTCGCCGCCGACCTTCCCGGCCAGCCACGCCATCGGGTAGAAGGACGCGACCACGCTGGTCCTGCCGGAGTCGGCGCCCGCGTCGCCGCAGGCGGTCAGGCCGAGCAGCGCGGCCGTGGCGAGGGCCGGAGGGGCGAGGGCGCGGAGGAGCTTCCGGGAGGTGAACACCCCTCAAGTGTGGACGAAGATGAAAACGGTTGTCAAAACCGCCCTAGCCGCCACCCACCACATGACTCACGGCGAAGGCCACCAAAAGCACCATCGCGACCACCCGCAACACCCGTGCCGGGGTGTCCAGCGCGGGCCAGTTGAGGTAGGCGAACCAGGCCAGGAACGCCAGCAGGACGAGCAATCCGGCCGCGCCAAGCCAGCCGCCGCCCCACAGCCCGGCCACCAGCAGGGCGAAGACCACGACGAGCAGCACCCACCGGGGGAGTGTGTGCAAGAACACGACAGGCCTCGCACTCAACCGCTCGACCGTGGCGCGCATTCCCCGCCCGGGGGATCCCGTCTCGCGTTCAGTGTTCACGGGCCCAACCTAGCGCTGTGTCCCGGTGGCCGACCGGCCCCCGGCCGGCCTTGCGGGCTGGGAGGATGGCCCGATGATCGCGATTACCCGGTACCGCGTGCCGAGCCAGGAGGCCGACGGCTTCGCCGCCCAGATGACCGCGGTGCTCGACGCGCTCGCCGCGAGCCCGGGCTACGTGTCGGGACGGCTGGCGCGCACCGTCGACGAGCCCGACCTGTGGGCCCTCATCACCGAGTGGGACGGCGCCGGCTACTACCGCCGCGCGCTCGGCGCCTACGAGGTCCGCCTGGTGTTCATCCCGCTCGCCGCCATGGCGGTGGACGAGCCCGGCGCCTACGAGGTGGTCTCCACCCGCTGACGGCGGCGCGGCCACGGATTCTGTCAACGAACGGCAGGCACGGGGAAAGAACGCACCGTCCCCGTTTGGCGACTCTCCGTGGCGGCGATCCTTGCCGCTGACGGGCACGGCGCCCGTGCACGGGAGGAGTTGTGATGCGGCATGCGGCTGTTCTCGGCGGGACCTTCGGAGCGGCGGTTCTCGCACCCCTCGTCGCCGGGCTCGAACCGGCCTCCGCGCGGCCCGCGGCCGTCCAGGCCGCCGCGCTGAACGCCGGCGTCCACGGCGGCCAGGCCCGGACCGCCGGCTACCGGGGCGCGCGGATCCCGGTGCCGGCCGGGTGGGAGGTGCACCGGCTCGACCTGGACCCGTCCCGCTGCGTCCGGCACGACCGGCCGGCGATCTACCTCGGCCGGCCGGGAGCGGAGCAGGACTGCCCGGCGCGCCTGATCGGCGGCGCGGAGACGCTGCACGTCGAGCCGCTCGACGGTGTCTCGGCACAGCGGCGCGGGGGCGCCGTCCGGGCGAACAGGCTGGCGAGGTTCGCCGTCAGGGAGAGCTTCGCCCGGCGGGTCTCGGTCCGGGTGCCCGAGGCCGGGGTCTCGATCACCGGCGTGTACGGCGGCGACGCCCGCGCCCTGCAGGACGTCATCCGCTCGGTCCGGCTCACCGCCGCCTGGGCGGCCGGCGGATCTCCGAGCGCCGAGCGGCGCGGCGGCACGGCCCGGAAGGAACCGCGCATCGCCAGGCCGACCGCGCGAGAGAAGGGCTGGGCCGCGGGCCGGGGCTTCGACACCTGCACGGCGCCCTCGTCGCGGACCATGGCCGCCTGGCGCCGCTCGTACGCCATCGCCAACATCTACATCGGCGGCGCGTCGCGCGGCTGCTCCCAGCCCAACCTGACCAGGTTCTGGGTGAAGGCCGTGCGCAGGATGGGCTACCGGCTGATCCCGACGTACGTCGGGCTCCAGGCCCCCTGCAACCAGGACGCCTACCGCGCCCACTTCAAGGCCAAGGACGCCGCGGCCGAGGGCCGCAGGGCCGCCGCCGACGCGGTCGCGCGCGCCCGCGCGCTCGGCATCCCGCGCAAACGGCCGATCTACTTCGACATGGAGGCGTACCCGAGCGCCAAGACCAAGTGCCGCCAGGCCGTGCTCACCTTCCTGCACTCCTGGTCGCGCGCCATCACCGCCCGCAAGTACGTGTCGGGCGTCTACAGCAGCGCCGGCTCGGGCATCCGCGACCTCGGCTGGGCCACCGGCATCGCCAAACCCAAGTCGGTCTGGTTCGCCCACTGGGACAACAAGGCCAGCGCCTACGGCAGCCCGTTCCTGATGGACCACTGGTGGCACCCGCACCGCCGCATCAAGCAGTACCGGGGCCCGCACAAGGAAGAGCACGGCGGGATCTCGCTCAACATCGACAGCAACGTCGTCGACGGCCGGGTCTACTGATCACGCACATCCCCTCACCGTCCGTGCCCGGCCGGATTCGCCGGGTTGACGTTCGGGAGGTGGCGGGCGTGCCCTAGACTCGGAAACGCTCTTGGAACGCCGGGCACGCCGACGGGGTCGGCCACCGCGTTCGGGGGCGTCACCGGGGATCACATCTCGCCTTCGACCGCGCCGCCGGGGCGGCGCGCGGGGCGTACGACCGACATCCCACCGACTGCCAGCCGGATGGAGAACACGCTCATGGCACGCCGTTCCGACGTGATGGACACGATCGTCAACCTCGCCAAGCGGCGAGGGCTGGTCTACCCGTCGAGCGAGATCTACGGCGGTCTGCGCGCCTCCTGGGACTACGGGCCGCTGGGCGTCGAGCTGAAGAACAACGTCAAGCGCCAGTGGTGGAAGTCCATGGTGCAGGGCCGTGACGACGTCGTCGGCCTCGACTCGTGCGTCATCCTCGCCCGCGAGGTCTGGGAGGCCAGCGGGCACGTGCAGGCGTTCGTCGACCCGCTGACCGAGTGCCAGTCCTGCCACAAGCGTTTCCGCGCCGACCACCTCGAAGAGGCCTACGAGGAGAAGCACGGCAAGGCGCCGGCGGGCGGCCTCGCCGACATCACCTGCCCCAACTGCGGCGTGAAGGGCTCGTTCACCGAGCCGCGCATGTTCAACGGCCTGCTCAAGACCTACCTCGGCCCGGTCGAGGACGAGTCGGGCCTGGCCTACCTGCGGCCCGAGACGGCGCAGGGCATCTTCATCAACTACAAGAACGTCGAGCAGTCCGCGCGGCGCAAGGTCCCGTTCGGCATCGGCCAGGTCGGCAAGTCGTTCCGCAACGAGATCACGCCGGGCAACTTCATCTTCCGCACCCGCGAGTTCGAGCAGATGGAGATGGAGTTCTTCGTCAAGCCGGGCACCGACGAGGAGTGGCACCAGTACTGGATCGACGAGCGCCTCCAGTGGTACGTCGACCTGGGCATCAACAAGGAGAACCTCCGGCTCTTCGAGCACCCGCAGGAGAAGCTCTCGCACTACTCCAAGCGCACGGTGGACGTGGAGTACCGCTTCGACTTCGTCGGCAGCGAGTGGGGCGAGCTGGAGGGCATCGCCAACCGCACCGACTACGACCTGTCGACGCACTCCAAGGCGTCCGGCGCCGACCTGTCGTTCTTCGACCAGGAGGCCGGCGAGCGCTTCGTCCCGTACGTGATCGAGCCCGCGGCCGGCGTCGACCGCTGCACGCTGACGTTCATGATGGACGCCTACGCCGAGGACGAGGCGCCCAACGCCAAGGGCAAGCTGGAGAAGCGCACCGTCATGCGGCTCGACCGGCGGCTGGCGCCGGTCAAGGTCGCGGTGCTGCCGCTGTCGCGCAACAGCGACCTGTCGCCCAAGGCCCGCGACCTGGCCGCGCAGCTGCGCAAGAACTGGAACGTCGACTTCGACGACGCGGGCGCCATCGGCCGCCGCTACCGCCGCCAGGACGAGATCGGCACCCCGTTCTGCGTCACGGTCGACTTCGACAGCCTCGAGGACGACGCGGTGACGGTGCGCGAGCGCGACACCATGAGCCAGGAGCGCATCGCGATCGGCCAGGTCGAGTCGTTCCTGGCCGCCCAGCTCATCGGCTGCTGAGCCGTGTTGACGCCGTGAGCGGCCTCGCGTGCGGGGTCGAGTTCTCGTCGATGGTGAACGGCCGCGCGATCGCCTCACGGTGATCACGCGGCCGTTCACTTTGGGGAGCTGGGGAGCCCCGGGAGCAGGGATCAGGGGTTGGTGCCGGTCACGTAGAGGGACTGGTCGTACGTCCCGGAGCCCGCGACCGTCTCGCCGAGGAGCTGGTAGGTGGCGTTGACCGTGGCGGTGGACGGGCAGAGGAAGCTTCCGCCCGACTGGCGGTTGACGACGGCGTTCGTGACGCCGACCTGGGCCTGGCTGTTGCTCGCCACCGGGCGGGAGGCGTTGTCGCCGTTGAAGCCGTTGGCGGTCAGGTTGCCACCGAAGTAGCACGTGATGCCGCCGAAGATGTTCACCACGGCCTTGACCCTGAAGTTGCTGATCGTGACGCCGGCGTCGCGGCCGCTGGCGTGGGCGGGGTCCCACGTGACGTTGCCGCCGGTCCACGGCAGGTTCTCGGTGGTGATCGTGGATGAGGTGGTCCCGGTGCAGGGGCCGCCTCCGGCGCCGCTGAACGACGCGGAGTTGATGGTGAGACCGGAGCCGTTGGCCTGGATCGAGCCCGTCATCGTCGACTCGCTGCACGAGCCGCTGCCGATGGACGTCGACACGCTGGCGGTGCCGAGCAGGGAGGCGCGGACGGCGCCGGAGTAGGCGTCGGCCGCGGCCGAGCCCTTGCGGATGGTCGTGGTGACGGCGGATGCGGGCGGGGCTGCCACGGCGACGACGGCCATGGCCGCGATGCCGACGGTAACGGCTTGTCTGATGTGCGCCACCGGATACTCCTTCGTCCGGTTCGGGGGTGGGCATCGTGAAAGTAATTCATCATTTACTGGTAACGCAACCGTTTGTGGAGACATGGGTCTGGCCGGATTGAGACACCTTCACGTTTTCCGAGGTCGCGTCCTCCGGTCGAACCGGATCTACCGTGACGGCCCGTCCGGTAGCGTGGCGGGAAGCCGCCGGAACACCAGTGGCACACCGATCGAACACCGGCGGCGCACCGGTAACACCGATGGGGGGACGCGCGTGAGCGACGCTCGGCGTTCCGCCCTGTTTGCCTCCCAGTCCGCCTCCCAGCCCGCCTCCCCATCCGCCTCGCAGCCCGCCGGCGACGAACGCGGGCGGGTCGTCAGGCTCCTCCTGATCGTCCTGGGCGTCCTCGGCTTCGTGGTCCTGCCCGGCGCCGCCCCCGCGTCCGGCTCCGTCGGCGCGGGCGTACGGGCCGGTGCCGCCCAGCCCGGCCAGCCAGGCCTTCCGGGCCCGGCGAGCCGGGGGAGGGGCGCCAAGACCTGCCCCGCTCCGCGCGCCGACTGCGTGGTCGTCTCCGTCGCGGCGGCGACGTCCAGGCAGGCCGCACCCGCGACCGCGCCCGTCCCGGACCAGATCCCCGCGGTCGCCGGCACCGGTGCCGGGATCGCGCCCGCGCCGGCCGTCGCCCGCCTCGGCCGCGCGCCCGAGCACGCCGGACCGTTCGAGACGGCCCCGCCGGGCCTGCCACGCGGCCGCGCCCCGCCTTCCTTCGCCTGATCTGACTGCGCCTCGCCCGCCCTCGCCGTCCTCGTGACGGCGACGGCGCACCGCAGAGCGCCGTCCCGCCGCGCCCGTCCCCACCCCGGGACGGCCGGTGGCGCACGGCGTCTCCCCTGATCAGACAACGTGGAAGGTTGCCCCCTTTGACTCGCGCCAACGTGGTGCGGGCGATCCTGGCGTTCGCCGTGCTCGCCTCGTCCCTGTACTTCGCCCTGTCCAAACCCGCCCGGCTCGGCCTCGACCTGCGCGGCGGCACCCAGATCGTGCTCGAGACGCAGGACTCGCCGAACGCCAAGGCGACCCGGGAGAACACCGACCGGGCTCGGGAGGTGCTCCAGCGCCGCGTCGACGCGCTCGGCGTGGCCGAGGCGTCGATCACCCGGTCCGGCGACCGGCGGATCATCGTCGAGCTGCCCGACGTCCAGGACCCGACCCGGGCGGCCGAAGCGATCGGCAAGACCGCCCAGCTCACCGCCCATCCCGTGCGCACCGCCGACGGGAAGCCCAAGGCGGGCGAGCAGTCCATCGCCGACGAACGCGGGCAGCCCATGATCATCGGGCCCGCCGTCCTGACCGGCGACGGCATCGGGTCGGCGGAGGCCTCGTTCGACACCCAGAACGTCGGCGGCTGGTTCGTCACGATCAAGTTCCGCGGCGAAGGCGGCAAGGCCTGGCAGCAGGTCACCGGCAAGGCCGCCTGCGCCGTGGGCGACGAGCGCCGCATCGCCATCGTGCTGGACGGAAAGGTGATCTCCTCGCCCGGCGTCGTCCAGGACGTGGCCTGCAACGTCGGCATCGCCGGCGGATCGACCCAGATCACGGGCGAGTTCAGCCCCGAGGAGGCCAAGGAACTGGCCGCGCTGGTCCAGGGCGGGTCGCTGCCCGTCCCGGTGAAGACCATCGAGCAGCGGGTGGTCGGCCCCACCCTCGGCGACGCGGCCATCGACGCCAGCGCCAAGGCGGCCGTCATCGGGGTGATCCTGACCGGCCTGTTCATCATCGCCGTCTACCGGCTCGTCGGCGCCCTGGCCGCGATCGCCCTCGCCTGCTACGCCCTGATCTCGTACGCCGCGCTGGTGATGATCGGCGCGACGCTGACACTGCCGGGCCTCGCCGGGTTCGTGCTGGCCATCGGCATGGCGATCGACGCCAACGTGCTGGCGTTCGAACGCGCGAGAGAGGAGTACCAGGCGGCGCCGAAACGCGGCGTGCGCGTCGCCCTGAGCACCGGCTTCACCAAGGCCCTGTCGGCCATCGCCGACTCCAACATCACCACGCTGCTGGCCGGCGGGCTGCTGTTCTTCCTGGCGTCCGGCCCGGTCAAGGGCTTCGGCGTCACGCTCACGATCGGCGTGCTCGGCTCGATGATCTCGGCCCTGCTGCTCAGCCGGGTGCTCACCGACGCCGCGCTCAGCCGCGGGTTCCTCGCCCGCCGCCCCGGCCTCACCGGCCTCGGCTCGGTGGGCCGGCTGCGCACCTGGCTGGACCGCCGCAACCCGGACCTGATGAAACGCCGCAGGCTCTGGCTCGCGCTCTCCGGCCTCGCCGTGGCCGTGGCCCTCACCGGGGTCTTCGCCAAGGGGCTCAACTGGGGCGTCGAGTTCACCGGCGGCCGGCTCGTCGAGTACTCCACCAGCAGGACGCTCGACATCGACACCGCCCGTTCGGCCGTGGCGGACGCGGGCTTCCCGCGCGCCGTCGTGCAGACCTCCGGCGAGGACGACATCTCGGTCCGCACCGAGAACCTGTCCAACGCCGAGGTCACCGAGATCCAGCGGGCCCTCGCGGAGAAGGGCGGCGGCGACGTCACCAAGCAGCGGGACGAGCTGATCGGACCCAGCCTGGGCGAGGAACTGCGCACCAAGGCGCTCATCGCGCTCGGCGTGGCCCTCCTGGTCCAGCTCGCCTACCTGGCGATCCGGTTCCGCTGGAGCTTCGGCGCGGGCGCGGTGCTGGCGATGTTCCACGACGTGATCATCGTGGTGGGCGTCTTCGCCTGGCTCGGCAAACCCGTCGACGGCGTCTTCCTGGCCGCCCTGCTCACCGTCGTCGGGTACTCGGTGAACGACTCGGTGGTGGTGTTCGACCGCATCCGGGAACTCTG
Source organism: Spirillospora sp. NPDC047279 (assembly GCF_040643285.1). Taxonomy (NCBI): domain Bacteria; kingdom Bacillati; phylum Actinomycetota; class Actinomycetes; order Streptosporangiales; family Thermomonosporaceae; genus Spirillospora; species Spirillospora sp. NPDC047279. The sequence continues at coordinate 645,036 of NZ_JBEYUA010000004.1, forward strand.
GGGCGACCAGCCCAAGGGCCGCTTCGCCGACATCGCCAACCGGGGCGCCCTGCAGACCGTGCCCCGCACGGTCAACACCGGGATGGGCGCCGTCTTCATCCTGGCGGCGCTGGCCTTCCTGGGCGGCGACTCGCTGACCGACTTCGCCCTAGCGCTGCTCGTCGGCATCGGCGTCGGCACGTTCTCCAGCGTGTTCACCGCCACCCCGCTGGCGATCGTCCTCGAACGGTTCGTCAAGGCGCCGGCACCGCGCCCCAAGACGCTCAAACGCCCGCCCGCCCGCAAGCCGGGCGAATCCGGCGCCGTCGTCTGAGCGGCGGGCGTCAGCCGGGGACGACCGAGCGGCTCAGGCTCTGGCCGCCCTTGCCGGTGACGTAGCAGACGCACGCGCGCTCGCCGAGCGCCCACGACTCCTTGGAGGGGGTCAGGTACCAGCGTTCGATCCGGACCGGGGGCGGGTTCTTCGCGAAGAGCCCGTCCCACCGGGCCGTGCAGCCCGCCGACGCCTTCGCGTCGATGGCCCTGGTGCCGGGCCACCGGGCGCCCGGGACGGTGAAGGTGTGGGTGACCTGCCCGGTGTGCGGGGCGTCGCAGGCGGCCAGCCGGACGGTCGAGGACCGTTTCACGGCCTGGACGAAGCAGTCGCCCGGCTTCACGTCCTCCCAGGCGCGCACCCCGGCGGCGAGCACCGCGAGCGGCCTGCCGAACTTGGTGCCGCCGTCGGCGGTGATCGCGCAGTTCACCTCGCGGTTGCCGATCCGCCAGGAGAACCGGCGCGGGTACAGGGCGAAGACGCTGCCGCCCTCGACCGGCGTGCGCGTCCTGAAACGTTCGCGGATGCGCTCCTGGCATCCGGCGGTGCCGAGCCGGGAGACCTCGGCGTCGCCCGGCCACGGCCCCGCGGGCAGGCTGAAGACCAGGACCATCTCGCCGTCGTGCGGCAGGTCGCACTCGACGATGTCGGTGTTGATCGAACGGGTCCGCCCGGTGAAGTCGAAGCACTGGCCGGCCCGCGGGTAGAGCTGGAACGTCCCCATGCCCTTGCCGCCCGAGTCGCCGGTGCCGGCCATCGCCACCGTCAGCACCACGGTGACGATCAGGACGCCCCAGGCGCCCGCCGCGACGAGGCCGCCGACGGCCATGCCCCTGCCCTTCTCGTTCCGGCGGCGGATCTGCACCAGTGCCGCGACGCCGAACCCGACGGCGAACAGGACCATCCCGCACAACCCGGTGGCCAGGGCGACGGCCGCGAACCGGTTGGTCCGCGGCGGCCGCTCCAGAAACCCGGCGACCCCGCCGACGTCCTCGTACGCACCGGCCCGCGCGCCACCGTCCTCCGCTGCCGCCGACGCGGCGGGCCCGGGCTCGCTCGCGTGCTCCCGCGCCGGCTCCGGCACGGCCCAGCCGCCCCCCGCCGCCTCGAGCTCATCACCGTCCGCTGGCACAGTCACGGCTCGCGACGATATGGGAGCTATGTAACAAATAACGCCCTATCCAGCGCCGTTGTCATTCTGTGATCGTTCACCCCGAAACAATCACGATGTCCCAGGTGAGGGTTGCGCCGAGTTCAGCGACTCAGGCCTCTCAAACGTTCCCCGTCGATCCTGATTCGGATCGGTACATCGATCACGGTGCCGGCACCGCCCGGCTCAAGGATCTGGTGTTGGCGATACGACCCCAGCGCATCCCTACGAGCCAGTACCCAAGGTATGCCGTTCGCACAGGGCCCGCGAAGAAGGCCGCCGCGATGTCTGGTCGCGGCGGCCTGTCTCTCGGTCCTTCTGACCCTTTGGCCTTTCGGGTCACGCCAGGGGCGGGGGGTCCTGGTCGTGTTCGGCGCGGATGACCTGCATGACCGCGTTGATCAGGGCCAGGTGGGTGAAGGCCTGCGGGAAGTTGCCCAGGTGCCGGCCGGTGTGCGGGTCGATCTCCTCCGCGTACAGCTGGAGCGGGCTGGCGTACGAGAGCAGCTTCTCGCACAGGGCCCGGGCGCGGTCCAGCTCGCCGACCATGACCAGCGAGCTCACCAGCCAGAACGAGCAGATCGTGAACGTGCCCTCTTCGGAGTCGAAACCGTCGTCGGTCTCGGCGGCCCGGTAACGCAGCACCAGGTCGTCCTCGGACAGCTCGTCGGCGATCGCCAGGACCGTCTCGCGGACCCGCTTGTCGTCGGCGGGCAGGAAGCCCAGCAGCGGGATCAGCAGGGCCGAGGCGTCCAGGGCGGTCGCGCCGTAGTGGGCGGTGAAGACACCGCGCTCGTCCAGCGCGTTGGCCAGGACGTCGGCGTGGATCTCGTCGGCCGCCGCCTGCCAGCGCTGGGCGCGCTCGTTGTCGCCGCGGATGCGGGCCAGGCGGGCGCCGCGCTCGGTGGCCACCCAGCAGAACACCTTGGACGAGGTGAAGTGCTGGGGCTCGCCGCGGACCTCCCACATGCCGCAGTCGGGCTGCTTCCAGTTGTCGACCGCGTCCTCGACCTGCTTGACGACGATCTTCCACAGCCGGTCGTCGAGGCGATCCCGCTTGCGCACGAACAGGTAGATGGAGCCGATGATGGCGCCCCACACGTCGTGCTGGGCCTGCATGTACGCCTCGTTGCCGATCCGGACCGGCTTGGCGTTGTCGTAGCCGGACAGGTGGTCGAGGGTGGACTCCGGGAGTTCCTCGCGGCCGTCCAGCCCGTACATGATCTGCAGTTTGCCCTCGGCGGCCTCGGCCACGTCGGTGATGAAGTAGAAGAAGTCGTTGGCCTCCCAGTCGTACCCGAGGGTGTAGAAGGCCCACAACGCCATCGTGGAGTCGCGGATCCAGGTGTAGCGGTAGTCCCAGTTGCGGTCGCCGCCCGGGGTCTCCGGCAGCGACGTCGTCGCGGCGGCGGCCACCGCGCCGGACGGCGCGAACGTCAGGCCCTTCAGCGTCAGCGCGCTGCGCTGCAGGTGGCTGCGCCACGGGTGGTCGGGGAACCGGCCCCGGTCCAGCCAGTGCTGCCAGTGGTGGACGGTCCACACGAGGCGTTCGTGCGCCTGCTCGTAGGATCCCGGCGGCTCGTGCTCGCTCCACGACAGGGCCACGAACCGGGCCTCGCCCTGCTTGAGCAGCGTGCGCGAGGTGGCCAGGGACCCCTCGAAGCCCACGTTCATGTCCGTGGTGAGGCGCAGCGAGACGCCGTTGCCGCTCGCGACGGCCTCGTGGTAGCCGGCGCCGGTGTGGTCCCACTGGGCGGGCGTGCGGCCGTAGTCGAACACCGGCATGCAGTCGAGCCGCACCTGGACCTGGCCGTTGACGCACCGCACCATGCGCAGCAGCACGTGATCCGCGTCATAGTCGGTGGGCGCCCGCCGATGCGTGTGAGATCGCTCCGTCTCGTGATGCCAGGGGCCCATGAGGAGGGCGTCCGTCACCACCAGCCAGCCGCCGTGCGTCCACCAGGTGGTCTCCATCACCATGGTGCCGGGTATGTAGCGCTGGGCCGCGGGCACCTCGACGCCTGCCGGGCCGACGCGGAAGTAGCCCGCGTCCCGGTCCAGGATCGATCCGAACACGCTGGGGGAGTCCATGCGCGGCAGGCACATCCACTCGATGTTGCCGCTCGGCGCCACCAGCGCGGTCGTCTCGCAGTCGGACAGGAACCCGTAATCGGCGATCGGGGCGAACGGGTCTCCCGCCCGGCCGCCGGCGACCATCGGCCTCACCACAACCTCACCTCCTTGATCCATCATTCCCTCTCAATCGCAATGGGTACGCCATGTACCAGGGCCTTTTCCGACGTGACTTGTCTGGAATGTCCGCATTGGAATAGACCAGTGGTCGGCCTCTGACCTGCGAGGACGTACGGTGGGAGCCCGGGCGACGAGCAGTGGTCCGCTTCGCGGGTACAGTCCCCGCAAACAGGGCATAGGGCTTCCACCGAGCGGGAGACCCGGGCGCCCTGTGCTGGGTGGAACCGGAGCGTGAAGGAGCTCCTCGTGCCGAAGTTCGTCTATGACTTCACTGAGGGAAACAAGGACCTCAAGGATCTGCTGGGTGGCAAAGGCGCCAACCTGGCCGAGATGACCAATCTCGGTCTGCCAGTGCCGCCTGGGTTCACGATCACAACGGAGGCCTGCAGGTACTACCTCGAGCACGGGACCCTTCCCGAGGGGCTCGAGTCCGAGATCGACGACCACCTGACCGCGCTCGAAAGCGCGATGGGCAAGCGCCTCGGAGAGGCTGGAGACCCGCTGCTCGTCAGCGTACGTTCCGGCGCCAAATTCAGCATGCCCGGGATGATGGAGACCGTCCTCAACATCGGCCTCAACGACGAGTCCGTGCACGGCCTGGCCGCGCAGGCGGGCGACGAGCGGTTCGCCTGGGACTCCTACCGGCGCCTCATCCAGATGTTCGGCAGGACCGTGCTGGACATCGACGGGGAGCTGTTCGAGGACGCCCTGGAGGCCGCCAAGGACGCCAGGGGCACCAAGGACGACAACGACCTGGACGCCGGCGACTTCCGCGAGCTGGTCGGCACGTTCAAGGACATCGTCAGCGACCAGGCCGGCCGGGACTTCCCCACCGACCCGCGCGAGCAGATGAACCTGGCCATGATGGCCGTCTTCGACTCCTGGAACGCCGAGCGGGCGATCCTCTACCGCCGCCAGGAGCGCATCCCCGTCGACCTCGGCACCGCCGTCAACGTGTGCTCCATGGTCTTCGGCAACATGGGCATGGACTCGGGCACCGGCGTCTGCTTCACCCGCGACCCCGCGTCCGGCCAGCAGGGCGTCTACGGCGACTACCTGCAGAGCGCCCAGGGCGAGGACGTCGTGGCCGGCATCCGCAACGTCGTGCCGCTGATCGAGCTCGAAAAGATCGACAAGCCGTCGTACGACCAGCTGCTCGAGATCATGGAGACGCTGGAGAACCACTACCTCGACATGTGCGACATCGAGTTCACGATCGAGCGCGGCAAGCTCTGGATGTTGCAGACCCGGGTGGGCAAGCGGACCGCCGCCGCGGCGTTCCGCATCGCCTGCCAGCTGCTCGACCAGGGCCTCATCGACGCCGACGAGGCCGTCGACCGGGTCACCGGCGACCAGCTCGCCCAGCTGATGTTCCCGCGCTTCGCCGCCGGCGCGGCCAAGGAGGGGACGCTGCTGACCAAGGGCATGAACGCCTCGCCCGGCGCCGCCGTCGGCAAGGCCGTCTTCACCTCCGCGCGCGCCGCCGAGTTCGCCGGGCGGGGCGAGGACGTCATCCTGGTGCGCCGCGAGACCAACCCCGACGACCTGTCCGGCATGGTCGCCGCCCAGGGCGTGCTCACCTCGCGCGGCGGCAAGACCTCGCACGCCGCCGTCGTCGCCCGCGGCATGGGCAAGACCTGCGTCTGCGGTGCCGAGGAGCTCGACGTCGACGTCAAGGGCGGGGTGTTCACCGCGCCGGGCGGCGTCACCGTCCGCGAGGGCGACGTGATCTCCATCGACGGCACGTCCGGCGAGGTCTTCCTCGGCGAGGTGCCGGTCGAGGACTCGCCGGTGGTGCGCTACTTCGAGGGCGAGCTGAAGGCCGCCGACGGCGACGAGCTCGTCCAGGCGGTGCACCGCCTCATGAAGCACGCCGACGAGCGGGCGCGGCTGAAGGTCCGCGCCAACGCCGACAACCCCGAGGACTCCGCGCGGGCGCGCCGCTTCGGCGCCCAGGGCATCGGCCTGTGCCGGACCGAGCACATGTTCCTCGGCGACCGGCGGCAGCTGGTCGAGAAGCTGATCCTGGCCGAGACGGACGACGAACGGCAGGCGGCGCTGGACGCCCTGGAGCCCCTCCAGAAGCAGGACTTCGAGGGCATCTTCACGGCCATGGACGGCCTGCCGGTCACGATCCGGCTCATCGACCCGCCGCTGCACGAGTTCCTCCCTGACCTCACCGAGCTCTCGGTCAAGGTGGCCCTCGCCGGTGACGCGGCGGACCCCCAGGACCGGAGGCTGCTCGAGGCCGTCCACCGACTGCACGAGCAGAACCCTATGCTTGGACTCCGCGGCGTGCGGCTGGGTTTGGTGATTCCTGGCCTGTTCTCGATGCAGGTGAGGGCGATCGCCGAAGCGGCCGCCGAACGGGCCCGGGCGGGCGGCGAGCCCAAGCCCGAGATCATGATCCCGCTGGTGGGCGCCGTCCAGGAGCTCGAGGCCATCCGCGACGAGGCGCTGGAGATCCTCGCCCAGGTCGAGGAGAGCACGGGCGTCGACGTGCACGCCCTGATCGGCACCATGATCGAGCTGCCGCGGGCCGCGCTGACCGCCGGGCAGATCGCCGAGGCCGCCGAGTTCTTCTCGTTCGGGACGAACGACCTCACCCAGACCACCTGGGGCTTCTCCCGCGACGACGTCGAGGCGGCTTTCTTCTCCCGTTACCTGGAGCTGGGCATCTTCGGCGTGTCGCCGTTCGAGACCCTCGACCGTGACGGCGTCGGCCGGCTGGTGCGCATCGCCGCCGAGGAGGGCCGCAAGGCCCGCCCCGACCTCAAGCTCGGGATCTGCGGCGAGCACGGCGGCGATCCCGACTCGGTGCACTTCTGCCACGAGGTCGGGCTCGACTACGTGTCCTGCTCCCCGTTCCGCATCCCGGTCGCCCGCCTGGAGGCGGCCCGTGCGGCGATCGAGTCGGGCGGTTCCGACGCGCGCTGATCCGGTTCCCTCGCGGGCGAACTTTCCCGGGTGAGATCTCTCATGGTCCGCCGCGCCGAGGAGTTGTGAACTCCACGGCCGCGGCGGACCATCTAACTAACGTGTCCGATGCGATGACGTTGGAAGTAGAGTTGCCGGAAACCGAGGCCGAGGACCCCGAAGAGGGGCCGGAAGACCAGCCCCGCAGGGGCAAGCGGGCCCGCAAGCGCCGGTCGCGCTTGTTCGTGGTCACGGTGAGCGTGGTCCTGGGACTGCTCGCCATCGTGGTGTTCACCCCGCTGGTCGTCGGCTGGCGCGTCTGGTACCAGGCACGGCAGGACGAACGCCCCAAGTCGGACGCGATCATCGTGCTGGGGGCCGCGCAGTACAACGGGGTGCCGTCCCCGACGCTCAAGTGGCGCCTGCAGCACGCCCTGGAGCTCTACCGGGCCGGAGTCGCGCCGCGCATCGTCACCGTCGGCGGCAAGCAGCCCAAGGACAACTTCACCGAGGCCGCCGCCGGCAAGCGCTGGCTCGTCCAGAAGGGCGGGGTGCCCGCCGACAAGGTGATCGCGGTCGGCGAGGGCCGCGACACGCTGGAGAGCATGAAGGCGGTCGGCCGGCAGTTCGACAGGCTGGGGCTGGACTCGGGCGTGATCGTCACCGACCCGTGGCACGGGCTGCGGTCCAAGCGCATGGCCGAGGACGCCGGCATCCACGCCGCCGCGTCGCCGACCCGCAGCGGGCCGAGCGTGCAGACCCGCGACACCCAGTTCCACTACATCGTCCGCGAGACCGGCGGCTACCTCTCCTACGTCCTGCTCGGCAAGAGCTGGAAGCCGCCGAGCGAGACCATCAAGGGTTCGACGCCGCCCGAGGGCCCGTAACCCGCGTCCCCAGCGACGCCCTTTGGCCACCGGGACGTCAGAGGACCCGCATACCCTGGTGGGTAATGACGACATATGCAGACCGCGACCGGGAACGATGGGCGCCCGAGGCGCCCAAACGGCGGGATCGCACCGCGTTCGAGCGCGACCGCGCCCGGGTGCTGCACAGCGCCGCGCTGCGGCGGCTCGCGGCCAAGACCCAGGTGGCCTCGCCCGGCTCGCAGTCGGCCGCCGACAACGTGCAGAGCCTGCGCACCCGGCTCACCCACTCGCTGGAGTGCGCCCAGGTCGGCCGTGAGCTGGGCAAGTCGTTCGGCTGCGACCCCGACCTGGTCGAGACGGCCTGCCTGTCGCACGACATCGGGCACCCGCCGTTCGGCCACAACGGCGAGACCGCGCTGGACGGCATCGCCCGCGACTGCGGCGGTTTCGAGGGCAACGCGCAGAGCCTGCGGGTGCTGACCCGGCTGGAGCCCAAGTCCTTCGCCCCCGACGGCCCGCCACTCTACGGAAGGAGTGTGGGGCTCAACCTCACGCGTGCCGCACTCGACGCCGTGATGAAATACCCGTGGAGCAAGGACTCCTCCCGGGTTCGTGCTCCCCGCGCAGGCGGGGGTGGCCCGTTCGGTGTCTACGAGGACGACGCCGACGTCGCGGCTTGGGCCCGGGAGGCTGCTCCAGAAGGGCGCCCCTGCTTCGAGGCCCAGGTCATGGACTGGAGCGACGACGTCGCCTACTCCGTGCACGACCTGGAGGACGCCCTGGTCGCCGGGCACATCGACTTCGCCCTGCTGGCCGACCCGGCCGAGCGGCGGCTGGTCGCGCAGACCACGATCAAGCTCTACTGCGACGACGCCGACCTGGCCGAGCTGGAGGAACGGTTCACCGAGCTGCTGGCCGCGCCCTACTGGCCGTCCCGCTACGACGGCACGCAGCGTTCGCTGGCCGCGCTCAAGAACCTCACCAGCACGCTGATCGGCCGGTTCTGCCTGGCCGCCGAGGACGCCACCCGCGCCCGGTACGGCGACCGGCCGCTGACCCGTTACGCCGCCGACCTGATCGTCCCGCGGGACCAGCGCCTGGAGTGCGCCCTGCTCAAGGGCGTCACCGCGCACCACGTGTGGATCAGCCACGAGCAGCGCCGGGCCCGCCAGCGCGAGCTGCTGACCGAACTCGCCGAGCTGATGCAGGCCGGGGCGCCCGGCACCCTCGACCCGGCCTTCCGGGCCGCCTATCTGGACGCGCCCGACGACGCGGCCCGGCTGCGCGCGGTCGTCGACCAGATCGCCTCCCTCACCGACGTTTCGGCGATCTCCAGGTGGCGGCGGCTGTCCGGACGCGACTGAGACCGCAGGCCGCGCCCGGGTGTGGCCCTTGTCTGGTGGGTAAGGCCGCTGTAGGGATAGCAGGAACGACGCCTTACGCGGTGCCCTACGGATTGGGAGGTCGCCATGCCCCAGGAGACGTTCGTGATCGTCGGTGCGAGCCTGGCCGGCGCCAAAGCGGCGGAGACCCTGCGCGAGGAGGGTTTCCAGGGGCGGGTCGTGCTCATCGGGGAGGAGATCGAACGTCCCTACGAGCGGCCGCCCCTGTCCAAGGGCTTCCTGCTGGGGGAGGAGGAACGCGACAAGGCGCACGTTCATCCGCCCGACTGGTACGAGAAGAACGACGTCGAGCTGAAACTCGGCACCACGGTCGCCCGGGTCGACCGGGAGGCGCACCAGGTGTGGCCCGCGGCCGGCGAGCCCGTCCGCTATGACCGGCTGCTGCTGGCCACCGGCTCCTCGCCGCGCCGGCTCGACGTGCCGGGGGCGAAGCTGCAGGGCATCCACTACCTGCGGTCGATGGCCGACGCCGCCAAGCTGCGCGAGGCGATCGCGCCCGGCGGGCGCCGCGTCGTGGTGGCCGGGGCGGGCTGGATCGGCCTGGAGACGGCCGCCGCCGCCCGCACCTACCGCAACGACGTCACGGTGATCGAGCCCGAGCCGTCCCCGCTGCACCGGGTCGTGGGCCCCGAGATCGGCGAGATCTTCGCCGGGCTGCACCGCGAGCACGGCGTCGACCTGCGGCTCGACCAGGGCGTGGCGGGCTTCTGGGGCGCCGGGCAGGTGTCGGCGGTGGTCACCTCGGGCGGCGCGGAGGTCCCGGCGGACGTGGTGATCGTGGGCATCGGCATCCGGCCCAACACGGCGCTGGCCGAGGAGGCCGGCCTGGAGGTGTCCGACGGCGTCCTGGTCGACGAGGCGCTGCGCACCTCCGACCCCGACATCTTCGCGGCGGGCGACGTCGCGGCGGCCTACAACCCGCTGCTCGGCAAGCGGATCAGGGTGGAGCACTGGGCGAACGCGCTGGACGGCGGCCCGGCCGCCGCGCGCTCGATGCTCGGCCAGGACGTGGTCTTCGACAAGATCCCGTACTTCTTCACCGACCAGTACGACCTGGGCATGGAGATGGCCGGCGCCGTCGGGCCCGGCGAGTACGACGAGGTGGTCATCCGGGGCGACGCCGGGGCGCGCGAGTTCATCGCGTTCTGGCTCTCCGGCGGCCGGGTCGTGGCCGGCATGAACGTCAACGTCTGGGACGTCACCGACGACGTCCAGGCGCTCATCCGGTCGGGCCGCGAGGCCGACCGCGACCGCCTCACCGATCCCAAGGTCCCGCTGACCGAGGTCTGAGCGCTCCTACCTTGATCCAGAGGCCCGGCGTACAGTCGGGTCTTGATGATCATTGGGGGGCTGCGGCGGGCGCGCGTCGCCGTGACGGTGGCGTTCGCGGTGCACGGCATGATCAGCGTGGCGTGGGCCGCCCGCATCCCGCAGATCAAGGAACATCTCGGGCTGAGCGAGGGTGCGCTGGGCGTGGCCATGCTGGGCGCGCCCCTCGGCGTGGTGGCGGCGGTCAGGTTCGCCGGCCGGATCGTGGAGCGCTGGGGGAGCCGGGCCACGACCGTGGTCGCCGGGCTGGTCGGCGCGCTGTCGCTGGTGCCGCTGGGGCTGGCCTGGAACCTCGGCTCGCTGACGATCTCCCTGCTGGTCATGGGCGCCGCGCTGGGCCTGATGGACGTGGCCATGAACGCGCAGGGCGTGGTGGTCGAACGGCGGTACGGGCGGCCCCTCATGTCCGGCCTGCACGGCGCGTACAGCGTCGGCAACCTGGTCATCGTGCTCGTCGGGTCGGCGGCGGCGCACGCGGCGGTCCCGGTGCCGGTGCACCTGAGCTGCGTGGCGCTGGTCCTGACGGGGTTCCTGCTGCTGGTGGCCCGGGACCTGCTCGACCCGTCCGCCGACGTGATGCCCGTGGCGGACGGCGGCCCCGGCCTGGCCGCCGGGGACGGAAAGGGCGGCGGAAAGGGCGGCGGAACGGGCGGTGGCGGGACGGGTCGCGGCGGCGGTCCGCGGGCCGGCCGGGCGGTGATGGACGCGGGGATGCGGTGGAGGCTGGCCCTCCTGGGGATCATCGGGCTGTGCTCGTTCGTGGGGGAGGGCGGGATGGCCGACTGGAGCGCGGTCCACCTGCGCGAGACCCTCGACACCGGCCCCGGCGTGGCGGGACTGGGCTTCGCGGGCTTCTCGGTGGCGATGACCGCCGGGCGGCTGGTCGGCGACCGGGTGGTGGCGCGGTTCGGGCCCGTCCGGGTGCTGCGCGTGAGCTCGCTGATCGGTGCCGCCGGGCTCGCGCTGGGCCTGCTGGCCGGGCATCCGGCGGCCGCGGTGGCGGGATTCACACTGTTCGGCGTCGGGGCGGCGGCCGTGGCGCCGGTCACGTTCAGCGCGGCCGGCAACCTGCCCGGCGTGCCCGCCGCGGTGGGCATCTCCCGGGTGACCGCGGTCGGTTACCTCGGCCTGCTGGGCGGCCCGCCGGTCATCGGTTTCGTCGCGCAGGCGGTCGGGCTGGGCTGGGCGCTGGCGATCCCCGCCGTGCTGATCTTCATGATCTTCTTCCTCGCGGGCGCCACCGCCACCGCCCGCAGTTGATCTCAATTTGGACTACGCGGCCAGGGCATATGTCACGCTCCGGTAAGGTCTGGGCGAGTGAGTACCATGCAGCGGTCAAGACCGACTAAAACGGTCGTGACCGCCACTCCCCACCGCACGTTCCTGCGTGAGCTGCTGAGCTTCGGGTTCGTGGGGTTCGTCGGCACGGTGATCACGATCGGGGGAGCCAACCTGCTCCGCCACTGGCTGGGCGGCAGCCCGGTCACCAGCGTGGTCGTGCCGACCATGGCCTCGACGCTCTTCTCCTACCTCGCCAACAGGCACTGGACGTTCCGCGAGCGCGACAGCGACGGGTCCGGCCGCGAGGTAGTGATCTTCTTCGCGCTCAACGGCATCGGGATGTCGATCCAGGTGCTGGTCACCGGCTTCACGTTCTACACGCTGGGCCTCACCGGCGGCCTCTCCTACAACATCGCGCTCCTGATCGGCCTCGGCCTGGGCTCGGCGTTCCGCTACTGGTCGTACCGCAAGTGGGTGTTCACCCCGACGGCGGCCTGAGGCTGCCCCGCACCACGCAAGAGACCGCCGTCCCGGTCCTCGCGAGAGGTCCGGAACGGCGGTCACAGGTGTCGCAGACGAGCGAGCCGCTGGATCAGTCGAAGTAATCCGGCTGCGACTGGGTGTTGAGCTCACTCAGCCAGACGCGCTTGCCCTTGTCGGTCCGCTTGTCGCGGATGTCGAGGACGTCCAGACCCTTCTGGATGTCGTTCGAGTAGATGTAGCCGTTGTAGTAGTACGCCGACCACGAACCGCCGGTGATGAGGCGCGTGGCGTCGAGCGGGCCGCGCTCGAACCAGGCGATCTCCTTCGGCTTGCGCGAGTCGGTGAAGTCCCAGACCGAGATCCCGCCCTGGTACCAGGCCTGGACCATGATGTCCTTGCCCTTCACCGGGATCAGCGAGCCGTTGTGGGCGACGCAGTTCTCGGTGTCGGTGTTGGCGCGCGGGATCTTGTAGTAGCTGCGGAACTCCAGCTTGCGCTTGCTGCCCTTGCCGACGATGTCGTAGATGGCGTCCGCGCCCTTGTCCGAACCGATGGTCGGGTTGCAGGTGGCGGTGCCGCCGCCGCCGAGCTCGTCGGTGAAGACGATCTTGGTGGCGCTGTTGTTGAACGTCGCCGAGTGCCAGAACGCGAAGTTCGTGTCGTCGCGCACGGTGTGGATGGTGCGCGGCTTCAGCGGGTCGGAGATGTCGAACAGCACGCCGTCGCCCATGCAGGCACCGGCCATGAGGTCCTTGTCCGGGTACGCGGTGAGGTCGTGGCAGCCGCTGGTCGCCGAGGTGCCCTCGGGGTAGGGGTTGCCGTCACCGGGGTTGCCGCCGTCCGGGAAGAGCACCGGCTCGCTCACCAGGGCCGCCGCGGCGGGGTTCTTGAGCGGGACCTTGATGATCGAGATCAGGTCGTGCGGCGGCTTGCAGTCCGGGAACGTGTCGTTCGGGCTGTACGACGACACGTAGATGTACGCGGTGCCGCGCTTGCCCGGGACGAGCGTGTTGGTGTGCGAGCCGCACTTGGTCTCGACGGACTTCACGTACTGGGGCGCCGCCGGGTTGCTGATGTCGAAGATCTTGATGCCCTCCCACGAGGACTTCTCCGTGGCGGGCTGCGCGACAGCCTGACAGGAGTCGTTGCTCATGGAACGGTCGGTCGACAGGAACAGCAGGTTGCCGGCGAGCGAGACGTCGTTCTGTGCACCGGGACAGTGGACGACCTGCACGACCTTGGGCTTGGACGGCCTGCTGATGTCGTAGACCGTGAAGCCCTCGTAGTTGCCGCCGTAGGCGTACTTGCCCTTGAAGGCCCAGTCAGAGCCGAGAGAGCTCTCGGCCTCGAACGGGGCCTGCTTGGGGATGTTCGCCAAGTGGTGGATGTTGTCCGACTTGGCGATCTCGTTGGGCGCGGGGATGTCCGCCGCAGCGGCCGGCCCGACGAGGGCGGTCGAGACCGCCACCACGATTCCCGCGAGACCGCCCAGCAGGGTTCTGCGTCTGGTCCCGCGTCTGAGGACTGGCGCCACTCTGTCTCCTTCGAACATAGTGCCCCCGTCTATATGTCATTGATCAACGGAGTATGGGACCTTCGCGGGGTTTTGACCAGGCCTGGGACCACCTGTGAGCATCTTGAGACCTAAGCCCGCTTTCGCGGTGACGTCCGGAGTGGGTAGCGTCCGGCCTATCTGAGCAGCTTGGAGGATTGTTGATGCGACACCGGTTGGCGGTGGCGGGCGTCGCGGCGGTCGTGACCGCCTGTGGCCTCGCGGGATGCAGCGGAGACGGCGACCAGAAGGAGGCCGGTCCGAAGCAGACCGTGCTCCAGCCTGGACGTCCGGGCGAGCCGAACAAGACCGCGCTCCTCGGGCCGTCTCCGGCCAAGCCGCCCACGGACGCCGAGGTGCGCTTCTTCCAGATGATGATCCCGCACCACAGGCAGGCCGTGGAGATGTCGGTGCTGGCGCCGGGGCAGGCGGCCGACCCCAAGGTCAAGGCCCTCGCCGAACGCATCGACAAGGCTCAGCAGGTGGAGATCTCGGCCATGCAGTCGTGGCTGAAGCAGAAGGGCAAGCCCACCTCGGCGGGCACCGGCGGGCACGGCGGCCACGGCGCGCACGGAGGCAAGGCGGACGCGCACGCGAACATGCCGGGCATGGCCACCCCCGCCCAGATGGCGCAGCTGCGCGAGGCCCGCGGCGCCGCGTTCGACAAGCTCTTCCTGGACCTGATGATCGTCCACCACCAGGGCGCGCTGACCATGGTCAAGGACGTGTTCGACAAGGGCACCGACGTGACCGTGCAGCAGATGGCCCGGGACGTCATGTCCGGCCAGAACGCCGAGATCGCGCGCATGAGGGACCTGCAGAAGGCCTGATCCGGACCAGGACCGAGCCGCGGCGGGCCTGATCCGTCAGGCCCTCAGGACTCGCCGCGGACCAGCCCGATCAGCCGGTCGAGCACGCGGCCGTCGCTCACGCGCAGGCCGTCGTGCTCGTACTCGTTGGTCACCCAGGCGCGCAGCCCGCGGATCGTCGCCGCGGTCTCCATCGACATGCCGTGGTCGACGTACATGTCGTCGTGGTAGACGGCGGCGGCCACCGGCACCTCGTTGCCGCGCAGCCGGGCGGCGTCGTACAGCGCGGGCCAGTCGTCGCGTTCGGCGACGAGCTCGGCCGCGGCGCGCAGCGGCCGCAGCGCGGGGTCGGTCTCGAACATCCAGGGATAGATCATCTCGCCGGTGAACGACAGCGGCCGTTCGGCCGGGTCGAACGCGGCGTGCTCGGCGCGGACCCGCTGCGCCGCCCACCGGGTCGCCGAGCCGCGCCCCTGCGCGTAGATAGCCTCGTGCACGGTCGCGTACAGCGGCGCCGACGCGAAGCTCAGCTGGCCCTCGACCTGCGCCAGGAACGTGTCGGTGAGCTCGTCGTCGCCGGTGCCGAAGCCGTCACCGGCGTCGTCGAACGCGTCCTCCAGCAGGTAGTGGAGCCGGTGACCGCCCGAGCCGCTGCCGAGCATCAGGCCGAGCGCCTGGAACGCCTCCACCGTCAGCAGGCCGCCGCCCGGCAGCCGCACGTCGTGGTCGCGCAGATGGTCGGCGATCCGCGCCGCGCGTCCGGCGTCGCCGGGGTACCGCTCGAAGTGCGCGCGGTTCTTGGCGGCGACGCGCGGATAGGCGGCGCGGTAGACGTCCTCGGCGGTGGCGGTGAGCCCCGGCAGCCCGCCGGTGACGAAGACCTCGCGCAGTCCCTCGGGGGCGAACGACAGGTACGTGGTCGCGCAGAACCCGCCGAAGCTCTGCCCCAGCACGCTCCACGGCCGGTTCCCGATGAGGCCGCGCCGGATCAGCTCGGCGTCCAGCACGATCGAGTCGGCGCGGAAGTGCGCCAGGTGGCGGGCCTGCGCCGCGGCGTCGCCCACCCGCGCCAGCGTGCGCCGGTTGACCGGCGTCGAACGGCCCGTGCCCCGCTGGTCGAGCAGCAGCACCCGGTAGTCGTCCAGGGCCCGGTCGAGCCACGACTCGCGGCCCACCGGCCGGGGCGACCCGAAACCCGGACCGCCCTGAAGGTAGAGCAGCCAGGGCAGATCGGCGCGCCCGGCCTTGCCGGCGGCCACGACCTCGCGCGCGAACACCTCGATCCGCCGCCCGTCCGGATCGCCGTGGTCGAGCGGGACGGCGAAGCGGTGGTCGGTCAGGACGGTGCCCGGCTGGCTGTAGGAGCTCATGACCCGATTCTGCTGGAGACCGGCGCGGAAACGGCGGAGGCCGGAACCGGCCGTGCCTGACCGCTGCCGGACGCGGCCGCTCGTCACCTGACATGCGCGGATGTACCCTCCGGCCATGGCGACCACGACCGCCACAGGCGGCACCGAGTTCCTGCCCGCGCTCGACATCGACGCGCCCGCCGAGCAGCGGCGCTGGAGCATCGCTCTGCGCCTCATCCTGCTGATCCCGCACCTGATCGTGCTGTTCTTCCTTGGCATCGCGGTGTTCTTCGTCGTCATCGCCGGATGGGTCGCCGCGCTCTTCCTCGGCCGCCTGCCCGACGGCATCCACCGCTTCCTCGCCGGCTACCTCGGCTGGTGGACGCGCGTGTCGGCGTACGGCTACCTGCTCCTGGACGCCTACCCGCCGTTCGCCATGAGCGCGCCGGACTACCCGGTGCGGATCGAGCTGCGCCAGGACCCGCTCAACCGGGTCGCGGTCCTCTTCCGCTTCGTCCTGGTGATCCCCGCCGCCATCGTGTCCCAGATCGTGGCGGCCGGATGGTCGGCGGCCTCGTTCGTCATCTGGCTGGCGGTGCTGATCAGCGGGCACGCGCCGCCCGCGCTCTTCGAGTCGACCGCAGCGGTCCAGCGGTACGTCATGCGCTACAACGCGTACGCGATGTTGCTGACCCCGGCCTATCCCAAGCGGCTGTTCGGCGACGAGGGCCTCGAAGAGCAGCCGCGCGTGTCGCCGACGCGTCCGCTGATCCTGAGCCCGAACGGGCGCGTGCTGCTGATCGTCCTGGTGGTGGTCGGGGTGTTCGGCCTCGTCGTCCAGACCATCACGCAGATCACCGTCCAGTCGAACATGTAGCGGTCGCACGACCGCTGGGCGGGCTCCGGCGCCGCCGCTGAACCGGCGCCGGAACCCGCCGTCGGCTCAGCGGCCGGCGGGCGTGACCTTCTCGGTCTGCGCCAGCGCCTGCGTGAGGACGCCCGCCAGGTCCTGGCCGGTGCCCTGCGAGAAGATGACGTGGTCGACGCCGCGCGCGGCCAGCCGTCCCACCGTGTCGACCGCCTGGTCGACCGAGGGCGTCCCGCCCGGGAGGAACGTCAGCGCCGTCTTCTCGATCTCGGCGTAGTCGCGCCCCTCCCGTTCACAGTGCTCGCGCAGCACCTCGAGCTTGTGCGGCAGTTCGTCGCTGTCGAACAGGTTGCAGGCGTCGGCGTACCTGGCCACGAACCGCAGCGTCTTCTTCTCGCCCCCGCCGCCGATCAGGATCGGCGGGTGCGGGCGGCGGACCGGCTGGGGCGAGTTGAGCGGCCGTTCCAGCTGGTAGTGCCGCCCCTCGAACGGCTTCTCGTCACCCGCCCACATCTGCCGGGCGATCCGGAGCGTCTCCTCCAGCCGTTCGAACCGCTCGGCCGTCGGCGGGAACGCGATGCCGAGCCCGCGCGACTCCTCGTCGTTCCACGCGGCGCCGATGCCCAGCCAGGCGCGCCCGCCCGACAGCACGTCCAGCGTCGTCACCGTCTTCACCAGCACGCCCGGATGCCGGTAGGTGACCCCGGTGACCAGGGTGCCGAGCGTGATCCGCTCGGTGATCCCGGCCGCGTACGACAACGCCGAGTAGCCCTCCAGCATCGGCTCCTCGGCGGGGCCGACGACCTGGATCTGGAAGAAGTGGTCCATCACCCACAACGAGTGCAGCCCGCCCTGGTCGGCCTCGCGGGTGATCCGGCCGAACTCGGGCCCGATGCGTTCCGGGCCGCCGGAGAAGGTGAAGCTTGGAATCTGAAGTCCAATGCGCATGCCTCCACTCTGCTGGCTGGAGTGCGCTCCAGGTCAAGCACGGCGGCCGTGCCACCCGGCCGTGTCGAGGCGTTCGCGCGGTTCGTCCTCCGGCCTGTCAGGTCCGGTGACGCTGCTGGAACCGCGCGGCCTTGGCGCGGTTGCCGCAGACCTCCATCGAGCACCAGCGCCGCTGCCCGTTCTTGGTGACGTCGTAGAACCACAACACGCACTCGGGGTTGGCGCACTCGCGGATGCGCTCCGGGCGTTCGGCGTACAGGCGTACGAGATCCGCCGCCGCGATCCAGGCGGCCTCCCGCCCCGGGGCGTCGATCACGAGCTCCTCCACGGGCTCGCCGTCGCGCAGCAGGGGCCGCCGCGCTCCATGCCCGAGAACGTCGTTGAGCGGCCCCTCGTCCCCCTGGAGCGCGGCACGGACGGCGTCCCGGGCCTCGATCAGGCTCGCCCGCGCGTCCGGCCCGGTCGGCCCTGCCGGCCCGGTCGGCAGGGCGTGCTCGGCCAGCCAGGAGGCCACGCCGTCGGGGTCGTCGAAGGCGTCCACCCAGACGCCCTCGAGGAGCCACGTCGTGTTGGCCAGGTCCAGCGCCAGTGGCTCACCCGTCAGCGGTCTCATGGCGATCAGTCTAACCCCCTAAGTGAGGTTGACCGGTTTTGGTGGCCGGGCTATCGTGGCCGAGCCCCCTAACCGGCTAAATGCCGATAGATGGTTGGAGATGGTCATGACCTTGCGCCACCGCTTCGCCCGGATCGACGGACTGGAGGTCTTCTACCGGGAGGCCGGCACGCCGTCCGCCCCGACGCTCGTCCTCCTGCACGGCTTCCCGACGTCCTCGATCGCCTACCGCACGCTCATCGAAGAACTCGCCGACGAGTTCCATCTGATCGCCCCCGACTACCCGGGCTTCGGCCTCAGCTCCGCACCCGCCGACTTCGAGTACTCGTTCGACCGCCTCGCCGACGTGGTCGACGCCCTGCTCGACTCGCTCGGCCTGACCCGCTACGCGATCTACGTGCACGACTACGGCGCGCCGGTCGGCTTCCGCCTGGCGTTGCGCCACCCCGAGCGCATCACCGGCATCGTCACCCAGAACGGCAACGCCTACGACGAGGGCCTGACCCCGTTCTGGGCACCGATCCGCGCGTACTGGGCCGACCCGTCACCCGCCAACGGCGACGCGCTGCGAGGCATGCTCACCTCGGAGGGCACTCACTGGCAGTACACGCACGGCGTTCCCGACACCTCCCTCGTGGACCCCGCCCTCGAAGTGCACGACCAGGCCCTCCTCGACCGGCCCGGCAACCAGGACATCCAGATGTCGCTCTTCCTGGACTACGGCACCAACCCCGGGCTGTACGCCTCGTGGCAGGAGTACCTGCGCACCCACCAGCCGCCCCTCCTCGCGGCCTGGGGCCGCAACGACGAGATCTTCGGCCCGGACGGCGCGCGCGCCTTCGCCCGCGACCTCAAGGACGCCCAGATCCACCTCCTGGACACCGGGCACTTCCCGCTCACCACCCATCTGGAGGAAAGTGCCACCCTGATTCGCGCCTTCCTGCGCGGCCTCCCTGAGTGAACCCCGAGTGAATCCCGGGTCACTCCCTGGTCACTCACTCCTGGGTGACGACCCGGATGCCCGGTCCGCCGTTCATCGGCGGGCCGGGTTTTTCGTGGAGACGAATTGACCCGATGTGGTCTTGTGTGCCATTCATGGCGTTGTTGTCACGTTTGGTTGTGTGCGCGGCTGGGGGTGGCGGTCATTTGCCGCTTGGCGTTGGCCTGGCCTCGCACGAACTGTGCGCACTTACGTGTCTGATTGTCCTACCGGGAGGTGGCTGGCTGGGGTGGTCGTTATCTCGAATTAAGGCGGCTGGCCAGTGGGGACGGCTGAGCGGAGCCGAAATGACCCACTGCGATCTCGTTCAGCGGTTCGAGCGTTGCGGTCACGTTGGTTGCTGTGGTGGGTGGAGGAGTGGTGATTATCTGCTGCTTGGCGTTGGCTCGGTCTCGCGCGAGCTGTGCGCATTTGCGTTTCTGATCGTCCGGCGGCGGGTGGTCGGCTGGGGTTGTTGTTTTCTCGAAGCGGGGTGGCTGATCCGGGTGGACGGCTGGGCGGAGTCGAAGTGACCCACTGCGATCTCGTTCAGCGGTTCGAGCGTTGCGGTCACGTTGGTTGCTGTGGTGGGTGGAGGAGTGGTGATTATCTGCTGCTTGGCGTT
>NZ_JBEYUA010000005.1:0-303026 GCF_040643285.1 Spirillospora sp. NPDC047279
ATCGAGCCGAAGATCCACGGGCAGATCCGGTCGGTGATGAACGTGCAGGAGGCCACCGCCAAGGCCCTCATGATCGACACCGCCGCTCTGAAGCAAGCACAGCAGAGCGGTGATGTGCTGGCCGCCAACGCTGTGCTGATGGACGCCTACAACACCGACGTCCGCCCGCTCCTGGCCGGCTGGCGGCAAGACCGCGGGCTGGCCGCCGACCCGATCACCGCCTACCTGGCATCGGGCTACTTCGAAAAGATCGCCGCCGAACGTGTCGGCGGCGACCAGGCCGGATGGGGAGCCTGAACGACCATGAGCACTGTCGACGACCTGCTGAACCGATCCCGCGACCTGGGCTCGGATCCGCGCAACACCAACTACGCCGGCGGCAACACCTCGGCCAAGGGGGCCGAGACCGACCCGGTGACCGGCGAGCCGGTCGACCTGATGTGGGTGAAGGGCTCGGGCGGTGACCTGGGCACCCTCACCGCCTCCGGCCTCGCCGTGTTGCGCCTGGACCGGCTGCGGGCCCTGGTGAACGTCTACCCGGGGGTCGACCGCGAGGACGAGATGGTCGCCGCGTTCGACTACTGCGCCCACGGCAAGGGCGGCGCCGCGCCCTCGATCGACACCGCGATGCACGGGCTCGTCGACGCCGCCCACGTCGACCACCTCCATCCCGACAGCGGCATCGCGATCGCCACCGCCGCCGACGGGGAGAAGCTGACCCGGGAGATCTTCGGCGACCGGGTGGCCTGGGTGCCGTGGCGGCGGCCGGGCTTCCAGCTCGGGCTGGACATCGCGGAGATCAAGGCGGCGAACCCCGCCGCGATCGGCGTGATCCTGGGCGGGCACGGCATCACCGCGTGGGGCGGGACCGGCGCCGAATGCCAGGCCAACTCGCTGGAGATCATCCGTACGGCCGAGACCTATCTGGCCGAGCACGGGCGGCCCGACCCGTTCGGGCCGGTCGTGCACACGACGCCGCCCGAGGCGGAACGGCGCGCCCGCGCCGCGGAGCTCTTCCCGCTGATCCGCGGGCTCGCCTCCACCGACCGCCCGCAGGTGGGCCACTACACCGACAGCGACACCGTGCTGGACTTCGTGTCGCGCGCGGAGCACCCCCGCCTCGCGGCGCTCGGCACGTCCTGCCCCGACCACTTCCTGCGCACCAAGGTCGCGCCGCTGGTGCTGGACCTGCCCGCGGACGCGCCGCTGGACGACGTCAAGGCGCGGCTGCGCGAGCTGCACGCCGCCTACCGCGAGGACTACGCCGCCTACTACCGGCGGCACGCCACGCCGGACTCCCCGGCGATGCGCGGCGCCGATCCGGCGATCGTGCTCGTGCCCGGCGTCGGCATGTTCTCGTTCGGCGCGAACAAGCAGACGGCGCGGGTCGCCGGAGAGTTCTACGTCAACGCCATCAACGTGATGCGCGGCGCCGAGTCGGTCTCCCGCTACGAGCCGATCGAGGAGGCCGAGAAGTTCCGCATCGAGTACTGGTCGCTGGAGGAGGCCAAGCTCCAGCGCATGCCGAAGCCCAAGCCGCTGGCGACCCGGGTGGCGTTCGTGACCGGCGGCGGCTCCGGCATCGGCGCGGCCACCGCCCGGCGGCTGGCGGCCGAGGGCGCCTGCGTCGTCGTCGCCGACCGGGACCACACCGCGGCGGAGAAGGTCGCCGCCGAGCTCGGCGCGAGCGCGCTGCGGCCCGCCGACGTGGCGGTCGCCGTGGCCGCCGACGTGACCAGCGAGGACGACGTGCGCGCGGGGCTGGCCGCGGCCGTCCTCGCGTTCGGCGGCGTCGACCTGGTCGTCAACAACGCCGGCCTGTCGCTCTCCAAGCCGCTCCTGGACACCAGCGTCGCCGACTGGGACCTTCAGCACGACGTGATGGCGCGCGGCTCGTTCCTGGTCTCCCGCGAGGCCGCCCGCGTCATGACCGGGCAGGGCATGGGCGGCGACATCGTCTACATCTCGTCCAAGAACGCGGTCTTCGCCGGGCCCAACAACGTCGCCTACGGCGCCGCCAAGGCCGACCAGGCCCACCAGGTGCGGCTCCTGGCCGCCGAGCTGGGCGGGCACGGCATCCGCGTCAACGGCATCAACCCCGACGGCGTCGTGCGCGGCTCGGGCATCTTCGCCTCCGGCTGGGGCGCCGACCGCGCCGCCGTCTACGGCGTCGAGGAGGAGAAGCTCGGCGAGTTCTACGCCCAGCGCACCCTGCTGAAGCGCGAGGTCCTGCCCGAGCACGTCGCCGCCGCCGTCTTCGCGCTCACCGGCGGGGACCTGACCCACACGACCGGGCTGCACGTCCCGGTCGACGCGGGAGTGGCCGCCGCCTTCCTGCGCTGACCGCGTCCGCCGGTCCCCCGCGTCTCGCCCGGCGCCGGGGACCGGCGGCGGCGCACGTCACGCGGCCGTGCCGCCACAGGGCCCGGGCCGGCGGCGTCTCGCGGGCATGAACACACACACCGATCACCAGCACGTGGCACTGATCACCGGCGCGAACAAGGGCATCGGCCGCCTCGACGTGCTGGTCAACAACAACCGCTCAGGGGCGGACCTCGACGAGGTCGATCCCCATCAGGTCTGCCAGGGCGCGCAGGTCGGCGATCCGGTGGCCGGTGCCGAGGGCCCAGTGGTGGGAGATCCCGGTGGCGCTCCAGGCGTCGGTCCATTCGCCCGGGTCGCAGCCGAAGTCGACCCGGGACGTGGTGTTGCCGATCTGGAGCAGCGGGCCGTCGACGACCTCGCCTTCGGAGGCGACGAGCGCGTAGCGACCGTCGCGGCGCTGGATGATGCCGAACGCGGTGACGGGACCGTGCTTGACGTCGAACTCCACCGAGACGCCGTAGCCGCGTTTGCCGTGGTAGACGCCCAGGCCGCGCAGGAGGGGGCGGCGGGCCGAGATGGCGAGGTGCGCCGGCCCGTCGTGCCCCATCTCGACGTGGCCGCGGTGGAAGTCCAGTGCCTGGAGCTCGGTGAACGAGCCGCCCGCGCCGAGCCGGTCGGCGATGAGCATCGCCAGCGAGGTGCGCAGCTCGTACTCCCCCGCCGCCGGGATGCCCCGCGCGGTGAGCAGCGAGGCGCCGAGGATCATCCCGGCGCCCAGCCGCTCGTGCGTCTCGCCGTCCAGCCCGCGGTGGTAGTACGCGAGGCTGTCCAGCTCGAAGTCCTCGACCAGGCGGTCCAGCCCGGCCGAGACCCGGGCCGCCCAGGTGAGGTCGTCGTCCTTCACCGAGTCGGCCAGCTCGAAGATCTCCGCCGCGTGGTCCTTCCTGGCCCGGACCTCGGCGTCGGTGACCTTCTCCACCCGGACCCGCAGGTCGTCGAACTCCAGGACCTCGACATGGCCGCCGAAGTTGGCGCTGACCAGCGTCAGGTCGGTGGAGACGTCCAGCATCCCCGGGTAGAGGTGCCCCATCAGGCCATGCCTGCCGTGGCGCAGCGCGGCCCGCACCCCGGCGGCGCGGACCCAGCGGCCGATCCTCGTCCAGGCCCGCTCGTCCTCCAGGTAGCCGCTGACCGAGCGGAACGGGACGCCGCACCGCTCGAACGCGTTCGCCATCTCCGGCAGCGGGCAGGCGCCGCAGTAGGCGAGCCACTGCCCGGTGTCGAAGGACGCGTGGTCCATCGACTCCGTCGGCTGGAGGTTGATCAGCAACACCGGTGCGCCGCTGCGCTGCGCGACCGGGACCAGCATCGTCGCGGTCATGTAGGTGGTGAGGAACCCGACGATGAGGTCGCAGCCCGCCGCCCGCAGTCTCTCCGCCGCCACCGCGCCCTCCTGGGCGTCGGAGATGAAGCCGACGTCGACCACGTCGGCGCCCAGCTCCCGCATCCGTTCCGACACCCGCTCGGCGGACCGGCGGAGCTGGGGCAGCAGGTCGGGGAACTGCGGCCAGTACGCGCCCAGGCCGCCGGCGACGAGGCCGACCTTGACGCGCGGCGCTGCGACGCGGTCGAGCGGGAGTTCGGCAGGGACGGTCACGGTGTCCTCCTCGGATGCGGGTGGGACGGCAGGGTGGGACGGCAGGGTGGGACGGCAGGTGGGACGGCAGGTGGGACGGCGGGGTGCGGGATGCGGGCGGCGGGGCGGTGGCGCCCTAGGCCTGCTGGACGCCGGGCTTGCGGTCCTCGACCACGAAGCTGGCGCGGGTGGTGACCGGGGATCCGGGCTTCTGCACGTACGGCAGCACCCGGAAGTCGGTGCGCCACCGTTCCCGGTCGACGTTGACCCGCAGGTAGCCGCGCTGGGCGTTGAAGAACTTCATGTGCGCGTTGGCCGACAGGAACGTGCGGCCGAGGTCGTCGACGTCGGTCCCGTCGCCGCCGCTGGTGACCGACGTGCCGACGAACTCGCTGCCCACGGTGGGCGAGTCGGCGTCGTCGTAGTCGCGCTTGAGGTCGACGGCGTAGTTCTGGTGCCGGTCGCCGCTGACCACCACCAGGTTGCGCACGCCGGCGTCGTGGGCGGCGGCCAGGACGCCGTTGCGCTCGGCGGCGTACCCGTCCCACGGGTCGACCCAGACGTCCTTGCCCGGCCCCGGGTCCCAGTCGGTCTCGGCCATCGGCATCTGGTTGCCCAGGACGTGCCAGCGGGCGCGCGAGGTCCGGAAGCCCTCCAGCAGCCATTCCCGCTGCTGGTCGCCCAGAACGGTGCGGGAGGCGTCGAACCGTTCGTCGCAGTCCTTGGTGCGGCCGGTGCCGTTGCCGTACGAGCAGGCCTGGATGTCACGGTGGCCGCGGGTGTCCAGCATCGTGAAGTCGGCGAGGCGCCCGTAGGAGATCCTGCGGTGCAGCCGGATGTCGGGACCGGAGGGCAGCTGGGACCGGCGCAGCGGCAGGTTCTCGTAGAACGCCTGGAACGCCGCCGCCTTGCGCCGCGCGAACTCGGCCGGGTCCGGGTTCGGGTGGCGGCCCATGATGACGGTGTCGTCGGCCCAGTCGTTCACCACCTCGTGGTCGTCGAGGGTGTGGATGAACGGGAACGCGGCGTGCGCCTTCTGCAGGGGCGCCTCGGCCTTGTAGAGGGAGTACTGCAGCCGGTAGCGGGCCAGGTCGAACGTCTCGGTGGTGAACTGCGGGCCCGGGACGGGCACGCCGCGACGGTTGTTGACCGGGATCTCGTACTCGTAGATGTAGTCGCCGAGGTGGACGACCAGGTCGAGGTCCTCGGCGGCGATGTGGTCGTAGGCGGTGAAGAAGCCGTCCTGCCAGGCCTGGCAGGACGCGACCGCGAAGTTCAGCCGGCGCGGCTGCGAGGACGCGGCGGGCATCGTGCGGGTGCGGCCCGCCGGGGAGATCTCTCCGGCGGCGCGGAACCGGTAGTGGTACTCGCGGTCCGGCTGGAGCCCGGAGATCTCGGGGTGGACCGAGTGGCCGAGCTCGGGCGTCGCCACCGCCGCTCCGCGCTGGACGACGTGGCGGAACCGTTCGTCGCGCGCGACCTCGTACTCGACCCGGACGCGGCGGTCGGGCATCCCGCCCTTGCCGTCGGCCGCGAACGGCTCGGGCGCCAGCCGCGTCCACAGCACGAAGCCGCCGGGCGAGGGGTCGCCGGAGGCGATGCCGAGCGTGAACAGGCCCGCCTTGCGCAGCGTGTAGGCGTGGGCGGCCGATGCCCCCAGGGCCCCGGTGCCCAGCATGACCGCGGCCGCGCCGGCGCCGCCGGCACCGATGAACCTGCGTCTGGACACCGCGTGGTCGTTCGAGGACATCTGACTTCCCTTCAGGCGGGGGGTGGGCCTGGACGGCCTTTCCTGAGTGACGAAGCTGGCCGGGGCGCCCGAGGGGGCGCCGGGCGGGTCACGAAGACACGGGGGAATGTGTGAACATAACTTCTAAAATGTGAAGTTGAGCGTAAGGCTGGCTCGGAACGCCGTCAAGATCCCTTTCGACGGCGGAGCGTTCGGGCGCTCGATCGGCGCGCACGACCCCGCAGATCCGCCCGGACCGCGATGACCGGCGCTATCAACCGGCTGTGTTAACTTACAACGGCCCCGCCACGAGAGGATCGCAGCATGACCAAGGACATCGGCGGCCGGCGCGGGCCCGACGTGCGCCGGCAGGCCATCACCGACCACGTCCTCTCGGTGGGGTCGGTCACCGCGGGCGAGCTGGCCGAGCGGTTCGGCGTGAGCCTCATGACGATCCACCGCGACCTGGACGAGCTCGAACGGCAGGGCATCGTCCGCAAGTACCGGGGCGGGGTCACCGCGCAGCCGTCCGGGGTGTTCGAGAGCAACGTCGCGTACCGCAAGAAGTCCATGCAGCCGGCCAAGGACGCCATCGCCGAGAAGGCGGCCCGCCTGGTGGAGCCCGGCATGGCGGTCATGCTCGACGACTCCACCACCACCCTGGCGCTGGCCCGCAGGCTCGGCGAGGTCACCCCGCTGACGGTCATCACCAACTTCCTGGAGACCACCAACCTCCTGGCCCGCGAGCCCGGCATCCGGCTGATGTCGCTGGGCGGGGAGTACGACTCGCTGCACGACTCCTTCCTGGGGGTCTCGTGCGTGGACGCCATCGCCGCGCTCCAGGTCGATTTGTGCTTCGTGTCGACGTCCGCCGTCTCCGGCGGGTTCGCCTACCACCAGGAGCAGCACATCGTGTCGGTCAAGCGGGCCATGCTCGAGGCCGCCGCGCGCAACGTGCTGCTGGTCGACCACTCCAAGCTCGGCCGGGTCGCGCTGCACAGGGTCGCGCCGCTGTCGGTGTTCGACCGCGTCATCGTCGACGACGGCGCCGGCGCCGAGGCGCTGCGCGAGCTGGACGAGCACAAGGTCGCCTACGAGGTCGCCGTCACCTGAGGCACCGCCTCGGTCACCGCGGTCACCTCGACCGTCTCGTCCGCGTTCATAACGCTCGATCTTGTTCTTATCGCACTGTTAACTATCGCCGACCGGGTCCGTCAGCGCCGCGCGTCCGGCCGTCGGCGCCACGCCGCGACCAGCCCTCGCCAGGCTCCGTGAACGTTAATGACGTGCCAGAACGTGACCGGATCGGATCTCGCCGCACACGTCCCCACGGCCGAATGGTCCACGTTCTCCGCACGTTCGTAACGTGATGTATCTGACATCTTGACACCCAACACCGGTATCTCTACGCTCCAACTCACACTTCAGAGTGTTAATTCACAGTTAATTGATGCAGCGATCGGAGCGGCTCATGACCGGCCACCCCACCACGGCGCTGACGCCCTACGGGCTGCGCTGTGAGCACCTGGCCGAGCCGCTGGGCGTGGACGAGACGGCTCCGCTGTTGTCGTGGCGGCTCGCGTCCGGGCGCCGGGGCGACGCGCCCGCCCGTTACCGGGTACGGGTGCGCACCGAGGCAGGCGAGCAGGTCTGGGACAGCGGCGAGGTGAACGACCCGGCCGCGGTGTCCGCCCGCTACGCCGGCCCGGTGCTGGCCGCCCGCACGCGTTACCACTGGGAGGTCGCCGTCACCGCCGGGGACGGCGCGACCGGTGAGGCCGCCTCGTGGTTCGAGACCGGGCAGCTCTCCCCCGCCGCCTGGCGGGCGTCATGGATCGCGCACGACGTCAACGACCTCGACGTGGTGGACGCGCCGGAGGAGGGCGAGCTCGCCCTCACCGACCACGGCCTCCAGCACGCCGTCCGGCTGCGGCGCACGTTCGAGACCCCCGGCGCCCCCGTGCGCGCCCGCCTCTACGTCACCGCCCGCGGCCTCTACGAGATGCGGCTGAACGGGCACCGCGTCGGCGACGCGGAGCTCGCCCCGGGCTGGACCGACTACCGCGACCGGATCGACTACCAGGCCTACGACGTGACCGCGCTCGTCGGCTCCGGCGAGAACGTGCTGGCCGCGACCCTGGCCGACGGCTGGTGGAGCGGCTTCGTCGGCTTCGACCCGCGCCGTGCCGGCGCGCACTATGGAGCGTTCCCGGAGTTGCTGGCCGAGCTGCACGTCGAGCACGCGAACGGCGACCGCGAGGTCGTCGCCACGGACGGGACGTGGCGCACCCGCCGCTCCCCCGTCCGCTACGCCGACCTGCTGATGGGCGAATGCCACGACCTGCGGCTCGAGACGCACGGCTGGGACGCCCCGGGGTTCCCCGAAACGGACGGATGGCGTCCCGCCCAGGTCACCGGCACCGACCACGACCTGCTCACCGCCTCCGTGGCGCCGCCGGTGCGCGCCGTCCAGGAGCTGGCCGCCCGTACCGTCACCCGCCTCGGCGCCGACCGCCACCTGGTCGACTTCGGGCAGAACTTCGCCGGCCGGGTCCGCCTCGCCGCTCGCGGCCTCACACCGGGCCACCGCGTGACGATCCGGCACGGCGAGGCCCTGGACGACGACGGCGCGCTCTACACCGACAACCTGCGCACCGCCGACGCGACGGACGTGCTCATCGCGGGCGCCGGGGCCGAGACCGTCTTCGAGCCGCGCTTCACCTACCACGGCTTCCGCTACGCCGAGGTCACCGGCCTGCCCGCGCTGTCGCTCGCCGACATCACCGGCGTCGTCCTGCACAACGACACCCCCTGGGCGGGCGGCTTCGCCTGTTCCGACCCCGACGTCGAGCGCCTCCACCAGGCCATCGGCTGGGGGCAGCGCTCCAACTTCGTCAGCGTCCCCACCGACTGCCCCCAGCGCGACGAGCGGCTGGGCTGGCTGGCCGACGCGCAGGTGTTCCTGCCGACCGCCTGCCTGAACGCCGACGTCGCCGCGTTCTTCGAGGGCTGGCTGCGCGAGGTGCGCGGGGCCCAGTCCCCCGACGGCTGCTTCACCAACGTCGCGCCACGGCTGGCGGGCGTCGCCGACGAGGGCGCGCCCGGCTGGGGCGACGCCGGCGTCCTGGTGCCCTGGCATCTCTACCGGGTGTACGGGGACGAGCGGTTCCTGGAGCGCAACCTCGACGCCATGTGCGCCTGGGTCGACCACGTCCACCGGCACAACCCCGACCTGGTGTGGCGGCACCGCGTCGGCCCCCACTTCGCCGACTGGCTGGCCCCCGCGCCCACGCCGCGCGAGGTCGTGGCCACCGCGTACTTCGCGCGCAGCACCGACCTCACCGCGCGCGCCGCCGAGGTGCTGGGCAGGACGGAGACGGCGCGGCGGTACGGCACCCTCGCCGGGCACATCCGCAAGACCTTCGCGGACCGCTTCGTCACGCCCGACGGCGTCGTCGCCGGCGACACGCAGACCGCGTACCTGCTGGCCCTGGCGTTCGACCTGCTGCCCGACGACCTGGCGCCGCGCGCGGCCGAACGCCTGGCCGAGCTGGTCGAGGCGGCGGGCCCCGGCGTCACCACCGGGTTCCTCGGCGTCAGCCTGGTCGCCCCGGTCCTGTCCGCCCACGGACGGCCCGATCTGGCGCACGCCCTGCTGCGCCGGACCGATCCGCCGTCCTGGCTGTTCCCGTTGCGGCACGGCGCGACCACGATCTGGGAACGCTGGGACGGCTACACCGCCGAGCGCGGCTTCCAGGCCGCGGCGATGAACTCGTTCAACCACTACGCGCTGGGCTCGATCGGCGAATGGCTCTACGAGGGCGTCGCCGGCCTCGCCCAGACGCCCGGTTCCACCGGCTACCGCGAGCTGCTCATCCGGCCGAGGCCCGGCGACCTGACCTGGGCGCGCGCCTCGTACGAGTCGGTGCGCGGCACCGTCCGGGCGGCGTGGACCCGGGCGGACGGCGTGCTCGCGCTGGAGCTGAGCGTGCCGCCGGGATCGGCCGCGGTCGTGCACGTGCCCACCGGCGATCCCGGTGGTGTGCGCGAGAGCGGCGTCCCGGTGGCCGACGCCGCCGGGGTCCAGGTCGCCGGCACCGGGCCTGGAACGCTCCTGTGCCGGGTGACCTCGGGCGACTACCACTTCACCGCGGACGACATCACCGCCGGCGACCCGCGGCTCGCCGCCGCCGGCGGCCCGCCCCCCGCCGTTCCCTAGGACGGCATCCGCGGCCCCAGGCCGCGGTGCTCGTGGCGGCCCTCCCGGAGGGCCGCGAACACCATCGCGGCGCAGTGCCGCGGTTTCGAGGAGGACTCATGACATCGTCGTTCGGGACGCCGGCGCTCAGCCGCCGCGGATTCCTCGGGCTGACCGGAGGCGTCGCCGCCATGGGCGCGCTGGCGGCCTGTGGCGGGACGTCCGGCGGAGGCGGCGCGAGCGGCGGGGGCGGCGGGGGCGGCACGCTGCGCCTGGTCGCCGTCGCCGACCAGCAGAAGCCGCTGGAGCTGCTGCTCAAGCAGTACACCAAGAGCACGTTCAACGCCTCGTTCGCCCCCACCGACCAGGTGCAGACCTCGGTGCGCACCCAGCTCGGCGCGGGCAACGCCCCCGACGTCCACGTGGTGTTCCCCGGCGACGGCTCGGCGATGAGCATGGGCCAGATCCAGAAGGCCGGGCTGCTGGCCGACCTGAGCGACCAGGCCTGGGCCAAGCGCGTCCCGGCGGGACTGAAGCCCGCGTTCGGGCCGGACGGCAAGACGTTCCTCTACTCGGCCGGGTCCAGCGTCATCGGCGCCATCTACAACAAGAAGGTCTTCCAGGAGGCGGGCGTCGAGCCGCCCAAGACCTGGAGCGAGTTCCTGGACGTCTGCGAGAAGATCAAGAAGAAGGGCAAGGTGCCGATCGCGCTGGGCGCCCAGACCCAGTGGGTCACCCAGCTGATCACCTACGCGCTCGTCCCGTCCACCGTGTACGCCAAGAACCCCAAGTTCGACGAGCAGATGAGGGCGGGCACCGCCACCTTCGCGAACTCGGGCTGGACCGAGGCGCTGGAGATGTACCTGGAGCTGCAGAAGCGCGGGTACTTCAACGACAACCCCAACGGCACCACCTTCGAGCAGCAGACCTCGATGGTCGCCACCGGCAAGGCCGCGATGGCGATCCAGGTGTCGGCGGTGCTGCCCGACTTCCGCAAGGCCGCCCCCGACGCCGCCGACCTGGACATGTTCCCGGTGCCCGGCGCCGACGACGCGGCCCAGGTCTGGATCCCGGCGGGCGTGGTCGTCGGCCTCGGCGTGAGCGCGCGCGGCAAGAACGCCGACCAGGCCAAGGCGTTCATCGAGTTCCTCGGCGAGCAGAAGAACATGAACGCCTGGGCCGAGGCCGTCGCCTGCGTGCCGATCAGCCGTGACTCCAGCTCCAAGATCGACCCGGTGCTGAACTCGTTCCTGCCGTTCATCGACGGCAACAAGGCCGTGCCGTTCATGGACCAGGGCTGGCCGAACGCCGAGGTCCAGCCGGCCCACTTCGCCGTGGTGCAGGAACTGCTGGGCGGCCGGACGACCATCCCCAAGGGGCTGGCCAAGCTGGACGAGACCTACCGGAAGAAGTGACCGTGACCTCCACCACCCGTCCCGCCCCGGCGAAGGGGGCCGCCCCGCCGGGTGCCCCCGCCCGCCGGGGCCGGGGCACCCCCCGGCGGCGGCGGGGAGCCCGCTTCCTGTCTCCGCCGTGGTGGTTCGCCGCCCCCGCCCTGGCCGTCTACGCCCTGGTGGTGCTGTACCCGAGCCTCAGCGGCATCGTGTACGCCTTCACCGACTGGAACGGCCTGGGCGAACGGAACTTCAACGGGTTCGCCAACTTCGGCAAGCTGTTCGGCGACGAGGCGGCGCGCGGCTCCCTGGTCAACACGCTGCTGCTGACCGTGGCGATCGTGATCGTGCAGAACGCGGTCGGGCTGCTGCTCGCCCTGGGCGTGCACGCCAAGATCAAGTCGCGGACGGTGCTGCGGGTCGTCTTCTTCGCCCCGGCCGTGGTCAGCCCGGTGATGGTGGCGTTCCTCTGGAAGTACATCTACAACCCCGCGCCGGACGCCGGGCTCAACGGCATCCTCGGCGCGGTGGGCCTGGGCGGGCTGCGCCAGGACTGGCTGGGGAACCCGGAGCTGGCGATCTGGTCGATCGCCGGCATGGTGATCTGGCAGTTCGCCGGCTACTCCATGGTGATCTTCCTGGCCGGGCTGGAGGGCGTGCCCGCCGACCTGCACGAGGCCGCGATGATCGACGGCGCGAGCCGCTTCCAGCGGTTCCGGCACGTGACGTGGCCGCTGCTCGCGCCCGCGGTCACCATCAACCTGATGTTGTCGACCATCGGCGGCCTCAAGCTGTTCGACCAGGTCTACGCCGCCACCAACGGCGGCCCCGGGCACGCCAGCGAGACGTTGTCGACCGTGCTCTACAAGCAGGCGTTCGTCTTCGGCAACTACGGCTACAGCACCGCGATCGCCCTCGTCCTGGCGCTGTTCGTGGCCGCGGTGTCGATGGTGCAGATCCATTACCTGCGTGGACGGGAGGTCGCGTGAACATCAGGTACGGACTGCGCACGTTCGCGCTGGAACTGGTGATGATCGCCGTCGCGCTCGCCTTTCTGTTCCCCGTGTACGCGCTGGTCACGCTGTCGCTCAAGGACCAGCGCTCGGTCGCCGAGTCGCCGCTGGCGCCGCCGACGAGCCCGACGTTCGACAACTTCGGCAACGCCTGGACGCGCGCCGAGCTCGGCCCGGCGCTGTTCAACAGCACGGTGATCACGATCGGCAGCCTGCTGGCGCTGATCGCGATCGGCTCGTTCGCCGCCTACTTCCTGTCCCGCCGCGCCTCGCGGCTGGGCTACGGGCTGTACGTGCTGTTCCTGCTGGGCATCGTGCTGCCGTTCCAGCTCGGGATGATCCCGCTCTTCAAGCTGGTCGACGACGCGGGGCTGCTCGGCACCATGCAGGGCATGATCATCTTCTACACGGGGATCCAGCTGCCCTTCACGATCTTCCTCTACACCGGGTTCATCCGGGCGCTGCCCGCCGACTACGCCAACGCCGCGCTGATCGACGGCGCGGGGCACTTCCAGGCGTTCACCCGGGTCGTCTTCCCGCTGCTGCGGCCCATCACCGGCACCGTGCTGATCCTCAACGCGGTGTTCATCTGGAACGACTTCTTCACGCCCCTGCTCTACCTGGGCGGTTCCACCCGCGAGACGGTCCCGGTGCGGATCTTCGCGTTCGTCGGCCAGTACGTCTCCGACAACGGGCTGGTGTTCGCCGGGCTGGTGCTGGCCGCGCTGCCGATCCTCGCCGTGTTCCTGGTGTTGCAGCGGTACGTGATCAAGGGCTTCGCGAGCGGACTGAAGGGATGATCCCCGGCCTGCTGCGCGAGGTCCTGGACACGCCGCCGCGCGCCTACTCCCCCGCGCCCATCTGGTGGTGGAGCGGCGAACGGCTGGACCGGCGGCGCCTGCGCGACCAGCTCGAACGGTTCACCGCGGGCGGCGTCCACAACCTGGTGATCCTCAACCTGGCGCCGTCCGGGCCGATGTTCGGCTCCGACGCCGACGAGCCCGCCTTCTTCACCGACGCGTGGTGGGAGCTGCTCGACGGGGTGTGCGAGGACGCCGACCGGCTCGGGGTGTCGCTCTGGTTCTACGACCAGCTCGGCTTCTCGGGAGCCGACCTCCAGGCACGGCTGGTGCGCGACGTCCCCGCGTTCGCCGGGCAGTGGCTGGAGCGCGACGGCCGGACCACGGCGCGCGGGTTCGACTACCTGTCGGCGGAGGCCTGCGCGGAGCTGATCGACCGCGTGCACGGGGAGTTCGAGCGGCGGCTGGGGCACCGCCTCGGCAACGTGATCGTCGGTTCGTTCCAGGACGAGCTGCCCGCGCTGCCGACCTGGACGGAGGGGTTCGCCGGGGAGTTCGCCGCCCGGCGCGGCTACGACCTGACGCCCGCCCTCCCGTACCTGTGGAAGGACGGCGACGAGGCGTACCGGATCCGGCGCGACTACCATCTGACCCGCGCCGAGCTGGCCGAGGAGGCGTTCTTCCGGCCGCTGGCGGACTGGCACGCCCGGCACGGGCTGCTGCACGGCTGCGACCAGCAGGACCCGGCCCGCGCCGGGCGTCCCGTGGACGGAGTGCGGCTCTACGCCGACTACGCCCGCACGCACCGCTGGTTCGGCGCGCCCGGCTCGGACCACCACGGCGACGCGCGCGTGCACTCCTCCCTGGCCCACCTCTACGGCAGGGACCGCGTGTGGATCGAGGCGTTCCACTCCAGCGGGTGGGGCGGCACGCTGGAGGAGACGTTCGACTGGCTGCTGCCATGGCTGCGCGCCGGGGCGACCCTCTACAACCCGCACGCCGCCTACTACACGACCAAGGCCGGCTGGTGGGAGTGGGCGCCGCCGTCCACCGACTGGCGGCAGCCCTACTGGCCGCACCACCGGGTCTTCGCCGACGCGGTCACCCGGCTGTGCGCCGCGCTGTCGCTGGGCCGGCACGTCTGCGACGTGGCCGTGCTGTTCCCGACCGCGACCGCGCAGGCCGGCACCCGGCTCGACGGCGCCGCCCCGCCGGCCGCGCTGGCCCAGGACACCTACCGGGCGCTGGTGGGCGACATGGCCTGGTTCGAGATGAAGCCCGGCGCGCTCGACCGGCTCGGCGTCGACGCCGACGTCATCGACGACGACTCGGTCCAGCGGGCCACCGTGGCCGAGGGCCGGCTGGACGTCGCGGGCGAGTCGTACGGGACGGTCCTGCTGCCCGCCTGCACCGTCCTGGAGGCGGAGACCGCCCGGCGGCTGGTCGCGCTGGCCGAGCGGGGCGGGCGCGTGATCGCCGTCGGCCCGCCGCCCCGGCACGGCGTCGGCGCGGAGGACGCCGGCGAGGCGGACGCGGTGGTCGCGCGGCTGGCGGCCCTGGTGGAGACCGTGCCGGACGCCTCCTCGCTCGGCCCCCTGCTGGCGGGCTCGCGGCGGGTCGAGGCGCCGGTGCCCGCGCTGGTCCGCGAGGTCGAGGGCGCGACGGTGGTGTTCCTGACCGCGAGCGAGTCGATGGCCAGCCGCGTGTCGGTGGGCCGCCCGGACGAGCGCGGCGCCGACCTCGGCTGGCTGGACGTGACCTACGACTTCGACCCCGGCCGGTACCACCGCGACATGCGGGTCCGGGTGCACGGCGTCGGCGCCGGCCCGGCGTACCTGGTCAGCCCGTTCGGCGGGCGGCCCCGGACGTTGCCGGTCGTCGCCTCGGGAGACGGCGAACGGGCGTCGGCCGAGGTGGTGGTGCCGTTCGACGACGGCCCCGCGGCGCTCCTGGTGTTCCCCGGCGCCGCGGCCGCCGGGCAGGACGCGGAGGCGGCCTCGCCGGCGCCCCTGGTGAACGAGGTCGACCTGGGCTCGACCTGGGACATGGAGCTGGTGCCGACCCTCGACAACGGCTGGGGCGACTTCGCCCGCCCGGCCGGGGACATGCCGTCCCTGGAACGCTGGCGGCTCTGGCACCAGGCCGAGGACGACGACCTCGCCGGGGACTGGACGCCCGTCCACGCGACCTTCGGGCCGCACGGGCTCTGGTCCGGCGCGGGCGACGATCGGTGGCGCCCCGTGGTCTACTCCGACACCCGGGGCATCCGCAAGGACCCGATCCACCGGGCGGCGCTGGGCCCCAAGGGGCACGTCCCCGAGGAGTTCCTCGACTTCGGCGACGTCGCCGCCGGGAGCCGGGTGGTGCTGCGCACCCGCGTGACCGTTCCCGCCGGGGGCGGCTTCGCCGTGGTCGGCGCCGCCGCCGCCAAGACGCTGCTGGTCGACGGGACCGAGGCGCCCCTCGACGACCGGGGTCACCTGGCCGCGACGAGGGCGCCGCTGCCGCCGGGCGACCACGACCTCGAACTGCGCCTGGTGCCGGACGAGAACGTACGGCTGCGCGGCCACCTGTCCGTCGTGACCGACCCGGCCCGCTGCGCCCGGCCCGAGTGGATCACCGTCTCGGGCCCGGCGCGTCCCGGCGCGCGGGTGTCGTTCAGCGCCGACCTGCCGCGCGGCGGGCCCTCCCTGCTCCAGGTGGCGTCGGCGTCGCCGTGCCGGATCCTGGTCGACGGCGTGGAGATCGGACGCCAGGGCGGCTTCGACCCGTACGCCGAGCAGGAGGCGCCGCGCGTCGGCCGCTACGACCTGGCCGGCGCGCCCGGCACCCGGCTGACCCTCGTCCTCACCGAGAACGAGAGCCCGGCGGCCGTCCTGGTGGACGGGCCGCTGGTCTCGGACGGCGGCTGGCACGCCACCCGCGACGACGCGCCGGTGCCGGTCGTGCCCAGGCGCGCCCAGCACGGCGACCCCGCCGCCCTCCACCTGCGACGGCGCCCGCACCCGCTGCCCGGCGCGCACTGGATCGAGGACGACGCCTGGATCGAAGACGCAGCCGACGGCACCGTGCTGCCCGCGTCGTTCGCCGTCCCGGACGCGGGGCCCGGCGGCGAGCGGCTGCGGTTCGAGGTGCCGCCCGGCGCGTCCCGGATGCGGTTCACCGCACGCGGCGAGGTCACCGGCCTCCTCCTCGACGGCGTCCGGCTCACGGCCCCCGACCGCGACGGCGTCGTCGACGTCACGCTCCCCGGCGACCACCGGCCCGCCAGGACCGCGGAGGTGCGCCTGCTGTCGCCGCCGGAGCACCGGGAGGGCGCGGCGCTGGCCGGTCCGGTCACGTTCACCGTCGGGCCCGGGACGATCGAGCTCGGCGACTGGGAGGACGCCGGGCTCGCCGGATACAGCGGCGGCGTCCGCTACCGGCAGGTCCTGCCCCTGGAGACCGTCCCCGGGCGGGCCGAGCTCGACCTCGGCCGCGTCCGCGGCACCGCCGAGGTGACGGTCAACGGGCGCCCCTCGGGCGTCCGGATCTGCGCCCCGTACACCTTCGACCTCGGCCCGGCGCTGCGCGCCGGCCGCAACGAGATCGAGATCGTCGTCTACGGCACCCTCGCCCCCTACCTCGACGAGACGAGCCCCACCCACTTCGTCTTCCCCGGGCAGCGGACGTCCGGGCTGCTCGGCCCGGTGGTCCTCCGAACGTCCGCCTGACCTCACCGGCCCTCACGTTCCCCCTGGAGAGCACATGCCCCAACCCCTGATCGGACGACGCCAGCTGCTCGTGACCGGAGGCGCCCTCGGCATCGGCGCCGCCGCCGCGGGGCTGTCCGCCGCCCCGGCCTGGTCCGCTCCCTCGTTCCAGGACCACCCCTTCGCGCTCGGGGTGGCCTCGGGCGACCCCTGGCCCGACGGCGTCGTCCTGTGGACCAGGCTCGCGCCCGAACCGCTGGCCCTGGACGGTTCCGGCGGCATGCCCGCC
The DNA here is from genome assembly GCF_040643285.1 of Spirillospora sp. NPDC047279. Taxonomy (NCBI): domain Bacteria; kingdom Bacillati; phylum Actinomycetota; class Actinomycetes; order Streptosporangiales; family Thermomonosporaceae; genus Spirillospora; species Spirillospora sp. NPDC047279. The sequence continues at coordinate 17,077 of NZ_JBEYUA010000005.1, forward strand.
CGCAAGGTCGAGGTCGGCTGGGAGGTGGCCGCCGACGAACGGTTCCGCAAGGTCGTCCGCCGGGGCCACGCCTTCGCCGTCCCCGAGCTCGCCCACTCCGTGCACGTCGAGGTGCACGGCCTCCAGCCGGACCGCGAGTACTTCTACCGCTTCCGGGTCCGGGGCACGCTGAGCCCGGTCGGCCGTACCCGCACCGCCCCGGCGCCCTGGGCGAGGACACGGCGGCTGAACTTCGCGGTCGCCTCCTGCCAGGCCTGGTTCGAGGGCTTCTACACCGCGTACCGCCACATGGCCGACGAGGACCTCGCGGTCGTGCTCCACCTGGGCGACTACATCTACGAGAACCAGATCAGCCCCACCGGCGGCGTCCGCGGCGTCGCCGTCCCGCCCGAGATCCAGGCCAAGCCGTTCGACCTCACCCAGTACCGCCTGCGGCACGCCCTGCACCGCTACGACCCCGACATCATCGCCGCGCACCAGGCGCACCCGTTCGTCATGGTCTGGGACGACCACGAGATCGACGACAACTGGGTGGGCGACATCTCCAAGGCCGACGGCGAGCCCGACACCGACCCCGCGGTCTTCCGCCTCCGCAAGGCCGCCGCCGCCCAGGCCTACTACGAGAACCTGCCGCTGCGCCTGCCCGCCAAGCCCCAGGGCCCGCAGACCCGCCTGTACCGCCGGCTCACCTACGGCCGTCTCGCCGACTTCCACGTCCTGGACACCCGGCAGTACCGCGCCGACCAGGCGTGCGGCGACCGCACGAGCGACTGCGCCGACCGCCTCCTGCCCGGCCGCACCGTGCTGGGCCCCGAACAGGAGAAGTGGCTGTACGACGGCCTCGGCGGCTCCCGCGCCACCTGGAACGTCATCCCCCAGCAGATCCCGGTGACCCAGGTCGACACCGTCCCCGGCGACGGCCGCGCGTTCGTCATGGACTTCTGGGACGGCTACAAGCCCGCCCGCGACCGCCTCTTCACCGAGATCGCCGACCGCGGCGTGCGCAACCCGGTCGTCCTCACCGGCGACATGCACCGCCACATGGCCGCCGACCTCAAGCTCGACTTCGACGACCCGGCGTCCCGCACCATCGGCGTCGAGTTCGTCGCGACCTCCATCTCCACCAAGATGGACGGCGAGGACCTGGACCAGGGCGGCCGCAACCTGCTGGACGCCAACGAGCACATCAAGTTCACCAGCTACCAGCGCGGCTACCTGCGCTGCACCCTGGACGCCGACACCTTCCGCACCGACTTCCGCGTCCTCCCCTACGTCACCCGCCCCGGCGCCCCCATCACCACCCGCACCTCCTACGTCACCGAGAACGCCAACCCCGGCCTCCAACCCGCCTGACCCCCGGAACGCCGCCGTCCGCGCGGGTGGGCGCGGGCGGCGGCGTCTCGGGTCGTGGTCAGCGGGGTGCGCCCTGGTCGAGGGCCTTGATGATCTGGGGGCGGAGCTCGGCGGCGCTGATGATGGCGTCGACGGAGCCGACCTCGACGGCTCGCTGGATGCTGTGGACGCGGTCGAACTCGGTGGCGACCTCGCCGAGCTTCTCGGCGCGGACCGAGGTCTGGACCTCGGCGAGGCGCGCGTTGAGGGCGGCGCGCTCGGCGCCGCTGGCCGCCGAGAGCAGGGACTGCAGCTCGGTCACCCGCGGGTCGGTGGAGGTGCGGTTGTTGACCTCGCCGGAGAAGACGACGGCCGCCGCCGGGGCGCCGCCGAGGACCGAGGCGAACGAGCCCTCCAGGGCCAGGACGGTCATGTTGGGGTTGAGGGCCTTGGAGAAGACGACGAAGGCGCCGCCGTGGTAACGGGAGATGACGCAGAAGACGATCGGGCCCTCGAAGTTGACGATCGCGCGGCCGATCTCCGCGCCGTACTCCAGCTGGAGCTTGCGCATCGACTCGGGTGAGCCGTCGAAGCCGGAGAGGTTCGCCAGGACGACGAGCGGGCGGTTGCCGGAGGCGGCGTTGATCGCGCGCGCGGTCTTCTTGGACGAGCGCGGGAAGAGGGTCCCGGCGGTGTAGGTGTCGGGGCCGTCGGTGGGCGGGAAGCCGCGCCGCGGGACGGCGCGCGACTCGATGCCGATCAGGCAGACCGGCCGGCCGCCGATGTGCACGTCCTGGACGGCGGAGGTCTCCGCGTCGGCCATGCCCGCCCAGCGTTCGAGGACGGGGTGGTCCTGGTCGGAGAGGGCGCGCATCACGGTGCGGATGTCGAACGGCTTCTTGCGGTCGGGGTTGTGCTCCGCGGAGAAGATCTCGCCGACGGTGGTGAAGTCGCTGCCGACGATCGCGTGCGGGAAATCGGACACGTCGCGGTCGACCGGGTCGTTGGTGACGGCCTTGCGGGGCGCGGTCTCTCCCGGCACGACGTAGGTGTGGTCGTAGTGCGACATGAGGACGTCGCGCGCGGCGGGCAGGTTGGGCGCCCAGTACTGCGCCTGGCCGTTCGGGCCCATGACGCGGTCGTAGCCGCCGATGCCGTAGTTGTCCTCGGCCGACACGCCGCCGGAGAAGTCGAGCGACTGCTTGCCGGTGAGCACCATGGCCGAGTCGGGCGTCATCACCAGGATGCCCTTGGTGTGCATGAGCATCGTCGCCTCGGCGTTCCAGTACGGCTGGGCGCCGACGTTGATCCCGGCGACCACGATGTTGATCTCGCCGCCGGCCTGGGTGAACGTGACGATGCGTTTGAGCGCGGCGGCGACCCAGTCCATGTTCTCGGTGCCGGAGCTCATCGAGATCCGGGCGCCGGCGGAGAGGGCGAACCATTCGAGCGGCACCCGCATGCGCTCGGCCAGGTCGAGCGCGGCGATCACCCGCGCGCACTCCGGCTCGGAGAGCGCCCCGAGCGCCTTGGTCGGGTCGCCGAGCAGGACCACGCGGGTGACGCCCTCGGGGTGGCGTTCGGTCGGCGTGGTGACGACGCCCGCCACGATCGCGGCGGTGTTCCTGCCCTTCGGGCGGTCGACCGGCACCAGGACGCCCTGGTCGTCGAGGTCGTACTCGGCGAAGCCGCCGTCGGGACCGGCGAGCATGCCGGTGAGCTCGTAGGGGTAGACGTTGCCGCGCCGGGCCGCGCGCAGCACCTTCTGGCGGTAGTCGTCCAGCGGGCGCACCGGCTCGGTCGAGGGCCCGGCGACGTGCAGGCGCGCGCCGTGGCCCGGGTCCTGGGTGATCCGCACGGCGATCTCGGCCAGCTTGCCGGCGGGCGTGCGCCGGCGCGCGACGAACTGGACCTCCTCCAGCCCGGCGCCGGTGATCGTCGGCAGCAGGCGCTGGACCAGCGCCTTGAGCTCGTCGACGGTCAGCTCGGTCGGCGGCCAGATGTAGAGCATGATGCGGTTGGTGTCGAACCGCTTGTTCTGCGGGCGCTGCGCCTGGATGTTGCGGATCGCGTCCAGGCACGCGGTGAACACGTCCTCGGCGACCGGCAGCGCGAGCAGCCTGCCGTCGGCGTCGCGCAGCGGCGTCAGGTCGCGGACCTGGCCGAGCGCGATGAGCCGCTCGTCGGCCGGGTTGCTCGCGGCGACGGCCTTGAACAGGTAGATCTCCTCGTCCGCGGACGGCAGCCGGGTCAGGTCGAACTCGCGCAGCCGCTGCAGCTGGAGGCGCTGGGCGATCTGCGGGTGCAGGCCGCGGATCAGCCGGTCCTCGGCGAAGCCCTCGCCGTCGGGCCGGAAGGTGAAGTGGTGGTGCATCGCGCCGCCGGTGACGGTGGTGGTGATCCGGCGGACGCCCGCGGGCTGCGGGCGCTCGGCGATGAGCCGGCCGAGCCGCGTCACCATCGTGTCGACGTCCGGCTGGTCCTCCCAGTTGACGTACAGGTCGGCGACCAGCCCGCGGTCGGGGACGCCGGCGGCGAACGTGCTGACGGCGCCGATGGCCTCGGGGAGGGCGGCGATGTCGACGGCGGTCGTGACCACGCGCGACATGCCGCCGGGGCCGGTGTGCTCGGCGGTGACGAACCGGCAGCCCGCGGTGTCGCGCGCGGTGACGTCGGACAGCCAGCGGCTGCCGTAGTAGCGGCGGGTCAGCACTTCCAGGAGCGGCGCGTGGTCGCGTCCGGTCCGGCCGATGCGCTGGCCGATCAGCCGGACGAGCGGCTCGGAGCTGCCCACCATGGCCTGGATCCGCTCGGCGCGGTCCGGGGCGTCCGGGTTCTGGTCGAGATGGCGCAGCTCGTCGCGCACCGCGGCGTAGACCCGGGCGCGGTTGCGGCGCATCTGCGGCTGGGTGAACCAGCGGAACACCACGCCGCGGGCCAGGTCGGACACCGTGGGGAACCGCACCTGCGTCGCCTCGACCAGATGCTCGAGGGGCAGGCCGGCACGTTCGCCGATCGACTCGAGCGGCGGCTCGCCCGACAACCACTGGCGCAGCAGCTCGGACACGATCGCGACGCCGTCGCCCATCCGCTGCTGGGCCAGGAAGATGCGGAAGACCGCGGCCTCCAGCTCCGGCGTGCGGTCGAGGCCGTCGACGCCGTAGTGGGCGAGGACCTCGGTGAGCTCGGTCTGGAAGGCCTCGGTGACACCGGCCCGCTCGACGTCGAGGCTCTGCAGGTAGCTGTGGAAGTACTCGCGCGGGCTGTGCACCGGGCTGCCCGGCTCGACGCCGAGCCGGCCGCCCGGCTCGTTGCGGCTCAGCTCGGACAGGTCGGCGAAGACGGTGAGCAGGTCCAGCTCGCCTTCGAGAGGGCGTCCGCCCAGCTCGGCGCGGGCGGCCAGGTAGTCCGACAACACGCGCTTGTCGTCGTGCGGGTCGGGGTCGAAGCCGAGCAGCAGGCCGCGCAGGTCGCGCAGGCCGCGTTCGGCGCGTTCGGCCGCCGACTCCCCCGCCGCCTTGGCGGGCAGCTCGACCGGGGCGGTCTCGGCGGCCGCCTCCTCCTCCGCGCCCTCGTCGGCCAGCGGCTCCAGCCGCATCAGCGGCGCGCCGGTCTCGACCTGGCCGCCCACCGACACCGGGCACTCGCGGACGCGGGCGCGGAACGGCGCGCGCAGCACCGTCTCCATCTTCATGCTCTCCAGCACCAGGATCGGCGCGCCCGACTCGACCTCGTCGCCGGCCGCCACCGGCGTGGCGACCACCAGCGCGGGCGCGGGAGAACGCACGACGCCGCCCTCGTCGCGGCTGATCCGGTGCGTGACCCCGTCCACCTCGACCAGGTGGATCGGTCCGTGCGTGGCCGACACCAGCCGGAACCGGTGGCCGTTGACCACGATCTGGCCGCTGTGCGCGTCGAAACGTTCGACCTCGACGTCCGCCGGGTGGACGTCGCCGCCGCCGGAGACGCCGACGCGGAAGTGGCTCGGGCCCACCCGGGCCACGCCGACCCGGTAGCCGACGCCGCGGAGCTTGAGGTCCAGCGGCCGGCCGGGGTCGTGCTGCGCCTGCGGGCGCCCGCCGTGCGCGGTGGCCAGCAGCCGCTGCCTGCTGATCTCCTCCTCGTCCTGGTACGCCTCGATCGCGGCGGCGGCCAGGGCGATCGCGGAGTGCCGGTGGCCGACCAGGCGGCCCTCGGCGCGCACGCGGTCGATCCAGCCGGTGTCGGCGGTCGCGTCGATCACCTCGGGCTGGTCGAGCAGGTCGAGAACGAAGCTCTTGTTGGTCGCGCCACCCTCGATGATCACCGTGGTCTCGGCCATCGCGCGGCGCAGCCGGCCCAGCGCCTGGTCGCGGTCGCGGCCGTAGGCGATGATCTTCGCGATCATCGAGTCGAAGTCGGCGGGGATGGTGTCGCCCTCGCTGACCCCCGTGTCGACGCGGACGCCGGGGCCCGCGGGCAGCACCAGGCGCGCGATGCGGCCCGGGGCGGGCGCGAAGTCGCGGTCGGGGTCCTCGGCGTTGAGCCGGGCCTCGATGGCGTGCCCGGCCTCCTCCGGCTGGGGCCCGTCGAGCGTCCCGCCGTTCGCCACGTGCAGCTGGAGCCGGACCAGGTCGGTCCCGGTGGTGATCTCGGTGATCGGGTGCTCGACCTGGAGCCGGGTGTTGACCTCGAGGAACGCGAACAGCCGTTCGCCGGGGTGGTAGAGGAACTCGACGGTGCAGGCGCCGCGGTAGCCGACGGCCACGGCCAGCCGTTCGGCCGACGCCTTCAGCTCGGCGGTCTGCTCGGGCGCCAGGACCGGGGAGGCCGACTCCTCGATGATCTTCTGGTTGCGCCGCTGCACCGAGCAGTCGCGGACGCCCAGCGCCCACGCGGTGCCCCCGCCGTCGGCGATGACCTGGACCTCGACGTGCCGGGCGCCGGTGACCAGGCGCTCCAGGAAGACCACGCCGGAGCCGAACGCGCGCAGCGCCTCCTGGCTGGTGCGCTCGTAGGCGTCGGTCAGGTCCTCCCGCGAGGCGACCATGCGGATGCCGCGCCCGCCGCCGCCCGCGGTGGCCTTGAGCATCAGCGGGTAGCCGATCTCGTCGCCGGCGCGCAGCGCGTCCTCGAGCGTGGCGACCTCGCCGCGGCTCCACGGCGCGACCGGGACGCCGACCTCCTCGGCGATCAGCTTGGCGCCGATCTTGTCGCCGAGCCTGCGCATCGCCTCCGCGCTCGGCCCGACGAAGGTCACGCCGATCTTCTCGCACAGCTCGGCGAACGCCGGGTCCTCGGCGACGAAGCCCCAGCCGACCCACGCGGCGTCCGCCCCCGTGTCCACCAGCGCCTTCTCCAGGACGGCGTGGTCGAGGTACGGGCGCGCCGAGGCGGGGCCCAGCGAGTAGGCGACGTCCGCCTCGCGGACGAAGGTCGCGTTGCGGTCGGCGTCGGTGTAGAGCGCGACCGTCTCGATCCGCGTCCCGGTCTCCGCCGACAGATCCCGGACGGCGTGGATGAGCCGCATGGCGGCCTCTCCGCGGTTGACGATGGCGACACGACTGAACACCGGCTGAGCCTCCCAACTGACCATGCGCAAAGGCGACGTCCAGCCCCCGGAACGCCGCCTGCACCTTGATCTACACCCTCCTCGGTTACCACCCGGTACACCAATGTCCCGCACCACGCATTGTTGAGCCATTGCGTTGTGGGGACCCTACAAAGGCGCCGTACACGAACGCTCGAACGCGCTCAGCGCGCCCAATACGTCACTCTCCGTCGCCAAATGATGCGGGAGACTACTCGGGAGGCGCTACGGACGGCGGAGTGGGCGGCAGCGCGCGGGAGATCGCCCGCGCGCTGGTGAGGACGAGCGGCGCGATGGCGTGCGCCGGCGTGACGCCGTGATGGACGACGAGGGAGACCGCGGCCACGACCTCGCCCGCGGCGTCGTGCACGGGCGCGGCGACCGACAGCGCGTCCATCGTGACCTGCCGGTCGCTGACGGCGTAGCCGCGGGTCCGGGTGTCGGCGAGCGCGGCGCGAACCTCGCGCGAGGTGATCATGGTGCGGTCGGTGTACCGCTTGATCGGGCGGGCCAGGACCTCCTCCTGGACCTCGGGCGGGGCGTACGCCAGCAGCACCAGCCCGACGCCCGTGGCGGTCAGCGCGAACCGGCCGCCGACGCGGGTCAGGACCGGCACCGCGCTGGTGCCCGCGATACGTTCCACGAACACCAGCTCGGTGCCCTCGCGCACGGCGAGCTGGACGTTCTCCCTGGTCACCTGGGAGAGGTCCTCGAGGAACGGCAGCGCGCACTCGCGCAGGCCCAGCCCGCGCGGCGCCAGCGAGCCGATCTCCCAGAGCCGCAGGCCGATGTGGTACGCGCCGTGCGCGTCGCGTTCCAGGGCTCCCCAGGCCACCAGGTCGGCCGTGAGCCGGTGCACGGTCGAGACCGGCAGGCCGGCGTGCCGGGCCATCTCGCTCAGCGTGAGCGACCGCCGGTCGGGGGTGAACACCTCCAGGAGGCGGAGGGCGCGTGCCACGACCGGGCCGGTGCGCTCCAGGGCACGGGGTGGGGTCATCGGCGGGCTCCGGGATCACAGGTCGAGGACGAGCTTGGGGCAGGCCGCGCGCGAGACGCAGACGAACATCGTGTCGTTCGCGGCCCGCTCCTCGGGAGTCAGCAGCGAGTCGCGGTGGTCGACGGTACCGGCGAGCACGGCCGTCTCGCAGGTCCCGCAGGTGCCCTCCCGGCAGGAGGTCAGGATCTGCACGCCGGCCTCCTCCACGACCTCGACGATGGTCCGGCCGGCGGGGACGGTCAGGGTCCGGCCGCTGACGGCGAGCTCGACGTCGAACGACCGCGCCTCGGCGGCGTCCTCCGGCTCCTCGGGGGTGAACCGTTCGGTGTGCAGGGTCCCGCCGGGCCGATCGGCGCAGCGCGCCCCGACGGCGTCCAGCAGCGGCGCGGGGCCGCAGCAGTAGACCAGGGTGTCCGGCGGCTCCCGCGACAGCAGGCCGTCGAGGTCGAGCAGGCCCCGCTGGTCCTGCGGCCAGAGGGAGACGCGGTCGCCGTACGCCTGGAGCGGGCGGGTGAAGGCCATCGAGGCGGTGGTGCGCCCGCCGTAGGCCAGCCGCCACCGCGCCCCGGCGGCCTCCGCGGCGGCGATCATGGGCAGGATCGGCGTGATCCCGATGCCGCCCGCCACGAACAGGTAGCGGGGCGCGGGCAGCAGCGGGAACCGGTTGCGGGGGCCGTCCGCCAGGACGGTGGCCCCGGGGTGCAGCGCCCGGTGGACGAACGACGACCCGCCCCGCCCGTCCGGCTCGCGCAGGACCGCGATCCGCCACGCCGTCCGGTCGGCGGGGTCGCCGCACAGCGAGTACTGCCGCACCAGGCCGTCGCCGAGGACCAGCCCGATGTGCGCGCCGGGCGTCCACGCGGGCAGGTCGGCGCCGGCGGCGTCCCGCAGGACGAGGGAGACGACCTGGTCGGCCACCTGCTCCCGGCCGTGGACGACGAGCCGCCGTTCACCGGACGTCTCCGTCATGGTCATCGGGCGCCGTCCGCGAGCGCGTGGACGGGCGTGTGGGCGGGCGCGGAGACGGCCGCACCCGCATCCGCACCCGCGCCCGCGGCGTGGTGGCCCACCGGATGGCCGAGCAGCCACTCCCACACCTCGATGGGCCCCTCGGCGACGTGGACCGCGCCGCAGTGGCAGGTGCCCTCGAGCAGATCACTGCCCGGCAGCCACACCACGCGCAGCAGCCCCGGGCGTTCCACGGCAGTCATGGCCGGGACGCCGCCGCGGCACCGTCGCGCTCCACCATCCTGGCCAGGATCCGCCGCGCCGCGAGCCCGCCGGTGTCGATGTTGATCGAGAGTTCCTGGTAGCCGGGCGGCTCGGACGCAATCACCTGCTCCAGGACGTCCAGCGCGGCGACGTCCTGGAGGACCACGGTGCGGTTGTTGTCGGCCAGGAAGTCGGAGACGCTCTGGTCGTCGAGGGCGAAGTCGCGTGCCACGGCCCAGAAGTCGTGCGTGCTGTGCTCGGTCTCGGGCGTGATGGCGTAGACGACCTCGACGTGGAACGCGTCCGGGTCGCTGCCGTCCTCGCGGGGCAGGACGCCGGCGGGCGCGATGCGCGAATGCAGCAGATACAGGCAGGGCGGGGTGTACTCGATGTCCTGCCACCGCATGATGCGGCCGTTCAGTCCGGTGGACTTGGCGTAGAACGGCGGGCATTCGGCGTCGTCCATACGACGCGAGACGTAGACGATGCCGGCGTCCTCGTCCACCTCGGTGGTGATCGGGGTGGCGGCCACCTCCGGCGTCCCGATGTAACCGCCGTGCAGGTACGTCTCGTGGCTCAGGTCGAGGAGGTTGTCCACCAGCAGCCCGAAGCGGGCCTTCAGCGGCTCCATGCCCGACACGGTGGTGTAGCCCGGCGAGTCCAGCCAGGGCGCCCGCGGGACGCGGCTCGCCTCGGCCTTGGCCGGGTCGCCGATCCACACCCATACGAAGGAGTCCTGCTCCACCACCGGGTACCTGGTCAGGCGGGCGGTACGCGGCACCCGGGTCTGGCCGGGCACCGCGACGCACACTCCGTCGGCCCCGTACGTGAAGCCGTGGTAACCGCACACCACCTGGTCGTCGACGAGCCTGCTCGGCGCCTCCGACAGCGGGAACCGCCGGTGCACGCACCGGTCGGAGACGGCGGTGACGTCGCCGGCCGCGGTACGCCAGAACAGGATCGGCTCACCGCAGATGGTGCGGCCGAACAGGTCCTGTCCGATCTCGCGCCCGTACGCGGCGACGTACCAGTGGTCTCTGGGGATGCTCGACATCGGCCCGCTCCTCACTCGCGCTGGGTTCGCACCGATGGTGTCCCAGGTCACACCGAGCGGGAACGCCACTTTCCGCATGCCGGAAAACAGAAGCGGACAGGTCGTGGAATTCGCGGACGGCCCCTGTGCGTCCGCGGCACTCCCGCCTGCGGCGAGTCGTCGAGCGCACCTCCTCAGTCGTCGAAGGGGTTGGAGGCGAGGACGACCCAGCTGTCACGGGCGCGCCGCGGCTGGTGACGGGGGTCGCGGACCGGTTCGGACCACGACCGGCGCCGCACCGACTCGACCCGCCAGTCGGCCATGAGCCGGCGGAGCTCGTCCCGTTCGTAGAAACGCCAGAAGGTCCCCTGGTAGCAGAAGGTGTGCCGGGCGACCTCCATGCCGCGGCCGTAGTCGCGGTCGGCGGTCGTCGGCGCCGTGAGGACGAGGACGCCCTCGGGGCGCAGGACGCGCTGGAACTCGGCCAGCATGCGCTCCACGTCGTCGACCAGGCCGGCGCCGCCGAAGCAGGTGACGGCCTCGAGCGTGGACTCGCCGAACATGCGGAGGTCGGACAGGCCGCCCCGGAGCAGGAAGGCCCGGCCGCCGAGACGCTGGGAGGCGCGCCGCAACGCGGTGGGCGACGGGTCGAGGCCCACGCAGCTGAGGCCGCGACCGGCGAAGCGCGCCAGGGCGTCACCCTCGCCGCAGCCCACGTCGAGCACGGAACGGCAGCCGCGCAGGGCGAGCATGCCGGCGATCTCGTCGAGGAGGGGCGCGCCGCCGGAACGGCTCGGGCCGCGCTGGGCCGGGACGCCGTGCATCGGCACGCCGCGCACCGTGTCGGGGCGCGGCTGAGGGGTCCTGGAGTTCATCGCGCAGACCTGCTCCCGGCCTTCTCCCGTGGAGCTCATCGCCGGTTCTCCTCTGGAAGACATCCGCCGGTTGCCACCTCGCGTCCAGTCTTGCGGGGCATCCATCAGCTCACAATGGATTTTTACGACTTGGAGTTAAGATCTGCTTATGTTGGATGTAGGCCGGCTTCAGATCCTCGTGCACCTGTCGGTGGAAGGGACCATCGCGCGCACCGCCGACGTGCTCGGGTTCACCCCGTCCGCGGTGTCCCAGCAGCTGAGCAAGCTGGAACGCGAGCTGGACGTCACGCTGGCGATCCGCACCAGGACGGGCGTACGGCTCACCGAGGAGGGCAACGTCCTGGTGGAGCAGGTGAAACCGGTGCTGGCCCAGTTCGCCGCCGTGGAGCGGAAGGTCCGTGACATCGCGCGGCAGGGGGCGGGGCAGATCAGGCTCGGGAGCTTCAGCTCGGGCGCGCTGGCCCTGGTCGCCCCGGCGATCGGGCAGGTGCGGGAGAGACACCCGGGGTTGCGCATGTCGCTCGTCGACGTCGAGCCGCCGGGCGGGCTGGACGCGCTGCGCGACGGCCGGCTCGACCTCCTGATCAGCCACACCTACCCGGGAACGCGGACACCGGAGCTGGACGGGCTCGTCCGGATCGATCTCCTGCGCGACCCGCTGGTCGCGGTCGTGCCCGCCGGCTGGGCCTCCCGCGGCGACCGCCTGTCGATCACCGAGCTGGCCGAGATGCCGCTCGTCTGCGGCGGGCCCGGCGACGCCAACCGCACCGCGCTCGACCGCGCGTTCTTCCGCTACGACCTGACACCCCGCGTGGAGTTCGAGACGCGCAGCTACGCGGTGAGCCTGGCGCTGGCGGCGGCGGAGGCGGGCGCGACCGTGATGCCGCGGTCGACGGTCCGCGACCCGCCGCACACGGTGGAGGTGATGACCCTCGAGCCGATCGAGGTGCGGAGCATCTTCTGCCTGCACCGCGCCACCTCGCGGGAGGACTCGATCCGCACGTTCATCGAACGGTTCACCGAGATCTGCGACGAGCTCCACGCCGAGTGGCGGGACGTCGTTTAGCGGTGCTGACGTCCCGGCGCCGCGCGGCGGGGACCTCGTCACGACCACAGGAGGAGCTCCCCGCGGCCGGTGAGCGCCATGAAGAAGGCGATGGCGACGCGGCGCCCGCCGACCGCTGGGGCGACCGCGTGCAGGTTGCGCGGGTCGAAGATCAGGGCGTCGCCGGCCTCGATCTCGATGCGGAGCGCCGGGCAGCCCTCGACCAGCGCGGGCGCGTACCCGTACCGCTGCCGCCAGGCGTCGTCGCCGGGCCGCCAGCGCCGGCGCCAGATCGTCGTCTCCCCGCCTTCGGGCGGGGCCTCGAACCAGGCGTTGAACGCCAGCTGGACGATCGGCGGGCCGTCGTCGAAGAAGTCCGGCCCGAGCTCGCGGGAGACGTCGTCGAAGTGCACGAGGGCGCCGTCGTTGATCTCGCGGACGGCACCGGCGAACAACGTCCGTCCCCCGACGGTCGCGGGCCGCACGACGCCCGGCCAGGCGAGCCTGAGCCGGGCGACGGCGGCGCGCATCGGGTCGGTCCCGGCGGTCGTCGCCGCGGCCCAGCCGCGGCGCGCGTCCGCCGCGGCGTCCCAGTAGGCCGGCGCGATCCCGCCCGCCGCCCGGTAGTCGTTGACGACCGGTCCGAACCGGGCGATGGGAGGGTGCACCCTCCGGTCGTCGTAGTTCTCCATGGCCAGCTCGCCGGCGTCGATCCGCGCCATCAGCGCGCGGCGGATCCCCGCGTCGAGGAAGTCCCTGGCGTGGACGGCGGTCACGGCGCCGGCCGCGAGCAGGTCGATGTCGGCGCGCGAAAGGTCGTCCGCGCGCGACGAGATCGCGGTGAAGAACATGTCGTCGAGATCGGTGATGACCGTCATCGGTGCCTCCCTTCAGATGACCTTCAGGTGACCCTCAGCCTTCCCGGCCGCCGCGCCGCGCAGTAGGCGTTGACCACCGCCCGGACCACGGTGAAACGGGAAACCCCCAGGTCACACCCGCAGGGCCTGGGCGAAGCCCGGGGAGAGCGCCCGGACCGGACGGTGCGTGCTCCACCGGGCGAGCGAACGGGCGAGCCGTGCGACGTCGCGGCGGATCGTCGCCGAGTCGACGACGGCCGCCTCGTCCAGGACGCGGCCCGCCAGCGCGCACGCGCGGTCGACCTCGCCGGACTCGGCGTACGCCAGCGCCAGGCGGGTGCCGTACCGGGTGCGGGCGCGGAGCGCGCCGGGCAGGATCCGTGCGGTCTCCCGTTCGAGGATCTCGGCCGCCGCCCGCGGCCGCCCGAGGTCGTGGTAGCACCACCCGGCGGCGATCGCGACCGGGTCGGCGACGTTCCGCGACCCGAGCGGCGGCAGCACGTCCGGCGACGACCCGGCGCGCTGCTCCGCACCGTCCAGGAGCGCCGCGGCGCGGTCGAGCGCCCGCCGGCACCGGCCGTAGTCGCCCGCCAGGGCGTGCCCCTGGGCCTCGCGCTGGGCGGCCAGGCCGCGGACGCGCGGCGCGGCGCGGCGGTCGGCCTGTGCACGGCGCGCCAGGTCGATGGTCCGGGCGGCGTCGCCCCGGTCGAAGGCGACCAGCGCCTGGCGGACGAGCGCGTACACGGCCATCTCGGGGTCGCCGCCCGCGGTCGCCATGTCGGCGGCCTGCGCCGTCCACCACACCGCGGCCTCGTCGTCCCCGGACTCCTGGGCCAGCCAGCCGGTGTACTCGGCGTAGCGCGAGGCGATGAGCAGCAGCTCCGGGCGGGCCTCCGGCCGCGCGGACGTGCCCAGGTCGCGCAGCGTGCGCGTCTGCGCGATGAGACCGGGCAGCACCAGCCTGGGGCTGGAGATCTGCCCCAGCCTGCGGAACTGCTCGAACATCAGCTTGAAGCCCTGGGCGGGGCCGGCCTGCCGGACGGCCGGCGGCAGCGACCTGCCCCGGAGGCCGAGGCCGATCAGGGAGGCCGTCCCGGTGACCAGCGCCCGGCGCCGGCTCACCCCGGCCGCCGGCGGCGAGGGCGCCCGCCCGCGCCGCCCGGGCGCGGGCTCCTCGGAATGCGCCCCCGTCCACGGGGCCGCGTCGATCCACTGGCTCGGGTCGATCCATTGGTCTGCCACGGACACCTCACATCTCGGAATTTCGGCGTTCGGCTTCTTCGACATCTCGGGCGCGGGGATCACCTCTCGCCTATCCGCAGGTCAGTCCCACGCACAGATCCGTTCCTTCGGCGGCGGCCGTACGCTCGGCCACCACGACGGCCCGTTCCTCGGAGCCGACGGTCGCGACGTGCCGCCGCCACGCGTAGGAGCCCGCGCACGGCGGCCGCTCCCGCTGGTAGACCTGCGCCGACATCGCGATGTAGAACGGGGCGCGCGCCGCGTCGCTCAGCTTGGCGGCGTAGCTCACGCACCGGCCCGCCAGCTCCTCGTGCGGCCATCCCTGTCCGGGCAGGCTCGACACCGTGACGACGCCGTCGTCGATGCCCGCCCCCACGTCGAGCCGCATCGTGCCCGGGCAGGCCGGGTCGCCGCACTCTCCCCGGCAGGTCAGAAGGTCGCGGTAGACGACGTTGACCTCGTCGTCGACGAACCGGATCGCGTCGAAGGCCGCCCGCACCGAGTCGCCGACCCGGCGCCGGCCGCCGAACGTCGCGAGCACGGCGTCACCGCTGGGACGGCACTCCCCGATCGAGGGCCGCTTCAGCCGCCGCATGCATCCGACGAGAAATCCGTTGAACAGTTCCGCGACCGCCTGCGGGCCGTGATGCCCTTCCACGAACCGCACGATCTGCGATGAACGCCGCACGTCCACGAAGAGGGCCGCGCATTCGACCGTCCGGAGAACGCGTGATCCCGTTCCGAATACCGTCTTCATCCATTTCCCGTCTTCGCTCCAACAATGCCCTTTAATCGTCGGCGGCGAGGGCGGCGAGGTCCAGACGTTTCCTGTTTCCCGTTCGAACCGGATCCTTTTCACGACGCGGTCCGAACTTCCGATCATCGGGCCCACGACCAGCCCAAGCGCACGCTTGGGAAACGGGAAACATCTGGACGCGCCGTGCGCCGGCCCGGATCCTGGAGGGGAATTGGGTTGTATCCACAGCGAAACTGGACACCGGGCAGGCCGATGCTTACCGTGATCCCCCTCAGCCGATCCGAGAGTGCGGAGGAACCGGTGTCCGGTGACCCCAACAGCTTTGGACCGGAACTCCGGCGGGCCCGAATGACCAAAGGCCTGTCCCTCGCCGAGCTGTCCAGGCGCACGTACTACAGCAAAGGCTATTTGAGCAAAATCGAGACCGGCCGCAAGCCGCCGAGCAGCGATCTCGCCCTGCAGTGCGACGCGGCGCTCGACGCGGGCGGGGGCCTGGCGGCGCTGGTGCCACGGCGGTCCGCCACGTCCGCCAGGTCCGCCGTGTCCGCCGCGCCGGCCACGACCGCCCAGCCCGGCGGCGACCACGACGCCGCGGGCGACCAGGTGTGGACGGTGACGCTGAGCCCCGACGGCGGCGTCCGGTTCTCCCCCGTGAGCCGGCGGCACGTCCTGGTGACCGGCACGGCCTCGTTGATCGGTCTCAGCCTCCCGGCCCCCGCGCCGGCTCCGGCGGCGGCCCGGTCGGCCACCGCGCAGCAGGAGGCCGCGTTGCAGGTCTTCCGGTCGATGTTCGACCAGTTCCGGCAGCTGGGCCAGACGGCGAGCCCGAGCGCGGTGCTGCCCGGGCTGATCGCGCAGACCCACGCCCTGCGCGGCATGGCCGCCTCGGCCGCGCCCGGCGTCCGCTCGGAGATGTTGCTGCTCGCCTCCCGCTACGCGGAGTACACCGGGTGGATGGCCCAGGAGTCCGGGGACGACAGGGCCGCGCTCTGGTGGACGGCGCAGGCCGTCGACATGGCGTCGGCCGGCGGCGATCCGGAGCTGGAGGTCTACGCGCTCGTGCGGCGCGCGCTCGTCGCGTTCTACCGGGAGGACTTCGTCCAGACGGTCGCGCTCGCCGGCCAGGCCCAGGCCGGGCGGCACATCTCGCCGCGCATCCGCGGCCTGGCCGCCCAGCGCGAAGCGCAGGGGCACGCGCTGGCGGGAGACTACGACGAGTGCAGGCGGGCGCTCGACCGCGCCACCACGCTGCTCGACGGCGCGGCCTCCCCCGGCGGCCCGGCCGCCGGCTCGGAGCCGCGCCACGCCGCCCCGCTCGGGTCCAAGAACATCAGCGACCCGGTGGCGATCGCGACCGGCTGGTGCTACCACGACCTCGGACGGTCCGCCGAGGCGGCGGAGATCCTCGAACGCGAGACCGCCCGCATCCCGCGGGGCGCCCGCCGTTCCCGGGCCCGCTACGAGGCCCGGCTGGCGCTCGCGTACGCCAACGCGGGCGAGGTCGACCGCGCCTGCGAGGTGGCGGGGCGCGTCGTGGACGAGACCGGCGCCGTCGACTCGGCGACCATCCGCCTCGACCTCGCGCGGCTCGCCCGCACCCTCACCAGGTGGCACGGGCACGGCTCGGTGCGCGCGCTGACCCCGCAGCTGGCCCACGCGCTGCGCACGCACCCCGCCTGACCCCGGGAAAGACCGCCGCCGGGGCACCGGGCGGCGTCAGCCGCACTTGGGGGCGCAGATGCGGCGGGAGACGGCCTGGGCGAACAGCTCCTGCATCTGCTCGGGCCGTTCGGCCTGGAACGTCTGCCCCTGGACGACCCCGGCGATGCGTCCCAGCGCCGACACGTCCGCGCCCGACCCGTCCGCGCCCGACACGTCCACGATGCTGAGCAGCCGGATGCCCAGTGACAGCCGCGCCCACGACTGCATGAACCGGGCGATCTCGTCGGGCCGCGGCGCGGCGAGCAGCTGCGGCAGTTGCGGGCTGATGCCGATGATGGAGTCGAACGTGGCGGGCGGGTGCCCGTCGGGCGTGCGGAACCCGCCGGCGAGCGTCTCGCGGCGCGTGTCGGCCGAGGTCAGCGACAGGTTCAGCAGC
The DNA here is from genome assembly GCF_040643285.1 of Spirillospora sp. NPDC047279. NCBI lineage: Bacteria > Bacillati > Actinomycetota > Actinomycetes > Streptosporangiales > Thermomonosporaceae > Spirillospora > Spirillospora sp. NPDC047279. The sequence continues at coordinate 34,094 of NZ_JBEYUA010000005.1, forward strand.
CGTGTCGCGGCCAGGACCGCGTCGTGATCGTCGGTGGCGGAGGCGTGCGCGGGCGCGACCCGCAACACCGGGTGGTCCATGGCGAACGTGCCCTCGACCGGCTGCAGGGCCACCGCCGCGTCGCCCGGCACGGCCCTGTTGTGGGTGTACACCGCCTGCTCGGGCACCAGGGTGAACGTCGGGTTGCGCCGGTCGCCGACCAGCGCGCGGCGCACCGAGGGCGCCTGCCGCTCCCGCCACGCCCGCGCGACCCCGCTGAACTGGGCGCGCTTGGCCGGGTCGTCGCCGGTCAGCGTCGCCGCGATCGCCAGCGCGGCGATCCCCGCGCCGGTGCGGGTCGGATCGGGGATCTGCATCTCCAGGGACGCGTTGGGGGCCGCGGCGGCCTCCATCATCGCCGCCCACGACGGCACCGCCAGGAACTTCTGGCCCGCGGTGCGCCCCGCGAGCCGCCGGGGCAGCGCCGCGACGAGCGGGCTGCTCGCCACCCGGGTGCCGGTGGGGATCAGCAGACCGCGGCGGTCGGCCGGGAGCAGCCCGGTCCAGAACGCGGTGTCGGGGATCCACACCTCGGGACGGACCGTTCCGGGGTCGGTCACCCTGCGTCCCGCCAGCAGGTCGGTGACGTCGGCGGGCTCGGCGGCCCGCACCTCGATCTCCAGGCAGCGCCCGGCCACCCGGGTGCGCTCGGACGTGGTCCGCGCCGCCGCCCGCGACACCATCGGCGCGATGCCGGGCTCGGCCGCGACGTTCAACGTCAGCGGGCCGGGACCGCCCGCGCAGTCGAGGCCGAGCGCGCCGCCGATGCGGTACACGCCGAAGGCCAGCAGAGCGGTGATCGCGGTCGCCACCGCAAGCGGCCCGGCGAATACGCGGCGCCGCCGCGGCCGGCGGGCCGGGCGCACGCTCGCCAGCCGGGAGACGAACCGGGGACGCCCGCTGCTGTGACGCGGAGCCGGCCTGCCCTCGCGGCCCTCGCCCTGCTTCTTCGCCATGAAGTGGATCCGGCTTTCCTGAGTGGACGGATCGACACCTCTGCCGCCCGGCCGCGACACCCGGTATCCGCACCATAGATCACTCAGAACTGCTTTTGAAGACTCTGTCCCAAGGGGGTCGTTGAAGAATTCCAGCACCAAACTCGGGCCCGGCGGGCGGCCGGGGATATTCGTTCGAACCGGCCCCGGATAGAAGTACGAAAAAGGTTCTCCAGAAAGGATCAGAACACCGAGATGTGGTTGTGGTCGTAGTGGTTCTGGGTGACGCTGCCGCGGTCGGACATCATCCGCCAGCCGGGGCTCCGCATGTCGTAGATGCGCTGCCGCCAGATGATGTACTTGATCCCGAGCCGGCCGGCGTGCTTGATCGCGTACGCCGCGACCTGGTCGCCGTGGGCGGTGCGCGCGGCCGACGGCATGCTGCCGCCGGTGCTCTCCATGAAGTCGCAGGCGCGGCCGGTGCCGTGGTCCAGCGGGTCGCCCGGCCGGGTGCACCCGATCACGGGGAACGGCCCGAACTCGGCCTCGATCTCATTGCGGACCTTGACCATGCGCGCGGTCATGCCGCCGGTGCCGATCATCGGTGACTCGGGCTTGTACCGGCGCAGGAGTTTCTTCACCCGTTCGCGCTGGCGGGAGATCTCCTTGATATCGGCCTCGAGCTTCTTGATCTTGGCTTCGGATTCGCGGCGGGCCCGTTCCTGGCGGTCGCGCAGGTTCTGGATCTGCCGGACGCGGGCGGCCCGCGCCTCGCCGATCTGCGCCGCGAGCGTGGCGCCGTCGAGGGCCTTGCGCGGGTCGGCGGCGTTGAGGATCTGGATGGACGGGTCGACGCCGTTGTTCATGTACTGCGAGGCGGCCATCCGGGCCACCTCCCCCTGGGCCTCGCCCAGGTCGGCGCCGAGGGTCCGGACCTGTGCCAGCGAACGGGCGGCGTCCTGCCGGGTGTCGCGCAGCTGCTCCAGGTTGCCGCCGTACTCCTTCTCCAGAGCCTTGATCTCCCGGGTGAGCTTCACGACCTTCGCCGCGTTGCCGGGGTCGGCCGCGGCGGCGGTGGGCGTCAAGGGCGCGGCCCGGCCGTCGGACGCCGCCGTCCCCAGGACGAGCAGGAGCGCGCCGGTCGTCGCCGTGACCGCCAGTCCCGTGCGGCGAGCACGCGCCGCGCCGACCGTCAGCAGGCCGAAGAACGCCTCCATCGCCGACGCCTCTCTCTTCACTTACGGGGCATCCAGCATCTTTACGACCCGGAGGACGTTTCTCAACCTCGGCGCCAAACTTCTCATGAACCGCTTATCCCTGGCGCGCCGTACTACGACCCGGCGGGTGCGTCGTGGTCGCCGCCCGCCACCGTCCCGGAACCGACCCGCCGACAGGAGGACGCGTGCCGACGCAACGGAACCTGCCGTACGGCGGGCTCCCCATGGTGTCCGAAACCGAGCGCCGTCGCGCGTCTTCCGGACCGGACGACCTGCGGCCGCTCTGGTTCGGGCTCCTGGCCGTCGCGCTGGTGGTGCTCGCGGTGGTCATCCGCTTCGGCGACGCGTTCGGCGAGGCCGCGGTACCCGAGCTCACCCAGGCCGGGGCCTTCACCAAGGGCGGGCTCTCGATCGCCAAGCTCGCGGTGAACCTTGCCGGGGCGGTCACCGTGGGCTGGCTCCTGATGACGGGAGTGTTCCTGCCGGGATCGGGCGGGGATCTCTCCGCACAGGGCCGGCGCGGCCTCCGGGCGGCGTCGCTGTGCGCCGTGGTGTGGGCGGTGTCGGCGTGCGCGCTCGTGCTGTTCTCGGTCTCCGACCTGTTCGGGGTGACCGTCACCGGAGCCCTCGACATCGACATGATGCGCACGTTCCTCGTCGAGCTCCCCCAGGGCCGGGCCCTGCTGGCCGTCACGGCCGCGGCGGTCGCGGTGGCCGTCGCCGCGCGTCTCACCCGCACGCCGGGAGGCACCGGCCACCTGCTCCTGCTCGCCCTCGCCGGGCTGCTGCCGCCGGTCTTCACCGGCCACGCCGCGTCCACCTCCGACCACGCGCTGGCCGTCTTCAGCCTGGCCGCGCACATCGTCGGCGCGAGCGTCTGGGTCGGCGGCCTCATCGTGCTCGTCGCGATCGCGGCCCCGCTGCGCGACCGGCTCCCGGAGATCGTGTCGCGCTACAGCGCCCTGGCCCTGGTGTCGTTCGCGGTGGTGGGGGCCAGCGGCCTCATCAACGCGTGGATCCGGCTGGGCGGCCCGCATCTGGGTTCCCGGTACGGCGTGCTCGTCGCGGCCAAGACGGTGGCGCTCGCCGGCCTCTGCGCGTTCGGCTGGTGGCATCGCCGCTCCGGCATCCCGGCCCTGCGCACCGGGCGCCGCGCCGGCACGTTCCTGCGGATCGCCGCCGTCGAGATCCTCGTCATGGGCGCGACCATGGCGCTGGCCACCGGCCTGTCGCGGACGCCGACGCCCGAGGTCCCGCAGGGCACGCTCGACCCGATGACGTTGCGGCTCGGATTCCCCATGCCCGGCCCGCCCGGCGTTCCGCGGTACGTCCTGGACTGGCGGCTCGATCCGCTGTTCGTCACGCTCGTCGTCACCGGCGCGGTCCTGTACGCGCTCGGGGTGGTCCGGGCGCGCCGTGGCGGGAACGGCTGGCCGGTCTCCCGCACTGTGGCGTGGTCCGCCGGGCTGGCGATCGTCCTCGCGGCCACGGGCAGCGGGCTGGCGCGCTACAGCATGGTGCTGTTCAGCGCGCACATGGTGCAGCACATGGTGCTCTGCCTGGTCGCCCCGGTCCTCCTGCTGCTCGGCTCACCGGTCACCCTCGCCCTGCGCGCGCTTCCGGCCGAGCCCGCCGCCTCGGGCCGGTCACCGCGTGAGCTGATCGAGGCGGCGGTGTCCGGCAGGGCCGCGCGCCTGCTCTCCCGCCCGCTGGTGGCGACCGCGCTGTTCATCGTGAGCCTGTACGTCTTCTACCATTCGCCGCTGTTCGAGGCCTCGCTGCGCAACCACGCGATCCATTCGCTGACGATGGCCGCCTTCGTGGCCATCGGCCTGCTCTACTTCCGGTCGGTCATCGGGATCCGGAACGACCGCCCGCCGCCCGCCAGGCCCTTCCTCCTGCTCCTGGCCGTGGTGCCGTTCCACGCGCTCTTCGGCATCGGCCTCATGGCGTCCGGCGACGTTCTCGCCGCCGACTGGTTCACCCGGCTGACCCGCACCTGGGGCACGGCCCCCCTGCACGACCAGCGGGTCGGCGGCGCGCTGGCCCTGGGCTTCGCCGGGATCGCGACGCTGCTGGTCATGCTGCTCGCCCACCGGCGGATGCGCGGCCATGCCGAGCTCACCGCCGCGCCACATTTCGCCTCACGCGACTAGCGCCGGTTTCTCAGAGTCGTAGATCGGGGACGCAGAGTCACGACACCCCCGACGACGTGAGGCGCCATGTACGAAGAGCAGGACGGACGAGGCGTTGCCCGCTCGGAGCTCAGCCCCGGCATCCGCGCCCTGGGCAACGGCCTGATGACGCCTGAGGAGGTCCGCGCCACGGTGTTCGCCACCGTGCGGCTGCGGGAGGGCTACGACCTGGCGCAGGTGGACGCGTTCACGGGACGCGTCGAGATCGTCCTCGCCCATCTCCTCCAGGAGAACGCCCACCTGTCGGCCCGGCTCGCCGAACGGTCCGGCGACGACCCTCCGCAGCCCCCGGCCGAGGGCGCGGTGCAGGTCATCGGGCTCGCCAAGGAGACGGCCGACCGGGTGCTCATCGACGCCAGCCGCGAGGCGCAGCAGATCATCGCCGAAGCCCGCACCACGGCCGAGACGCTCGAGGCGGAGGCGCGCGAGCAGGCCAGTCGTGCCCGCGAGGCGCGCGACCACTACCGGGCCGGGCTCGATCAGCTCGACAGCGTGCGCGCGGCGGAGGAGCAGCGGCTCGGTGAGCTCGGCGAGCTGATCACGCGGTACCGCGACCATCTGGCCGGCGACCAGGAGCGCCCGACCGGGCAGTTGCGGCCCCTGCTGGAGGAGTTCGAGGCGCTGGAGGAGGTCCGGGTGACGACGCGGCTGCCCCCGCCGCCCCGCTGACCAGCCCGCACCCGCCGCGATTCGAGGTTCCCCGACGATGCCCACCGGACTTCCCTCCGGCCTGTCCCTTGAGCACGCCCGATCCATCGCCGGGGCGTCCCCGCCCGGCCACGTCCCGAGCCTGGGCGCGTGGGCCGCGATGGCGGTGATCGCCGCCGCCGCGGCCGCGGGCGCGTGGCCGGCCCGGCGCGACACCCGGCGCCTGGTCACCTGGCTCGCCACCGCCGCGGCGATCATTCTGATCATCGCGGTCACCGACCTGCTCCCCGGCGCCTGGTACGGCGCACTGGCGACGGGCCTGCCCCCGTGGGCGATCGTCCTCGCCGCCGTGGCGGGCTTCCTGGTCACCACCTTCGTCACCCGCCCCGGCGGCCCGGCCGAGGCGGAACGCCGCACCGGACGGAGCTCCGGACTCCTCAGCGGACGCCGCGCCGGACACCGGTCCGGGCGTCGCGGCGAACGCCGGACCGGACGTCACTCGCCCGGCCGGCACCGGCCGTCCACGAAGGCGCCCGGCACCGCGCCCTCCCTCGGCGCGCCGACAGCCGCCCCTGCCGAGGGGGCCGACGCCGCGCGCCGGCGCGTGGCCCGGTGGCTGGCGATCACCTGCGCCGTTCCGGCCGCCGGCATCGCCCTCACCGTCCTCGTCCCGCTCCCCGCCCGGCCGGCGGCGCTCCTGCTGGCCGCCATCACCGGTGTCCTCGCGCGCGCCACGGTCGTGGGGCTCAGGCTCGCCGCCGCCAAGCACCGGACGGGACGGCCGACGCGCCGCCAGCTCGCCGCCGTGGCCGTCGCCGCGGTCACCACCGGCACCCTCGTGTCGGCGGCCCGCTACGCCGGGCTCGCCCTGGACTCCCCCGCACGCGGCCCGGCCGTTCCCCAGGCGACCACCGCCCCGTTCGCCACTCCCTCGGCCACCGGTCTCTCCGACCGGGCGCCGTCCGGCACCGCGCCGCCCCGGACCCGTTCCTCGGGCGGCGTCTCGCCCGGCTCCTCCAAGTCCCCCCGCCGTTTCTGCCGCACCACGCCGCCTCCCGACCTCCAGAAGAAGCGCCCCTGCCGCCCCCGCTGACCCCGGCGCGGCGGACGAGCCGGCCCACCCGCGAGCCCGGTCACTACGCTGGAGGCGTCAAGAGCTACGGCCCACCCCCACGCCGCCGCTCGCGACCGGCGACGAGCAGGCCCGTTCCGCCGTCGCCGCCCTCGCCGGCACGTGGGGGCCCGCCCGGGAGGTGAGACTCCAGGTGCCCGATACCGGGGAACGCCATGGCTGACGGCGGCGGGGTCTTCTACGGCTGGCGGATCGTGGCCGGGCTGGCCGTCAGCCAGACCGTCGGGTTCGGCGTCCTCTACTACTCGTTCGCCGTCGTCCTCACCCCGATGCGCCATGACCTGGGCATCAGCACGACGCAGGCCACCGGCGCCCTGACCCTCGCCCTGCTCGTCACAGCCGTGGCGGCGGTCCCGGTCGGCCGCCGGCTCGACCGGCACGGCGGCCGGGGGCTGATGACCCTGGGGTCGGCCGCCGCCACCGCCCTCGTCGCGGCCTGGGCCGGAGTCGGCTCGCTCGCCGAGCTCTACCTGGTCTTCGCCGGGATCGGCCTGGTGTCGGCCATGGTGCTGTACGAACCCGCGTTCGCCGTCATCGTCGTCTGGTTCCGGCGGCGCCGCGCGAGCGCGCTGCTCGCCATCACCGTCGTCGCCGGATTCGCGAGCACCATCTTCATGCCGCTCACCGGCTGGCTCACCGACGCCTACGGCTGGCGCACCGCGCTCCTCGTCCTGGCCGCGATCCTCGGGGCCGTCACGATCCCCCTCCACGCCCTCGTGCGCGCCCACCCCTCCGACCTGGGCCTCCGCCCCGACGGCGACCCCCCGCCCGATCCCGAGCCCCCCGGCTCTGCGCGCCCCGTCCGGGAGCGGCCCGAGCGGAAGCGCCCCGGCCCGGAGCGGCCCGACCATGAGCCGGCCGGCCGGGAGGGGCGCGCGGAGGTGCGGGCGGACCGGGCGGAGGTCAGCCGGGTGGCGCTGCGCGACCCGGTCTTCTGGGCGCTGGTCGTCGCGTTCGTCGCGCACACGGGCGCGGTCGCGGTCATCGGCGTTCACCTGGTCGCCTACCTGGTCGACCTCGGCCATCCCGCCGCGTTCGCGGCCGCCGTCGCCGGCCTGCTCGGCGTCCTGTCGGTCACCGGCCGCCTGGCGACCAGCGCGGCGCAACGGCGCTTCGCCGTCACCACGGTCGTCGCCGTGGTCTTCGCCCTGCAGGGAGTCGCGGCGTTCGTTCTCCCCGCGACCGGGGACACCCGGGCCGGCGCCGTGGCCTGCGTGCTCGTCTTCGGTCTCGGCTTCGGCGTCGCGACCATCGCGCGGCCCGCCCTGCTGGCCGACCGCTACGGCACCGCCGCCTTCGGCACCATCTCGGGGTTCCTCACGTTCCCGCTCACCGTGGCGAAGGCCGTGGCGCCACTGGCCGCCGCGTTCCTGCTGGCCGCGACCGGAGGTTACACGCCGGTCATGGCCTGCACCGGCGCGGCCTGCGCGCTGGCCGCCGCGGCCCTGCTCGCCGCGGGCCGTCGCCGGCGCGACCGGCTCCCGGACGTCGCCGTGCGCCCGGAGACCGGAAGTCTCAGTTCTGAGCGGTGAGGCGCCGGCGGAACTCGGCGTGCGCGGTCTGGATGATGCGGTCGAGCTGCTGCAGCTCGGCCTCGGACGGCTCCCGTTGCAGCTCGACGTTGATCTTGAAGTCGCCGTCCACGATCCGCACGTCGAAGTCGCGCAGCAGGTCGTGCGGGAGCTGCCCGATGACGAACCGGCGGAACGACTCGGCGACCGCGCCCGCCATGTCCCCGCAGCCGCAGCCGCGTCCCTGCGCCATCGCGCCGAGATGGCTGCGCCCCGTGACGGCGTCCGGGTGGGCCGGATCGAGGAAGGTCAGGCCCTCCTCGGTGGTCGACCGCGCGTCCGGGATACGTTCCTGGTGCTGGAGGAACAGGCCCAGCGCGATCAGCGCCCGGCCCAGCATCTCGGGATCGGCGCCGCGCCGGGCCAGCGCCACCGCCTCGGCCATCCGCCGTTCGGCGTCGCCCGGATGCCCCGCGTCCGCCAGCGCCAGGCCGAAGTTGCGCAACGTCTGCGAGGCCAGCTCGGGGTGGCCGACCCGCTCGGCCCTGGCCAGCGCGTCGGCGTAGGTGCGCAGCGACGCGCCCTGCTCACCGGCCTCGCCGTAGGCCATCGCCAGGCCCTGCGCCGCCATGACCGAGTCCTCGACCCGGCCCTGCCGGTCGTACGAGGCGAGCACCCGCTGGATCGCCGTCACACGGCCCGCCGCGTCGCCGGTCTCCCGCCCGAGGTTGGCCAGCACCGACAGCGCGTTCAGGGTGGACTGGTGGTCCGGTCCCAGCCGCGCCTCCAGCGCGGTGACCAGCTCCGCCACGACCGGCTGCGCCGCCTTGGGGTTCGCGCGGCCGGCGCGGTTCAGCACGGCGTGCGCCATCTGGTCGACCAGCTCGTCCGGGAGCGGTTCGAGCCCGGCGAAGAGCTGGCCGGTGATGCCCTCGGCGCTCATGACGTCCGCGCGCAGCGCCAGCGCGCCGGCCACCCGTTCGTGGCCGTTGTTCCAGAAGTTGGCCACGGCCTCCTCGATCACCTGCCGGGCCCGCGGCAGGTCGCCGCGGTTGAGCAGCACGTCGGCCAGCGGCTCCAGCCCGAACGCGTAGCCGGCGTGCTCGCGGCCGTAGAACGACAGGCGCTCGTCGACCCCGCGGCGCAGCTCGATCTCGGACTCCTCGAGCCGGCCCGTCTCCTGCAGCGCGAGCCCCAGGTTGAGCCGGTAGGTCAGGTAGTCCTTGTAGGCGGCCGGGTCGGCGGGCACCTCCGCGCAGGCATGGCGGTAACACTCGACCGCGCGGTCGGGCTGCCCGCAGTTGAGCAGGACGTTCCCCAGGTCGCATTGCAGGGACGCCCACTCGGGGCTGCCCCTCCCCTTGCTCGCCTCGGCGGCGTGCAGTTCCCGCACGATGAACTCCTGGGCCTCCACCGCGCGTCCTTCGCGGAGGAGTGCGTAGGCCATATCCAGGGGGGTCGGGTTCATGGCCCGGGAGCCTACAGCCAGTGGACGCTGGTAAAGATCAGTGTGTTCGAAGCGGCACGATCCGGCCGTCGAGCACTATCGGGCACCTGCGGCGGCGCGCTCGCCGTCGATGTCTCGGGAAACTTTCGCCGTGCTGTCGCGGACGACCAGCCGGGTGGCCAGCTCGACGCGGGGCGCGTCGACGGGCTCGCCGGCGATGAGGCGCAGCAGCACCCGGGTGGCGGTGGCGGCCATCCCTGCGATCGGCTGGCGGACCGTGGTGAGCGCCGGGTTGACCCACTTGGCGATCGGGACGTCGTCGAACCCGACGACGCTCACGTCGTGCGGCACGCGCAGCGAGCGCTCCCGCATCGCCTCGTAGACGCCGAGCGCCTGCTGGTCTCCGGCCGCGAAGACGGCGGTGGGCGGCTCCGGCAGGTCGAGCAGGGCGGCGGCCTCGGCGTACCCGCCCCGGTCGGTGAGCTCGGCGTGCCGGACGTAGCCGTCCCGCACCGGGACGCGGGCGCGCTCCATCGCGGCGCGGAAGCCGTCCGCCCTGGCCCGGCTGCTCAGCAGGCCGGGCGGGCCGCCGATGTGCGCGACCCGGGTGTGCCCGAGCGAGATCAGGTGCTCGGTGGCGCTGATCCCGCCCGCCCAGTTGGTGGCGCCGACCGCCGGAACCTCGGAGTCCGCCTCGCCGACCGGGTCGACCACCACGAACCGCAGGCCCAGGGCGTCCAACCGCGCCCGGTCCGACGCGGTCAGTCCGGTGACCACCAGGACCACGCCGTCCGAACGCCGCGCGGCGAGGTTCTCCAGCCAGTCCCGGGCCGCCGGGGAACGCCCGTGGACCGCCGACAGGGCCATGCCCAGGCCGGCCTCGTAGCAGACCTCTTCGACACCCCGGATGATCTCGATGGACCAGGAGCTGTCCAGCTCGTCGACGACCAGGCCGATCAGCCCGACGCCGCCGTGCCGGTGCGAGCGGCGGCGCTCGTAGCGGTTGCTGAGCAGGGCCGCCTCCACCCGGGCGCGGGTCCCGTCCGACACGTCCGTCCTGCCGTTCAGGACCTTCGACACCGTCGCCACCGAGACCCCCGCCTCCGCGGCGATGTCTGCGATCTTGGCTCGCTTCCTGACCATCAGCACCTCCACGGCCCGGCCTGAACGCCGCAGCCTATTGCGAAACTTTCGGAGGCGTGGGCGGTACGGGACGGGAGGCCGAGATCAGGCGGTGGGGACGAAGACGATCGGGGTGGTGCTGTGCCGGAGGCAGTACGCGCCGATGCCGCCGGGGTGCTCGGGCGCGCTGATGCTCGTGGTCCCGAGGACGAGCAGGCGGGCGTCGCGGGCACGTTCGACCAGCCGGGAGCCGGGCGGGCCGTGCACCGGCGCGGTGATGACGTGGTCCGGGACGTCGCCGGCGCGGATCAGCGCGTCGAGCGCCTGCTTCAGCCGTTCGCCGGCCACCCGCAGCGGGTCGTCGCGGAGCGCGGCGGCGGGTTCGGCGGACGGATCCTCCCAGACCGACACCACGTCGAGGCACAGGGCACGCTCCTTCGCCTCGTGGGCGGCCCACAGCAGGGCCCGCCGCGAGCCGTGGGACCCGTCCACGCCCACGACGATCCGCCGTCGCCAGGTCTCCGGGTCGATCCCCTCGACGGGGACCTCGGTGATCCGCGGCCCGGACTCGCCGTCGATCGGCATGGTCGATCACTTCCCCTTCATGGCCTGGACCGGGAGGCACGTCCGCCCGTCACCCTCCAGGATTTCGCGGGGCGGGACCCGGGATCAAGGACGTCGGTCCATGATCCACGGGACCTTCGGCCCCTTCGACGTTCGGTGATCGTCCGATCACGTCCGGCGACATGACCCGAAGGCGTTGCATGGTCATGCATTGGCGTGCATACTTCTGCCTATGTCGAAAGTGCTCTCCTCCCTGCCAGCCGGCGAACGCGTCGGGATCGCCTTCTCCGGTGGGCTCGACACCTCCGTAGCGGTCGCGTGGATGCGCGAGAAGGGCGCCGTGCCCTGCACCTACACCGCCGACATCGGGCAGTACGACGAGCCCGACATCGGCTCGGTGCCGGGCCGCGCGACCGCGTACGGCGCGGAGGTCGCGCGGCTGGTCGACTGCCGGGAGGCCCTGGTGGAGGAAGGGCTCGCGGCGCTGGCCTGCGGGGCGTTCCACATCAGGTCGGGCGGGCGGGCGTACTTCAACACCACGCCGCTGGGGCGGGCGGTCACCGGCACGATGCTGGTGCGCGCGATGCTCGAGGACGACGTGCAGATCTGGGGCGACGGCTCGACGTTCAAGGGCAACGACATCGAGCGGTTCTACCGGTACGGACTGCTCGCCAACCCCTCGCTGCGGATCTACAAGCCGTGGCTGGACGCCGACTTCGTCAGCGAGCTCGGCGGCCGCAGGGAGATGTCGGAGTGGCTGCTGGCCCGCGACCTGCCCTACCGGGACAGCACGGAGAAGGCCTACTCGACCGACGCCAACATCTGGGGCGCCACGCACGAGGCCAAGGCGCTGGAGCATCTGGACGCCGGCATCGAGACGGTCGAGCCGATCATGGGCGTGCGGTTCTGGGACACCTCGATCGAGATCCCGGCAGAGGACGTCACGATCGGCTTCGAGGAGGGCCGGCCGGTGACGATCAACGGCAAGGAGTTCCCCTCCGCCGTCGACCTGGTACTGGAGGCCAACGCCATCGGCGGCCGGCACGGGCTGGGCATGTCCGACCAGATCGAGAACCGGGTCATCGAGGCCAAGAGCCGGGGGATCTACGAGTCGCCCGGCATGGCGCTGCTGCACGCGGCGTACGAGCGGCTCGTCAACGCGATCCACAACGAGGACACCCTCGCGGCCTACCACAACGACGGGCGGCGGCTCGGCCGGCTCCTGTACGAGGGCCGCTGGCTCGACCCGCAGGCGCTGATGTTGCGCGAGGCGCTCCAGCGCTGGGTCGGCACGGCCGTCACCGGCGAGGTGACCCTGCGGCTGCGGCGCGGCGAGGACTACTCCCTCCTCGACACCTCCGGGCCCGCTCTGAGCTACCACCCCGACAAGCTGTCCATGGAGCGCACCGAGGACTCCGCGTTCGGCCCGGTCGACCGCATCGGCCAGCTGACCATGCGCAACCTCGACATCGCCGACTCCCGCACCAGGCTGGAGCAGTACGCCGGGCTCGGCATGGTGGGCACCGCGCACTCGTCGATCATCCCCGCGCAGGCGCCGCCGACCGCGCTGATCGGCGCCATGCCCGAAGGCGGCGCGGAGGAGATCGCCTCCCGAGGCGAGGCGCCCGGCGACGAGGAGCTCCTCGACCACGCCGCCATGGAGGCGGGCACCGACTGATCGGTGCGCGACCGGCCGATCAGTGCGTGACCGTCACCTTGAGCAGAACGACGATCATGCCGAGGAAGAGATTGAAGGCCGCCGACACCAGGACGAACCGGGTCGAGGCCCCGGACCTGGTGTCGGCGACGATGCCCCAGCCGACCTGCCCGGCCAGGGCGACCAGCAGCGCCATCCATGCCACCCCGGCGTCGCCCACGCCCAGCACCAGGCAGGCCGTGGCGGCGATCGCGGGCGGGAAGGACGCCTGCGCCAGTGGCCACTCGTGCCGGGCGACCGCGGCCAGCCACGGCCACGTCGCCGAGGCGGCATGCCTGCCGTCCCCGGCCAGGGACGCGTGCACATGCACCAGCCAGAACACGAACCCTGTCGCGACCAGCAGGATGATCAGCCTGGGCGCCGGGGCGGGGTCGTTGCGCGGGCTGGTCCCGATGACCACCGAGGCGGCCAGCAGCGACCCGTAGACGGCCCCGGCGTAGTTCACCGGTCCCGCGTCGCCACCGGCCTCGGCGGTCAGTACCCGGCTTCTTCGGCTTCCTGTCGTCCGTACACGCACAGCGCCCAGATCACCGCCACGTCGAGCACGATCATGAGGATGCTCCACACCGGGTAGTACGGCAGGAACAGGAACTGCGAGACGGCGTTCAGCACCGCGAACACGATGCCGACCGCGCGCGCCCAGGCACGACCGGAGAGAACGAAGAACCCGGTCACCGCGAGCAGGACGCCCAGCACCATGTGGGTCCAGCCCCAGGCGGTCACGTCGATGTCGAACACGTAGTTCGGGGCGACGACGTAGAACTGGTCCTTCAGCACGGCGGCCAGGCCCTGGATCGCCTGGAACGCGCCGATCATCACCATCATGATGGCCGCGAACACGACCATCCCGACGACCCAGCCACTCACCGGCTCGGGTTCGACCGGCGGGTCGGTTCCCTGCCGGGCTGCGGACATCTGCTCGGACATTGAGCACCTCCAAGACCGACGACACGGTCAGGATGCGTGCGCCGGAGTGCGCGCGGGTCATCCGCGGCGGGTGAGTCCCGGGGCGGGGACGCACCGGGAGTCACCTGTCCCGGGTGACGCGCCCGGCGCACGGGAGTTCCTAGCCTGCCGGTGACCCGAACGCTCGAGAGGGAGCCCGCGATGACCGGCCCGTCCTTCGATCGCAACCCGCAGCCCTACGAACCCCGGCCGCAGCGGCCCGCGCCGACGTCGCACGTGGACTCGGGCGTGTTGTGGGGAGGCGGCCTCGCCACGGCGGCGGTCGCGACGCTGGTGGCGTTCGCCGGCGTGCTCATCGCGCGAGGGGTGTTCGGCGTCGAGCTGCTCGCGCCCGAACGCGCGGGCTCGATCGGCGACTCGACCACCGGCGCCTACCTGGTGCTGGCGGGGAGCGGAGCGCTCGTCGCGGCGCTGATCCTGCAGATCCTCGTCGCGCTCACGCCCCGGCCGCTGGCGTTCTTCTCGTGGATCCTCGGCATGCTCACCGTGATCTTCGCGGTGATGCCGCTCACGGCCGACGCTCCCGCGTCGACGCGGGTGGCGACCAGCCTGATCAACCTGTTCATCGGGCTGGCCATCACGTCGCTGCTCCGCCAGATCGGCGCCATCGCCCTGCGGTCCGGCGGTCACGTCTCCCGATAGGGCCGCATGTAGACGGCCAGCGCCCAGATGGTGAGGACATCCAGCCCGATGATCACCATCGACCACAGCGGCATGTTCGGGAAGTTGAGGAAGTTGAGGACGGCGCTGAGGGACACCACCGCGATGCCCACCGCACGCGCCCACACCATGCCCGCGAACACGCCCCATCCGGCGAAGAACACCACCATGCCCATGATCAGGTGCACCCACCCCCAGGCGGTGGCGTCCCACGCGAAGGCGTACTCGCCCCTGATCGCGTAGAACTCGTCGTCCAGGATCGCGGCGAGCCCGGCGATCGCCTGGAAGAGGCCGATGAGGATCATCATGATGCCGGTGAAAACGGCGAGTCCCAGGGCCCAGTTGTCCTTGCTTGCTCTGTCCATGGCACCTCCCATCAGGTGGGGTCGGGGCCAGCCTCCCGCCGGGCGCGACCGGCGGTAATCACCCGCCGCGGATGAGCCCGGCATCCGTGCCCGCGGGGATCGTTCGGGCATGAACGCCGCGGCCGCGCAGGATTCCCCCGACGTCCTCCCCCCGTTCGAGGGCGCCGTGCCGCCCGGCGAGCGGCTGGCGGCGCAGTCCGGCCCGCTGGCCCGGGCCGCCTCCGTCCTCGCGGGACGGTTCGGCCGCGGCGGCATGGCCCTCACCTACGGGATCGACGCCGGGGTGCCGACCGCGCGCGGCATCGCCGCCGGCTTCGCGCGCCCTGGGGCGCCGGGGCGGCGGGCGCTGCCCGCGCTGGCGCTCGATCCGGCGTACGGCGACATCGCCCGGCAGGTGCGGAGGCTGGCCAACCCGTGCGACGTGATGATCGCGGTCGTGCCCTCGACGCCGACGAACGGGACCGCGGCACCGCTCAACGCGGCGGCCGTGCTCGGGCTGCCGATCATCGCCCTCACCGCGTCCGGCGCCGGGTACGTCGGGGACGTCACCGACCACGTCATCGCCTCGTCGTCCGCGAGCCCGCTGCTCACCGCGGAGTTCCACACGTTCACCCACGACGTGCTGGAGCACCTGGTGCATCTCGCCCTCGTCCACCGGCCGCCGGTCGGCCTCGGTCCGGCCGCGGTCCCGGACGCGCGCCTGGTGGAGGCCGCGCGGGTCCGGGCGGCCGAGCTGGCCGCGTCCCGGGCCGGGCTCCTCCGGCCGTACGAGAGGCGGCTCTCGGCCTGCGCGACCGTGCTCGCCCGTGCCCTCACGCGCGGCTCCCGCCTGTTCGTCGTGGACGACGGCGACGACCGGTACGCGGAGACGGTGGCGCGCGCCTTCGCCGCTCCCTCGCACTCCGGCGCGGCGCCGCTGCCGGTGCTCTCGCCCCACGGCGGCGCCTCGGAGCCGGGTGACGTGACGCTCGCGCTCTTCACCGGCGACGACACGGCCGAGATGGTGTCGATCCTCGCGGCGGCCCGGTGGAAGAGCCAGCTGACCCTCGCCTTCACCGGCCCTGCCGGGCAGAACCTCCGGCGCGGCGACCTCGCCGACCATGTGCTCGTCGTCCCGGACGGGCCGTCGCGCCGCGTCCGCGAGACCCACCTGACGTGGAGCAGCGCCCTGTGGGAGTTCACCCACAGGGCGCTGCGACGGCCGCCGCGCTGACCGCGGCGGCCCGCCGACCGTCAGCCGGACGTCCCGCCGGCCTCCTCGTCTCCGTGCAGGGCTTCCTGCAACTGGCGCTCGGTGTCCTTGGACAGCGACGACTTCAGCACGGTGCCGCCGTACTTGCTCATCGCGGCCACGGCCTTGTCCGGGGTGACCTTCTCGACCACGAGGAAGAGCGCCGACGTGCCGGGCTGCACCATCTCGCGGACCTGGCGCTGGAAGGTCTTGTCGATGCCGGACTTCTCGATCTTGCCCATCAGGGCGCCCATGCCGGCGCCCAGTGCCATGCCGAAGAAGGGCACGAAGAACAACAAGCCGAACAACATGCCCCAGAACATGCCCCACATCGCACCGCCGGCGACGGCGTGGTGGTTGGTGGTCACATGGAACTTGCCCTCCTTGTCGCGAGAGATCACCGCGACGGCGTCGGGCTGGATGATGAGGTCTGCGCTCAGACGCTGAACCTCCCGTTCCGCATCGGCCGCGGTCGTCTCGTCGGGGTAGCCGATCGCGATCAGATCCGCCATCACCGGCCTGCCTTCCCGATCACTTGATCGTTTTGAAGCGAGTCGTGTCGCAATCATGGAAGTCCGGCGGGGGTCTGCCCGGCATCACCCGTGACGGATGATGCTCGCGGCCCGCGATCCGGGCACGTTCTGTGAGGAGGCCGGACCCGGTGCCCGGCCCCGCGGGTCGTGAGCGGAGGTGACGGAACGGATGGCCATCGGACCTGTTCAGCTGATCGTGCTGGGATTCTCCCATCCTGATTTCCACGGTGAGATCATCAACGAGCTGGAACGGCTGCGGCAGAGCGGCACCGTGCGGGTGATCGACGCCATCGTCGTCTACAAGGACAAGGAGGGCAGGCTCGAGGTGGAGCACCTCAGCAACCTCACGACCGAGGAGGCGATCGAGTTCGGCAGCACGGTCGGCGCCCTCATCGGCCTCGGGATCGAGGGTGAGGAGGGTGCCCAGATCGGTGCCGTGCTCGGCGCCGAGCGGGCCGCGGAGGGCGCGCGGGCCTTCCCCGAGGGGGCCGAGGCCTGGGACGTCCTGGCCGACATCCCCGTCGAGTGCGCCGCGGCGCTCATCCTGCTGGAGCACCACTGGGCCGTCCCGCTGCGGGACGCGGTGATGCGCGCCGGCGGGTTCCGCATCGCCGACTCGTTCATCAGCCCGCTCGACCTGGTCGACGTCGGCCTGCACACCGCCGAGGAGGCTCGGCAGCTGCACGACCTGGAGACCGCGCCCCGGCGCTGACCGGCGGAGAGCAGGAGGTAGCCATGTTCGCGTCCCGCAGGATCGCACGGCTGAGGGACCGCAGGACCGCACGCAGGGTGGCGCGGCGCCGTTCCTGACACGCGCGCCCACCGGAGCGGACCGGGCGGCCCGGCACGAGAACGTCCTCGTGCCGGGCCGCCCCGCGTCCGCTCTCTCGCGTGCCGGACCGCCCGCATCCGCCTTCGGCGGGCGCCGGGCCCGCCCGCTTCCGCTTCAGCGGGCGTCGTCGTCCTGCTCCGTGGTGATGACGGCCGGCCGCGCGGACGCCGGGGCCCAGTGCGCATCGGAGCCGGCGACCGTCCGGTAGGCCGCGACGGCCGCCTCGATGGTCGGGTAGAAGACGCTCGGGTCGATGGTCCGGGTCAGCCCGTACGTCTCGATCTTGCGCCGGACCGGGTCCTTGAGCTCGGCGAACACCAGCAGGACCGAACGGGCCTCCAGCCACTCGTCCAGGTCCTCCAGCACGTCCGACGCGGTGGTGTCGATGTCGGTGATCGGCTCGGCCGCGATCACGATCCAGCGCGGCGCCGGGTCGGCCAGCGCGAGCCGCGTCACCGCGTCCCGGAAGACCTTGGCGTTGGCGAAGAACAGCGGGGCGTCGAACCGGTAGAGCGCCAGGCCGGGCAGCAGGCCGGCGTCCGGGTAGGACTTGACCGAGTGGTAGCCCTCCAGCCCGTCCACCCGGCCCAGCACGGTCTCGTACGGCCACCAGGCGCGCCGGAAGACGTTGAGGATGGACAGGCCCACCGCGATCGCGATCCCGGGCAGCACGCCGAGCAGGGCGACGCCCAGGAACGCCGCGACCGACAGCAGGAACTCCGTCCGGCGCTGCTTCCACAACCGCACCGTCCCGGGCAGGTCGGCCAGCGACAACGACGCGGTGATGACCACGGCCGCCAGCGCGGGCTGCGGCAGGTCGCGGAACAGCCCCGGCACGAACACGATCATCAGGATGATCAGGCCCGCCCCGACGACGCCGGTGAGCTGCGTCTTGGCGCCCGCCCGTTCCGCCACCGCGGTCCGCGACCCGCTGGTGCTGACCGCGAAGCCCTGGAAGAGACCGGCGGCGAGGTTGGCCGCGCCGATGCCGACCATCTCCTGGTTGCCCCGGACCTCCTGCCCGGTGCGGGCCGCGAACGCCGACGCGGTGGAGATCGTGTCGGCCAGGGACACCACGGCGATGCCGAGGGCGCCCGCGAACAGCAGCCCGAGGTCGCTCAGCCGGATGTCCGGGACGGTGGGCGGCGGGAACCCCTCCGGCAGCACGCCCACCAGGTCGACCCCGTGCTCCTCCAGTTCGAAGACCGCGGCGGCCGCGATCATCAGCGCCACCATGACCAGCACCGCGGGGATCTTGGGCAGCCAGCGCTGCAACACCAGGATCAGCACGATCCCGGAGATCCCGACGGCGGCCGCGGCGGGGACCGCGTCACCGCCCGCCACCCCGGTGACGAAGCCGGTGAACTCGCGGATCAGCCCGTCGGCCTCGACCTTGAAGCCGAGCAGCTTGGGCAGCTGCCCGATCATGATGGTCAGCGCCAGCCCGTTCATGTAGCCGATCATCGTGGGCTTGGAGATGAGCTCGGCGATGAACCCGAGCCTGGCCACCGAGGCGAGGACCATGATGGCGCCGACCATGAGCGCGAGCATGGACGCCAGCGCGACGGCCCGGTCGGGATCGCCGCCCGCCGCCATCAGCGGCAGGATCGTCGCGGCGATCATCGGCCCGAGCGAGGAGTCCGGTCCGAGGACCAGGACGCGCGACGGCCCGCACACCGCGTAGCCGAGCAGGCAGAGGATCGACGTGTAGAGACCGGTGATGGGCGGCAGGCCGGCCAGCTCCGCGTACGCCATGCCCTGCGGCACCAGCAGCGCCGTCAGCACGGCACCCGCGACCAGGTCCTTGACCAGCCACTCCCGCCGGTAGGTCGTGACGAGGCGCACCCCCGGCAGGCCGCGCAACGACGACGACCAGCCGCCCCCGGATGACGTCATCGACCGCCCCCCAGGGCGAGCTTGCGGAGCCGGCGCCAGTCGAGCGGCGGCTTGGACGGCGGGGCCGCCCGGCGATGCCGGGGCACCCGGACGCGCAGGGCGGCCGGCTGGATCCGGCAGACGACGGGGACTTTCAGCAGGAGCGACTCGCCGTCGACGCCGACCGGGATCTCGGCGGCGTCGGCGTCGATGACGGCCTCGGCGGCGGCCCGCGCGGTGAGGCCGGCCCCGTGCGAGCCGCGGAGCATCCCGGCCGCCTGCGCGGCGTTGTCGACCTTGACGCCCAGGATGCCGAGCGTCCCGGTGTCGAGCCGTTCGCGGCGGCCCAGACCGGCGGGGTCGCCGCCCTGGTAGGGGTTGTTGCTCACCAGGACGGCCTGCGGCCCGTCGAGGACGGCGTCACCGGCGCGCACGGTCAGCCGCGGGCCGGTGTGGCGGGTGAGCAGGTCGGGCAGCACCCGCAGGGTGGTCCCGACCTTGTCGTCGCGGTACTCGGGGCTCTGCACGACGGCGGCGTACGCGCCGAACGAGGCGTTGTTGACGAAGACCCGGTCGCCGACCAGGCCGAGGTCGACGCGGATCTCGACGCCGTCGGTGAGGGCGTCCAGGCAGGTGGACGGGTCGTCCCGGTCGAGCCCGAGGTCCATCGCGAAGTGGTTCCGGGTGCCGGCCGAGATGACCATGAACGGCACGTCGTGCCGCGCGGCGACCCCCGCGACCAGGGCCTGCGTGCCGTCGCCGCCCGCGACGCCGATCAGGTCGGCGCCGCCGGCCACGGCCCGCCGCGCCAGCTCGGCGACGTCCTGCGGATGCGCCGGGTCGAGCAGCACCACCTCGGCCCCGAGCGCCTCGGCCTTCTTGAGCAGGTCGAACCGCTCCACCTTGCCGCCGCCGGACCGCGGATTCATGATCAGGAACGGCCTCCGGGGCGGCGCGGTGGACACCTCGGCCCGCGGCGCGGCCGGGCTGTCCAGGCGCAGCGCGGACCGGCCCGCGAACCCCGCGGGGATCCACAGCGCGAGCGACAGCAGGACGGCCCAGAGCAGGCCGAGCGCGGCGTAATGGACGAGGACGGCGACCGGCGCGGCCACCGCGAGCACGGCGGCGAGCACGCGAAGGACGCCGCGGCGGCTCAGCACCCACCACAGCGAGGCCACGGTGACGCCCAGCGCGAGCAGCCCCAGGCCCAGCAGCGTGATGCTCCTGAGCCCGGCGGCGAGCAGCATGTTCACGATCGCCGCCGCGGCGAGCGCCAATGACGCGCGCGCGGCGGCCGTCTTGTTCTTCCAGGCTGGCACGCGCTCATCCGACACCCCGTCCCACCTCCTCACATCACCTCGGAAGGGTGATGCCCGCCGCGGGGCGCGCGCCCAGCCTTGCCGATGAGGAGGTCCGCCATGTCGATGCCGAACACCGCCGCGCTGACCCCGTCCGAAAGGGCCGCCGGCGGGAAACGAGAGCGCGCGCGGGTTCCTCGTTCGAGCCACGGCCCGTTCGAGCCCCCGCCCGACCGGCCCGATCCCCTCGGCATCCTCGAGGGACAGTCGGCCGAGCGGGTTCCCGAGCTGGTGCCGATCCGGTACGGGCGCATGATGGAGTCACCGTTCCGCTTCTACCGCGGCGCGGCCGCGATCATGGCGTCCGACCTGGGGACGCTCCCCCACACCGGGCTCACCGCGCAACTCTGCGGCGACGCGCACATGCTGAACTTCCGGCTGCTCGCCTCCCCCGAGCGGCACCTGATGTTCGACATCAACGACTTCGACGAGACCCTTCCCGGTCCGTGGGAATGGGATGTCAAACGTCTGGCCACGAGCCTGGTGATCGCGGCCCGTGCCAACACGTTCCCCCGCAGGGAACGCCGCGCGATCGTGCTCGGCTGCGCGCGCGGCTACCGGGAGCGGATGGCCGAGCTGGCCTCGATGAACACGCTGGACGTCTGGTACGCGCAGGACGACGCGGACCGGCTGAGCGCCCTCCAGTCCGACCGCGCGTTCCGCCGTCGCGCCGCCGAGGCGACCGCCCGCGCCCGCACCCGGACCGGCGTGCAGGCCTTCGCCAAGCTGACCGAGATCAGCGACGGCGTCCGGCGCATCACGCCCGACCCGCCGCTGATCACCCCGCTCCGCGACCTGCTCCCCGAGCAGCAGGAGGCGGAACTGGCCGAGGCGCTGCGCGAGCTGGTCAGCGGCTACGCCGAGACGCTGTCCTCCGAACGCCGCCGCCTGCTGCGCCGCTACCGCGTGGTGGACATGGCGCGCAAGGTGGTCGGGGTCGGCAGCGTCGGCACCCGTTGCTGGATCATCCTGATGCTGGGCCGCGACGACGGCGACCCGCTGCTGCTCCAGGCCAAGGAGGCCGGCGAGTCCGTCCTCGCCCCGTTCCTCGAGAGCAGCGAGTACAAGCAGCACGGGCAGCGCGTGGTCGCCGGGCAGCGCCTGATGCAGGCGGCCAGCGACATCTTCCTGGGCTGGCGGACCGTCACCGGGATCGACGGCAGGGCACGTGACTTCTACGTCCGGCAGCTTCGCGACTGGAAGGGCATCGCCCAGCCGGAGCGCATGTCCCCGGCGCTGATGGACGCCTTCGGCCGCCTGTGCGGCGCCTCGCTCGCCCGCGCCCACGCCCGTTCCGGTGACCCGATCGCCATCGCCGCCTATCTCGGCGGCGGCGACGCCTTCGACCTGGCCCTGACCGAGTTCGCCGAGACCTACGCCGACCAGAACGAGCGCGACCACCGGGCCCTGGTCGACGCGGTCGAGTCCGGCCGGTTCACCGCCGGGTAGGCGGCCGGCGGGCGCCGGCGGACGTGCCTCCCACCGGAAGGGCCACTGTTGCCGGAAAACCGCGCGGGGACCCGGCGAAGGTGCGAAGGTATGGCCCGCGGGGACGCTGGGGAACGGAGCACATGGGGGCGGCTCTGGACGAGGTGGAGGACGTGCCGCATCGGGGGGAGGTCGTCCTGCCGGGCGGCTTCGAGGCGGTCGAATACGCGAGCGGGGTACGGCGGCTGCGTTGGCGGCTGCGCGAGGAGATCGACCTCGACGAGGTGGAGCGGCTCCCCGAGCCGCGGCGGCGCCCGCGCCTGGAGCGGGTGCTCGGCGAGATCGTCAACCTGGAGGGGCCGGTGCTGACGGCGCCCGAACGGGCGGCACTGATCCGGCAGGTCATCGACGAGGAGTTCGGGCTCGGACCGCTCGAGCCGCTGCTGGCCGACCGCACGGTCACCGCGATCATGGTGAACGGGGCGCGGGAGCTGTTCGTGGAACGCGGCGGCCTGCTCCACCGGGTGTCCGCGGCGTTCTCCGACGACGACACCCTGCTGGAGACGATCGAGCGCATCACCGGGCAGGACGTCGGCCGCCACCGCCCGACGCTCGGCACCCGGCTGGCGGTCGGCGAGCGGGTGACGATCACCATGCCGCCCGTCTCGGCCGGGCCGACACTGACGATCCGCCGTTTCCGCCGGAGCTTCACGCTCGACGAGCTCGTCCTGGCCGGCGCCGCCGACGCCGCCACGGTCATGCTCCTCGGCTCGCTGGTCAGGGCGCGGCTCACCCTGCTGGTCACCGGCGGCCCGCGCAGCGGCACGTCCACGTTCCTCAACGCGGCCGGCGGGCTGATCCCGCCGGGCGAGCGCGTCGTCACCGTGGAGGAGACGGCGGAGCTGCGGCTCGCGCACGACCACGTCGTCGCCCTGGAGGGCGAGGACGTGGGGGCGCTGGCCGGGGTCGCGCTCGGGATGCGCCCGGATCGGCTGGTGATCGGCGAGGTCCGGCCCCGGCACGCCCGGCACGTGCTGGAGACCGTCGCCGACGGCATGGACGGCGTGCTGATGGCCGCCCACGCCCGCGGGCCGGGCGAGGCGCTGCGGCGGTGGGAGTCGCCGGGCGGCGTGCCGGCGGAGGCGGTGTGGGAGGCGGTGGACGCGGTGGTCCATCTCGAACGCGGCCGCGACGGCGTCCGCAGGATCGGCCACGCCGCCGCGGTCGACCACGAGGCCCGCACCCTCCGGACCTTCACGGCGTTCGAGCCTTCGGACCAGGGGTTCGTCCATTCGCCGCTGCCCCGCGAGACGACCGGCCGGATCGAGGCGGCGGGCGAGAGCGTGCCCACGCCGTTCGCCTGATCACCCGGCTCGGCCGCGCGTCACCCCCCGGGGCCGCCCGCGCGGAAGTCCAGGCGGCGCATGACGCGGTCGACGAGGTCGGGTGGCATGCCCGGCTCGCGGCGTGCGGCCAGCGCCTCCTGGCGGCCCGCGGCGAGCACGTCGGTCATGATGTCGCGCAGCTGGCCGGCCCGCCGGGCGTGCGCACGGGCCGCCTCGTCGGCGGCGTCCGGGTCGGCGCGGGCCAGCCGCCGCTGGAAGCCGTCGCGCAGCCGCTCGTACATCTCCTCGGGGAGGTTCTGCTCCTCGGCGATCTCCTTGGCGCGGGCCAGCTCGGCGCCCAGGACGCGGTTCCACAACTGCCGTTCCAGCTCCCGTTCGCGCTCGGTGTCGGCGTGCACTCCGGTGAGCCGGACGACCAGCGGGAGCGTCGGCCCCTGCAGCAGCAGGGTGAACAGCACGACGGCGAACGCGGTGAAGAGGATCTCGGCGCGGCCGGGAAAGTCGCCGCCCTCCGTGGTGAGCGGGATCGCCAGCGCCAGGGCGACCGTGGCGACCCCGCGCATGCCCGCCCACCAGGTCACGATCGTCTCCTGCCAGGTCTGCGGCTCGTCGGCGTCCTTGCGCCCGCGCGCCAGCAGCCACCACGTGCCCAGCAGCCAGGCCAGCCGCAACCCCACGACCACCGCGATCACCGCCGCGGCGCCGCCGAGCAGCCGGGTCCAGCCGGCCCCGGCCGCGTCCAGCACGGTGCTGAGCTCCAGGCCGATGAGGCCGAACGCGAAGCCGCTGACCAGCATCTCGATGATCTCCCAGAAGGAGTCGCCGACCAGCCGGAAGTCGCTGTCGCCGAAGTCGGTGACCGCGTCGGTCAGGTAGAGCGCGCACACCAGCACGGCCAGCACCGCCGAGCCGCCCCAGGCCTCGGCGATCCCGTACGCGGCGAACGGCACCAGCAGGCTCAGCGCGACCTGCCAGGCCGCCTCCTCCAGGCGTCCCATCAGCCGGCTCGTCGCCCAGCCGAGGGCCAGGCCGACCGCGACCGCCACCACGGCGGACACCACGAACTCCCCCAGCGCCTCCATCGTGGAGAAGCGGCCGGTGACGACGGCCTCGACCGCCACCCCGTAGACGACGATCGCGGTCACGTCGTTGAAGAGCCCCTCCCCCTCCAGCACGGAGGTGAGCCGGCGGGGCAGGCCGAGCCTGGAGGCCAGGGCGGTGGCGGCGATGGGGTCGGGCGGCGCGACCAGCGCGCCCAGCACGACCGCCGCCGCCACCGGGACCGCCGGGTACCAGGCGTGGAACGCCCACGCCACCGCCGCCGCGGTCACGATCACCAGCACCACGGCGCGCATCGTGATCGCCGCCCAGTTCTCCGCGAACGCCCGCCAGGACGTGCGCCGCGCGGACGCGTACAGCAGCGGCGGCAGGACCAGCGGCAGGATCAGGTCGGGCTCGATGTGCACCTGGGGGATCTGCGGGACCAGGGCCAGCACGATGCCGAACACGGTCATCAGCACCGGGGACGCGACGCCGATCCGGCGGCTCAGCGGCTCGGCCAGGATCGTGGCGAACAACACCAGGAACACCAACACCAACTGGTCCACCGGACCAGTCTGGTGGCACCGTCCCGGCCCGCACCGGCGCCACGCCGGTGCAGGTCAGCCCACATGCGGGCTCTCCTCACGTCAACACCTACCGGCCCCGCCACCAACGTCCTGGCCGAATACACCTAGTGCCGTCCGGCCCGCCGGAAGGCAGTAGGTTGCGGAGGTGGCCAACGACAACGACCTGATGACCTCCGTCGTGCTGGCGGGCCTCGTCGGCGGGCTCGCCGGAGCCGCGCTCACCGGCCGTCGCGGACGGCGGGCCGCGCTCGCCGGAGCGGTGGCCGGCGCCGTGGGGGTCGGGGCGGGCGAGGCGGTCGCCCGGTCCCGCCAGAAGCCCGGCGAGATCCCGGCGCTCTGGCAGCGGATCGTGATGAGCGGCGCGATGAGCGCCCCGATCGGCTGGGCGGCGGGCCGTGCCGGCGCCGGGCCGCTGCCGGTCGGCACCGCCGCCGGGACGGTCGCGGGCGCGATGGGCGTACGGCCGCAGAAGGTCGCGCTGGGGCCCGTGCTCGGCGCCGCGGTCGGTGCCGCCGCCCGGTCCCGCGGAGCCCGCCGCCTCCGCCGTTCCGGCGGCGCCGCGACCGGGACGACGGGGACCACCAGGGCCGCGCGGGCCGCGACCGGGGCGGCGGTGGCGGCCACCGCCGTCGTGGGCTTCCGGGTGGTGTCGGCGCTGGTGTTCCGCGACGCCCAGGTGAGCCTGGTGGCCGAAAAGGTGGAGCACCTGCCGTTCGTGGTGCCGCTGGAGGCGCGGTCGCGGTACGTGGGCACCGGGTACGTGCGCGATCTGGCCAAGGTCATCGGCGGCGCCTACACGCCCGACACCCCCGACATCGGCATCGTGGCGTCGCTGGACGAGCTGGCCGGCCCCGGCTTCGACCCCGCGACCGTCGATCCGCGGGTGCGGGAGTTCTACGAGCGCACCTCCCGCTACACCCTCGACATCGAGCCCGAGTGGCGGCTCTGGGTGCGCCCCGGCTACCTGCTCTACCGCACGTTCCTGGCCCGGCCGCTCGGGCAGGCCAACGTGCCGATGAACCAGCGCGACGTGCAGCGCGGCATGCGCAGCCGCATCGACAC
This sequence comes from Spirillospora sp. NPDC047279, assembly GCF_040643285.1. Taxonomy (NCBI): domain Bacteria; kingdom Bacillati; phylum Actinomycetota; class Actinomycetes; order Streptosporangiales; family Thermomonosporaceae; genus Spirillospora; species Spirillospora sp. NPDC047279. The sequence continues at coordinate 59,905 of NZ_JBEYUA010000005.1, forward strand.
GATCGTGCCGGACGGCGGCGGCGTGGCGAGCGTGCGCGGCTGGATCCGCTCGTTCGCCGACACCGACGAGCCGATCTACGTGGGCATCTACACGACCTACCGGCACGAGGGCCGGGGGTACGTGAGCGTCGGGTTCCCCCTCCCCCAGGCCAGCTTCACCGCCACGCTCGAGCCGCGCCCGCGCGACGGCGGCGGCCTGGTGCTGACCAGCGCGAGCGACCTCGACCACCCCGGCCACTACCTGACCTACATCGACCCGGACACCCGGGAGCTCACCACCCTGGCCGTGCACGGCTTCGCCGAACGCCTCGACGTGTACGTGCAGGACGGGGAGCTGCGGGCCGAGCACGCCTTCTCGGTCTTCGGCCTGCCGTTCCTGGTGCTGCACTACCGCATGACCCGCAAGCCCTAGAAGCCCGCGGCGAGGGCTCAGCGGGGCCCGGCGGGCGGGCTCAGTGGGCGGGCTCAGTGGGCGGGCTCAGTGGGCAGCGGCGTCCCAGTCGGGGCCGGTGCCGATGGCGACCTCGAGCCCGACGCTCAGCGGGTAGGCGTTGATCATCTGGTCGTGGACCAGCTCCGTCACCCGCTCGCCCTCTCCCGGGGCGACCTCCAGCACGAGCTCGTCGTGCACCTGGAGCAGCAGGCGGCTGCGCAGGCCGGCGGTGGTGAGCGCGTCCTCGACCCGGAGCATCGCGATCTTGACGATGTCGGCCGCCGAACCCTGGATCGGGGCGTTGAGCGCCATGCGCGCCGCGGTCTCGGCCTTCTGCCGGTTGTCGCTGCCCAGGTGGGGCAGGTAGCGGCGGCGGCCGAGCACGGTCTCGGTGTAGCCGGTGCCGCGCGCCGCCTCGACCACGCGGTCCAGGTAGGCGCGGACGCCGCCGAGCCGCTCGAAGTAGGCCTCCATCAGCGGCTTGGCCTCGGCCACCGGAATGCCGAGCTGCCGGGACAGGCCGAACGCCGACAGCCCGTAGGCCAGGCCGTAGGACATCGCCTTGATCTTGCGCCGCATGTCGGCGGTGACCGCCGCCGGGGCCACCCGGAACACCTGGGCGGCCATCGAGGTGTGCAGGTCCTCGCCCGACTCGAACGCCGCCAGCAGGGTCGGGTCCTGGGACAGATGGGCCATGATCCGCAGCTCGAGCTGGCCGTAGTCGGCGGTGAGCAGCGCCTCGTGGCCCTCGCCCGGCAGGAACGCCTGCCGGATGCGGCGGCCCTCGGCCGTGCGGATCGGGATGACCTGCAGGTTGGGCTCGGTCGAGGTGAGCCGGCCGGTGGCGGCGACGGTCTGGGTGAACGTGGTGTGGATGCGGGCGTCGGCGCCGATCTCCTTGATCAGCCCGGCCACGGTCATGCGCAGCCGGGACTGGTCGCGGTGGTGGAGCAGGATCTCGGGCATGCCGTTGTCGGTCTGGGTGGCCAGCCAGGTCAGCGCGTCCACGTCGGTGGAGTGCCCCGACTTGATCTTTTTGGTCCTGGGCAGCCCGAGCTCCTCGAACAGCACCTCCTGGAGCTGCTTGGTCGAGCCCGGGTTGAACGGGTGCCCGGCGATCCGCGCGGCGTCGTCGGCGGCGCGCGCCATCGCGTCCTCGAACTGCTTTTCGAGCTCGCGCAGCAGCGCGTCGTCGACGAAGACCCCGTCGCGTTCGGCGCGGGCCAGCAGCGCCGACAGCGGCAGCTCGACGTCGCGCAGGATGGCGTCCATGCCCGTCTCGGCGAGCTCGGCGGTGAAGCGACCGGCCAGCTCCAGCACCGCGCGGGCCTCGACCATCAGCCCGGCGGCGCCCTCGGCGGGCGGCCGGTAGCCGAGATGGCGGGCCGCCAGGTCGGCGACGCCGTAGGCGGCGAGCCCGGGAAGCAGCAGGTAGGCCGCCAGCGCGGTGTCGGTGCGGACTCCCTCGACGCGCCAGCCGCGGTCGGGGAACACCCGCAGCAGGCCCTTGAGGTCGTGCAGGGCCTTGGGCCGCGCGGGGTCGGCCAGCCACGCGGCGAAGGCACGTTCGTCGGCCTCGGTCAGCTCGGCGGGCTCGAAGGAGGCCGCGTGGTCGTCGCCGGTGGCCAGCGCGATCCGGTGCACGTCGCCCGTGCCGCGCAGCCATGTCGTGTCGGCGGCCAGGCCGAGGCACACGTCCGCGGCCCCGGCCTGCGCGCGCAGCCACTCCGCCAGCTCGCCCGGCGCCAGCTCGCGCCCGCGCAGCGGCTCGCCCTGGTCTGCGGCGGCCTGCTCGGGGGCCTCGCCGCCGCCCGGGTCGGCGGCGAAGAGCCGCTGCCGGAGGCTGGCGTTGCGGAACTCCAGCTCGTCGAGCAGCGTGGTGAACGCCGCCAGGTCGTACGGCCGGCGCCGCAGGTCGTCGAGGCCCACCGGCAGCTCGACGTCGCGGACGAGCTCGGTCAGCCGCCGGTTGAGCAGCACGGTGTCGAGGGCCTCGCGCAGCCTGTCGCCCGCCTTGCCCTTGACCTCGCCGACCCGGTCGACCAGGGCCGCCAGCGAGCCGTACTCGCGGATCCACTTGGCGGCCGTCTTCTCCCCGATGCCGGGGATGCTCGGCAGGTTGTCGGACGGGTCGCCCCGCAGCGCCGCGAAGTCGGGGTACTGCCGGGGCGTCAGGCCGTACTTGGCCTCGACCGCCTCCGGCGTGTAGCGGATCATCTCCGCCGCGGTCCGGTAGAAGTAGAGCGCGGTGACGTCGTCGCTGACCAGCTGGAGCACGTCCCGGTCACCGGTCATGATCAGCACCTGGTGGCCCGCGGCCTCCGCGGCCGTGGCCAGCGTGGCGATCACGTCGTCGGCCTCGAAGCCGGGCACTCGCAACGTCGTCACGTTCATCGCGGCCAGGAAGTCGCCGAGGATCGCCATCTGGCTGTGGAACTCGTCGGGTGAGCGCGTGCGCCCGGCCTTGTAGTCGGGGAACGCCTCGGTGCGGAACGTCTGCCGCGACACGTCGAAGGTGACCGCCACATGGGTCGGGTCCTCGTCGCGCAGCACGTTGGCCATCATGTTGGCGAACCCGTAGACCACGTTGGTCGCCTGGCCCGTGGTGGTGGAGAAGTTCTCCACGGGGAGCGCGTAGAACGCCCGGTAGGCCAGCGAGTGGCCGTCGAGCAGCAGAAGGCGAGGGCGGTCGATCATACCCCCATCCTCGCAGGCGCCTCCGACAGGGGACCTGCGCCGGGCTTGTTCCGATCCGGAATCGACCTTACTTTTGATCAAGGTCCTGATGGGGAGGGGCAGCCGATGGGCCAGCGGCGTCCGGACCTGGATTTACTCATCCTCGGAGACCTCGCCGTCCGTGCCGGTGGCAGGGACGTGGCGCTACCGGGGCCGAGCGTGCGGGCGCTCCTCGGCGCCCTGCTGCTCACCTCGAACGAGTCCGTGGGCGAGGACCGCCTGCTCGAGCTCGGCTGGGGCGCCGACCGGGGCAGCAGGCGGGCGCTGCAGTGCGCCGCGCACCGGCTGCGCGGCTGGCTGGGCGGCCTCGCGGACAAGGGCGGCCCGCTCCACCGGCTGGAGCACTCCGGCAACGGTTACCGCCTGGAGATTCCGGACGACGCCGTGGACGTGGCGCGTTTCCGCCAACTTTTCAGGACGAGCACGACCGCCGAGCCGGAGCGCCGGCTGGCCCTGCTGTCCGCCGCGCTCGGCGAGTGGCGTGGCCCGGTGTTCGGCGGCCGGCCCGAGTGGCTGGCGGCCGACCCGGCCGTCCGCGCGATCGAGCAGGCCCGGGTCGACTGCGCGTCGGCGCTCGCCGATCTGGCCATCCGGCTGGGACGCCCGTCCGAGGTGGTCGCGACGGTCTCCGAGGTGGCCGCGAACGCGCCGTACGACGAGCCGCTCCAGGCCCGGCTCGTCCGGCTGATGTCGCTGTGCGGGCGGCACGCGGAGGCCGTCCGGCAGGTGGACCGGGTCCGGCGGCGGCTGGCCGCCGACCTGGGCATCGCGCCCTCGCCGGAGATCCGCAGCGCGCACGCGGCGGCGGTGCAGGGCGGCGGGAGGTTCGCGGCGGTGCCGGCCGAGCTGCCGCCGGACCTGCCCGACCTCACCGGGCGGCAGGCCGAGATCGACGCCGTCGCGGGCATCCTGGCGGCCGACCGCGGCCCCGCCGTCTGCGCGGTCAACGGCGCGGCCGGCGCGGGCAAGACCGTGCTCGCCGTGCACGCCGCGCACCGCGTGGGCCCCCTCTACGCCGGCGGGCACCTGTACGCCGAGCTCCGCGGGGCGCGGCCGTACGACGTCCTCGGCCGCTTCCTGCGCGCCCTCGGCACCGACGCGCAGGCCGTCCCCGCCGCGTTCGAGGAGCGCGTCGCCCTCTACCGGTCGCGGACGGCGGGCCGGCGCGTCCTGGTCGTCCTGGACGACGCCACCGACGAGGCGCAGGTACGCCCGCTGGTGCCCGGCTCCGCCGGCAGCGCGGTGCTGGTGACCGGCCGCGCCTGCCTCGCCGGGCTGGCCGGCGCCCGGCTGCTGACGCTCGGCCCGCTCGACCCCCGGGACGCCGTCCGGCTGCTCGACCGGGTCGCGGGCCGCCCCGGGCTCGCCGGGACCGCCGAGGCGCACGAGATCGTCCGGCTCTGCGACCTGTCCCCGCTGGCCGTCCGCATCGCGGGCGTCCGCCTGGCGACACGGCCGCGGATGAGCCCCGGGCTCCTCGCCGCGCTGCTGCGCCGGGAGGACCGGCGGCTGGACGAGCTGAGCGTGCACGGCCTGACCGTGCGGGCGAGCCTGGAGTCGGCGCGCCGGGATCTCGTCCCGGCCCACCGGAGGGCGTTCCGCCGGCTTGGCGAGTTTCGGACATGCGAGTTCACCGCGCCGCCCACCGGCGATCTGGAGGCGCTCGTGGACGTGGGACTTCTCCAGGTCATCGGGGAGGACCTGGACACGGGCGGTGTCCGGTACCGGCTCTCCGACCTGGTCCGGTTGTACGCCCGCGAACTGCCCGACGGGCGCGAACCGGTGCTGAGAGCGAACTGAGAGCGATCTGAAAGCGGTGCCGGGTCAGGATTCAGCCGTGATCGCAGCAGCCTGCCCCGAGGCTCTCCGGTCCGGCGAAGGCCTCCTGGCCCCGCCGGCGTTCATCCGATTCGATCCTCCCGAACTCCGGGACGGCGCGCTCGTCGTCCGGGCGATCCCCGCGAGCCTGCGAGAGAGCAGGCGGGTGGGGCGCGGCACGCCGCTCGCCTACCTCTACGAGCACGTGCGGCCGGGCGAACCGGACCACGACCTCACCTTCGAGGCCGGGCATTTCGACGAGGCGAACCTCGTCTGGTCGTTCTCGGGACAGCTGGACGGAATCCTCGGAATCACCGAGCCCATGGCGCCGGAGTAAGTCCGGCGAAAAAGGAGGTTCATCATGGCCGACACCCTCACCCGGGAGCCGCTGCTCACGTCCCTGTCCTTCATCGACGGACACTACCCCGACCTCGAGGCCGCGCGCGCCGACGACCGCGACCGTCCGCTCGCCTACGCCTACTCCCAGTGGGACGGCATCCCCGCGTCGCCGCAGTTCGGCCACTTCGACGAGGACACCCAGACCTGGGTGAGCCCGCCCGGGCTGCCCACCGCCGGCATCACCACCTATACCAGGACCAACTGCTACAGCACCGACCGCTGCGTCGACGACGTCTGCGCCTGACGGCGGCCGGGATCCGACGACGATGACGAACGCGGGACCGCAGGTCCTCATCCTCACCCAGGAGTTCGATCCGACCTCCGATCCGGTGATCACCACCCTCGCCGAACGCGGTGCCCGGGTCGCGCGCGTCGACCTGAGCTACTTCCCGCGCCGGCTGACGGTGACGACCTCCGACTTCGGCGGGGCACCGCGCCGCAGGCTGTACGACCGGCACCGGGACGTGGAGATCGATCTCGACGACCTCTCGGCGGTCTGGTACCGCCGTCCGACCGCCTTCGACTTCGGACCGGACATGGGCGAGGCGGAGAAGCAGTTCGCCCGGCGGGAGGCCATGCAGGGCGTCGGCGGGATCCTCCGCTCGACGAACTGCCTCTGGGTCAACCGCCCGGACGTGGACGGCGTCTCCGAGCTCAAGCCGTACCAGCTCGAGCTGGCCAAGCGGCTGGGCCTGCGCGTCCCGCGGACCCTGCTCACCAACGATCCGCAGGAGGTCGCCGACCTCGTCGCCGCCGAGGATCGGCCGGTGGTGTACAAGGCGCTGGCCGGCGGCGTGATCCACTATCCCGGCGCGTTCCCCGGCGGCCTGCTCACCACGGTCGTCGGGGACGAGATCCACGAGAACCTGGAACGTGTGGGCCACACGATGTGCATGTTCCAGGAGTACATCGACAAGGCCTACGAGGTGCGGCTGACCGTCATCGGCAACACCTACTTCCCGGTGACGATCGAGTCGCAGGAGATGGACTCGACCAGGGTGGACTGGCGGGGCGAGGACGCCGAGATGCCCTACGGCCCCTACCGTCCGCTGCCCGACGACATCGTCAAGAAGTCCCAGGCGCTGCTGGCCGAGCTCGGCGCGGTGTACGGCGCCCTGGACTTCATCGTCACCCCGTCCGGCGAGTACGTCTTCCTCGAGGTCAACCCGATGGGCCAGTTCATGTGGATGCAGCACGACCTGGGCCTGCCGCTCGGCGACCACCTGGTGGACCTGCTCATGAAGGGCGGCCCGTTCACGCGAGGAGAGGTGACGCAAGTCGGCTACTGACACTGCCCTCGATCTGCCGGCGCTCGGTTGCCAGGCCGTCGTGGCGGTGACGTTCGCCTACTCCGCGGCCACCAAGGTCGCGGGGCGGGCGGCGTACGCGGACTTCCGCGGCTGGCTGACGTCGGCCGCGGCGGTCCCGCGGCGGCACGCCGGCGCGGTCGCGGCGGTCATGGTCGCGGCCGAGGCCGCCGTCGCGCTGGCCATGCTCGTCCCGCCGCTGCCGCCCGCCGGGTACGTGACGGCGATCCTGCTGCTCGCCGTCTTCACCGCCGGCGTGCGCTCGATGATGCGGCGCCGGGTCGGCATCCCCTGCAAATGCTTCGGCACCGGACGGCGGCCGCCCGGCAGGGCCCATCTGGCGCGCAACGCGATCCTGGCCGCCGTCGCGGCGGCGGGCCTGCTCATGTCGGCGGCCGGTGCCGCGGCGCCGCCGATCCGGCCGGAGACCGCGCTGACGGCGATCGCCGGGATCACCGCCGCGCTGCTCCTGATCAACCTGGACGAACTCGTCGCGCTCTACCGCCCCCGAGCGCCACGCCCGTGAGGAGGCGCCATGTCGTACTCGGCCGCCACGGTGACCATCATCGGAGTGCTCAGCCTGATCAACATCGCGCTGACCCTGGGCGTCATCCGCAGGCTCGGCGATCTCGAACGCGCGCCCGCCGCGTCCGGTGGCGCGTCCGGGCCGGAGGCGCCGCCCATGACCGTGAAGCCGGGCGCCAGGGTCGGCGACTTCGCGGTCACGGCGGTCGACGGCGGCGCGGTGTCGAGCACGGAGCTCAGCGGCCCCACGCTCGTCGCGTTCCTCGCGCCGGGCTGCCAGGCCTGTGACTTCAGCGTGCCAGGTTTCATCGAGCGTGCCGAGCAGACGCCCGGCGGGCGCGAGCACGTGCTCGCCGTCCTGATGGGCGCGCCCCAGTTCGGCGAGGAGCTGCGCGAACGCCTCGCCCCGGTGGCCCGCGTGCTCACCGAGGAGGAGGAGAACGGCCCGCTGGCGCAGGCGTTCGGCGTGCTCGGCCTGCCCGCGTTCGGCGTGTTGTCCGATGGCCGGATGGTGGCCAGCGACGCGCTGCCGGAGCGGCTGCCGGACCCGGCCGCCGCATGATCTCCTCGCTGCGGGCGGCCGCCGCGATCGCGTGGGCGGCCGGTCCGCGCCGGCTGGTGCTGCGCGTGGTCCTGACGGTGGCGGGCAGCGCCCTGCCCGTGCTGACCGCGTGGCTGACCAAGGTCGTTCTCGACCGGATCGTGGCGCCGGACTCGCCGCCGCTGATGGTCCCCGTGCTGCTGCTCGCGCTCGCCGGGGTGGCGGTGGCGTTCCTGCCCGAGGCGATGCAGTACGTCGAGGAGGAGCTGCGGCGGGCGATCGACCTGACCGCGCGCGGGAGGTTGTACGAGGCGATCGCCGCGATGCCCGGGCTGCGCCGCTTCGAGGACCCGGCCTTCCACGACCGGCTCGCGCTGGCCTCAGAGTCCGGCCCGACCGGGCCGTCCGACGTGGTCAGCGGCGGTCTCGGCACGGCCCAGGGCGTTCTCACGATGGCCGGGTTCCTGACGACGCTGGCGGTGCTGAACCCCTGGATGTTGCTGCCCGTCCTGCTCGCGGCGTCGATCGCGCTGAACGGGCAGCTGCGGCTGAGCCGCTTCCGGGCGGAGATGATGTGGAAGCTGGGGCACTCCACCCGGCGCGAGTTCTTCTACGCGCAGTTGCTGACCAGCGTCAGCGCGGCCAAGGAGGTGCGCCTGTACGGGCTCGGCGACCTCTTCGGGCGGCGCATGCTGGCCGAGCTCCGTGAGATCAACGCGGGGCATCGCCGGCTCGGCCGCCGCGAGCTGCTCGTCCAGGGCGTGCACGGCGTGCTCGGCGCGGCGGTGGCGGGCGCGGGGCTGGTCTGGGCGGTGGCGGCGGCCCGCGCGGGACGGCTCACGATCGGCGACGTGTCGATGTTCATCCTGGCCGTCGCGGGCATGCAGAGCGGCCTGACCATAGTGATCCACAGCATCGGCCGGATGCACGAGGCGGTCCTGCTCTTCGGGCACTACCGCTTCGTGGTCGACGCCGGCCCCGACCTGCCCGCGCCGAAGGCCCGGTGCGCGGTGCGCCCGCTCACCGAGGGCGTCGAGTTGCGCGACGTGTGGTTCCGGTACGGCGACGACCTGCCCTGGGCGCTGCGCGGCGTGTCGATCACGATCCCGGCCGGGCGGGCGACCGCGCTGGTCGGCCCGAACGGCGGCGGCAAGAGCACCCTGGTCAAGCTGCTGTGCCGGTTCTACGACCCCACGCGCGGCGCGATCCTGTGGGACGGGGTGGACCTGCGCGACCTGCCCGTGGACGAGCTGCGGCGCCGCATCGGCACGGTCTTCCAGGACTTCATGGCGTACGAGCTGAACGCCGCCGAGAACATCGGCGTCGGCGACCTCCCGCACCTGTCCGACCGGGACCGCGTCGTGGCCGCCGCGCGCGGCGCCGGGTGCGACGAGACGCTGGCGGCCCTCCCCCGCGGCTACGACACGATGTTGTCGCGGACGTTCGACCCGATGGAGGAGCGCGACGATCCCGCCACGGGCGTGCTGCTGTCGGGCGGCCAGTGGCAGCGCGTCGCCATCGCCCGGGCGATGATGCGCACCGGCACCGACCTGCTCGTCCTGGACGAGCCGAGCTCAGGCCTCGACGCCGAGGCCGAGGCCGAGGTGCACCGGCGGCTGCGGGACCACCGCGCGGGCCGGACCAGCCTGCTGATCTCCCACCGGCTCAGCACCGTCCGCGACGCGGAGTCGATCGTCGTGCTGTCCGAGGGCACCGTGACCGAGGAGGGCTCGCACGCCGCGCTCCTCGGCCACGGCGGTCTGTACGCCCGGCTGTTCAGGCTCCAGGCCTCGGGCTACCAGGACGACGGCGTCCCTCAGGACAGCGCCTGGGCGTAATCACGATCAGTACGGAGCCGGGACCGGGGCCGGAACGGGAGGCCGCGGCCGTCATTGCTCCGGCGGGAGGACGCGGCGCGGGCCCTTGGGGCTCTCGCCGCGCTGGCGCCACTCGCGCGGATAGCCCACCGACACCTCCACGAAGGGCACCCCGTCGCTCCAGATCGTGCGCGGGATGTGCAGGTGGCCGTACACGACCGCGGCCGCGTTGTACTTCACGTGCCAGCGGTCGGTGAGCACGGTGCCGCACCACTGGGCGAACTCGGGGTACCAGAGCACCTCGGTGGGCTCCCGTGTCATCGGGAAGTGGTTGACCAGGACGGTCCGGGTGCCCTCTGGCAGCTCGGCGAGGCGCCGTTCGGTCTCGGCGACGCGGGCCTCGCACCAGGCGTCGCGGGTCGGGTACGGGTCCGGGTGGAGCACCTTCTCGTCGGTGCACACGACCCCGGCCTCGTACGCGATCTTCAGTCCCTCCTCCTTGGTCGCCGCGCCGTGGGGCCGGAACGTGTAGTCGTACAGCAGGAACAGCGGCGCCACCGTCACCGGGCCGCCGGGCCCCTCCCACACCGGATAGGGGTCCTCGGGCGTCAGCACGTCCAGCCGGCGGCACACCTCGACCAGGTGCCGGTAGCGGGCGTCGCCCCGCAGCTGGACGGGATCGTCCTTGAGGGTCCACAGCTCGTGGTTGCCCGGCGCCCACAGGACCTTGGCCCAGCGTTCCCGCAACGTCCGCAGGGTCCATTCGATGTCGGAGACCAGCTCGGCGACGTCGCCGGCGACGATCAGCCAGTCGTCCTCGCCGGCGGGCCGCAGCCCCTCGACGAACGCCCGGTTGTCCTTGAATCCCACGTGCAGGTCGCTGATCGCGTAGAGGCCGCCCATGCCGCGAAGCCTAGGCGACCACCCCCGGCCATCCGGACAGTGATCCAGGCCACATTTTTTATTGGCGCAACGCCAACAAGATGATACGAACGATGCAGTGCGTTCCCCGGCCGGGTGGCACGTCCTTCCCACCCCCACCGGTCCCGGCCACGCCGGGACGTCAAGGAGTCGCGATGAGCGAGCAGAGAACGCGACGGTCCTTCCTGCGCGACGCGGCGGTCACCGCGGCGGCGGCCGCGGGCACCGCGAGCCTCGCCGAGCAGGCCGCGCACGCCGCGCAGTCGTCGCAGGCCGCGGGCACCCGCGTGGCCGTGCTCGGCGGCGGCGTCGCCGGGTTGTCGGCGGCGCACGAACTGGCGGAACGGGGCTTCGAGGTCACCGTCTACGAGCGCGACACGCTCGGCGGCAAGGCCCGCAGCGTCTTCGTGCCCGGCACCGGCACCGGCGGCCGCCTCGACCTGCCCGGCGAGCACGGGTTCCGCTTCTTCCCCGGGTTCTACTTCGACCTGACCGACACGATGCGGCGCATCCCGTTCCCCGGCAACGGCAACGGCTGCTGGGGCAACCTGACCAGGGCGACCGCGTACATGATGTCCCGGGCGGGCGGCCGGGCGGACCTCACCGCGCCCTTCCCGTTCCCGCTCCCGCCCAACCCGAGCATCTGGGACAGGTCGAGCTTCCTGGCCACGATCATCGCCGGGCTGCAGACCATCGCACGGCTGACGCCCCTGGAGGCCGCGTTCGCCGCCGAGAAGCTGCTGGTCTACGTCACCAGCAGCGACGAGCGGCGGCTCGGCCAGTGGGACGGCATCACCTGGGCGGACTACATCCGCGCCGACCGGTTCGGCGACGAGTACAACAAGCAGCTCGGCGACGGCGTCATCCGCAACCTCGCCGCCACCAAGTCCAAGGACGCGAGCACCCATTCGATCGGCCTCGTCGGCGAGGCGACCGTGTGGAGCATCCTCGGCCTCGGCAACGAGCCGAACGCCTCGGTCGACCGCGTCCTGAACGGGTCGACCAACGAGATGTGGCTCGACCCCTGGATCGCCCATCTGGGCACCAGGGGCGTCACGTTCAAGGTCGGCTACAACGTGGACGCGCTCTCGGTCTCCGGCGGGCGGATCACCGGCGCGACCGCGACCGGGCCGGGCGGCGCCTCGGCGGCGATCGCCGCCGACTGGTTCATCGTCTCCATGCCGTGCGAGCGCGCGGCCAAGCTGCTCAGCCCGGCGGTCCTGGCCGCCGACCCGAAGCTGGCCGACATCAGGAGCCTGCGCACCGACTGGATGGTCGGCCTGCAGTTCTTCCTCAAGAAGGCGCTCCCCCTCGCGCCGGGCCACGTCAACTTCATGGAGTCGGCGTGGGCGCTCACCTCCATCAGCCAGGAGCAGTTCTGGAAGCGGGACTTCGCCACCTACGGCGACGGCACCGTGAAGGACTGCCTGTCGACGATCCTGTCCGACTGGTTCACCGACGGGAACTTCAACGGCAAGAAGGCCAAGGACTGCACCAGGGGCGAGATCGCCACGGAGACCTGGAAGGTGCTCAAGGCCCACCTCAACGACACCGGGCAGCAGGTCCTCACCGACGACATGCTGCACTCGTGGTTCCTCGACCCCGCCATGGTCCCCAACGGGGCGGGCGGGCTCGACAACCAGACCCCGCTCTTCATCCAGCACCCCGGCTCGTGGAAGGTGCGGCCCGAGTCCAGGACCGCGATCCCCAACCTCTTCCTGGCCGGCGACTGGGTGAGGACGCCCATCAACGTCACCACGATGGAGGGCGCCTGCCAGGGCGGCCGGCAGGCGGTGAACGCGCTGCTGGACGCGGCCGGCTCGACCAGGCCGCGGGTCCCGGTGCACCAGCTCTACCGGACGCCGATCTTCGCCCTGGAACGCGCCGAGGACAAGCTCCGCTACAAGGCCGGGCTCCCCAACAAGTGGGACATCCTCGACACCCGCTGGCCCTGATCCCCGTCCCCCGTCCTCTGCCTCCTGTCCTCTGACCCCTAGCCGGCCTCGAGGCCCGCGTACACCTTGAGGGCGTTGCCGCCGTGGACCAGGGCGGCGGTCTCCTCGTCCAGGTCCAGGGCGGCCGTGACGGCGCGGGCGTTGCGCGCCACGCCGGGGACGCCCGGCCAGTCCGTGCCGAAGATGAACTTCCGTGCCAGCCTGCCCAGAGGGTGCCCGGCGTAGTAGTCGGGCAGCCGGCGCGGAGGCAGCCCGGAGAGCTCGATCCAGACGTTCTCCCGCGAGAGCGCGAGGAAGGCGGCCGCGTCGTACCACCAGCCGCGGCCGCCGTGCGCCAGCACGAACGTCAGGTCGGGGAAGTCGCGCAGCACGTCGTCGACCGGTGTCGGGTCGGCGTACTTGTTGGCCGACCCCGGGAACGAGCTGGTGCCGCAGTGGACGACGACCGGGATGCCCGCCTCCCGGCACACCTGGTACGCCGGGTAGAGCATCGGGTCGGAGATCCAGAAGCCGCCGTGCACCGGATGCAGCTTCAGCGCCGCCGCCCCGTACGCCAGCTGTCGCTCCAGTTCGGCGTCCACCGGGTAGTGCAGGTGCGGGTTGATGTTGGCGATCGGCCGGAAGCGCCGCGGATTGCACTTGACGAGGGGCAGCAGGTCTTCGATCGGCTGCACGCCGGTGGCCTTGGGACTGTACTCGGCGAGCAGGAGCGCCACGTCCACGCCCTCGGCCTCGAAGCAGGCGTCGAGGCGTTCGGGGATGATCGTGCCGTCCGCGTCGTACACATCCTGCCAGCGATGGCCGGAGCCGAACTCCTCGGCCCACTCGCGCCACGCCGGGCGCAGCGTGGGCAGGCGGGCGGCGTGCACGTGGGCGTCGACGAGCGGATGACCGTCGATCACCGGGCCGCCAGCAGGGACGCGGCGAACTCGCGGACGGCGAACCGCTGGAGCTTGCCGGTGGCGGTGGTGGGCAGCTTGTCGACGATGAGCACCTCCCGGGGGCGCTTGAATGAGGCGAGCCCGGCGCGGCAGAACGTGATGAGCTCGTCCGGGGTGGCGGCCGTGCCCTCCTCGAGCACGACGCACGCGACGGGTTTGTCGAGCCCGTCGGCGTCGGGCAGGCCGACGACTGCGGCCAGCGTGACGGCCGGGTGCTCCAGCAGGCGGGCCTCGACCTCGGTGGGCGAGACCCAGATTCCGCCCGCCTTCAGCATGTCGTTGGTCCTGCCGAGGCAGGTGTAGTAGCCGTCCTCGTCGGCGACGTAGGTGTCGCCGGTGCGCAGCCACCGGCCCTCGAACACGTGCCGGGTGGTGTCGGTGCGGCACCAGTAGCCGGTGGCCAGCGACTCGCCCCGCACCAGCAGGGACCCGGGCGTGCCCGGCTCGACGTCCCCGCCGGCGGAGTCGACGACCCGCACCTCGTAGCCCGTGACGGGCCGGCCGGTCGTGCCGGGCCGCACCTTGCCGGGACGGTTGGACAGGAAGATGTGCAGCGCCTCGGTGGTCCCGATCCCGTCGATCAGCTCGACGCCGAACCGTTCGGTGAAACGCCGGTACAGATCGGGCGGCAGCGGCTCCCCCGCCGAGACGGCCAGCCGGACGGAGGAGAACGTGCCGGCGGGCAGGTCGGCCGAGAGCAGCGCGGCGTAGAAGGTCGGCACGGCGAAGAACAGGGTCGGCCGCGTCTCGGCCACCCGTTCGGCGACGGAGGCGGGCGTCGGGCGGGCCGGGTCGAGGACCGTGGTCGCGCCGGCCGCCAGCGGGAAGAACAGCGAGTTGCCGATGCCGTAGGCGAAGAACAGCTTGGGGATCGACAGGCAGCGGTCGTCGGCGGTGATGCCGAGCACCTCGCGCCCGAACGTCTCGGCGACGTGGCGGATGTTGGCGTGGCGGTGCACGGCGCCCTTGGGGATGCCGGTCGTGCCCGAGGTGTAGAGCCAGAGCGCGGAGGAGTCCTCCCACGTGTCGTACGGCTCGCCGTCGTCCTCCCCGGCCAGCGCGTCGAGCCGGTGCAGGGCGGCCTGGGCGGGGGCGGTGAAGCCGTCGTCGCCGTCCACGACCACGTGGCGGAGCTCGGGCGCCTCCGCCGCGGCCTGTTCGGCGGCGAGCAGGAACGGGGCGCCGGTCACCAGGACGCGGGCCCGCGAGTCGCGCAGCACCGAGCCGAGCTCCCTGCCGGTCTGCATGGTGGAGACCGGCACGGCGACGGCGCCCATCCGCATCGCGGCCAGGATCATCGCGGCGAGCGCGGGCCCGTCCGGCAGGAACATCACCACGCGCTCCTCGGGGCGCACGTCGCGGGCGCGCAACCCGGCGGCCAGGCCGCGCACCCGCCCGGCCAGCTCGCGGTAGGTGAGGGTGCCGAGGGGGCCGGTGAGCGCGACGTGCTCGCCCCTGCCCTCGTCGAGCCGCGCGTCGAGGAGGTAGGTGGAGGCGTTGAAGCTCGTCCCGAGCGACGCTGGGGTGGACATGGCCGGCTCCGATCAGCCGATGCGGACGTAGGGGAAGTCGACGGGCTGCTGGTTGACGCCGACGCTCGGCGGGTTGATCCAGGACGCGAACCGGCCCGGCTCGTACACCGGCCGCATGAGGTCGGCGACGTCCTGCTTGTCCTGACCGGTGGGGAGCCACCCGTCCTTGCGGGCCTCCCATTCCGCCTCGTCCAGCAGGTCGCCGGACGGGCCGACGCGGTGACCCGCGTACGTGCCGACCTTGCGGTTGAAGCCCTCGTGCGGGAGGTAGAGGCGGTGGTCGAGCCCGGCCGCCTCCAGCGCCTTGTTCCAGCGTTTGACGCCGCTGTTGCAGTCGGCCACGTACTGGTCGCGCAGGTCGAGGTTGAGCGCGGACAGGGCCGGGACCTCGTCGGTGACGAACCGGCCGTCGCGGACGGTGGTCACCTCGGCGATGTCGTCCAGCAGGCGGTGGTCGTCCTTGCGGCGCCGTTCCATCCACCGGCCCTTGACTCCGCCGGAGAAGTAGTTGGCCGCGTTGGTGCTGGTCTCGGAGCCGAACAGGTCCATCGAGACCGAGTAGTGGAAGTTGAGGTAACGCTGGATCACGTCCAGCGGGATGCCGCCGTACGGGAGGACGTCGGCGGTGTCGTGCTCCTTCATGAGCGCCGCCGTGCGCTCCACCACCCGCTGCACGCCGGTGGTGCCGACGAACATGTGGTGGGCCTCCTCCTTGAGCATGAACTCGCAGGTGCGGGCCAGTGGGTCGAAGGCGCTCTCCTTCAGCGTGCCGAGCTGGAACTTGCCGTCCCGGTCGGTGAAGTAGGTGAACATGTAGAACGCGAGCCAGTCGGGCGTGGGCTCGTTGAACGCACCGAGGATGCGGGGCGCGTCGTCGTCGCCGGAGTTGCGGTGCAGGAGCATCTCGGCCTCGTCGCGCCCGTCCCGGCCGAAGTGCGCGTGCAGCAGGTAGACCATCGCCCACAGGTGCCGCCCCTCCTCCACGTTCACCTGGAAGAGGTTGCGCAGGTCGTAGAGGCTCGGCGCGGTGCGGCCCAGGTGGCGCTGCTGCTCGACGCTGGCGGGCTCGGTGTCGCCCTGCACGACGATGAGGCGCCGCAGGTCGGCGCGGTACTCGCCGGGCACGGTCTGCCAGGCGGGCTCGCCCTGGTGCTGGCCGTGGCCGATGACGCGCTCGCCGTCGCGTTCGGACAGGAAGATGCCCCACCGGTAGTCGGGCATCTTGACGTAGTCGAAGTGCGCCCAGCCCTCGCGCCCGACCGCGACGGCCGTGCGCAGGTAGATGTCGTTCTCCTTGAAGACGGTGGGCCCGAGGTCGCGCCACCAGCTCAGGAAGTTGGGCTGCCACGACTCCAGCGCGCGCTGGAGCCGCCGGTCGGTGTCGAGGTCGACGTTGTTGGGGATCTTGCCGCTGTAGTCGATCGTCTGGGTCATGGCGGATCACACCCGCTTCCGGTCGAACACGGCGCGCTGCCCCGTCCCGTACCGCCGCAGCGCCCCGTCGGGGCCCGCGGCGTTGGGCCGCTGGAAGATCCAGTTCTGCCAGGCGGACAGCCGCGCGAAGATCTTGGTCTCGAGGGTCTCGGGGCCGGCGAACCGGTGGCTGGCCTCCATGCCGGTGAGGGCGTCGGGGCTGAACGCGGCGCGTTCCTCCAGCGCCAGCCGCAGCTCGTCGTCCCAGTCGAGGTCGTCGGGGGCGAACGTGACCAGCCCCGCCGCCTCGGCGTCGCGCGCGGCGAGCGGCGTGCCGGTCAGCTTGGCGGCGCGCTCGTACGCCTCGTCGTCGCCGTGGAAACGGCTCGCCAGGCGGCTGAGGCCGTTGCCCATCGGCAGCGGCCCCAGGTTGCTCCGGGTGAGGGTGAACGCGGCGGGCTCGGCCCCGCTCTCCTCGTCCTCCTCGCGCAGCCCGTCGAGCATGTACGTGCGGTCGGCGGCGAGCGCGAGCTCGGCCAGCAGGCCGGTGAAGCACGACCCCGGCTCGACGACCGCGAAGATCGAGCGGGACGTGACGTCGAGCCGCTTGAGCGTGCGCTTGTAGTAGGCGAGCGTCTCGCCCTCGAACCAGCCGTCGCGATGGGCCAGCAGGTACGCGTCGTACCGCGCGACGGCCGCCGGGTCTCCCTCGGTGCGCAGCACCCAGGTGCCGATCTCGGGCTCGTCGATCCGCAGCCGCAGGATCAGGTCGTCCAGCTGCCGCGTCATCGCCAGCGGCCAGAAACCGTCGCCCTCGCCGGCGCCGCCGGGCTCTCCGTCCGGCGGGCCCGTCACGGTGATCGTCGCCGTTCCGAGGTCGCGGTCGAGGCGGCAGTCCACCCAGCGGTAGCGCGTCCGGCCGGGCTCGGAGTCGTCGCGCCCGAGCGGGGTGAGCGCGACGCCCTCCGAAGCCTCGCCGGCGGGCCCGGCCTTGGCGAGGGCCTCCTCGGCCCGCGCCCGGATCGCCTCCTCGAACCGCCTCGGCGGCACGACCTCGTCCACCAGCCCCCAGTCGACGGCGGTCCGGCCGCGCACGCCCTCGGTGCGGGTGGCGAACACGTCGGCCAGGTCGCGGCGCACGTGCCGCTTGTCGACCAGCCGGGTCAGCCCGCCCGTGCCCGGGAGCACGCCCAGCAGCGGCACCTCGGGGAGCGACACCGCCGAGGAGCCGTCGTCGGACAGCACGATCTCGTCGCAGGCCAGCGCGATCTCGTAGCCGCCGCCCGCCGTGGTGCCGTTCAGCGCCGCGATCCAGTGGAACCGCGAGTCCTCGATGCCGTTGCGCGTCTCGTTGGTGAACTTGCAGAAGTTGACCTTCCACTCGTGCGACGAGGCGGCCAGCATGCCGATGTTGGCCCCGGCGCAGAACACCCGGTCGACCGCGCTGGTCACGATCACCACCCGCACCGCCGGGTGCTCGAACCGCAGCCGCTGCACCGCGTCGTACAGCTCGATGTCGACGCCCAGGTCGTAGCTGTTGAGCTTGAGGTCGTAACCGGGCCGGATCCCGCCCCGCTCGTCCACGTTCAGGACCAGCCGTGCCGTCCGCCCGTCGACCTCCAGGCGCCAGTGCCGGTACCGGTCGGGGCGGGTGTCGAAGTCGACCATGTCCCGATGTTCTACACATCACAGACGCACGTCAATATGTTTGTGGAATATTTCGTTCGGGCCGATACTGTCCTGCGTGACCTCCGAACCGGCCTTCCGGCGACGCCGCGAGATCGGCGCCGCGAGCGCCCGCTCCCTGCTCCTCACCGTCCTCGGCGAGTTCGTGCTGCCCGCCGGGCGCCCCGTCTGGACCTCGGCGTTCCTGGACGCGCTCGCGCTGCTGGAGGTGGAGGAGAAGGCGGTGCGGCAGGCGCTGGCGCGCAGCGCGACCGAGGGCTGGCTGGAGACCGAGCGGCACGGCCGCCGGACGGCGTGGCGCCTCACCCCGTCGGGCCGGCGGCTGCTGACCGACGGCACCGAGCGCATCTTCGGCTTCGGGACCCCGATGACGTCCTGGGACGGCCGGTGGCTGATCGTGCTGGCCAGCGTCCCGGAGTCCAACCGCAGGCAGCGGCACCTGCTGCGGACCCGGCTCGCGTGGAGCGGCCTCGGCAACCTCTCCCCCGGCGTCTGGGTCACCCCGCATCCCGAACGCGAGTCCGAGGTGCGCGAGGTGCTGGCCGAGGCGGGGGTGGGCGCGACCGCGACGGTGTTCACCGGGCGGCTCGGCGATCTCGACGAGGCTCGGCGGGTCGCGGGCCAGGCATGGGACCTGAGCGAGATCGAGCTGGCCTACGAGGACTTCCTGGACGAGGTCCGCACCCTGCGCCCGTCGGGCCCGGACGCGACGTTCGCCGCGCAGGTCCGGCTCGTCCAGGAGTGGCGGCGTTTCCCGTTCCTCGACCCGGGCCTGCCGCCCGAGCTGCTCCCCGACGGGTGGAGCGGCGCCCGCGCGGTGACCACGTTCCGCACCCACCACACCGGCTGGAAGGACGCGGCGGACCGCCACTGGGCGCGGCTCGGCACGGCGCCGGGGGACACCGCGCCAGGCGAGGCCGCGCCGGGCGAGTGAGGCTCGCCGGCGGACAGGCCTCGGCCTGATGCCCGACTACAGCGTCATCGGCGACCCGCTGGAGACCCACGGCATGATCGTCTGGCGGCCGCTCGCGGACGACGACACCCGCGTCCGGCTGGTGATCCAGCGCGGCCGCGCGGGCGACCCGCCCCGCGCGGCCGCGGATCTCCACGACATCTTCCGCGAGCACGCCGAGACCTACTCGGCCGCCTGAACGGCGAGGGCTCTACTTGCCGATGAATCCCTTCGACTGGAGCCAGGCCTGCGCGACGTCGACGTCCTCCTTGCCCTTGACGTCCACCTCGCCGTTGAGCTCCTGGAGGACCGGGTCGGTCAGGGCGGCGGCCAGCGGATTGATGATCTTCTCCAGCGGGGGGTTGTCCTTGTAGACCTGCTCGCGCACGGTCAGCGCGGGGTTGTAGACCGGGAAGAACTTCTTGTCGTCGGCGACGATCGTGAGGCCGAGCGCCTTGACGCGCCCGTCGGTCGTGGTGACCTCGCCGAACGTGCAGGGGTCGCGCTTGGCGACCGCGTTGTAGATCGCGCCCTCGGCGAGCGTGGCGAGCTGGGCCTTGGGCACCGTGAACCCGTACGCCTTCTGCAGGCCCGGCCAGCCGTCGCTGCGCCCGGCGAACTCGCTCGCCACGCACATCGACGCCTTCTTCGGTTCGCTCCGCGCGAGCTTCGCGTACTCCGACAGGTTGGTGATCTTGAGCTCCTGCGCGGCCTCGGTCTTCACGCCGATCGCGTAGGTGTTGTTGGCCGGGGCGGGCGCGAGCCACTTCACCTTGTTCTTGGCGAGGTCCTGCTGCGCCGCGGCCTGGTACTGCTGGGCCGGGTCGGTGATGGGCTCGGTGTTCTGGAGGTAGTTGATCCAGGCCGTTCCGGTGTACTCCCAGTACATGTCGATGCTGCCGGACGTCAGCGCGGCCCGGGTGGCGTTGCTGCCCTGCAGCCCGCACTTCTCTCGTACGGTCGCGCCCGCCGAACGCAGGGTCAGCGCGGTGATCTGGCACAGGATGAGCTGCTCGGTGAACTCCTTGGAGCCCACCGTCAGCGTGACGCCCTCCAGCGAGTTGCCTTTGGCCAGGCTGCCCTCGTTGGCGTCGGCGCCGCCGCCGGAGCTGAAGCAGCCGGCGGTCACGAGGGTGCAGAGGGACAGGACGGCGATGAGGGGTGAACGGCGACCGGGGAGCATGACTCTCCTTCGGGAGGGGCTCATATGCCTCGGGGACGCAGGTAGTGGTCGGCGACTCCGACAAGCCAGTCGGCGGCCAGGGCGAGCACGGCGGTCAGGATGCTTCCGGTGAGCAGGACGGTGTTGCGGTTGAGGGCGATGCCGGTGTTGATGAGGTCCCCGAGCCCACCGGCGTTGGTGAACGCGGCGAGCGTGGCGCTGCCCACGTTCAGGATCACCGCGACGCGGACGCTGGCGAGGATCACCGGCACCGCCAGCGGCAGCTCGACCCGGAACAACACCGCGCCGCGGCTCAGGCCGATGCCGCGCCCGGCGTCGATCAGGGACCGGTCGACGCCCTGCAGGCCGACCATCGTGTTGCGCAGGACGGGCAGCGCGGAGACCAGCACCAGCGCGATCACGGCCTTGTCGAAGCCGATGCCGACCGTCACCGCGAGCAGCACCAGGATGCCGATCGAGGGGATCGCCTGGCCGAGGTTGGCGAGCGCCAGGAACGGCGCCGCCAGCCACCGCGCCCGCGGCCGGGTGAGGGCCACGCCGAGCGGGATCGCGATCGCGAGCACGAGGGCCGTCGACACCACGACGAGCTCCACGTGCTCCACGAACCGCTGCGTGATCACGTCCGCGTTGATGGACCGCCGCTCGATCTCGTCCAGGTCGGCCCCGCGGAGGTAGAGGAGCAGCGCCCCGGTGACCGCGAGGAGGACGGCGGGGGTGGTGAGCATGCTCCACGGCGACCGGCGGGCCCACCGGTCGGTGGAGCGGACCTCGGCCGCGGTGACGGTCATCGCGACTCCGCGTGGTGCGGGGTCTCCTGGATGATGGTCGCCCACGACAACGAGCCCACCGGCTCGCCGTCGCCGCCGACCACGACGGCCCGGTCGGAGCCGGCCCGCAACATGGCGTCGAGCGCCTCGTAGAGGCTCTGGTCGGAACCGACGGTGGCCCGGCTCTCCGCGGGCGGTTCGAGTTCGAGGTCGCCGACCGGCACCAGCCGCAGCCTGCGCATCGCCGCGCCGCCCCCCACGAACGACGTCACGAACTCGTCGGCGGGCTCGGCCAGGATCGCCGCCGGCGTGTCGTACTGCACGAGCCTGCCGCCCTGCGCCAGCATCGCGATGCGGTCGCCGAGCTTGAGCGCCTCCGTCAGGTCGTGCGTGACCAGCACGATGGTCTTGCCGATCTGCGCCTGCAACTCCAGGAACGCGTCCTGCAGTCGTTCGCGCGTGATCGGGTCGATCGCCCCGAACGGCTCGTCCATCAACATCGCGGGCGGGTCCGCGGCCAGTGCCCTGGCCACCCCCACCCGCTGCTGCTGCCCGCCGGACAGCTCCTTCGGATACCGGTCGCGGTAGTCGCCCGGCTCCAGGCCGACCAGGTCGAGGAGCTCGTCCACCCGCGCCCGGGTCTTCGCCTTGTCCCAGCCCAGCGTGCGCGGGATGAGCCCGATGTTGCCGGCGATCGTCATGTGCGGGAAGAGCCCGACCTGCTGGATGACGTACCCGATCCGCCTCCGCAGCTGGTCGGCGTCTACCCGGGTGACGTCCTCCCCGTCCAGGAAGATCCGTCCGGACGTCGGCTCGATCAGCCGGTTGATGAGCCGCAACGTCGTGGTCTTGCCGCACCCCGACGGCCCCAGCAGCACGACGATCTCGCCGTCCCGCACGCTCAGCGTCAGGTCGTCCACGGCCGCCTCGGCCTGACCGGGGTACCGCTTGCCCACCCCGTCCAGCCGGATCATCTCTTTCGCGTCGGTCAACGGATCCCCCTCGGGATGGTGAGGCGGGCGAGGACGGTGTACATCAGATCGAAGGCGAGGGCGAGCAGGGCGATGCCCAGCGTTCCGGCGAGCGTGTCGTTCAACGCGTTGGCACCGCCGATACGGGCCAGCCCGCCGAAGATCAGCTCGCCCAGCCCCGGCCCCGCGACCGCGGCCGCGATGGCCGCGATGGCGACGGTCAGGATCGTGGCGACCCGCAGCCCGGCGAGCACGACCGGCCACGCGAGCGGCAGCCGCACCCGCACCGTCCGCCCCGCCCGGCTCAGCCCCATGCCCGTCGCGGCCTCCTCGACGGCAGAGGGCACCGACTCGAGCCCGGTGATGGTGTTGCGCATGATCGGGAAGATCGCGTACAGCACCAGCGCGGTGATCGTCGGCCCGAGGCCCAGCCCGAACAGCGGGATCAGGAGTCCGAACAACGCCAGTGAGGGAATGGTGAGCATGGTTCCCGCCGCGGCGAGCGCGAGGCGGCTGGCTCTCGGTCGGCCCTCGACGGCGATGCCGCCGCCGATGCCGAGAACGGACGCGATGAGAACGGCGATGAGGACGACCTGGGCGTGCTCGCCCGTCATCTGCAGGATCGTGGGCCACCGGTCAGCGAGGTATTCGGGGAAGCTCATCGATGCCTCCTGTCATAACCCAGAGCCTCGCCCAACAACGAGTGATCTTGCAATACCAAGGCCGCCTTCCGCGACTTCTCGATCATCGAAGCGCGGGAGACCGACCGGTCCCGCACCGGACGGCGAAGCCCGAGGTCCAAGGTCCGAGGTCTGGGCGCTGGCCGGGAGAGGCCAGGCGGGAGGCCATCCAGGGCGGCGTCCTGGACGAATCTCCGGTCGCCAAGTGCGCGAGCGTCGTCGCCGACGGCGCTCGTCCTCCCCACGGACGAAGGAGGCTCTCACATGCGACGACCGCCGGCTCGATTCCTTCCCTTCCGTCGATGGGCCGCGCTCCTCGTGATGGGCGCCGCGATGATCGTGGTGCCGATCGGGACCATGGCGGCCCCCGCACACGCCGAGGGCTGCGGCAACCGCGGCCACGCCTACGTGGTCGACCCGTTCACCAACGCCCTGTACCTGTCCGGCTGCTCGGGCGACCTCCGGTACGGCGTGCCGACCCTCGAGGTCTTCCCGGGTGACGTCGTCCAGCTGGCCGGGAACAACATCCTTCCCGGCGCCAGGATCGACTACGAGGACGACGGGGCCGGGCTGATCCCCGGCGGCTCCTACGCGACGACCCGGGCCGGCAGCGGCGGCGTCGTGCGCCAGGAGCAGAACGCCTTCTCCATCAACACCGTCCCGGCGGGCACCTATCGGCTGTTCGCCTCCTACACCACCGAGGAAAGCGTACGAGTCGACGACGAACCGGTCGTCGACATCCGGGTGAGCAGACTGCGCTGAACCCGGAGATCCCGGCCCGGCGCGCTCTCGCGCCGGGCCGCCCCAGCCCCGGGCCCCTTTTGATGGGGTCCGCTGGCACGATCAGTCGGTGCGGTCGCCTGATGCGGTCCTTCAGGCGGTGGTGCGGGGGATTCGGCGGGTCCAGGCTCGTTCGAAGATGGTGGTGATCTACCCGGCCGGGCCCAAGGGGGGTCACGCCCGGGTCATGGGGGCGCCGCGATGTACGGACCACGGCCGGAAACGCGCTAAAGTCTTCCTGTCGCCGCGAACGGGCCGGAAGGCCGGGCGCGGAGGGCATGCGGAAGTGGCTCAGGGGTAGAGCATCACCTTGCCAAGGTGAGGGTCGCGGGTTCAAATCCCGTCTTCCGCTCCGTTCACGAGGCCCGGCGCTCCGTTCCCAGAGAGTCGCCGAGGGCCGTCAGGAGCCAGGTCTGGCCCCGTCCGAGGGTGACGAAGGTCCCGGTGACCTCGGTGTAGAGATCCCAGTAACGGTCGATGTGCGGGTCCTGGTCGCGCCGCAGCTCCCGATAGAGGTGCCGGCGGAACTCCGGAGTGTCCCCATG
This sequence comes from Spirillospora sp. NPDC047279, assembly GCF_040643285.1. Lineage (NCBI taxonomy): Bacteria > Bacillati > Actinomycetota > Actinomycetes > Streptosporangiales > Thermomonosporaceae > Spirillospora > Spirillospora sp. NPDC047279. The sequence goes on from NZ_JBEYUA010000005.1 coordinate 83,807, forward strand.
GCGTCCGCGCGCGTACGCGTGCGCCTCGACGAAGCGGTCGAGGGCGGGGCCCGGGGCCGGGATGTCACCCGCGACCAGCGCGGGCGCCGCCATCGCGTAGGCCTCCCCGACGCCGAGCATCAGCCCGCCCTCGTCGAGGATCTCGGCGCTGTTGACCCGTTCGCGGGTGCGCAGCTTGTGGGCCAGCGCGATGCCGCCGGTCAGCGTGATCATCTCGGCGAACGCGATGACCTGGTCCGGCGTGGGCTCGGCGGGGGTGTCGGGGACGGCGAGGCCGACCAGCGCCTCCAGGATCTCGGGCGAGACCTTGTCGCGGGCGGAATGCGTCCAGAACTCGACGAGGTGGTCGCGTGCGGCGGGCCCGGGGGCGTGCGCGAGGAGCTCGAGGCGGGCGGCGCGTTCGGCGGGGTCGGCCAGCTCGACCGCCCGGAGCGAGGCGCGGCGCCACGACAGGGCGGCCAGCTCGGTGTCGAGGACGGCCCGCTCGGCCGCCACGGCCTCGTCGAGGGAACGTTCGCCGGTGAGGACGGTGATGATCGTGGGGAGGCCGAGCCCGAGGGCCCGCATGCGCCGGATCAGGGAGAGCCGTTCGACCGCGTCCGGGTCGAACCGGCGGTGGCCGCCCGAGCTGCGCCGGGCGGCCAGCATCCCCTCGTCGCAGTAGAAGCGGATCGTGCGCACCGGAACGCCGGTGAGCCGGGACAGGTCGCCGATGCCGAGCGTCCGGTCCATCACCGCAACTGCCGTTCGGCCTCGGCGAGCACCTCCTGGATGCGCAGGCCGTGCCGGGCGTCGAGCGGGTGGCCGCCGCCCTTGCGGACCGTCGCGGCGAACTCGGCGACCAGGGTGGTGAACGCGGCGGGCCCGACGGTGGACCAGTCGAGCCGCGCTGTGCCGTTGCGCCCGTACACCTCGACGTGCGCGGGCGGCAGCTCGCCGATGCCGGCCATCGACACCGAGGCCTCGCTGACCGCGCCGCCCTCGTGTTCGAGCAGCAGGCCCACCCAGCGCAGCGGGTCGCCGTGCGCGCGGACCCCGGTGATACGGCCGAGCGAGGCGTCGAGCAGGTCGACGATGTGCGGGCCGAGGTCGAGGATGGCGCCGCGCTCCAGCCGCCACGGCGTCGCGAACGGCCCGCCGCTGAGGACCGAGGAGACGAACGCGCCGTAGCCGCCGAACGGTTCGAGGCCGCGCACCTGATCGAGGAAGCCGCGGGTGGCGTCGGCGTACCGGATCGTGAGCACCATCTGGGAGGCGACGCCCGCCTCACCGACGGCGTCGGCGAGCCTGCGGGCACCGTCGAGGTCCATGGCCAGCGGCTTCTCCAGCAGCACCGCCTTGCCGGCGCGGGCCGCCCTGGCCGCCAGGTCGGCCTGGACGTCGGGCGGCACCGAGAACGCGACCGCCTCGCACGCGTCGAAGAGCTCCTCGATCCGCGTGAACGCCGGCACGCCGAACGAGCCCGCCAGCGCCGCGGACGCCTCGGGACGCCGTGTCCAGACGCCCGCCAGCCGCGTCTCGGGACCGGCCGCGAGGTGGGGCGCGTGCACCCGTTCCGCCCACGCGCCGCCGCCGACCAGACCCACCGATACAGGTTGATTCACACCTCGAGCCTAGGTGAGGGCGTCCGGGAGATCGACAGGGACATCGCCGCCGCGACGAGGCAGATCACCCCGGCGCCCCACCAGGCCATGGTGTACGTGCCGAAGCTGGTGCGCAGCGCCCCTGCGGCGGTCGCGGCCACGGCGGCGCCGATCTGGTGGGCGGCGAAGACCCAGCCGAACACGATGATGCCCTTGGCCGGGCCGAAGACCTCGCGTGCCAGCGCGACGGTGGGCGGCACGGTCGCGACCCAGTCCAGGCCGTAGAACACGATGAAGACGACCATGCTCGGGTGGATCGAGTCGCCGAAGAGCACCGGCAGGGCGAGCAGCGAGAGGCCGCGCAGCGCGTAGTACCAGCCGAGCAGGACGCGGCTGTCGACGCGGTCGGTCAGCCAGCCCGAGGCCACCGTGCCGACGATGTCGAAGACGCCGACGAGGGCGAGCAGCCCGGCGGCGGTCGTCTCGGTCATGCCGTGGTCGTGCGCGGCGGGGATGAAGTGCGTGCCGACCAGCCCGTTGGTGGAGGCGCCGCAGATGAAGAACCCGCCGGCGAGCAGCCAGAACTCCTTGGTGCGCGACGCTTCGCGCAGGGCGTTCAGGGCGACCCGCGCGGCGTCGCCCTTCAGCCGCGGCTCGGGCTCGGCGGACGTCGCCCCGTACGGCAGCAGGCCGACGTCGGACGGGCGTTCGCGCATCACCAGGATCACCAGCGGCACGACGGCCAGCGCGGCGACCGCGACGGTGGCGGCGGCCGACCGCCAGCCGTTCCCCTCCACCAGCCAGGCCAGCACCGGCAGGAAGATCAGCTGCCCGGTGGCGCCCGCCGCGGTGAGCGCGCCGATCACGAGCCCGCGGTGGCGCACGAACCAGCGGTTGGCGACGGTGGCCGCGAACACCATCGCCATCGAGCCGGTGCCCATCCCCACCAGGACGCCCCAGCACAACACCAGCTGCCAGCTCGCGTTCATGAACACGGTCAGCCCGCTGCCGGCCGACACCAGGACCAGGGCCCCCGTGGTCACCTGGCGGATGCCGAACCGCTCCATCAGCGCCGCGGCGAACGGCGCGGTCAGGCCGAACAGCAGCAGGTTGACCGAGACCGCCAGCGACGTCGTGGCGCGCGACCAGCCGAACTCCTCCTGGAGGGGGATCATCAGCACGCCGGGTGTCGCGCGGAACCCGGCGGCGCCGAGGAGGGCCACGAAGGCCACCGCGGCCACGGGCCAGGCGCGGTGGATCGGGAAGGCCCGGCGTGATCGCGCGCCCCCTGCATCGGGACCTGCGTCGGGACCGGCGCCGGAACCGGCGCCGGGACCGGGCGCGCCGCCGTCGTCCGGGCCGGGGGGCGACGTGGGTGAGGTGTTCAGCACCCGCTCACTGTGCCCGGGACGGTACGGTGGCCGACAGTGGCTGAAATGACATTGTTCCGGAGGATCCGGCCATGATCGAATCTCCGCACCGGGTGGCCGTCCTGGTGGTCCCGCCGGTGGTCCCGTTCGACGTCTCGATCCCGCACCTGGTGCTGGGCGGCGCCACCCACGAGGGCCAGCGGCTCTACGACGTCCGGATGTGCGCCGCCGAGGCGGGGACCATCGCCACCAACACCGACTACGGCATCGCCGTCTCGCACGGCCTGGAGGAGCTGGAACGGGCCGACACGATCATCATTCCCGGCACGCACACCCGCGAGGACATCGATCCCCGGGTGCTCGACGCGGTGCGGCGCTGCCACGAGGCGGGCCGCCGCCTGGTCACGATCTGCACCGGCACGTTCGTCCTGGCCGAGGCCGGGCTGCTGGACGGCCGCCGGGTGACCACGTACTGGAAGCGGGCCGAGGAGTTCGCCGCGCGCTACCCCGGCGTCGAGCTCGACCCGAGCGTGCTCTTCGTGGACGACGGCCTGATCCTCAGCTCGGCGGGCCTCGCCGCGGGCATCGACCTGTGCCTGCACATCCTGCGCACCGACTACGGCTCGGCCGCCGCCAACGCCTCGGCCCGCCGCGTGGTCGTCGCGCCGGTGCGGTCGGGCGGCCAGGCGCAGTTCATCACCTCGCCCAGTCCCGGACGTGAGGACGGCGCCAGCCTCGCCGAGACGCAGGAGTGGGCACTGGAGCGGCTCGACCACCGGATCACCATGGACGACCTGGCCCGGCAGGCCCGGATGAGCAGCCGCACGCTCAGCCGCCGGTTCAGGTCGGAGACCGGGCTGAGCCCGCTCCAGTGGCTGCTGCGCCAGCGCCTCGACCGCGCGCGCGAGCTGCTGGAGACGACCGCCCTGCCGGTCGACCAGGTCGCCCACACCAGCGGCCTCGGCAGCTCCGACTCGCTCCGCGCCCATTTCGTCCGGCACGTCGGCCTGACCCCCAGCGCCTACCGCTCAACGTTCAGCCGCCGCGAGGCGGAGCCCCGCTAACCGCCGGAGTCCTCGCCGCCGTCGGCCCGCTTCTCGTCGCGGGCCGGGTCCGTCCCACCGGCCGCCTCCTTGTCGCGGGCCGCCTCCTTCTCGCGGGCGCGTTTGCGGCGCTTGCCCTCGTGCATGGCCTGGACGCGGGCGATCGGGATGCCGTGCCCCTCCTCGACCAGGTCCGCGGGCAGCCGCTGGGGTGCGGGCATCGTCTCCGCCCACGGATCGGCGTCGCCCAGCCGTTCCAGGGCCGTGTGGAGGGTGAAGTCGCCCGGCCTGACACCGTCGAGCTCGTTCCAGGCCAGCGGGAACGACACCGGGGTCCCCGGCCGCAGACGCGGGCTGTAGGCCGCGACCACCGTCGCGCCGCCCGCCCGGGTGGAGTCGAGGAACACCTTGCCCTCGCGGTCTTCCCTGATGAACGCCGTGGTGGCGAACGACGGGTCGATGCGCTCGGCCCGCGCGGCGATCGCCCGGGTGGCCGCCGCCGCGTCGTCCGCGGCGACGCCGGCGATCGGCACGAACACGTGCACGCCCTTGGCGCCGCTCGTCTTGACCGCACCGTCCAGCCCGGCGTCGTTCAGCGCCTCCCGCACCAGGTGCGCCGCCCGTACGGCCAGGTCGAACGTCTCACCGGCGGGCGGGTCGAGGTCCATGACGAGGTAGGTGGGCTTGTCCCACTCCCCCGCCCTCATCAGCGTCGGGTGGTATTCGATCGCACGCTGGTTGGCGAACCACACCAGCGTCCGGCGGTCGTTGCAGAGCGCGTAGGTGACCTGCCGCTGGGAGGTCTCCGCCCACAGGGACACCGAGCGCACCCACTCGGGCGTGTACTTGGGCAGGTTCTTCTGCATGAAAGGCTCGCCGCCCCGGTGCACCCGGACCACCGACAGCGGCCGGTCCGCGAGCTCCGGGACGATCCGGCCGGCGACCGCGTCCAGGTAGTCGACCAGGCCGCGTTTGGTCGCCCCGGCGTCCTTGAAGATCGGCTGGTCGAGGTTGCTCAGCGGCACCCCGGCCCGTTCCTCCCGCTCACCACCGGCCATCAGAGCACCTGCCTGAGTATGACGTCGGTCACAGACACTTGAACCTCCACCCGGGTGGAGCTCCTACGGTACGAGGACGATCCGAGGAGGAGCTCATGAGGGCACCTGACGTGCGGCGGCTCGCGACCGGGCTGCTGGAGCGGTCCGACCGGCTGGCAGCCACCGTGGCGGGGGCGCACCCGGGCACGTGGATCCCCACCTGCCCCGAGTGGTCCCTGCGCGAACTGGTCGAACACGTGGGCCAGGCCCACCGCTGGGCCGCCGATCTCATCGAACGGCGGGCCGCCGAGCCCCTGCCGCCGCCCGGTGTCACGTCCGTGGCCTCCGGCGAGTGGCCGGCCTGGCTCCGCGCGGGCGCCGGGCGGCTGGTCTCGGCCGCGACGGCGGCGAACGAGACCGGCGCCGCGGTCTGGACGTTCCACGGCCCGCGGCCGGCGGCGTTCTGGCTGCGCAGGATGCTGCACGACACCTCCGTGCACCACGCGGACGCGGCGATCGCGCTGGGCCGCCCGTTCGAGCTCGCGCCCGATCTCGCGGCGGACGCGATCTGCGAGGGCCTCGACATGATCGGCTCGCCGCCGGCCGAGACGCTCAACCCCGGCTTCGCCGCGTTGCGCGGCACCGGCGAGACCCTCGCCCTGCGCCCGGCCGAGGACGGCGCCGAGGGCTGGCTCATCACCCGCACTCCGGCGGGCGTGGTCTGGAGGCGCGGACGGGGAGCCGCGAACGTCGTCGTGTCGGCGACCGCGGCGGACCTGCTCCTCGTCCTCATGCGCCGGCTGCCTCCGGACGACCTGCGCGTGGACGTCATCGGCGAACGTCCTCTCCTCGACCACTGGCTGGACCACACGGCCTTCGAGGGCGCGAAGCCCGCGCCCGCGTCCTGACCGCCGCCGACCGTCATTGGTCAGAGGCGGGCCAGGACCCTGGAGAGAACGTAGCGGGTGAGTCCGTCATTCTCCGCGTCATGAACGGCCTCGAGGTCCGGGCGGCACGCCGCCGCCTCGCAGTGCTCCTCCAGGCCCCGTACGGCCCTCCGGCGGGTCTCGGTCGCCGGGTCGCGGAGCAGCCCGTGCAGGGCCTCGTGCAGCGGGCCGCCGGGCGCGTGCCGGACGTCCTCGGCGAACAGGGCCGTCCAGGCCCGCAGGCCGGGGTCCGGATCGGTCAGCAGCGCGGCCCATTCACGTTCGGCGGGAGGGACCCCGGCCCGCACCAGGGCCCGCAGGGCGGCACCGCGGATGCTCGGGTCGGGCTCGGCCAGGCACGCCCTGGCGGAGTCCGTCCAGAGGAACGCCGGAGGCCGGTCGGAGGCGAGGCGGCTGAGCGTCTGGTAGCGGATCGCGATGTCGTCGTCCTCCAGCAGAAGGCCGATCGTGTGCGCGGGCGTGAACGGGCGCGTGTGGTAGAGCAGGCGGTACGCGGCGGCCCGCCGGACCCGGACGTCCGGGTCGGTGACGGCGGCGGAGATCATCGCCGGTGCCCAGTTCGCCTTCCCGAACTGCACGCACAGGAACCCGAACGTGTCGACGGCGGCGGCCCGCACCGCCGGATCGTCGTCCGCCAGATGCCCGCGGGCCCGTGCGAACAGCGGGCGGGTCCGGTCGTCGTCCGCGTAGTAAGGGAGCGTGGCGAGCACGTTGACGGCGGCCGCACGGGCCGCCCCTTCCGGAGCGCCCAGCGCTTCGAGCAGCGTGTCGCCCGCCCATTCGCCCTTGGTGGCCAGCGAAGCGGCGGCTCTGACCCGGACCACCGGATCGGGGTCGGCCAGCAGCGGCCGGAGCGCGTCGCGCACGACCCCGCCGTCCAGGTCCTCCGAGTCCCTGACGGCCGCCATGGCGAGGACGCGGATGCGCGGCTCGGGGTCGTCCAGCACCGGAACGCTCAGCGCGCCCGCCTTGCGCCGGCTCGCGCCGGACAGCGCCGACAGCGCCGCCGCCCGGACCCGGGGAACGGGCGAACGCGTCGCCGCCTCGGCCAGGACGGCGCGCTGCGCCTCGTTCAGCGCGGGCCATCCCCACCGCCCCCAGCGAGCCCTGATCATGTGCGCCGCCCAGACCGCCCGCTCGGCGTCGGGGCTGTCGCGGACCGTCGCCAGACCCCAGCCGGACCCGGGATCGAAGTCGGACCCGGCGCGGCGGCGGTCTTCGCGACGTCCCGCCAGCCACTCCTCGTACCAGGCCAGGAAGTCGCGGGCCGGATGGTAGATCGGGCCGAAGTACTCGCGTTCCCCGTCGACCATGACCACGCGGCCGCGCCCGGGCCCGCTGACGACGAGCAGGTTCTGCGGCTCGGCGGTCTCGTGGTAGTCCCACTCGACCGGCTCCTGGCGGCTGAGCAGGAGGGTGCCGCAGTACTCGTCCCAGTAGGTCCAGACGGACGTGGTGCCCGGCACGCCCAGGGTGCCGGGGTCGTACGGGAACTCGCCGGCGAGCTGGTGACCGGTCACGCCGACGTCGAGCGGTTCGAGCCCGTGGTACGGCCCGGCGCCGCCGTTCCCGATCGTGGTGACGAAGGCGCGGTAGGCGGACGGCAGGCGGATCCCGTTGCGCGCCTCGAAGTCCTCGACGTCGGCGGCGGGCAGCGGCGCGTTCATGACGAGGCCCGCCGCCTCGATCGCCGCCGTCACCCGCGCGAGCCGCGCACCGAGCGGCGCACCGGCCGGCTCGTCCTGCCCTGCCGGACGCCGCGCCTCGTGCCGTGCCTCGTTCTCGATGATCCACCGTCCTCTCCTTCCTCGGACGTGTCACGCCTGGTTAGGGTTTCCTCCGGAGACGGGCGACCGAGGAGGCCGGTGGTGAGCGAGTCCCTGCGAAGTGCGGCGGCCGAACTTCAGGACGATCTCGTACGGCTGAGGCGGTCCCTGCACCACGAGCCCGAACTGGGCCTCGACCTGCCGCGTACGCAGGAGAAGGTGCTGGCCGCGCTCGACGGGCTGCCGCTGGAGGTGGCCACGGGCACCGCGCTCACGTCGGTGACCGCGGTCCTGCGCGGCGCCCTGCCGGGGCCGACGGTCCTGCTGCGCGGCGACATGGACGCCCTGCCGGTGACCGAGCGCGGGGACGGCGAGCTGATCTCGCGGACGGCTGGGGTCATGCACGCGTGCGGGCACGACCTGCACACCACGATGCTGGCGGGCGCCGCCCGGCTGCTGGCCGGCCGCCGCGAGACCCTCGCGGGCAACGTGGTCTTCATGTTCCAGCCCGGCGAGGAGGGTGCGGGCGGCGCCCGCGTCATGCTCGACGAGGGCGTGCTGGAGGCCTCCGGCGAACGCCCGGTCGCCGCGTACGCGCTGCACGTGCTGTCCGCGGGGCTCCCGGCCGGAATGTTCGTCACCAGGGCCGGCCCGATCATGGCCGCCGCCGACCGGCTGCGGGTGACCGTGCGCGGCGCCGGCGGGCACGGCTCCATGCCGCACCTGGCCAACGACCCGCTGCCGGCCGCGTGCGAGATGGTCACCGCGCTGCAGCTCATGGTCACCCGCAACTTCGACGCGTTCGACCCGGTGGTGCTGACGATCGCCAACTTCCACGCCGGAACGACCGACAACGTCATCCCCGACGAGGCGTTCTTCTCCGGCACCGTGCGGTCGTTCTCGCCCGAGGCGCACGCGCGGCTCAAGGACCGCACGGTCGAGGTGGTCAGGGGCATCGCCTCCGCGCACGGTCTCGGCGTGGACGTGGAGTACTTCCAGGACTACCCCGTCACGGTCAACGACCAGGCCGAGGCCGGCTTCGTCGGCGACACCGTGCGGGAGGCGTTCGGCGCGGAACGGTACTTCACCGCGCCGCAGCCGCTGCCCGCGTCCGAGGACTTCTCGTTCGTCTGCGACGAGGTCCCCTCCGCGTTCGTGGTGCTGGGCGCCTGCCCCGCCGACCGCGACCCCGCCAAGGCCGCGCTCAACCACTCCCCCGAAGCCGCGTTCGACGAAGCGGTCCTGGCCGACGGCGCCGCCCTCTACGCCGAACTGGCCACCCGCCGCCTAACCAAAGAACGATGATGTCTGTATAGCCTGGACCCGTCCGGGCCGTCCCGCGAGAATCGGGTCACATGCGAGCGATCACCTCTGTCAGGGACCTCGAGTCCACCGTCGGCCGCCGCCTGCTGCCCGCCCTGCTCAAATCGATCGCCGAGCTGGACGAGCACTGCCGCGTGTTCACCGAGCTCTCCCCCATCGGCTTCCTGGGTTTCGCGGACGCCTCCGGCCGCTCCCGGGCCATCAGCGTCGGAGGTCATCCCGGCTTCGTCGGCATCACCTCCGCGACGACCATCGAGCTCGCCCTGCCCTCCGACCTCGGCGACCCGCCCGCGAGCGGGGGCGGCGCCGCCCTGCTGCTCATGATCCCGGGACTGCGCGAGACCCTCCGGATCAACGGCCGGCTCACCGCCGGCGAGGGAGGGAAGGCCATCCTCGACGTCGAGGAGGCGTTCCTGCACTGCGCCAAGTGCGTCATCCGCTCCCGGCTCTGGGCCCCCGCCGACCACGAGGCGGCCTCCCACGCCTCCCACGCCGGTGACGGGCCTGACGTTGGTGAGGGTCCGTTGGCCGGTGCTGGGGTACTGGGGCTGCTCGCGCGCAGTCCGTTCGCCCTTATCGGGTCCCGTGACGGGTCGGGGGCGGCGGATGTGAGCCCCAAGGGTGATCCGCCGGGGTTCATCCGGGTGCTGGACGGTCGGACCATCGCGATTCCCGACCGTCCCGGCAACCGGCGGACCGACACCTTCCACAACGTGGTCGAACGGCCCGAGGTCGCCGTCCTCGCCATCGTTCCCGGCGAGGACGGCGCGGTGGAGATGTCGGGCACCGCGGCCGTCACCGACGACCGCGACCTGCTCGCGTCCATGCGGGTCAAGGGCAAGGCGCCGCACGCCGCGCTGCTGGTGACGGTCACGCGCGCAGCGTTCGTCCGTCAGGAGGCGATCGCCGCGGCCGGCCTCTGGGACGCCGCGAAGGCGCCCGCCGACCTCGACCGGTTCAACGTCAAGCGGGCGTGGGTCGACCACGTCAAGCAGATCAGGCAGGCCGGCCTCTCCGCCGCCCTCGTACGCAAGGCCGCCAACGAGAAGGTCCTGGGCTCCGGTATCGACCTCGACTACAAGTACAAGCTGTATTAGCCCGGCGGGCGTCTCGTCAGGGCGCGGTTCGGTGGCGTTCGGTGTACCAGGTCGCGACCTGCGTGCGGGACGAGAAGCCGAGCTTGGCGAAGATGTGCTCGATGTGGGCGTCGGCGGTGCGCTTGGAGATGACCAGGCGCTCGGCGATGCCGCGGTTGGACATGCCCTCCGACACCAGCTTGGCGATCTCCATCTCGCGCCGGGTGAGCGGGTTGGGCTCGTCCGCGCAGGCGTCGTCCCCGGTGTCCCGGGAGGTCTCCGGGACCTCGTCCAGAGCGTCGGCGATCGCGGCCTGCGCGCCGAGGGCCAACCCGGCGTCGTAGGCGCGCTGGAACGCATCGTTGCCCAGCATCTCGCGCGCGTTGAGCTCGTGCGTCTGTCGGATGATCGTGTGCCGCGGTCCGAGCAGCGTGGTGCCGGTGAAGCTGCGCGCCTGGTCGGCGGTGCCCAGCAGGCGAGCCGTCCGGGCCGGGTCGCCGAGCACCGCGTGGCAGGCGCTGACCAGCTCCATCGCCACCGAGATGCCCAGCCAGTCGTCCAGGTCGCGCTTCATCCGCAGGCCTTCCTGCGCCCGGGGCAGCGCGCGGGTCGGGTCGCCGGACAGCCAGCTGGCCAGTCCCCACACGATGAGCCCGTACGAGCGGACCCACAGCTCGCCGTTGTCCTCGCCGACCTGGACGGCGCGCGCCGCGTGCTTCTCGGCGACCTCGCAGTCGCCGGAGAACGCGCACACCATCGCCATCAGAACGTCGACGATCGGGACCAGGACGTCGTGCTCGCCGTTGAGCCGGTGCAGCTCGCGGGCCGCGTCGAACTCGCGCAGCGCCTCGGCGTCCTCGTCGCGGTAGGTGGCGATCAGCCCGCGCGCCATGGCCAGGTAGGCCTCGGCGACCGGGTCGTCGGCGCCCGCCGCCTGCGCGGACGCGCGCCGCTCCAGCGCCTCGGCCTCCTCCAGGTCGTTCTGGAGCGCCGCGAGGAGGGCGAAGAGCGCCAGCGTCTCGCTCCACGCCGGCCCGGAGGTGTCCCGTCCGGCGAGCACCCGGGTGGCCCAGTGCCGCGCCTCGCCGATGCGCCCGATCAGCACCAGCAGCCGGCCGATGCCGAGCGCGACCTGGATCAGCGGCGCGTCGTCGAGGGTGTCGATGCCGTGCTCGATGACGACCCGCAGGTTGGCCTGCTCGCGCACGATCCAGTCGAGCCACTGCGGCTGCGCGACCGTCATGAGCTCGGGCCTGGCCCGCAGCACGCAGTCGGAGAACCAGTCGAGGGCAGCCGTGCGCAGCCGTTCGGTCTGGCCGAGCGCCTCGAGCTGCTCGGCGCCGTACTCCCGGATGGTGTCGAGCATCTGGTAGCGGGCGTCGCCGCCGCGCTCGGCGCGCAGCAGCACGGACTTGTCGATGAGCCCGCTGAGCAGGCCGAGGATGTCGTCGGCGGGGAGCCGGGCGTCGGCGCAGACGTGCTCGGCCGCCTCCAGGTCGAAGTCGCCGCGGAACACCGACAACCGCGCCCACAGCAGCCGCTCGTCCGGCGAGCACAGCTCGTGGCTCCAGTCGAGCGCCGCGTAGAGGGTCTGGTGGCGCCGGTGCGCGGTACGGCGGCCCCGGATGCCGAGCAGCTTGCCGTCCAGCCGCGCGACGATCTGCTCGACCGTCAGCGTGCGCACCTGCGCCGCCGCCAGCTCGATCGCCAGCGGGATGCCGTCGAGCCGGTGGCACAACGTCGCGACCGCGTCGCGGTTGCCCGGGGTGAGGCTCCACCCCGCGGCCACGGCGACGGCCCGGGCGGTGAACAGGTCGACCGACGCGCACGCGCGCAGCGGGTCGATGTGATCGAGGTCGGGCCGGTCGAGCGGCTCGACCGCGACGATGTGCTCGCCCGCCAGCTCCAGCGGCTGCCTGCTGGTGGCCAGGACGCGCAGCCGCGGCGCCACCGACAGCAGCACCTCCGCCAGGATCGCGCAGGCGTCCACCAGGTGCTCGCAGGTGTCCAGGACGATCAGCAGGTTGCGGTCGCCGAGGTGGCCGGCGAGCATGTCGACGGCCTGCTCGCTGCTCTGGCCGGGCAGCCCGAGCGCCTCGCAGAGCGTCTCGGCGAGCAGGCCCGGCTGCCGCAGCGAGCCGAGGTCGACGAAGCAGACGCCGTCGGCGAACCCGCGCGCCGCCTCGTCGGCCGCCCGGACGGCGAGCCGCGTCTTGCCGACGCCGCCGGGCCCGATGAGCGTCAGCAGGCGGCACTGGCCCAGGAGCCTCCTGATCTCCGTGAGCTCGGCTCGCCTGCCGATGAAGCTGGTCATTTCGGCGGGCAACCGTCCAGCCCGCCGTTCCAGGGTCATACCGGTGGTCACGGCGCCTCAAACTGTGAGCTCTTGGCCGGAACGTTCCCCGGCCCTGGGGAGGACACCCGGCATCGTAACCCGCGATGACCGGACGCGACAGCCGACTCACCCGCCGTGCACATCGCCGTGCGTCCCGGGTGAGGAGGGTCAGGCGACACGGCAACCCGTCATGCGTGTTAAGGCGGAGGTCAGGACGGGGCGCCCGGGACGGCTGCTCATCGCGAGGACGCGCGTGCCGTGCCCAGGAGTGCCGCCTCGTCGGCGCTGTGCATGATGAACAGGACCGTCTTGCCGGCGGTTTGCCAGATGCGGCGCGGTTCCTCCTGGAGGCGTTCGCGGGTGAGGGCGTCGAGCGCGGCGAACGGTTCGTCCATGAGCAGGATCGCCGGGTCCGGGCGCGACCGCGCGGGCGATCGCGGCGCGCTGCCGCATCCCGCCGGACACCTCGTACGGGCGGTGCCGCCCGGTCGTCGGCTCGGCGAACCCGGCGACGAGCTTGAGCAGCGTGCTCTTGCCGCACCCGGACGGGCCGATGATCGTGACGAACTCGCCGGCCGGGATGCGCACGTCGATACCGGCGAGCGCCCGCACGTCCGTGCCGCGCCCTCGTCCCCGGCAGGTCAGCGAGACGTCGCCCAGGACCAGCTCACTGGGGGAAGGCATCGCTCAGCTCCTCGGTCGCCAGGCCCTGCTGGAACGCGGTGAGCGCGGGCACGGCGCCGATCTCGCCCCTGGGACGTGAGGAACTCGGCCGCGCTCCAGAGGCCCGGACCGCCGAAAATATCGTCAACAGGTAGGAAATGCATACTGGTCCCGAGCCTCATTCGAGGTGACAAGGGCCGCCATCGGGGAATGACCACGACATGATCGGCGAACACGTCCTCGCCGGGTACGCCCACGACGCGGGCGGGCGGGAGGCGCTCGAACTGGCCCGGGCCGTCGTCGGCCTGACGGGCGGCAAGCTCACCGTGGCCGTCGTCCACGCGCCGGACCGCCCGGCCGCCGCGGGCGAGGCCCGCACGCTCCTCGACCAGGCCGCCGACCTGCTCGGCGCCACGCCCGCCGAGTTCGCCGTCCACGAGAGCCGCAGCGTGGGCCGCGGCCTGTCGGTCCTGGCCGGCCGCATCGGCGCCGACATCATCCTGGTCGGCTCGCCTCCCGGCGGGGCCCGCGGCCGCATCGCGGTCAGCGGCACCGCCGACCACCTGCTGCACGCGGCCACCGAAGCGGTCATGATCGCGCCGTCCGGCTACGAACCGCCCGACGAGCTCACCCGCATCACCGTCGCCTACGTTCGCCGGCCGCAGTGCGACGAGGCGGTGGAACGGGCGGCCGAGGCGGCCATGCGGCTGGACGTCCCGTTGCGGCTGCTCACCCTCAACGTCGACGACGCCGACTCCGACGTCCTCCGCGACGACCTGGCCCTGGCGATCAGGCTGGCCCGCGACGCGTCAGGCCTGCCCGCGGAGGCCGTGACCGCCGAACTGGCCGAGGGCGACGACGCGGCCGACGCCCTCTCCCGAATCGACTGGCCCGAGGGCGAGCTCCTCGTCTGCGCCAGCAGCGAGGACGCCGGGGCGCACCGCGTCTTCCTCGGCGAGATGGCCCTCAAGGTCCTGCGCGCGGCGCCTTGCCCCGTCACCGTCCTCCCCAGGGGCTATTCCTGACATAGTCACGCCCGACTATCACCCTGATAGTCCAGATCGACCGTTTCTGCTTGAACCACTTGCCCCCCTCTCTTTACCTCGGCTACATTCCAGCGAGATCGGAGCGTGACCTTGTGGGCCCGCTCCGACCCGGGTCGGGCCCTCCGCCGATCCGGCGGGGCGGCAAGGAGCGAAATGGACCCGGTCGGCAAAAAGCTGCTCGACATCGCCAAGCAGGAGCTCGGTTACACCGAGAAGGGCGACGGCTACACCAAGTTCGGCGACTGGTACGCCAAGAACGTCGACGGCGACCACAACCCGTACTTCAAGACCGCGCCGTGGTGCGACATGTTCCTCGCGTGGGCCGCCGACAAGGCCGGGGTCACCGACTCCGCGGGCCAGTTCGCCGCCACCGTCGACCACGCCAAGTGGTTCGAGAAGCAGGACGCCTGGGGCAAGAAGCCCGAGCCCGGCGCGATCGTCTTCTTCGACTGGAACGGCTCCGGCGACATCGACCAGATCGACCACGTCGGCATCGTCGAACGGGTCGAGGGCGACACGCTGCACACGATCGAGGCCAACGCCCAGGGCTACAAGCTCATGCGGATGGAGCGCTCGACCGACCAGGCCGTCGGCTACGGGTTCCCCGGCAAGGTCAAGGCCGCCACCACCACCAAGTACACCCCCAAGCACGCCGCCCCCGCCCCCAAGGTCGAGACCCTCGCGGACATCCCCGGCGCCGCCACCAACCTGCAGAAGACCGACGAGCCCTCCCCCCTCCCGTCCCAGGAGATGGTCCTCGGCGGCCTCCTCGCGGTCATCCTCTGCGGCACCGTCGCCCTCGCCGCCGGCAAGGCCGCCGCCGCCATGACCCCGACCACTCCCCCGGTCCGCGTCCGCAAGCGCGGCAAGCACCACCGCCCGGCGCACCCCGTCCAGCTGCCCGCCGAGGTCACCCCGGCCGACCTGGACGCCGCCGAGAGCAGCACCACGATCATGCCCGTCCTGTCCCTCGCCGCCGCCCACGCCGCCGAGGACCGCGAGTTCTGGGGCCGCATCGAGACCCTGAAGGAAGACGACGAACTGGCCTTCTGGGACTCCCTCCACGCCGAGAGCACCCTGTCCAGCGCCAACCGCACGCGCGGCGAGTACGCAAGCACTCCGGGATTCCGCTAAAGTTGAGCGCAGCGCACCGGGCAACCGGGCGCGACGCGGAAGTGGCTCAGTGGTAGAGCATCACCTTGCCAAGGTGAGGGTCGCGGGTTCGAATCCCGTCTTCCGCTCTGAGAGGCATTGCAGCGCAAGGCCTCGCTCGGTGGAGTGGCCGAGAGGCGAGGCAACGGCCTGCAAAGCCGTGTACACGGGTTCAAATCCCGTCTCCACCTCGACGCAAGTCGCGGGCGATTAGCTCAGTGGGAGAGCGCTACCTTGACACGGTAGAGGCCACTGGTTCAATCCCAGTATCGCCCACCACAGTCTCACCAGGTCAAAGCCTCGTCCCCTCACCGGGAACGAGGCTTTCGCCGTTCCAGTGGAGAAAAACTGGAGATCATCCATCGGTGAGCGCTACCGCGGCCCCCTCACTCCCCCGCCAGCCCGTCACTCTCCGCAATCTCCTTGGCCAACTCCGCTGGCACGACATCGATCAAACGCCGACGCTCCTGGGGTGTGAGCTCCTGGACAGAGGCCTCCCAACGCGCCTGCAGCGCCGTCAGGAGCGCCCGCCGCATCTCGGGTGTGACGTGCTCGTAGACATCGGCCACGCCCGTCAGCTTGTGCCCCAGCCGGGCCGCCCGCGCGACCTCGGGAATGTGATCGTCGGCCAGCCAGGTCCGCTGCGTGTGCCGGCCTTCGTGGAAGGTGAACCCGGGCACCCTCGCCCGCGGATCAGGGTTGTCCGGATCGCCGTCCCAGGCCGGCCGCCAGAACCTGCGGGCAAAGTTGCTGAGCCGCAGCACCCCACCCCGCACCCCGGTGAACACCCGGCGATGCGAGCAGTGATCCAGTAGCCACTCATACAAGATCGCCAAGAACGGCGGCAGCTGGATCCACCGCCTGCCCGCCGGACTCTTCGGCCGCGGCGCCTCCTCGATCTGCCCGGCCGCTGGGAGATCAGCTCCGACCAGCGAGAACCGGCGTGGCCACCTGCCGTTCAATCTCCGCCTCACCCGAGGTCACCCGAACGCCATGGCACGGGTTCGCCGGGATCTTCCGCGACCGCACCGCCGCGTTCATGATCGTGGAGAAGAACGAGAACACCGAGGCAACGGTCGAGTCAGCGAACTCAACTGCCAGCGATTGGCTACTCGGGCGATGCCTCGGTGGTTGCACCCTCGGCCTGGAGATTGGAGATCCGGCAGACCGGCTTCATTCGCCCGTCTCGGCGTCCCGGTGCGTTTCGTAGTAGCGGGCCATGAGCTCCCAGTACACGAGCAACAGCAGCATCTGCGCGCCGGTCGCGACAACTGCGGGAACCGGACGGCGACGCCACGCCCCCAACAGCGCGATCATCAACGCACCACTGGCCGCGGCGTCCACGGCCAATCCCGCGTCCCTGCGGTGCTCGAGAAGCCAGAGCTCCTCCCCGAGCACGGCTTTCGTCGCCCAGGCCCGTTGGTCGGCAGGTTCGGGGAAGATCACCGGGTTCACCGCGAACCACGCGCCGACGACGGCCGCGTGCGGCCAGCTTCGCGTCCACACCGGAACCAGGAGCAAGGGCGCCGTCGCCCAGCGGGACCACGCGCTCCAAGGGTTCGAATGCCTGGCGAAAATCGCGCTGCGAACACGGGCGAACGACCTTCTAGACCTCATCTTCAGTGTGCTCCTGCCAGTTTCGATCGAACTGACGACGTTTGGGAATCACTCATCTAGTCCCTGCCCACTGAGCCCAAGATCACCGTTCAGAGGCGGCTTCTAACGGTCGAGAGCGAGGTCTCATCAGGCCGCACCATGGCGCAGGGACGTGTGATCCTTGACGAGGTCCGCATCTCCGGGGGCTTACATTCGACAACGCCGACATGGGGTACCTGTACCTACGAGGTGCTCAGCTGGAGGCTGCGTCCTCGCGCAAGATCCAGGTCCGGGAAGGCCCCTACCTCCGGTGCAGCAAGGTTCAGCGGCATGGCCTTCTTCGAGATCCGTAGCGATCGTCACATCCCACGAGGAACTTGGCGACGCGGAGCAGCTCGGTATCGGTGACCAGCCGAAGCCGGCCCCGCCAGCGGCGATCGTCAGGCCGTGGACCGCGATGCTGGATCCCGCGACGGTCCTGCTCGGCCCATTGATCGGTGCGCTCGCGCGGCATGGTCTCCGGAGCGTGCCGGCGACCATGCCGCGCGAGTCGAGCCGCTGGAGCACTGGAGGATGAAGCTCCCCGGCTCCATCGCCGGGTATCGGCCCCGGAACGAACGCCGCCCACCGGCACGACCGCCTTGCAGCCTGTCGAAGCACGGTTTGATCGTCGCCCGCGACTTCGTCACGGAGGCTGTCGGATTCGGTAGCGGCCTTCACCGAATGGTTCCGACCGGGCAAGCATCCCCTTCCTGCCGCCCAGCCCCTTCGGCCACACAGTTTCTTCCGACCACTCCGCATGGGCCAGCGTCGTGAAGGTGGCGAAGACACCGGTGAGGTTCGCGCCGGAAAGGTCCGTGCCCGAAAGGTCCGTCCCGACAAGCTGGGCGCCGGAAAGGTCCGCGTCCGACAGGTTCGCGCCTTTCAGAATCGCGAGGTCGAGGAACGCGCCGGAGAGGCCAGCGCCCTCCAGGTTCGCGCCGGCAAGGTTGGCGCCGAGGAGCCGGGCTCCAGGAACGCGAACGCCGTGCAAGTCCAGAACCGGAACGGGCCGGTTCTCCTGGAGGCCGCGGCGGGCCTCCTCGGCGGTACGCGTCTTGTACGGACCCGGCCGGGACACCGGCCTCTGAGGCTCCGCAGGGCGGCGAGCCAGGACCGTCAAGGCGGCTTGCACGTCACTGTCGGGTTCTTTTGGAAGATCGTCATTCCTGACGGTGCGGGCAGGGTCGTTTTCGCGGACGAAGGCGGCCAGCACGTCGCGGATGGCGATGCGGTCCCGGTCGGAATCAGTGGCGATGCGTTCGAGCGCGTAGACCGCAGCGGTCCGCACATCCCGCCTGGACGAGCTGAGCTGCTCGACCGCCTTGGTGTACCGGTCGGTGACCTGGCCCTCCTGCGCGGTCGCCAGCCCTTCGCGGGCGTTACGCAACTCCTCCTGGCCAGTGCGCCAGGTCAAAGACGTCACGATCAGGCCTGCGGCGGTGAACAACACTCCAAACAGGATGCCGACACTGTTAAACCATTGGTGTCGGCTCTGTCGCCGCTGCTCCAACAGTTCCAGGCGCTTTTCCAGCGGCAGCGCGTCAAGCTCCTTCTGTGTGGGCTCGGCCAGCCGGACGCGCCGTCTTCCTGACGCCCCCGGGCTTTCGACACCGGCCCGGGCCGGCGAATCGGCGTCATCGTCTGAGGACCCGGCGGGCCCGGTCGATTCACTCACATTCATCCGACGCCTACCACCAGCCGAACGTTGCACCCGAACCACGCCCGCCAGCAGGAGACGATGCATGGAAGACACTGGTCAATCGCGATGTTCGAGCATTCCGACCTCCATCAATAGCCGGCCATGCGGGCGCCTCATGCGAGTACCGGCCCCGTCTCGTCCCGTGCGCTTTGAGCCTCGTCCGGTCGTCCCAGCCGCACGAGAGTCTCGCTGAGGACGGACTGCTCGTCCACCAGATGCCGACGGTAGCCGGGATCCCCTCGAACGACTGCCGGCAGATCCACACCGCCTCCTCCGCCGGAGGAAGTGATCTTCCCCGGTTCCGTGGAGTCTGATGTTCGCGGACCGGGGAAAGGTCAGGGCCACGTCTCACGACGGCGGTGCGTAGCCCGACCTGGGCTGCAGGCTCGAGGTCGTCGACTGAGTGTCCCCGACGTAGACAAACTTTTCCGGAGAACCGTGGTCCGCTCCCCGATCTTCGCGGAAGAGGCGGTGATGGCTTCGGGGCTGGAGGCTCATCTGAGTGGAGAAGCCTCGATGTCGGCGAATTCGAGGCAGGAGGCTGCTCAACCGTGCCGGCAGGCAGTCCGGAATGTACGCGATCAGCAGGAGGCACGCCCTAGGACCGCGCCTCATCGCGCGTGGTTCAGGGCGGTGACACTTCGACGGTGTCGAGGATCTGATCGGTGAGATCGCTGGTGCTGGGCTGTTTGATGCGAATCCAGGCGGCGTAGCGTCTGGTGGAGTGCACCAAGCCGATTTCGATGATGACCGGACTGCCTCTCTGGCATTTCGTCCATGGTGTGATCGTGGCGGTGAAGGTGCGGTGAGTCCTGGTGCGCGGCCTGCCCTTGGTGCAGCGGCCGTTGTCCTTGCGCGAGTGGTCGCCGAGCCAGGCCGGTGGCACCTTCACGGAGTTGGTGAGTCCGATGAACAGGCCCGGTTTGGCATGCTCGACATCCTTGAGCCTTGTGGGGTCGACGCCGGCTCGCAGCAACGCACGGGATGTGGCGCGGTCGTCGGGAATCCCGTTCTCCGAGGGCCGCCAGGTGGATTTTGGATCTTGCAGCCAGCCGTCCGGAACCGAGACCCGGATCTTGCCGGAAGGGTCCCTGAGTCCAAGCGGCTTGACCGGCTTGGATGCGGCGTCGTGTGCCGGGATGAACTGGAAGGCGGCGGCGGTGACACCGGCGAGGAGAGCCACGAGGACGGCGACGGCCGTGAATCTCTGCCTGAACTTGTATTTGAGCGTGAGGGTGAAGTACCAGAGCGAACTCCTCACCCAAACAGCGATTCCGCCGATGTGGAGCACGACGACCACGAGCACGTTCCGCGGGGAGGCACCGAAGACCATGGCCACGGGGGTGGCGAGCGCGGCGGCCGCGAGCAGATAGACCGAGACGCGGCGCTGCGGACGGCGGTGGGCCGGAGCGCTCTGCCAGATCCATGCGACCACGACCAACTGCGGGATGATCAGCGCCAGCCACCCGAGCCGGAACGGCCCCGGCCAGAATTGGATCGGCTTCGCCCCGGAGGCGATCACACCGATCACGGGAGCCAGCGCGACGATCACGAGCCAGATACAGATCAGCCGAGCGGTCCCGGTGACCTGTGCCTTGTCGGCCCGTCGCGCCACTTCGCGTTGCCTGGTCACTCGACGGTGTTCGGTACGCGGAGCTCGTGGCCGCTCGGATCGCCTCGGTCTCTCGGGCCCCGCCGGCTGGTCCGGCAGCTCTTCATCCTGGCCAGTCGGAGGCGGTACGGGCGCGGGCGACGAGAGGGGTGGCGGCTGGGCGGGCGGCGACGGTTCGACCAGGGCCTGCACCTGGGCGTGCATCTCGGCCGCCGACCCGAACCGGTCCGCCGGATCCTTGGCCAGCGCGCGCAACGTGAGCCGGTCCCAGCCGTCCGGCAGACCGGAGGTGAGGCCCGAGGGAGGCCGTGGCTGGATCTGCGCATGCTGGTGGAGGAGCTCCCCCTTGGTCGTCCCGGTGAACGGCGGCTGTCCCGTGAGCAACTCGTAGAGCACGCACCCGAGCGCGTACAGATCGGACCGCTCATCGACCTGACCGCCCGCGGCCTGCTCGGGAGGCATGTATCGCAGCGTCCCGATCACCTGGCCGCTGCGGGTCAGCTTGGTGATGCTCTCCGACAACACCTTGGCGATGCCGAAGTCCAGGACCTTCACCCGCGGCCGCATCCCCGACCGGTCGATCATGATGTTGGACGGTTTGAGATCACGATGCACCACCCGATGCCGGTGACTGTGGTCCAGCGCGTCCAGCACCGACAGGATGATCTCCCCCGCCTCGTCCGGCGGCATTGCCCCGCGTTCTCCGATCAGTTCCGCGAGCGTCTGCCCGGCGATCAGCTCCAGCACCAGGTACGGGACGACAGAGTCCGCGCTGTCGTCCTCGCCCAGGTCGTGGACCACCGCGATGTGCGGATGTGTCAGGGCGGCGGCCGCATGCGCCTCGCGCCGGAACCTGGCTCTGACCTTGGGGCTGTCGACGAGCTCGGTCCGCATGAGCTTCACGGCCACCATCCGGCGCAGGTCCCTGTCCCGTGCTTTGTGGACCGTGCCCATCGCGCCGTGCCCCAGCAGTTCGACGAGCTCGTACCGGCCTCCCAGAACCCGCATCCGCACCCGCTCTCGTTCCCCGTGCTGCGGACCCAGCCACCTTCATTATCCCGGCGAGCCCTCGCGCGTTACCGCAGAATCGAGGCATGGAGCTCGCGGGCCGCTACCGGCTGGAGAAACGTCTCGGACGCGGAGGCATGGGCGAGGTATGGCGAGCGATCGATGCGGACGAGGGACGGGCCGTCGCGGTGAAGATCCTCCGGTCGACCTGGCTTCCGGGCCCCGACCTCGAACGGGCCAAGGCCCGGTTCCGCCGGGAGATCGAGGCCACCTCCCAGGTCTCCCATCCTGCGATCGCCGCGATGCTCGACAGCGGCGACCACGACGAGCGCCCGTTCCTGGTCCTGGAGCTGATCGATGGCGAGGACCTGAACGAAGTCCTGGCCCGCCGGCCGGACGGCTTGCCCGTCGAGGTGGTCATCGATCTCGGCGCCCGGATCGCCGACGGGCTGGCCGCGGCGCACGCCGCCGGGATCGTCCACCGCGACGTGAAGCCCTCCAACGTGATGGTCCTGCCCACCGGTGAGATCAAGATCTGCGACTTCGGCGTCGCCCACCTCGAGGACGCCACCGCCGGGTTGTCGTCCAGCAACACCGAGGTCGGAACACTCGCCTACATGGCGCCCGAACAGCTCGACGGCGGTCAGGTCGACGGGCGGGCCGATTTCTACTCGCTCGCTTGCACCCTCTTCGAATTGCTCACCGGGCGGGTTCCCTTCCCTGGTGCGAACCCCGTCACGGTGATAGCCATGCATCTGAGCGCGCACCCGCCGAATTGCCGCTCGCTGCGTTCCGAGATCCCGGAATCACTGGACCGTTTGCTGCTCGACATGCTCGGAAAGAAGCCCGACGACCGCCCGACCGATGTGACCAGGCGGCTCCGGGAATGCCTTCCGATCACGGTGGCGGCGACCATCCGGACCCCCCTCGACGGCCTGGCCTCGGCGGTGGCCTTCAGCCCGGACGGCACCCTTCTGGCGACCGGTGACCGGACCGGCCTGATCCGTTTGTGGGACCCGGTCACCGCGGTGTGCGTCGCCGATCTACCCGGCCACACCGGACCGGTCGACTCGCTCGCCTTCAGCCCTGACGGCACCCGGCTGGCCAGCGGAAGCCGCGACCGCACCGCACGGCTGTGGGATCCGGCGACCAGACAGGCCGTCGCCAAGCTGGGCCACGCCTCGCTGATCCGGTGGATCCGCCGGCCCGTCCGCCACCGCGGGGACCCGCGGCGGAACGAGATCAATTCCGTGGCGTTCACCCCCGACGGCCAGTGTCTGCTCACCGGAAGCAGAGGGGGGATCCGGTTCTGGCATCCGGTCACCGGCCGCTCGCTCCGTCTCAGGGTTCAGGACATCTCCGTCCGGTCCATGGCCTTCCGGCCCGGCACGCGGCGTCTGGCCACGACCAGCGACTACAGCTCCAGCGTCTGGTCTTGGCATTTGAACAAGGCGGGCGGAGGCATGTACTCCCCACGTCTCCACTACGGAGGCGTCAGCCAGTATCCTCACTCGCTCGGCGCCCCGCTCAGACCGCTCCATGCCGTGGCGTTCGGCCCCCACGGCTCCGAGCTCGCCAGCGGCGGTTCCGAAGGCCGGCTGCGCGTGTGGCCGATGAGCCCCGACCGCTTCCCCGTCGACCTGGACGGCCATGAGGGCGCTGTCCTGGCGGTGGACTTCAGTCCCGACGGCCGGCTGCTCGCAAGCGGCGGCCGGGACGGCATCATCCGCCTCTGGGACACCGCCTCCGCAGATCAGCTCGTCTCCCTCACCGGCCACACAGGTGACGTCACATCGATCACCTTCAGCCCGGACGGCGCCATTCTTGCCTCGACGTGCTCAGGCCGCGGCGGGCTGCTCTGGTCACTCACCATCGCACCCCGACGCCCACCACCGGGGACTGAGCGTGCCCGGCCCCGGCCGTCAATGGTCGAGGAACATCTGGCCGGCGAAGTGCTCGCACTCGGCCCCAACGCCTTCACCGACGGGTTCGCCGTGGCCCGCGAGCAGTGCCACGAGGGAGACCCGGAGGCCGCGCTCACCAGCTTGCGCGACCTGCTCCCGTACTTCGAGGAGTCCGTCGGCGCCGACCACCCGGCGTCCCTGAGCATCCGTGTCTGCGTCGCCTACTGGCAGGCGCAAGCAGGCGACCTTGCGGAGGCGGCCGCGACGGCCGAGCAGCTCCTGCCCGAGCTGGAAGACGCGCTCGGTCCCGCCCACCCCACCACCCAAGCCGCCCGGCAAGGCCTGAAACTCTGGCGCTTGTAGCGAACCGGGTTCGACATACAGCCGACGATGCTGGCCAATGCATCTCATCGGCCGACCCGATGCCATGGCAAGCGTGACGGCAGCCCCGGCAAACGGCGCTCCACAGGCGGCAGGTCACACGGACGGCATGTAATGACTACCGTCTGTGGCCTTAATTAACGGCGTCTGGACCGGAGTGGGCTTCGGTGAGTCAAAGCCACCATGACGTGTCGTTGAAGTGGGGTGACACCGCGTGGCTGATCTCGCAACTGCAAGCTCGGCTCGTTATCAGCGGCACACCCGGCCCCTTGAGTTGAACATGACCAGCCTCAATCCCCTGTCGCTCCATCACGGCTCTTCATGCTCGTTGCCAGAACGACGTGAAGCGCAGTTGTGATCACGAGCGCCCCTCGGAGGTCTCTATGGAGTTCCGCATCGTCGCCCTTGGTCTGCCGAACGCAGGCAAGAGCGTCTACCTGTCGACGCTGCACCACGAGCTCATCAACAGCCTCGCCCCGGGTGTCGTGCTCACGGTGCCGCTTGACGAGAGGAAACGACTCACCCGGATCTACGACGCCGCCGCCGATCCCCGAACGAATTCCTGGCCCGCGGCGACCCGCGCCAACGCGAAGATGCACGAGTCGAAGTTCACCTGCAGCGTGGCATCCAGGCGCGGCGGCGCCATCAGACTTCTCGACTTCAGCTACGTCGACTACGCCGGTGAGTGGCTGACCGAACCGAGCGAAGGCTCGTCGCTGGATCAGGACCTGCAGGACCAGATCGAAAAGGCGAACGTGCTCCTCGGCATCATCGATGGACGGCGCCTGCTGGAATACCTGGCAGGTGACATCTCCCCCCACGTCTACTTCTACACGCGGATTCGGCCGGTCGCCGAGCACATGCGCGCCTTCGCGGGTCCCATCCACTTCGTGATCAGCAAGTGGGACCTGCTGCGGCACACGTACACGCTTGCCGAGGTGCGCAGCAGGCTCTTCGAATCACAGGACGCCCCCTGGCTACGTGAGATGGTCCAGACGCGCACCGCGCGCCAGGGCCTGCTCGGGCGGACTGTCGGTACCGTGCGGCTGATCCCTGTCAGCTCGATGGGCGACTTCGCCTACCTGGACGGTGACGGCAACATCAAGAAGAACGTCGACCGAGCCCCAGAGCCGTGCAACGTCCCGGTTCCCCTGGTCGCCGTCATCCCTGATCTGGTGGGACTCGCCCTTGCCCAGCCGGCGACGAGGCAGAAGCAGTCCAGCACCGACGGGAGTGAGCCCGGCGACCCGGCGACCCGGATCAAGAGCTCCGGTGAAGCGGCCGACTCCCTGCTCAAGGACGGATCGGCGGTCAAGATGGCGCCCCCTCCACCGGCGCCCGCACCCAACGTCGGCCTGGGAGCCGGCGGACTGCTCGGCACCGCCGGCGGCGTGCGAGTGGCCGCGATGGTCGCAGTCATGATCGGTGTTCCGGTAGGGCAGGCCCTGAACAGGGCGGGCAGACGAGCAGCCCGCAGGACGCGCCGTCGATACCGCCGGTTGAGGGCCACAGAGCTGAGCCGGGTCAAGAGCTACGAGTCCGGACTTTTCTACGTCATGCACCATTTCACCGAACGGCTCAAGACATTCGATCGGGACTACCCCGACTCGCTCCTGTCCTGATGGGCCCGGCCTCGCTAACGTCAGAGAACACGTACCGCGAGCCGGTTAGGGAAGCCCACGATGGATGACGCGCCGCCCCCTGTCGGCTGGCCGTTCCTGGTGGCCAGGGGACGCACCGTCGGCTTCCGGGTCGTGCTCGCGCCTCCGTTCCTGGTGAACGGCCGGCTGACCGGACTGCTGATGGAGGCCAGCGCCACCGACGCGACACTGGGCGATGCCCTCGCTCGCCGGGAGGTGCTCAACTCCAGGGCCGGTGACTTCATCGCCTTCTTCCACAGCGTGCAGGCCGACCGGGCAATCGTCGACGAACGGGCGCAGCGACCGGACGAGGCTCTGCTGGACGAAGGTTCCCGACCGATCATCCTGACCGAAGGCGTCATCTTCCGGGAACCGGCCCGCACCACCATCGACGCAACGACCCTTGAACTCATGCACAACATGGTGAAGGACGCCTACCGGGAATTCTGGCTAGCCGACGACCCCACGATGCCGACCCGTGCCTCAGCCCCGATACCCCTCTCCCACGGCCAGAAGGTCACCGTTCCAGCGCTGGACCTGCAACCGCTCGGCCTCTCTTCACAACCCGAAGAACCAGCGCCCGGGATCGCCGAGCCACCAGTCCCCACCGAGATCACAACTCCCCAGGATCACCCGAGGGCCGCCCATCCGTCCGGGCCTCCGGTCACGCCGACCATCGTCTTCCTGACCGCCGTGGTGCTCCTCCTCCTGGCGGTCATCATCGTGGCCATGTAGGACCACGACGTGGAGATCATGGAGCGGACCCGGCCACCGGCGCACGCAGAGCGATCCTCACACCGGGCTCGATCGTGAAGCTGAATTGGACCAGAACGACTCCGTCGTCCTCGCGAAACGTCTCAGATTCAACCCTCACACGCCCGTCGATACCGTCGACGAGAATTTCGACATCGGTACCGAGGAGCGGCGTCCAGGTATTGTGCTGGACGCCCTGCGGCTCGGCGTCGTCGACCAGATCGCTCATGACGCCATTCTGGCGCGTACCTCACCCCGCCACGTGACATCCCGACGCCGCCACCGTCTAAGGTTTTCGAGGCTATTGGTGGCGAGTCGGCGCAGGTCTGGGGCCAGGCCCAGCGGCCGGTGTCGAGGTGGGCCCAGGCGAGGTCTGCCAGGATCATGAAGCGGCGGCGTTGAGTGAGCCGAAGCTCGGGCTGTTCTGGTAGAGCAGCCAGGTGGTCAGGACTCCGAGGATCGCGCCGGTGACCACGCCTTCTACCACCACGAAGGCACTCTCGGCGTAGAACGACCTGCGTACCGTCCGGGCTTGGAAGCCCAGCGCGCGCAGTACGGCGATGGTGCGGCGGCGTTCTCGGACGGCGCGCACCATGACACCAGGCCTTGAGTGAGGAACCGCCCCTGGAGGCGGGAGGCGGTCTGAGCGGGGTCGGTGCCGGGAGTCAGGCGGATCAGCAGACTCGAAGGGCGGGCCTGGGCGCCGAAGAGGTCGGTCGTCGCCTGGCGGCTCATGAGGACTGGGAAGCGGCGGGGGTCGACGCCGCCGGCGCCGTAGAAGACGATGCCATCGGTGAGGACGCCGGCGACCGTGCGGGAGATCTTCCGGCCGGTCTGCGGATCGGTGATGACCATCGTCGCTCCGGCCTTGGGCGGCTTGCCCTGGGGGCCGCCCGTCGCGCCGTAGAACACGTCGATCAGCACATAGGACGGGTCCCGCAGAACGAGCCGCCAAGCCGCTGCGTCATCCGGGAGCGAAGGAAGCCTCTCGTCCAGGGCAGGGGGCGTCGCGGCCATCTCTTCAGGTAGACCGATCGCATTGATTTGCGAGGACGGCGACTACGTGATCTGCGCCGAACTGCCCCGGGCTGGACCCCGACAAGGACATCGAGATCACCGTCAGCGGTGACGTCCTGCGCATCCACGCGGAACGTCATGAGGAGAAGAAGGAAGGGCGCCGTTCGGAATTCCGCTATGGCTCCTTCACCCGCTCCCTGATGCTGCCCGCAGGGGTGGACGCCGACGCCATCAAGGCGGGCTATGGGAAGGGCATTCTCACCGTGAGGATCACGATGCCCGAAGCGGTCGAGCAGGAGCCCAAGCGGATCGCCGTCCAGAAGTAGCGACGCGCGAGCGCGCGTGGCGGTTCCTGACTTCCATGCCGTCTCCTCTCGACGAGCTGGAGGTGAAAGGCCCAGATGCGCGGGACCTTCGGCCCTGTGACGGGCAAGCCCCGGTGGCTTGGCTGATAGGTGCAGGCCCTCCATGAGACGAGGTGATCCCCATGGACCGGCCGACCGCCATAGTCCGTTTCCGCGGACCGGTCCTGGGCTCGGCCAGCCAGAAATCTGGTCCGCCACTCCCCCGCACGACCTCGGTCACTCATGTCCCCCATCTCGACCCCCGCTGAGGAGCCGTCATGACCAGGCAGATCGCCTTTGGATACGGAGCGCCTTCCGTACCCGAACTCGAAGAACGGATCCACACGCTGGAAACCCAGGTGGCCTCGCTGACCGAAGCCGTCCGGATTCTCACCGCCGGCCTGGCCGGCACCCCTTTCGACGAGCCCGGATCCCAGGAGGCGTCCGCGAGTGCGCGCAGGGCGCACGAGCTCCTGATCACCGTTCCGCCGAGCCGCAGAACAGGTTGAGGGATCATGACCGAGAACGCCGAACCGATCATCGTCGGCACCGACGGCTCTCCAGCGGCCGAGCGCGCCGTCAGCTGGGCCGCGGAGGAAGCCGCCATCGCCGGGCGCCCCCTGGACGTCGTACACGTGGTCGAACGCCGCATCTATGACGGCCCCGCGAGCATCATCTCCGGTATCCGGGAAACTCTGGCCGAGCGAGGATTGCAGATCCTTCGTGAGGCGCGCGACCAGGCCCTACGCGAACGACCGGGGCTCGTCGTCGAGATGAGCCTGGTCCACGACACCACCGTCCACGCGGGATTGCGTGCACACAGCGCAGGTGCCTTCGAGGTGGTGGTCGGGCACCGCGGACTCGGCGGTTTCACCGGCCTGCTGCTCGGCTCGACGGGCCTGCGCCTGGCGGGCCACCTGCCCGGAGCGGTGGTCATCGTCCGTGGAACCGGTGACCCGGTCGCAGGCGAAGTGGTGGCGGGACTCGACCTCACCGACCCGCCCGAGCCCGTACTCGACCACGCCTTCGCCGCCGCCGACCGGCGACACGCCCGTCTCCGCGTCCTGCACGCCTGGCGACCCGCGCCGCTGGGCTCGCAGTCGGCCGCCGATCTCGAAGGAGCCGACACGGCCTTCCGCGATCACCTGTCCGCCGCGATCACCCCCTGGCGGGCGCGTCACCCGAATGTGAAGGTCATCGAGGACGTCGTCCGCGGGCACCCCGCCGACGAGCTGATCGGCGTCTCGTCGCACGCCGACCTCGTCGTCGTGGGATACCGGACCCACGCCGGGCCCCACCTGGGTTCGGTCAGCCACGCCGCCATCCATCACACCCATTGCCCTGTCGCAGTGGTGCGCCCGGAGAAGGAACGCCTGGACCGATGAACCCATCCCGCTCGTATCGCGGGAGGTTGAGATGGAGGAGGGGAGACCGCCATGCAGGTCATTCCAGAGCCGAGGCGTGTGGTCGTCGGTGTCGACGGCTCATCGAACTCCATCGCCGCCCTGCGACGAGCCTCGCAGGAGGCCGCGAGGCGGCACGCACGGCTGGACGTCGTCAGGGTCCTGAGCACAGGCCCCGGCCATGCCGACCGGCTGGCGCGGTCGGCCAGGGAGTGGGGGCGGCTCCGTGCGCTGGCGGCCCGTATCGTCCCGAGGCCACGACAGATCACCACGCGGCTGCGCGTCATGTACGGCGAACCGGCCGCCGTGCTCACCAAGGTCGCCCAGCATGCGGAGCTGCTGGTCATCGGTGCCCGGGTTCACTCCGAGCACGGCAACCTCCTCGGCGGTGACACGGTGCCCGCCGTGCTGCAGCACGCCCCCTGCGAAGTGATCATTTGCGCTGATCACGCCACCCGCCTCGCCACGCCGGCCGATCCGGTCCCCATGCCGACCGAGCAGCCATAGCCGGGCGGCACTCCGCCCGGCCCGAAGGTCCCTGCCGCCGGGGACCGTCGGGGGTGCCCCTGGTGATCGGCACAGCGAGATGGTGGAACCGGAATCAACAAGAGAAGCAGGTGACCTCGATGCGCAAGAAGGTCTTGGTGCTGGGCGGCAACTTCGGCGGCCTCACCGCCGCGCTGAGTGTCAAGCACGCACTGCACGGGGACGTCGACGTCACCGTCGTCTCCGCCTCCGACCGGTTCCTCTTCAACCCTTCGCTCATCTGGCTGCCGTTCGGCGCCCGCGCCGAGAACGACATCACCTTCCCGCTCGCGCCGACGTTCGACCAGCACGACGTCGAATTCGTCCACGCGGCGGCCACCCTGATCGACCCCGTCGCCCAGCACGTCACCACCACGGTAGGCGCGTACGACTACGACTACCTCGTGGTCGCCACCGGCTACCGTAACGACACCGCCATCCTGCCTGGATTCGAATCGAAGAACGGCACCTACACCATCACGACGCTGGACGACGCGGCCCAGGCCGCACAGGGCTGGCGCCGGCTGCTCGACGACCCCGGCCCCGTCGTGATCGGCGCGACGCAGGGCGCCGGCTGCTTCGGCGCGGCCTACGAGTTCCTCTTCAACACCGCCTACCAGGTGAAGAAGGCAGGGCTCAAGGGACGCGTACCCCTCGCGTACGTAACGCCCGAGCCGTTCCTAGGGCACTTCGGGATCGGCGGGCTCCCCGGCGGCGAACGTCTGCTGCGCATGTTCTGCAAGAAGGAGGGCATCCGAACCGTCACCTCGGCCGCCATGGCCGAGGCACAACCCGGCAGGCTCCTCCTTGAGGACGGCGACAAGCTCGACTTCGCGTACGCAATGATCATTCCGCCGTTCCTCGGCCAAGAAGTGATCGCGACCACGCCCGGGCTCGCGGACGCCAAGGGCTTCGTGCCCGTGCGCGACACCTACCAGTCCGCCGCCTTCCCCGACATCTACGCTGTGGGGGTGGCGGCGGCCGTCACCGTCCCCTGGACCACGCCGATCCCCGTCGGCGTCCCCAAGACCGGCTTCCCCACCGAGGTCCAGGCCCATGTCGCCGCCGACAACATCGCCGCCCGAATCCAGGGCAAGGAACAGACCTCGCACAAGACCTTCGGTGACATTCCCGCGATCTGCGTCATGGACGCCGGCAACAACGGCGTCATGATCCTCGCCGACCACATGCTCCCACCTCGCAAGGCAGGCATCCTCATCCCCGGCCCGCAGGCGCACGCCGCCAAACTCGCCTTCGAGAAGTACTACCTCTGGAAGTCCCGCCACGGCTACGTCCGCCTGCCCTGAACCGGCGGCCTGTCATCCGGTGCACGTCTGCATGCTGTCCGGTACTCCAGGCTCAAAGGCCGCCCGTGACACGGAGGGCCACGAGTTCGCCGCCCGTCCTTGGAGCTGGCGGGCGGCGATGTGGGGATGCGGTGTTCAGTTCGCCCAAGCCTGGAACGCGGCCAGATGCCGCTGGGAGGTGGCGATCAGCCGCTCGTAGACGTGCTCGACGTCCGCGGCTTTGACATCTTGGGCCGACTTCTGGAGTGCGGCGATCTGTGCCTTCTCGGCCGTCACGCCGACCTGGAGCGCGGCCTTCTCGTTCGCCGATCCCTGGGCCAGCAACCGGTCGTACTCGGCCTTGACGTTCGCCGAGGCGAACTGACCGGCGCTCTTGCCCTCGGTGGGGTCGGTGACCCCGTACCGGTCGAGCAGGGTGCGGACCGCGTACAGGTGGTGGGTCTCGGCCCTGGCGATCTGGTCGAAGACCCGCGCGTCGTAGCGGGCGGCGAACGCCGTGTAGAGGTCGTTCGCGAGCTTCTCCTCCTCCGCGACCTGGGCCAGAGTGGTCTTCTGCGCGGCGGTCACGGTGCCGCTGGAAGCCGGCGGATTCAGGCAGGTCCCGTCGCCGGGCCCGCGCTGGAGTCCCTGTCCCATCCCATGGCCGACACCGGGTCGACGAGGATCGACGGTCTGGCCGGCCGCAGGCGGGCCGCCGGGCTCGCCCGGTCCGGCACCCGCCAGCACCGGAACCGCGGCGGCGACCCCGCCGAGCGCCAGCGCCCCACCGGCGGTGAGCGCGATGGCCGTCCTGCTGATGCGCTTCATGACCGTTCTCCTTTCTCTCCTCAGTCCCTTTCGTTGTCACCTTCACGATGCCGCGGTGCTTTGCAGGGGCGATGTGGGGCGTGTGGAGGACGTATGGAGCTTCGGTCACCGCCGTTGGTCCCTGACCGACGGCGTCCGCCAGGACGTATCCATGAGCTATGGCAGGAATACGGCGGAACGGCACCGGGACGCTGGGCCGGCGGCTGTTCGCCGCGTTCCTCCTGGTGGCGTTGGCCTCGGTCACCGTCCTGACGGCGGCGGCGCTGATCGGCACGGACCGAGGGCTGCAGGCCGCGCGCCAATCCGAACGTCAGAGGGTGACCGAGCGGGTGACCGCGGCGGTGACCGCGGCTCACGCGGCCGCGGGCGGGTGGCCGGGAGCGGACCTGCGGCAGGCGCGTACGATCTCGGCGGGCGCGGGCGCCAATCTGTTCGTGTGGGACGCGGACGGGAACCTCGTCGTGTCCCCCGCGGGCACGCGGCCAAGTCAAGGGCCGGAACGGCCGGGCGTCCAGGGCCCCGGCATGCACGCCGGCCATGGCATGGTGACCGCGACCATCTCCTCTGACGGGAAGGCCGCCGGATCGGTCCAGCTGGCGTTCGGGTCTCCGGCGGCCTCTCCCGGGCGAGGCGTCGCATGGTCATGGATCCTGCTGGCCGCCGCCGCGGCGATCGCTGCCGCGGCGGCCATGAGCTGGTATGTGACCGGCAGGCTGACCCGGCCTCTGGTGCGCCTCGCGACCGCCGCGCGGTCGCTGGCCGCCGGAGACCCCTCCGCGCGCGCCCGGGTGAACGCGCCGGGCGAGCTGGGCGAACTCGTCATCGCCTTCGACCGCATGGCCGACGAGCTGAACCGCGCCGACCTCGGCCGGCGGCGGCTGGCCGCAGACGTCGCCCACGAGCTGCGCACGCCGCTGGCCGGCCTGCAGGCCGGCCTCGAAGAACTTCGGGACGGGCTCGCCGAGCCCGAACCGGCGCGCCTGGCGGCACTGCACGACCAGACCCTCCGGCTCGGCCGGATCATCGGCGACCTCGCCGAGCTGTCCGCGGCCGAATCGGCCGCCCTGTCGCTCCGCCTGGCCGACGTCGACACCGGCACGGTGGCACGCGGGGCCGTCGCCGCGCACCGCGCCCGGCTCGACGCGGCCGACATCGCCGTCCACACCGAAATCGACGACGGGATCGTGGTTCACGCCGACGCGGATCGGCTTCACCAAGCCCTGGGCAACCTGCTGTCCAACGTCGCCAGCTACTGCCGTCCCGGCGACTCGGTGACGGTTTGCGTGCGTGCTGAGGAAGGCGACGCCGTCATCGAGGTGGCCGACACGGGCCCGGGAATCCCCGCCGCCGAACGCGCCCACCTCTTCGAACGCCTGTGGCGGGGAACGGCCGGCCGCCGGGTGAGCGGCTCGGGCATCGGCCTGGCCGTCGTTCGCGAGCTGATCATCGCCCATGGCGGCACGATCACCTCATCATCGCCGGACGAGAACGGCGCGACGTTCACCATCCGTCTGCCCGCCGTGTGACCGTGGTCGCCAGGAGAACACATGGATCTCACCGGGACCGAAGGCTGGGACATGGCGTCCCACGACCCGCCACCGTTCAGCTGCTGCCGCTCTTCGACGGGCTGCCCTGGGCCGGCAGGTCCTCGCCGTTCCCGCTCCGATGAGACCATCGGCAGGTCTCAGGCCAGGGCGAGGAACAGTTTCTCCAGCTGAGCCCTGTCCACCGCGGCCTGTTCGGTGCCGGCGTTCTCCGGTCTGACGCACTGCTCCAGACCGGTAGCAATAATCTTGAATCCCGCGCGGTCGAGGGCCCGCGAGACGGCGGCCAGCTGAGTGATCACGTCAGCGCAGTCGCGCCCCTCCTCGATCATCTTGAGGATGCCACCTATCTGCCCCTGGGCCCGCCGCAGCCGCACCACCACGTCGGCGAGCGCGTCCTTGTCCAGCTCCATCCCGCTCCCCTTCTCAGGCGCTGCGATTGGTCCCCGCGGCGTGGCGGCGCACGTCGTCCAGGGTCCACCGCGCGAGCACTCTCGATCAGCTTCTCCAGCTCCTGCTCGCGCAACGCGCCGGCCTGAGCGTAGAGCACCACATTCTCACGGATGATCATGAGGGTGGGGATCGAGGAGATGCCGAAGGCGTTGAAGTTCTCGCGCGTCAGTTCGATCGTCGCCATGACCCTCTCCGTCCGCAAGCTGATACCCCTATGGGTATGGGAACAAGTGCCCGGCCCCGTCTATTTCGAGATTTCGGCGTCCTCACCGAGATCGGTGTGCGGGCCACCCTGCGGGAGAAGTTCCTGATCGGGTATGCGGCGGACGCGCTCACGCGTCGCGCGGGAGTCTGAGCCGGTAGCCGACCCCGAGGACGGTCTCCACGATCTCCGGGCCGGCCGGGCCGAGCTTGTGACGCAGGTTCTTGACGTGGGAGTCGATCGTCCGCTCGTAGCCGGCGAACTCGTAGCCGCGGACGCGGTTGACCAGTTCGTATCGCGAGTACACCCGTCCGGGGACGGCGGCCAGGGCGGTGAGCAGCCCCCATTCGGTCGGGGTGAGGTCGAGCGCCGCGCCGTCCAGGGCGGCCTCGTGCCGTTCCTCGTCCAGCCGCAGCCGGCCGCCGCCATAGCTACCGGCGGAGGGGTCCGCTGCCGGGCCCGCACGGTTCAGCACCGCCTGGACCCTCAGCACCACCTCGGTCGGGCTGAACGGCTTGGTCACGTAGTCGTCGGCGCCCGACTCCAGGCCCCGGATGCGGTCCTCGACCGCGCTGCGGGCGGTCAGCACGACGACCGGGACCTGACCGTCGGTGCGGGCGGCGCGCAGCACCTCCAGGCCATCGACGTCGGGCAGGCCGAGGTCGAGCACCACCAGCCGGACGGAACGTTCGGACACGAGCCGGATCGCCTCCGCGCCGGACCCGGTCGTGGTCACCGCGAACCCGGCGCGCTCGAGGTAGCGGCGCAGGAGGTCGCGGATCTCCCTCTCGTCCTCCACGACTAGCACGCTCTCGGCCATGCTCCCTGTCTATGTTCGGCCGCGCTGTTCTTGGAGAGGCGAACGGCCTGAGACGGGCGGGACGTTGCGCCCTCTTCGCAGTCCGGCTCGAGGACACGCGTGCGGTCACCTCTCCGTGGCCTCCGCCGGCGGGCGGCAAGCATCACAGAGACCCCGATGGCGGCGGCCACGGAGACGGCGGCGAGCGCAGTCCAGCCGGCCGGGGTGCCGAAGACCGCGTGGCGCGCCGCCGCGGGAGCCTGCCCGGCCAGGACGAACGCGGCCATGAGCAGGACGAACCAGCCGAACGCCTGGCGGAGGCGGTCCGGGTTCACCCGTCCGGCGAGCCGGGATCCGGCGACGCCTCCGAGGACGGCCGCGCCGGTCACCGCGAGGGTGAGCGGCCAGTCCAGCTGGGCGGTGTGCAGGTAGCCGGCCAGGCCCGCGAACGACTTCATCCCGATGACCAGCAGCGAGGTCCCGACGGCGACGGGCATGGGCAGCCCGCCGAGCAGCACCAGCGCCGGGACCACCAGGAACCCGCCGCCCGCGCCGACCAGGCCGGTGACCAGCCCGACCGTGACGCCCTCTGCGAGGATCCGGGGCACCGGACGTGCCGCCGGCCGACCGGCCTGGCTCCCGGACGCCGCCGGGCGGCGGCGCAACATCGCGACCGCGGTCACCGCCATCATGACCGCGAAGGCCCCCAGCAGGACTCCCGCCGGGATGAAGGCGGCAAGGCGTCCGCCGACGTAGGCGCCGGTCATGCCGGCCGCACCGAACAGCAGGCCCGTACGCCAGCGGACACGTCCGGCACGTGCGTGCGGCAGGAGTCCGGCGAACGCGGTGGCACCGACGACGAACAGCGACATGGCGATGGCCTGCTTGGTCTCGACGCCGGCGACGTAGACCAGGAGCGGGACGGTGAGGATCGAGCCTCCGCCGCCGAGCAGGCCGAGCGACACGCCCACGGCGAGCGCGCCGGCCAGGGTCAGCGCGAGCGTCATGTCGGCCGCCGGTCCCGCAGCAGCGTGACGATGTCGGCGACGTCGCAGGCCGGTGCGCGGTTGAAGGGCAGCTTGGCCAGCAGGGTGCCCATCAGGCAGGTGTCGGTGAGTGCGGCGACGGCCAGCCCGGCTCCGACCGCGGCCGCGAGCCACACCATCCCGGGGACGACCAGGCCGCCGATCACGCCGATCAGCACGAGTGTCCCGGCGGCCAGGCGGACCTGGCGTTCCAGATCCCAGCGGGAGCGGCCGTGGTTGAGCGGGGCGCCCGCGGCCTCCCAGGCGGCGATGCCGCCGGACAGGATGTGCAGGTTGGTCATCCCGGACTCGGCGAGGGCACGTTCCGCCTGGGCGGCGCGGTTGCCGGTGCGGCAGACCAGGACCACCTCGTCCAGGTGGGCGCCCAGTTCGGTGCGGTGTTCGCGGAGGGTGTCGAGCGGGACGTTGTAGGAGCCGGGGATGTGCACGGCGGCGAACTCGGCGGGAGTGCGCACGTCCAGCATCCGCGGCGCGCCCGGGTCGGCGAGGCGCTCGCGCAGCTCCGCAGCCTGGAGGGTGGCGGGAAGGGGGCTCATCTGGTTTCACCTCAGGAAGGAATCGGTTCGTCCCTGGGCCCGGCGGGCGCCGGGCCCAGGGGTGGTGATCATCAGGTGCGTCCGGATCACACGGCCGCCGCGACGAGCGGCAGGCCGGTGCGGGCGGTGGAGTCGTAGTCGTCGTCGACGGCCACGACGCGGCGTCCGGCCGCGGTCAGCAGCGAGGCGGCGATCGAGGCGCGGTACCCGGCCGCGCAGTGCACCCAGACCTCGCCGTCGGGCACCTCGTCCAGGCGGCTGGGCAGGTCGTGCAGCGGAACGTGGACGGCGCCGTCGATGTGGGACTCCTCCCACTCCAAGGCGCGGCGGACGTCCAGCACCGTGACCGGCCGGTGGTGCCGCACCGCGGCCAGCTCCGCGAAGGACGCGACAGGGAAGCCCGCGAGCTTCTCCCCGCCGGCCCACCGCCGCGGGCCGCCGGTTGCGGACGCGGCGGGCCGGTCGATGCCGATGCGCACCAGTTCCCGCTGCGCCGTCGCCACGTCCTCGGCCGTGTCGCCGAGCAGGGTCAGCGGCGTGCCCCACGGAATCAGCCAGCCCAGGTAGGTGGCGAAGGAACCGTCCAACCCGAAGTTGAGCGTGCCGGCCAGGTGCCCGGCCGCGAACGCCGTCCTCGAGCGCAGGTCCACCACCCACTCGCCGGCCTTGATCCGCCGCCGCAACTCGGTGGCGTCCGCGTGACGCGGCGCGGACAGGTCGGGACTTCCGGGCCCGGCGCTGTTGGCCGGTGCCATGTGCGCGTAGTAGGCGGGGTAGGCGTCCAGCCCGGTCAGCAGCGCCTCCACGTATGCCTCCTCGTCCAGGGTCAGGACGGGATTGCCGCGCTTCTCCCGCCCGATCGTCGAGGCATCGGAGTCCGACTGGGTGGCCGAGCAGAAGCTGCCGAACCCGTGCGTGGGAAACACCTGGGCGTCGTCGGGCAGTTCGCGGGCCAGCCGGTGCGCCGACCCGTACTGCGCGGACACCAGCGCCTGCGTGTGCGCGGGGCCGAGCAGGTCGGGCCGCCCGGTCGACCCGTACAGCAGCGATCCGCCGCTGAACACCGCCGGCGCACGGCCGGGCGCCTCCAGGACGTACGCCAGGTGCGTGAAGGTGTGCCCCGGCGTGGCCAGCACCCGCACCCGCATCCAGGCGCCCACCTCGATCACGTCGCCGTCGCGCACGGGCTCGTACTCGAACGCCACCTGGTCGTCCGCGTTGAGGTGATAGGCGGCCCCGGTGGCCCGCGCCAGCGCCAACCCCCCGGTCACATAGTCGTTGTGCACGTGCGTCTCGAACACGTCCACAACGGTCACGCCACGCTCGACGGCCAGGACCAGCACCCGGTCGATGTCACGCTGCGGATCGACCACGAACGCGACCTCGCCATCGGTCACGAAGTAGCTGCGGTCCCCCAGCGACGGAGTGTCGATCGGAACGATCTCGATCATTGTTCTCCCTCTCTCGCCTGGCCGGCCATCGCGCTCACGCGGTCCCCGCCGCGT
This sequence comes from Spirillospora sp. NPDC047279, assembly GCF_040643285.1. Taxonomy (NCBI): domain Bacteria; kingdom Bacillati; phylum Actinomycetota; class Actinomycetes; order Streptosporangiales; family Thermomonosporaceae; genus Spirillospora; species Spirillospora sp. NPDC047279. Next base: position 121,271 of record NZ_JBEYUA010000005.1, read on the forward strand.
ACTCGTGCGGCTCCTGAGATACCCCCGGGGGTATCTGACAAGCACGGTATCCGACAGAGGACCTTTGGGGCAAATACCCCCCGGGGTATGCTGAAGGCCGCTGCGGTCACCGCGCGGCGCCAGGGTTCGAGAGCGTCAGGGGCCCACAGGGTCGGAAACCCGCCTACGCCCCGTCAGGGGCACCGGATCGGCGGTCCGGTGCCCCTGACGGTCTCCGACGTGCAAGCCCTCCCTCTCGGGCGTTCAGTCGGTGGTCTCGGACGTCGTCGCGAGGTGTGCCCGCCGGTCAGGATCGGTGTCGGTCTCCAGGCGGCGCCGCAGGTTCTGGAACTGGCGGAGCTGCATGATGAAGTGCGCGGGCTCGCCGGCGAGGACCGCGACGACGCGGTCGAGGACGCGGGGTTTGCCTCTCCCCCGGGTCCGCACCACGAGCCGCGTCCGGCCCTCGGGCAGCGGCTCCAGGTGGAAGGCCCAGATGCCCTCGGTGTAGGCGTACGGGTAGGTCTTCCTGGGGTCGAAGGGCTTGCCGCCGGGGATCTCGAGGTCGGCCCGCAGGATCAGGGTGCGCGGCTCGTCGAGCATCCCGACGGTGAACCACGACTGGCCGTTCGGCATGGTGATCATGCGATCGCCGACCTTGACGTCCTGCCAGCCGGGCACGATCCGCTCGGCGCTGGGCCGGCCGGCGTTGTCGAGCCGGTCCCAGCTGTACCAGCCGGCGCGATCGTGTCCCATCTGCACCAGCCAGGGCCACACCCGCTCAGGCGGAGCGGGCAGCGTCACGGCCATGGTGCTCTGTGCCGTGGCCTCGGAGACGAGGTCGTCCCCCGGGTACACCCGGGCCGCCTCCTCGTCCGTCGCACCCCAGCGCAGCAGTCGGGGCCGCACCAGCACCACGTACCCACCGGCGGCGAGAGCGGGCACGATCGCTCGATAACCGATCATGGTCGGTCCTCCTCGATCGATGGAGCCTGAACAGCCAGGACATCAGCACCGGCGGGCTGCTCCCAGGGGCGAAGGTCCATCAGGCGGGCCGAAGGTGCGAAGGACCTTCGCCTCTGCCTCCGGCGCACGCCACGAGCTTGACTGAAGAAGGACGTACCGCTCTGCTCGCGTGGAAAGGAGCAGGTCGATGAAGGTACTGGTGGGATACGCGAGCGCGCATGGCTCCACGCGCAGCATCGCGGCGCGCATCGCGCGACAGCTGGAAGAGGCGGGCGACGAGCCCGACGTCATGTCGATGGACGAGGTCACCGGCATCAACGGCTACGACGCGTTCGTCCTCGGCAGCGCCATCCATGACCGAGCCTGGCTCATCGAGGCTCGTGAATTCGTGACGAGCCATGGCGACACTCAACGCCGCCGGTCGAGCTCGCATGCTGGTGGTCGGTTCGCGCGGCGCGGGCGGCGTGCGCGGCCTCGTGCTCGGGTCGGTCAACCAGCATCTGGTCCGCCATTCGCCCTGCACCACGATCGTCACCCATGCGCCCACGCCGCACGGCCGGGCCGGCAAGGACGGTTCCCATGATCGTTAAAGAGGCCATGTCCGCACCCGCGATCAGCGTTCCGCGCACCGCCACGGTCCGGCAGGCGATCAGGGTCCTGCACGACCACCAGATCACCGCCGCACCCGTCGTCGGCGGTGACGGGCGCCTGGTCGGCATCGTCAGCGAGATGGACCTGCTGCGAGGCGAGTTCGAGCACGACCCCCGGGCCTTCGTGCGGCGGGTGGCGACGCCGGACGACCCGCCACCGCGATGGGTCGCGGAGGTCATGACGGAGGACGTGCGCACCGCCCGTCTCAACGGGGACGTCCGAGAGGTCGCCGAGATGATGATGGCGACCAGGATCAAGAGTGTGCCGGTGCTCGACGGCCAGCAGCTCGTCGGCATGCTCAGCCGTCGAGACCTCCTGGCGGTGCTGGCGCGCGGTGACGCGCGCATCCGCGACGACGTGCACGCCGCGCTCACCTCCCTGGTCCCCGACGCCGCGGATTGGGAGGTCCGCGTCCTGGACGGCGTCGTCGAGCTGCGAGGCGGAAGCCGTCCGCAGGCCGAGCCGATCCCCGAGCTCCTGGCCCGTACCGTTCCCGGGGTGGTCCGAGTCGTCGTGACCGACGAAACGGCCCAGCCCGACCAGGGTCGTTCCCGGCCGACGCAGTGACCGAAGCCCCGACGGCCGGGACCATCCGCCACGACCACGTGTTGGCGGCGGCCCTCGAGGCCGGTCAGTACCCCAGGTCTCGGCGGCGCAAGCCGACGTAGCCACCGATGAGAAGAACGGTGGCGACAATGCCGATGGTGAGAAGCGGTGTCGCGCTGAAGGTCTCGAGCGGCACCTCGGGGATGTGTGTGAACGGGGAGAGGCTCTGAGCCCATTCCGGGAGGTCGGTGGAGCCGGCGAAGACCGCTATGACGGCGCAGTAGCCGAAGGCCGTCCAGGCGATCGGGGCCGTGAAGCGGGGAAGCCATCCGAGCCCGAGGGCCGCCAGTCCGACCAGCAGCCATATCGCCGGAACGTGCACCAGAGCCACCGCCGTCAGCCGCGGGATCTGGGCGGGGTCGGAGACGCTGAACGCGTACGCCAGTCCCTCACCGAACCCGGCGACGGCCATCATGAGCGCGCTGCCGCCGAGCGCGACCAGGAGATGGCTCGCCAGCCAGGCACCCCGGCTCGTCGGGGTGGCGAGCACGGGTTCGGCGCGTCCGGAGGTCTCCTCGGCGCGCATGCGCACCACGCCGGTGATCCCGAAGGCCGCGGCGAGCAGCGCCATGATCGCGAGAGTGAGGGCCAGGAAGGAGTCGACGACGTTCGCGCTGCCGCCCAGGTAGTCGGCGATCTCCGGGTTGTCGGTGGCGAAGTCCTGGACGGAATCCACGAACGAGCCGTACGCCGCCGCCAGCAGGAACGCTCCGGCCGTCCAGCCGGCCAGCGCTCCGCGCTGGAGCCGCCACGCCAGCCCGTACGGCGATCCCAGGGACCAGCCGGCGGTGGCGCGTCCCGGACGGGCCGGAAGCAGACCCGCCCCGAAGTCACGCCGGTCCAGCAGCGCCAGGGCGGCCAGAAGAGTGATCACGGTGGCCGCGATGGAGAGCAGGAGCGGCCACCACCTGTTGTCGGAGTAGGGGAACGTGCGTTGCCCCCAGCCGATGGGCGATGCCCACGACAAGGCCCCGCCGCCGACGTCACCCGCGGCCCGCAGCATGTAGGAGACCCCCAGGGCGAGGGCCACGGCCCCGTACACTCCGCGCGTGCTCTGGAACACCTGGACCAACGCCGCGGTCAGCGTCGCGTAGACCAGGCCGAGGGCGGCGATCGCGGCGCCGACGAGCACGGACCCGCCGACCGGCAGGCCGGTTCCGACACCCGCGGCGAACACCAGCGTTCCCACGGCCACGTCGGCCAGGCCCGCCAGGCAGAGAGCTGCGATCAACGGAGCGTGACGTCCCACACGTGCCGACCGGATGAGCTCGGCTCGCCCTGTCTCCTCGTCGGAACGTGTGTTCCGGCCGACGAGGAACATGTTCATCAACGCCACGACGATCGCCAGATAGCCGAAGATCTCGAAGACGACCTCGCCGCCGATGGTGTCCAGCAGTTCGGTGGGGCCGCTCATCGCCACGATCGCGGTGTTACCGCCCATCGTCTGGCGGAGCTTCGCGAGATCCTCCGGGGTGCTGTAGAGGCTCTGGCTGCCCGCGGACTGGTAGCCGAACAGAACCGTGGCACCCAGCAGCCACCACACCAGCCCGCGCCGTTCCCGGCGAAGCAGGAAGCGCAGAAGAACACCGCTACCGGTCACCGTCCGAAGACTCCGTCGGGAAACGTGACCGGTCGTCGTCCCGGTCCGGCGCGTGTCGACGCTCACTGGAGTCCCTTTCCAGTCGCCGTCACGCCGCCTCCCCGGCCTCAGGGTCGGGCGCTTGGCCGTAGTGGCGGAGGAACAGCTCCTCCAGCGTCGGAGGCGTGCTGGTCAGACTGCGTACTCCCAGCTCGGACAGATGCCGGACCGCCGTGTCCAGGTGGGCGGTGTCGACGTCGAAACGGGCCTGCGTTCCGTTCAGAACGAGATCGTTCACACCCGGCCACTCCTCGATACCGCTGATCGGCCGCTCCGTCTCGACGGCGATGGAGGTGCGGGTCAGGTGGCGCAGTTCGCTGAGGGTGCCGCTCTCCACGGTCCGGCCAAGCCGGATGATGCTCACCCGGTCGCACAGCGCCTCCACCTCGGCCAGAATGTGGCTGGACAGCAGGATCGTCCGGCCGTTCCGGCGCATCTCCTCGACACAATCCCGGAACGCCGCCTCCATCAGCGGGTCGAGCCCGGACGTGGGCTCGTCGAGGAGCAACAACTCGGCGTCGGAGGCCAGAGCGGCGACCAAGGCCACCTTCTGCCTGTTCCCCTTGGAATAGGTCCGCGCCTTCTTGCGCGGGTCCAGGTCGAACCGTTCCAGCAGCTCGGCCCGGCGACGCCGATCCAGCCCGCCGTGCAGCCGCCCCATCAGGTCGATCACCTCGCCGCCGCTGATGCCCGGCCACAAGGTGACGTCACCGGGCACGTACGCCAGCCGGCCGTGGAGCTCGACCGCGTCGTTCCAGGGGTCACCGCCCAGCATCCGGACATCGCCCGCGTCCGCACGCAGCAGGCCGAGCAAGATCCGGATAGTGGTGCTCTTCCCAGAGCCGTTCGGCCCGAGGAAGCCGTGCACCTCCCCCGGCTCCACCTCGAGATCCAAGCCGTCGAGGGCTCGCGTCCGGCCGAACGACTTGACCAGACCGGCCACTGAGATCACGGGTGTCATCGTCACCGCCTAACGAGCACGAGGTCGCCCCCGGACCGGGTCGGCCCCAGGGATTCATCCGACCTGGGCACTTCACACTCCGACGGTTACAGCCTCGCTCGTCTCGAGAACCGACACCAGTGACCTTGGTCCCGGAACCAGTGGCGGAGAAGCGAGATCGCCATTCCGCCTGATCGACGTTCAGCCCGAGTTCCTTGCGGCGGTGTGCGGCTCTGCGGCCCAGATCGCCCGGACCGATCGCATGGGCGCTCATCCGCCGGCCCTTTCGCCGTGCGTCCCGGTGTCGGGGACGGCGACCTTCACGGTCAGGACGCCCTGGTCGTACTTGGTCCGGACGCGCTCGGGGTCGATGCCGGTGGGAAGGACCAGGGACCAGGTGAACGAGCCGATGCTCGGACGTTGCGCATCCTCACCCTCAGGTTCGTGACGCTCCGCATGGAGTCCCAGGACGTTGCGGGCGACGGTGATCTCCAGGTCTTCCGGGGCGAGGTCAGCGAGCTCGGCACGCACCACGTAATCGCCGTGCTCGATGCGGTGTTCGAGGCGGACCGGCATTCCGGCGGGCGTCCTGAGCACTACGAACGGCTCTTCCGGCCAGCCGCCCAGTTCGGGCAGCAGGCTCTTCGGCTCCAAGAACTCGAGCGTGCTCATGATGCCTCCTCAACAGTGAGAACCCCTTCGATCTCAGTGCACTCCGCGGCCGATCTCGTCGATAGGGACCGAATTCCCTGATGCGGGGACCGTCGGTCCTGAAACCGCCGACCGTTGCCCTGCTCCCTCACAGACCGAGGCTTTGGTGAGTCAGAGGGGACCTTCGTTGATGGCGGGGCCGACATATTCAGGGATCACGCCGGACCTTCGCCTCTGCATCGCACCCGCCGCCCTGTCCAGAGTGGAAACACGTGAGGGCGGATCGATGGTTGGAGGGAATCGTGCAGAACGGAGCCGGATTCGGCCACCAGACCGTGCACATCGAGCTGATGACGTCCATCGGCGTCAGTGAGACGGACGCTGCCGAGGCCCGTGAGGTCTTGGGCACGATCATGGAGGAGACCGCCGTCAGGGTGGCCCACGCCCAAATGACGCTGGCGATGCTTGCGGGACATGCGGTCTCCAAGCCTGCGCTGGTCTCGATGAGGGTCTACTTCGACGGCCATACGATCGACACTTGCGCCGCCGCTCGGTCAATGCGCGACGCGATAGGGCAGGCGGGCGAAGAGCTTCGAATCTCCCTGCGGCACGAGGCTTCCAAGGCCGGCATCTGAGCGGTACGGCGCGCTGCTGGGCGCCAGCCGTTCGATCGGCCAGGTGACAGGTGTTCAGAGGACGTCGAGGACGGCTGTGATCGGGCGGCGGGGTGCGGAGGGAGCGGGCGGGCCGTAGCCGAAGCGGATCACCGACTGGAGGTGCGTGCCCTTCTCGTACTCGGCCGGCTGCAAGCGCATGTCCTGCAGATCGAGCGGCTGGGTGAACAGAGAGGTCGCCACGCCGTGTGCGGTGGCCGTGAGCAGGACCCGCTGGAGCGCTTGACCGGCCATGAGCCAGGTTCCCGGGCCTTCACCCGCCGTGGCGAGGGCAGCCAGTTGCGGCATCCGTTCGAACCGCGCGCCGGGGCGGACGATGTGCCACCAGTCGAGGCCGAAGTCACGCATCGGGGGCTCGCCCGGACCCGGCCGGGGGGCGAACGCGTAGCGCGGCACTCCGTCGAGCCGGTGCCGGTCGGCGGTCCACAGGTCGAGCTCGTCCCGGTAGCCGGCGTCGGCGACAAGTTCCTGTTCGGCTTGCCGGATGACGTCCAGGACGCTGCGGGTGACATCGCGGCCGACGACCCACAGCCGGGCGCCTTCGGCCTCGGCGGCCATCGTCATTTCCTTCACGATCTCGCCGGGCACCTGCCGTTCCTCGAAGGGCAGGCGGTTGCTGCGCCGCCGGGCGATCGCTGTGAAGAGCGTGCTCTCCTCGGCCGACAGGACCACCGGGGCACCCGGCCGCACCTCGGCCAGCAGCGTGCCCCCGGACCGATCGGCGGTGATCGTCACCTCGGGGCGCCGCCCCGCGGCGACCATCGCCAGTCGCAGGTTGAGAAGCGCGGCGCCGCAACTGATCAGCATGGCCCTGCCCCGCGGGTCCAGGACCGTCAGGAGCCGTTCAGGCTCAGCGTGAAGTTCCAGGACGGAGCCAGGGCGCAGAACGAAACGCCACGGCTGGGTGTTGTGCACCGAAGGTGCCAGGACCGCTGCGGTCACCAGACCACGAACCGATTCAGGCCCTTCCAAAGGATTGGACATGACGCCCCCTTCATCTGCGACTTCCAGCCTTCTCCCGCGCCGCACCGGTCACCAGGGCCTTTGGTCCCCGCCGGCCGGCACGGCGGTCCCCCGGGCACTCGGTCACGAGGACGCCTTCCGTGCGACGACGACCGGGCAATGGGCGTGATGGACGACGCCGTGGCTGACCGAACCCAGCTGGAGGGACGGGACCGGCTTGCGTTCGTGCGCCCCCACCACGACGAGGTCGACCTCTCGGGAGATGTGCTCCAGAGCGGCCACCGGGTGGTCCTGTGGCGCCTCCTCGACGACCTCGACGCCCGGAAAACGCTTGCGGAAGGGAGCGTGGGCCTCGATGAGCTGCCAGCGGATGGCCTCTTCGAGCTGACGCTCGTCGATCCGGGCTCCGGCCTGGAGGAGGCGATCGGGGATCTGCCAGGCGTGCACCACACGGAGCCGAGCCCCGCGCGCGGCGGCCGCTTCGAAGGCGTGCTCAAGGGCGGTGGACTCCTCTCCCACCTCGATGCCCACGGCGACTTCGCCCTGAAGGGGCCTGGCCTCACCGCGGACGATGACGACGGGGGCGGACGCGTGCTGCGCGGTGCGCAACCCCACCGAGCCGAGGACCATGCTTCCGAAGCCGCCGAGCCCGCGGTGCCCTACCACGATCTCGAAAGCGCGGGCCGACCGTTCGCAGAGCGCGTGGACGGTCGGCTCGGCCACCATCTCGGAGGTGATCCGCAGCTCGGGCCGCCGATCACGGGCGAGCTTCTCGGCCGCGGTCAGGATCCCGCGGTTCAGGTCGGTGAGCGATCCGGTCCCGTCGGCTCCGTAGTACAGCGGAATCGAGTAGGCCCACGGTTCTTCCGCGCAGAGGATGTGCAGGGGACGCCCTCTCCGGACCGCTTCTTCGGCAGCCCATTGCACTGCCCGATCGGCGGATTCGGAGCCGTCGGTGCCAACGATGATCGGTTCGGACATCGTTTCTCTCCCTTGGTCCGGTCGGACGAATCGGCGCGGTCGGTACGCGGTCCGAGGACGGATGCGACCGAGCCGACCTTCGTCATGTCCTCAGCTTCGGTCGATCTACGTTCTCCGGCACCAGGCGGAGGTCACCCGGCGACGGGACCTTAGGCCCAAAGGGCGTCCATGCGTCAGCCGCTGCGGAGGACCTGCCTGACCTGCCTGGCCATCTCGAGGTCTTCCCGTGCCGTGCATTCAGTCCTCCTGGCACCGCCAGGGTCCGGGTGCCTGCTGCGGCCGGTGAGCGTTCAGTCCATCAAGGCATCGCGGCTAGGTTCAGGGGCGAAGGTCCCGATTGGTAGGGACCTCTCACACTGCATGCACGGGTTCTGGTGGCGGCAGGCTGGTGCCATGGAGATCGGCGCGCCGATCCGTCGGGCGAGGAGGCCGGGAATGGAACGCCGCAGACGACACCCACCCAGGCCCGTATCCTCGGGCGTGAGGCCGATGCGCACCGCGTTCTCCCCCACCGATCCGGCCGCGGTGAACGAGACCCACACCGGAATCGTGTTCTTCGCCGGCGACCGCGCCTACAAGATCAAGAAGCCGGTGGACCTGGGCTTCCTGGACTTCACGACCCGAGAGGCACGTGAGCACGCCTGCCATCGAGAGGTCGAGCTCAACCGGCGTTTCGCCCCCGACGTCTACGCCGGTGTCGCCGACGTGCACGGGCCGGACGGTGACGTCTGCGACCATCTCGTGGTCATGCGGCGCATGCCTGCGGAGCGTCGGCTCGCCGGTCTGGTGCGGGCGCGCCGCCCCGTTGACGATGCTCTGCGCGACATCGCCAGGACCCTGGCGGCGTGGCACGCCAGGGCGCCGCGCGGCGTGGAGATCTCGGCCGAGGGCACTCGAGATTCTCTCCGTGAGCGCTGGCAGGCGAGCTTCGATCAAGTGCGGCCTTTCCATGACGGCGCCCTCGACGCGGCTGTCGCCTCCGAAGTCGAGTGGCTCACGTTGCGCTTCCTTGCCGGGCGAGAGCCCCTCTTAGACGCCCGGATCGCAGACGGCCGGGTAGTGGACGGCCACGGGGATCTGCTCGCCCACGACATCTTCGTTCTGGACGACGGGCCCCGGATCCTGGACTGCCTGGAATTCGACGACCGCCTTCGCTACCTGGACGGCCTGGACGACGCCGCGTTCCTCGCGATGGACCTCGAACGCCTCGGCGCCCCCGGCCTGGCGGAGAAATTTGTCGGCTGGTACGCGGAGTACGCCGGTGACCCGGCTCCGCCCTCCTTGCGGCATCACTACGTCGCGTACCGGGCGTTCGTCCGTGCGAAGGTCGCATGCTTCCGGCACGCTCAGGGCGATTCGCGCGCCGTGGTCGAGGCCGCGAACCTGGCCGCCGTGGCGCTCCGCCACCTCCGCGCCGGCAGTGTCTCGCTGATCCTGGTCGGCGGGCTGCCCGGCACCGGCAAGTCAACGCTCGCCGGCGCCATCGCGGACCGGCTCGGAGCGACACTGATCGGCTCTGACCGGACCCGGAAGGAACTCGCGGGTCTCCCTCCGGGACGATCCGCCGCTGCGCCCTATGGGACAGGTCTGTACGACGCCGACTCGACCGGCCGCACCTACTCCATGCTGCTGGAACGTGCACAACGACTGCTTCAGTTCGGCGAGACCGTGGTCCTCGACGCGTCCTGGACCGACGCGAGCCATCGGGAGGAGGCGCAGTCGTCGGCATCGGCAGCCCATGCCGATCTGATCGCGCTGCGCTGCGACGCCCCCGCCGGGCTCACCGCCGAGCGCCTCCGCAACCGGCCACACGGAGCCTCCGACGCGACAGCCGTGATCGCCGCCGCCATGGCCGCCGACGCGTCCCCCTGGCCGGACGCCCATGTGATCGACACCAGTGGACCGATCGACAAGACGCTCGAACAGGCCTCCAGCGCCCTCCAGTCTCATGGCGTCACGATTCACGAACGTGAGAGCCGAACACCCGGCGCCGCTCGACGCTAGACCGGGACCTGCCAGACGAGGACCGTGCCCCCGCCTTCGCGGGCGCCGGCCGTGAAGGTGCCGCCGAGCTCGGCGGCGCGGGCTTCCATGTTGGCCAGGCCGCTTCGCCTGCCGCCCGAGGGAATGCCGATCCCGTCATCGTCGATCCTCAGGGTGAGGTCGTCGGCCACCTCGATGGCCACCGACGCCCTCCGCGCTTCGGCATGCCTGGTGATGTTCGAGAGTGCTTCCTGGACGACGGCGAGCAAGTGCCGGCCGGTGGTGTCGGAGACGCGGGTGTCGAGCAACCCGTCCAGCCGCACGGACGGAGCGAAGCCGAGACCCTCGGCCGCCTTGTCGATGACCTGGTGCAACCGCCCGCGCAAGGTGTGCTCGGCCTCGCTCGACGACGTCTGGAGCGCGAAGATGGACGAGCGGATCTGCCGGATCGTGTCGTCCAGATCATCGACGGCGCCCTGGACGCGGACCGCGACCTCCCGCTTTTCGGTGATCTTGATGGCGCTCATGAGCATCATCGCGGTGGCGAACAGCCGCTGGATCACGGTGTCGTGCAGGTCCTTGGCGATCCGGTCGCGGTCTTCCAGCAGGCCGAGCCGTTCGGCGTCCCTGCGCCGCTCGGCGAGTTCCAGTGCGATCTCGGCCTGCGCCGCGAACGCCTCGAGCAACCGCTGCGTCGCCGTCCCGAACGGGACGGCGCCCGGTGCCCTGGTCACCGAGATCACGCCGCGCGCTCTGGTGCCCGACCCCAACGGCACGATGAGCAACGGACCGATGTCCACGCTCGCAGGGAGATCGGCGCCCGCCGCCTCCGCGCTCCCGTCGTCCAATCGCCGCGGCACTCCGCTGCGATAGACGAGCGCGGAGGCCGTGCTCTCGATCGGGACCCGGCGCCCCCGGATCTCGTCGGCGCCCGCTCCGTCCGCGGCCACGATGACGAGGTCCTCGTCCGGCCCGTCGGCCACCGCCAGCACTGCCAGCGAGCCGTCGGCGATCTCACGCGTCCGCTTGATCACCAACTCGCTGACCTGCTGGGGATCGGTCCCCGAGAGCAGCGCGGTGGAGATCTCCGCCGACGCCTCCAGCCACCTTTCCCGCCGGCGCGTCTGCTCGTACAGGCGTGCGTTCTCGATCGCGACCCCGGCGGCGGTGGCCAGCGCGGTGACGACGATCTCGTCGTCCTCGTCGAACTCGCCGCCATCGCTCTTCTCGGTCAGGTAGAGGTTGCCGAAGACCTCGTCACGGATCCTGATCGGAACGCCGAGGAACCGGCGCATCGGAGGATGGTTCGCCGGGAATCCGTACGACTCCGGGTGTCCGGCGAGATCCGGCAGCCTCAGCCCGTGCGGCTCCTTGATCAGCAACCCGAGGATGCCATGGCCATGAGGCCAGTGCCCGATGGCCTCGATCTCCTCGTCCGTCACCCCGACCGTGATGAACTCGACCAGCCGTTCACCCTCCTCGGAGATCACGCCGAGTGCGCCGTATCTGGCATCCGCCAGCTTCGTCGCGGCCTCGATGATCCGGCGCAGGACGGCGGCGAGCTCCAGCTCGCCACCGATCGACACCACGGCCTCGAGCAGCGAATGCACCCTGTCCCGGGTGGCCCGTGCCGCCTCAAGACGCCCCTGCAACTCGAGCAGCAGATCGTCCAAGCGCAGGTGCGGCAGAACCAACCGTGCGCGCTCTTCGCCCGATGGATCCCTGAAGCCTGCTCTGCCGTCTCTTGGTGGATCCTCAGGCGCCACGCGCCCAGTATGTCTCGCTTCTACCTGGAGCGACAGGCAAAGGACCCTGGTCCCTGTGGCTCCAGACCACGTGTCACTAGAGTTCGATCAACGCCGCGCAAGGAGTGAGCGAAATGAACGCCTCGGACACCGGAGCGCCTCAGCCCATCCGTGTCTTCCTCACCGATGATCATGAGGTCGTCAGGCGAGGCGTCGCCGCGCTCCTGTCCGCCGAGGACGACATCGAGATCGTCGGCGAGGCGGGAACCGTCGCCCAGGCTCTCGCGCGCATCCCGGCCGCCCGGCCCCATGTCGCCGTCCTGGACGTCCGCCTGCCCGACGGTGACGGCATCTCCATCAGCCGCGAGATCCGCTCCCGGATGCCCGAGGTCGCCCGCCTGCGCGAGCACAGGGAGCGCGTCGATCCACTGGCGGCCCTGTCCGACCAGGAGCGGCAGATCCTCGACCTGATCGGCGAGGGCCTGACCTACCGCCAGATCGGCGACCGGATGTTCCTGGCGGAGAAGACCGTCAAGAACTACGTCTCCCAGATCTTCACCAAGCTCGGCCTGAGCCGCCGAACCCAGGCGGCGACCCTCGTCACCCGGCTCAAGGCCGAAGAGTCCGAACACCGGTGAACGCGCGAAACAAGACCTGACGTCCCTTCCATGCATCGACCGGGCGGGACTGAATCTCGAGATTCAGTCCCACCCGAACAGCGTCTTTGACACGCCGCGGTTCCCTCGGACCGCCAGGGAGGTTTCCGTCGACCCGGCGGACGGGTGCGGCCAGACCTCAGCGCGAGATGACGACCTTGAGGGCGCCGGTGTCGGCGGCGTTGGCGAACACCTCGTAGGCCTGCGGGAAGTCGTCGAAGCCGAAGTGGTGGGTGACGAAGCGAGACGACGCCGCCGCGCATCTCAAGGCGGGCGCACAGAAGGTGATCATCTCCGCGCCGGGCAAGGAGGTCGAAGCCACCATCGTGATGGGCGTCAACGACGAGGCCTACGACCCGGCACGGCACGCGATCGTGTCCAACGCCTCCTGCACGACCAACTGCGTGGCTCCGATGGCCAAGGTCCTGCACGACGCGTTCGGCGTGGCCAAGGGCTACATGACCACCGTCCACGGCTACACCAACGACCAGAACCTGCTCGACTCCCCGCACAAGGACCTGCATCGGGCCCGGTCGGCCGCCGTGAACCTCATCCCCACCAGCACCGGCGCCGCCCGATCCGTCGGCGTGGTGATCCCCGAGCTGGCCGGCCGGTTCGACGGCATGGCGCTGCGGGTGCCGATCGAGGACGGCTCGCTGGTCGACCTGGCATGCCTGCTGGAACGCCCCGCGTCCGCGGAGGAGATCAACAAAGCGTTCGCGGCTGCGGCGAAGGGGCCGATGGCCGGGATCCTCCGGTACAACACCCACCCGATCGTGTCGCGCGACATCATCGGCGACCCGGCCTCCTGCGTCTTCGACGCTCCGCTCACCCAGGCCAACGGCGACCTGGTGAAGATCTTCGGCTGGTACGACAACGAGTGGGGCTACACCTGCCGCATCGCCGACCTCATCGACCACATGACATCACCATCGTGGTCCTCCTGATTCCGCCTCATCGCTCAGCCATCGCGCCGAGACCCGAGGAGCCACCCGATGACACGCTGGCGGCTCAGCTACGACGACTACGTTCCGGAGGCCGAAGGGCTGCGCGAGGCACTCTGCACACTGGGCAACGGATACTTCGCGACCCGGGCGGCGGCACCCGAGTCGCAGGCGGACGAGGTGCACAATCCCGGCACCTACCTCGCAGGATGCTACGACCGGCAGGAGTCGCACATCGCCGATCGCACGATCGACAACGACGACCTGGTCAACATCCCGAACTGGCTGCCGCTCACGTTCCGTGTCGAGGGCGGCGCCTGGCTCTCGCTCGACGAACTCCAGGCCGAAGGCCGCCTGCACTCCTACCGCCAGGAGCTGGACATGAGGCGAGGCGTGCTCACCCGCTTGTTCAGCTTCGCCGATCCCGACGGGCGGATCAGCCGGGTGAGCCAGCGGCGGATCGTCTCCATGGACGATCCGCACCTGGCAGCGCTGGAGACGACCCTGGTCGCCGAGAACTGGCACGGCCGGCTCGAAGTCCGCTCCGCCCTCGACTGCCGGGTCGCCAACACCGGGGTCGCCCGCTACCGCGACCTCAACGGACGGCATCTGGTGCCGGAGGTCGCGCAGAAGGGCGGGCCCGAGACGATATGGCTGCGCTGCCGTACGGCCTCGTCCGGAGTGACCATCGCGGTCGCCGCCCGCACCAGGACGACCTCGCCCGCCAAGCGCACGACACTCGCGGAGCCGGGCTGGGTCGCCCACGATCTGCTCATCGATGTCAGCGAGGGCGAGCCCGTCACCGTCGAAAAGGTCGTGTCGGTCTTTTCCTCCCGTGACCAGGGAATCGAGGAATGCTCCCAGGCCGCGCGGACACGGATCGAGCGCGCGGACGACTTCGACCGGCTGCTGGGGCGGCAGACGCTCGCCTGGGACCGCCTGTGGCATCGTTGCCAGATCGGCGTCGACCATGACGACGTTCAGCGTGTCCTCAATCTCCATATCTTCCACCTGTTGCAAACGGTCTCCGAGCACACCGTCGGACTCGACGCGGGTGTACCGGCCCGAGGCCTTCACGGCGAGGCCTACCGCGGGCACGTGTTCTGGGACGAGCTGTTCATCCTGCCCTTCCTGGCGATGCGCTTCCCCGAGATAGCCCGTGCCCTGCTCCTCTATCGATGGCGGCGGTTGCCCGAAGCGCGCTGGGCGGCTCGTCAGGCCGGCCATCGCGGCGCGATGTTCCCCTGGCAGAGCGCCGGCGACGGCCGTGAGGAGACACAACGGGTGCACCTCAACCCACGGTCGGGCCGATGGCTCCCCGACAACTCCCATCTCCAGCGCCACGTCGGCCTGGCCATCGCCTACAACGTCTGGCGTTTCTACGAGGCCACCGGAGATCTGGAGTTCCTGGCCGAGTACGGAGCGGAGATGCTGCTGGAGATCGCCCTGTACTTCGCCGACATCACGACCTACGACCGGACGCTCGACGCTTACGAGATCCGCGGCGTGATGGGCCCGGACGAGTATCACGACGGCTACCCCGACCGAGCCGAACCGGGGCTGGACAACAACGCGTACACCAACGTCATGACCGTCTGGGTCATGCAGCGTGCACTCGAAGTCCTGAGCCTGCTTCCCGCCGACCGCTCCGCTGAGCTGCGCGAGCACCTCGAAGTCGGGCGCGAGGAGGTCACGCGGTTCGAAGACGTGAGCCGCAAGATGCGGGTGCCGTTCCATGACGGGGTCATCTGCCAGTTCGAGGGCTACGAGCACCTCGACGAACTCGACTGGGAGGGTTACCGGCGCGGCTATGGCGACATCCGGCGGCTGGACCGGATCCTCGAGGCCGAAGGTGACACCGCCAACCGGTACAAGGCGTCCAAACAGGCGGACGTCCTGATGTTGTTCTACCTCCTGACGGCCGAAGAACTGACGAACGTCCTCGGCCCGCTCGGGCATCCCTGCGAGCCGGATTTCATGCGCCGGACCATCGACTACTACATGGCGAGAACCAGCCACGGTTCCACACTGAGCGAACTCGTGCACGCGTGGCTCCTGGCACGGACGGACGGCGAGGATTCATGGCGGCTGTTCCTGGACACCCTCCACAGCGACCTCGACGACACCCAGCACGGCACCACCGCCGAAGGCATCCATCTGGGCGCGATGGCGGGCACGGTCGACCTCGTCCAGCGCTGCTACGCGGGAGTCTCGACCCGCGCTGACACGCTCCTCATCAACCCCCGGCTGCCGGTCGGGATCGACGAGGTCAGGCTCGGCCTGCGCTACCGCGGACACTGGGGCATCGACATCTCCTGCCGTCGGGACAATCTCCGCATCACCCTCCGATCCGGGGTGGCCGAACCCATCGATGCCGCCCGCGATCGCCAGGTACGCGGCGTTCGGCTCGGCCCGGCGACGACTACCCCGCCGCGCACACCATCTCCGGCCTGGTGATCTACCGTTACGACTCACCGTTGTTCTTCGCCAACGCCCAGGACTTCCGGCAGCGTGCGCTCGCGAACCGTCGAGCAACAGGACGAGCCGGTCGAGTGGTTCGTGCTGAACGTCGACGTTCGGGACGAAGGTCCTGACTGACCGGCACTTCCGCCTCTGATCATCGTCTTCCCTCCCGGCTGGACTGAGGGGGCCGACCGCGAGGAGGACGGGGCATGGCCGCTGGTGCACCAGTGCGGAGCGCCGTGACGTCGTCCGCGAATCCGGAGGGCGGCACCCGGCGGCGTCGGCGTCCGGCCCGGGTCTGGTTCGGCCGCGTGCTGGCCCTGACCATCGTCGTACTGATCTTCGGTAAGGCGCTGCCGCATTTCGTCGACCTCCGCGAGGTGGCGACGATCCTGCGCGGCAGGGTCAGTCCCGCGGAACTGACCCTGCTCGGCCTGCTCACCGCCGCCTCGGTCCTCGTCTCGGCGCTCGGGCTGAGGGCCGCGCTGCCAGGCCTGGCGTTGGCGCCCGCCTGTGTGATCAACGTGGTGACGACCGCCGTCTCGTACGCCCTGCCAGGGGGTGGTGCCGCCGGAGCCGCACTCAACTTCACCATGTCCCGCGAGCTCGGCTTCGGCACCCGTGCGGTGAGCCTGCAGACGGTCGTGACCGGGGTCTGGAACATCGCGTCCCGGCTCACGCTCCCCTTGATGGCGCTGGGGATGCTCGGTGTCGTCTCCGAGGTGCCTCCCGGCGTGCGCGGAGCAGGCGTGGCGGGACTGCTGCTGGCCGTCCTGCTCCTGGCCCTCTTCGCGGCGTCGATCCGCTTCAGCCGGCCGCTCGAGGTGGCGATCACCATTGGGGACCGGCTGTCCGGCCCGATACTGCGCCGCTTCGGCCGCGAGCCGAAGGTGCACGACACCACGGTCGCCGCTTTCCAGGCCGACGCCCGCGGCCTCATCCACGCTCACTGGCCGGCGCTCACGGTCTCGGCTTTCGGGTACCACCTGATCCTCTTCGGCGTGCTGTACGGCTCTCTCCAGGCCGCGGGCGTGACCCGGGTCGGGGTACTGGAGGCGTTCGCCGTCTACGCGGTCGCCCGCCAGGTCACGGCGATCCCGCTGACGCCGGGAAGCGCGGGCGTCATCGAACTCGCCCTCATCGCCGGGCTGGACCTGACCGGTGCCGACCTTCCCGCGGCGACGGCGGGCGTCGTGCTGTTCCGGTTCTTCACGTTCCTGCTCTACCTGCCCGCCGGTGCCGGGCTCTGGGCCTGGTGGCGGTGGATCCGGCCCACGCCAAGGGTGGCGCGACACGCCAGCACGCCGGTGGTCCGGCACACCGGCGACCTGGTGCGAACGGCGGCCGGTGTCGCCGCCCTCGTCACGCTCGTGGCGATGTCCCAGGGCGTGGTGCGCGCCGACGCCGACTTCTTCCGGCTCGTGAACGACCTGCCGGACACGATCGAGGTGCCGGTCTGGATCGTCATGCAGGCGGGCTGGATCGGCATGGCGGCACTGGCCGGGCTGATCGCCCTGTCACTGCGGCGGGTCCACCTCGCCGTCGATCTGGTTCTCGCCGGATGGCTGGCCTGGTTCGCGGCCAAGGTCGTCAAGGATCTCGCCGGGCGGCCCCGCCCTGCTGCCCTTCTCGATCACGTTCATCTCCGAGCCGACGCCATCACCGGCGGCACCGGATTGCCCGCCGGGCACACGGCCGTCGCCGCGGCCCTCGTCACCGTCCTCGGCTCGGCCCTGCCGCGCCCCTACCGGCGCGTTCTGTGGACTCTGGTCGCCGCGGTCGGCCTGGCCCGCGTGTACGTGGGGGCGCACTTGCCCACCGACGTCCTCGCAGGTGCCGTTCTGGGCTGGGCACTGGCTTCAGCCGTTCTCTTCGCCCATGGTGCCGCACCCCGCCTCCCCCGCCCGGAGGCCGTACGGGCTCTTCTCCTGCGCCGCGGCCACACGGTGGAGGCGGTGGAACCAATGGCCGGAGATCTGCGCCGAGCCGTGCCGTTCGCCGCGACCACCTCGGACGGACGCCTGTTCGTCAAGGTGATCGGCCGCGATCAGCACGACACCGACCTGCTGCACCGGCTCGGCCGGCTCTGGCGACGGCGACCGGGCGATCCACCGTTCGTCACCGCCAAGCAACAGGTCGAGCACGAGGGCTACCTGCTGCTGCGCGCCGCACGGGCCGGCGCCCGGGTTCCGCGTGTCCGCTTCCTCGCCTCGGCGCCGGGCCAGGACTGGGCAATGGCCTCCGACCTGATCGGAGGACGGGTGCTGAGTGCGGTCGAAGCGATGGACGACGCTCAGGTCGACGACCTGTGGCGGCAACTGGCGATGCTCCGCTCGAGCCGTATCGCCCATCGGGACCTGCGCGCCGACAACATCATCCTCGATGCCGGCGGGGAGCCCTGGATCGTCGGCTGGGGCGCCGCCGAGGCCGACACCGTCACCTCCCTGCTCGACGAGGACGCGGCCGCCCTCGTGGAACTGACCACGATCAAGGTGGGCGAGGAGAGAGCGACGGCCGCGGCGGCCAGGGCGGCGGCCTCGTCACCGGCCCAGCCCATCGGATCGATGACGGTCCGGGAGCACGAGGTGGACCCGGCGCCGCTGCCCGTCTCGTTCTCGGCTCGCCATCCCGGCGACGTGGTCCGGCTGGTCGCGGGCTCGGCCCTCGGCCTGACCCTGGCGGTCTTCGCGGCCGGCGGCTTCCTGCTGACGGTGGAGGCCGACGCGTTCCGGCTCGTCAACGGCCTGCCCGGATGGCTGTTCTGGCCGGTGAACGTGATCATGCAGGCCGGTGCGCTCGGCGCGGTCGCGGTCACCGCCGTCGTCGCTCTCCTGTGCCGCCGGGTCCGCCTCGCGGTCGACCTGGCGCTCGGCGGAACGCTGGCGTACGTGCTGGCCAAGCTGGTCAAGAGCCTCGCCGATCGCGGCCGTCCCGGCGAGCTGCTGTCGGAGGTCGTGCTGCGGGGAGCGTCGGAGGGTGGGCTCGGCTTCGTCTCGGGCCACGCGGCGGTCGCCGCCGCCCTGGCCACCGTCGCCGCCGCCCATGTGCGCCGCCCGCT
Source organism: Spirillospora sp. NPDC047279 (assembly GCF_040643285.1). Taxonomy (NCBI): domain Bacteria; kingdom Bacillati; phylum Actinomycetota; class Actinomycetes; order Streptosporangiales; family Thermomonosporaceae; genus Spirillospora; species Spirillospora sp. NPDC047279. The sequence goes on from NZ_JBEYUA010000005.1 coordinate 140,170, forward strand.
GCGGTGGGCGTTCTGGGCGATCGCCGTGGGGGTGGGCGTCGCCCGGCTCTACGTCGGCGCGCACTTCCCGCTCGATGTGATCGCCGGTGCCGCCCTCGGCTGGGCGGTGGGCGGTGCGGTCCATCTTCTCCGCGGCACGCCGACGCACCTGCCCGACTCGCGGCGGATCGCCGCCGCGCTCACCCGGTGCGGCATCGACGCCCCTCGGGTCCGTCTCCTCAAGAGCGACGCCAGGGGGTCGGTCCCCTTCACCGCGATCGGCGCGGGAGGCGAGCGGGTCTTCGTCAAAGCGCTCGGACGTGATCAGAGGGACGCCGACCTGCTGTTCAAGGCGGCGAGATTCCTGCTCTACCGGGAGACCGAGGACGAGACGCCGTTCCCGAGCCCCAAGCGTCAGGTCGAGCACGAGGCCTACCATCTCCTCCGTGCGGCGTCGGCCGGCGTTCGTGTACCGGAGCTCGTCGGCGTGGCGCCGGCCGGGCACGGTTCCTGGATCCTGGCGGAGGAGGCGGTCTCCGGGCCGGGCGACCTCTCCGGATCGCAGGCTCGTCTCCGGCTCGACGACGGCTGCCTGCGCGCCCTGTGGGAAGAGGTGTCCAGGCTCCACGCGGCGGGCATCGCACATCGCGACCTGCGGCTGGCCAACGTCCTGGTCGACACCGCCGGACGCCCGGTCCTGGTGGACTTCGGTTTCGCCGAGGACGCGGCGAGTCCCCGCAGGCTGGCGCAGGACGTGGCGCAGCTCCTGACGTCCACCGCGCTGGCGGTCGGCCCGCACCGCGCCGCCCGCACCGCGTCCGACGTCATCGGCCCGGCCTCCGTCGGCGCCGCGGCGCCCTACCTCCAGCCGCTGGCACTGTCAGCGGCGACCCGGACGGCCCTGCGCGAACACCCGGAGCTGCTCGCCGCGCTCCGCGAAGAGATCGCGCACATCGCCGGAACCCCCGATGACCCCCCGCCACTGTCGCGTATCCCGACGCGCCCATGGATGCTGGCACTGCTGGTCCTCGTGGGGTACGTGACCTACCACGCCCTCATCGGCATCCCACCGGTTCGCGGCCCCTTCGAGGTCTTCGGAGGCGTCGGCCTCCGATGGCTGGCCGTCGCCGCCCTGCTGGTGATCGTGTCGTACGTGGCCGGCGCACTGGCGCTGCTGGGGGCGACCACCGCGCGCCTCGCGCTCGGGCGCACCAGCCTGCATCAGGTCGCGGCCACCTTCGCCTCCCGCCAGCACCGGCCCGGCAGAGGATCGAGCCTGGTCCTCATCACCTATCTGCGGGCACACGGCGTCGGTTCGCAGGAGGCGGCGGGCGCCGTCGCCCTCACCCGTCTCACCGGAACGGTCGTCCACCTCGTCGCGCTGGCTCTCGCCCTCGTCGCGGCCGGCCTCCAGGGCCCGGTCGCCACCCAGGCACCGGCGTGGACCCCGCTGGTCCTCGTCTGGGCGTCCACGCTCGCCGCCCTGGGGGCGGGCTCCGCGTGGCACCGCAGAGCCGAGATCCTCGCGCCGATGCGGGCGGCCCTGCGGACACTGCCCGAGCTGCGGCACCGTCCCGGACGAGCCGCCATGCTCGTCGTCGGCAACGCGGGCGTGACGAGCTGCTCGGTCCTGGCGTTCCTTTCGGTGGCCTACACGTTCGGCACGCCGTCGTCACCCGCGGTGCTGGCCACGACCTACCTCCTCATCACGCCCTTGCGACTGCTCGGCCCGCTCGCCGGCGGCGTCGGGGTCGTCGAACCCGTCCTCGTGCTGGCGCTCGTGATGCTCGGGACGGGGCCGGCCGAGGCCGTCGTCACCGTCATCGCCTTCCGCCTGCTCAGCTACTGGCTGCCGATCCTTCCCGGCGCCCTCGCCCTGTACCACTTCCGCCGCGGCCGGCGGGGCCGGTCACGACGGCGGGACGAAGATGACGGGGGCGGCGCTGCGGCGGACGAGGATTCTGTCCTCAGCCCTGGTCGGCCGACGCGTAGTTGACGATCCGGGTGTCCGGGCCCGGGAAGATCAGCGACTGGCGTCCCGTGTCAGACCAGCGCACCAGATAGGGCGGAGCACCGTCGCGGCCCCGCACGCCGACGATCTCACCATCGCGCGCGGGATCGTGCAGTCCGGGCCGGGTGATGATGATCCGGTCTCCCACGTGTGCGTTCATGACGTCCCTCCTCAGGTTGCGCGAGCGACATGCACGATCGCGACCGGGCAAGGTGACTCGTGCAGGACCGACCTGGCCACGTCCCCCAGCAGCGTCTGCGGAGCCGACCCGACACCGTGGTCGCCCACGACGAGCAGGGTGGCTCCCGCCGACAGATCGACCAGCGCCAGCCGTGGGCGTTGCACCACGAACCTGGTCTCGACGAAGACGTCCTCGTACTCGCCGCGCGCCTTGGCGACCAGGTCCTCGAAACTCCTCTTGGCGTCCCGCTTGACCGACTCGGGATCGGTGAACGCGGCGTGCGCGGGTCCGGGCAGCGCCCCTGGGTCCCACCAGCTGCACACGGCCGTGACCGGAAGGTCGCGGAGCCGAGCCTCCGCCAGGGCGAACCGCAACGCGGCCTCGCTCGCCGGCGACCCGTCGACCCCGGCCACGATGCGCTCGCCCTCCCCTCCGCTGACGTGCCGCCCCGGGGGGACCACGATGACGGGACGATCAGTGTGCGAGGCGACCTGAAGCGCCGCGGAGCCGATTCTCAGATCGTCGAAGCCACCGCTCCCCCGCGTTCCCAGGATCACGAGTGAAGCCTCACGCGCCGCGGTGAGCAGCGCGACCGATGGAGTGCCGCGCACCAGCAACCTGCGCACGTCGAGATCCCCGGCGAGCATCTGCGCTTGGCGCACACCGTCGTCGGCGGCCAGCGCCCCCATCGCCCGCACGATCTCCAAGCCCTGCGAGTCCTGCGTCTGAAGCGGGTAGGGCCAGTACCAGGCGTGGCACACGACCAGCGGCACCGCCCTGAGCGTCGCCGCTTCGACCGCCCACTTCAGGGCTTGCTCGCCTGTGGGTGAGCCGTCGTAACCGACCAGCACGGGGCCCGGCTCGGTTCCGGTGGTCATGATGGTCTCCTTCGTTCGGGACGGGTCCGAGCGCTCGGGTACCGGCTTGCGCCACGGATCGGCCGCTTCGCCGACCAGCCGTCCGATTTCCTTTCCGGGGTTCAGGTCCGCTCGGCGTGGACGACGGCGACGCTGCACGGTGCGTGGTGAAGCAGCGCCGAGCTGGTCGCGCCGAGGAGGAGGGGGTCCACGCTGCCGGTTCCGCGGTCGCCGACCACGACCAGGTCAGCTCTGGCGGCCGCGGTCAGCAGGGCCGTCCGAGGACCTTCCATGACCAGTGATGTACGCGTCTGGACCTGGGGGTACTTGTCCCGCCAGGGGGCCACCGCACGTTGGAGCCTGCCACCGCAGGACCGGGCCAGCTCCTCCTCGTCGGCGAAGAGCGCCAGTTCGGATTCGGCGACGGCGCCGGGTTCCCAGCAGCCGTACACCGCTTCGAGGCTCCAGCGCCGCAGCGCGGCCTCCTCGAAGGCGAACGCCAGCGCGGCGTCGCCGCCACGCGAGCCGTCGACTCCGACGACGACGCGTTCGTGGGCGGCGGCGGCCTGGCGGACCACGACCACCGGACGGCGGGAACGCGCCGGCAGCTGCAGGGCGGTGGATCCGACCGGCAGTTCGTCCTGCTCGTGCGAGCCGATCACGACGAGTTCGGCCTCGGGTGACTCGTGCATGAGTGCGGCGTAGGCCGGTCCGTCCATGAGGCGCTTATGGATCTTCACGGAGTGCGCCAGGTGTGCGGCGCGGTCGGCGCCGCGGTCAAGAAGGTGGCGGCCCATCTTCTTGACGGTCTCCTCGATGTCGTAGTCGATGTGGCTGATCGGGTAGGGCCAGCGCCAGCAGTGGCAGACCACCAGATCGAGCCGCCGGAGCCGGGCCTCGTCGGCCGCCCATCGCAGCGCGCGATCACTCTCCGTCGTGCCGTCATAGCCGACCAGGACATTGGGATACGGGGCCATCGTCACTCCTTGGTCGTCATGCCGCCCGGGCATGGATCTCGATGTGCACGTCCAGTTGTGGGGGTCTGATGAGCGAGTTGTGGACGGTGCACTGCTCCATGGCGGCGCGCAGCCCGTCAAGCTCGACCACGGGCACTCCGGCGGGAGGTCGCGCGAGCAGGCCGACGCGGGCGACCCGATTGGGGCGAGCGGCGCTCATGGTGTATTCCGCAGTGACCTCAAGGCCCTCGGCCGGGAGACCGAGCCGTTCCAAGTGGCGGTGCCCGTAATGTGCCGCGCACGACGCCAGGCTGCCGACGAAGAGCTCCACCGGGGTGGGCCCCGCGTCCTGGCCACCGGCCGAGTAGGGCTGGTCGACATGGACGACGTGATCGCGGACAAGGATCGCGAACGAATCCGCTTGACGATGAATCACCTTGATCTCATTCATCGCACCCGCCTTCTTTCTCGTGGGGCGGCGTGGAGCCTCCGCCTTCAGCGTCGTCGGATCGGGCACCGGCCGTTAGGGGCGAACGTCCTCCCTGGCCCGGGCCTCCCGGCACGGTGCTGAACACTGCGAGGTTCCCGGCCGAGCGGCGGACACGGCGACGGGGCCGGAGGGGAATCCGGCCCCGCTCGCGATTCGTCGTGGCTACTTGATCCGTCGCGGTTACTTGAGGATCGGGAAGCGCTGGACGAGCTTGGTCTCGCCCCACCAGCGACCGAGGCCGATCGTGTCGCCGGCGCAGACCAGCGCAAGACCGATCAGGACGACGGCGTAGATGATGTGGTCGTCCATGAACGGGTTGTTCTCCGGGGGCAGCACCGCCGCCCACATCATCACCAGCAGCAGCGCACCCGAGGCGGCCGCGATCCGCATGCCGATCCCCAGCGCCAGCGCGAGCCCGATCCCGGCGAGACCGATCATGAAGAGCCAGTCCGCCCAGGCCATGCCGGCCATGTCCTTGTAGAGGGTCTCGAACGGGCCCGTCGGCGAGTTCTTCAGAAAGCCCTCGGTGGGGCTGCCGCCCTCGATCCAGGCCCGTGCGCTCGGGGTCGCGTAGCCCAGTCCGAAGGTCTTGTCGAGGAACGCCCACACGAACACCCACGCCAGCGACAGCCGGGCGACAGCCCACACGTACCGGGCCGCGACGGACTCGGTCAACGGAGCAGGGGTCAGGTGGGGTCGCGGCAGGTTCCGGTGCCTCTTGGTGACGGAACGGTCGGTCACACTCATCACGTCTCACCTCTCCGGTTTTCCGGATCTCGGTGATCCGGGCTCACGCCAACCATGTCCCGGGGACGCCCACGCCGATAGGAGCTTTGGTCTCCGCCGATCAAGGACCTACGTCCCACGTTCCATGCCTCTACCAGGGCCTATGGCCCCAGCGGGAGGTGACGTCCGCACCTGCTCCGGCTCGAGGCCCCCGCACCGCCCAGGCCTTCTCCAGGGACCTTCGCCCCTGCAACCGAGGGGCGCGCGGCCGCACAGTGAGATCAGGAGGTGAACCGATGAACAGCACCTGTCACGCGATCGCTCTCATGGGGCCCGGTGATCGCTGGGGCCACATGGGAGACGGCGGCTGGTCCGGCGGGATGTGGCTCGGCGGCGCGCTCATGGCGCTCCTGTGGGTGGCGGCGATCACTGTTCTGGTCCTGCTGGCGCTCCGCGTCTCGGCCGATCTCCGTACCGCCGCCCACCCGAAGGACCGGGCCGGAACCGAGAACGCTCAACGCATCCTCGCCGAACGCTACGCACACGGAGAGATCGACACCCAGGAGTACGAGGAACGACTGGCCAAGCTGCGATGAAGGGCGATGCCGCAGGGACGGCCCCGGCGCCCATCCCGGAGCCGCCCCCTGCCCTCGCCGCTCATGAACGCACCGCCGCCCAGGTCACCGCCGACCTGGGCGGCGATGTCGTGAAAGGGCTCAGCGTGCACGAGGCCGCGGCCCGCCTGGAGCGGTTCGGCCCCAATACCCTCCCCGCCGCCCGGCGCACAGGACCGTTCCGGCGGTTCTTGCTCCAGTTCCACAGCCCGCTCATCTACGTGCTGCTGGTGTCAGCGGCCATCACCGCGGCGATCGGTGACCACGTGGACGCCGTGGTCATCCTGGGCGTCGTGGTCGCGAACGCCATCGTGGGCTTCGTCCAGGAGGCACGCGCCGAGAACGCCCTGGCGGCACTGATGGCGATGACGCACGTCAGCGCCACGGTGATCCGGGACGGCACGCCTCGGACCGTCCCCTCCACGGACCTGGTCCTCGGAGACCTGGTGACCGTGGAGGCCGGCGGGAAGGTGCCTGCGGATCTGCGCGTGGTCCAAGCCGACGATCTGGAGATCGACGAGTCGGCCCTGACCGGCGAATCGCTGCCGGTCAGGAAGAACTCCGCGGTGACCACGCGCGATACCGTGCTCGCCGATCGGCGCGACATGGCCTACTCCGGAACGCTGGTCTCCCGTGGAAGCGGCGCGGGGATCGTGACCGCCACCGGCGCGGCGACGGAACTCGGGCTGATCCATCACCTCGTCGGCGAGGCCACCGCGGTCCAGACGCCCCTCACCCGGAAGATCGCCCGCTTCAGCGAGCTCGTCACGGTGGCGATCCTGGGGCTCGCCGTCCTGACCTTCCTTATCGGCCTGCTGCGCGGCGAACCCGCCGCCGACATGCTCACCGCAGCCGTGGCGCTCGCGGTCGGGGCCATCCCGGAAGGGTTGCCGGCCGTCGTCACCGTCACCCTGGCGTTCGGCGTCGCCCGGATGGTTCACCGGAACGCGATCATCCGACGGCTGCCCGCCGTCGAAACCCTCGGCAGCACGACCGTGATCTGCTCTGACAAGACCGGCACTCTCACCGAGAACCGGATGACGGTGACGGCCGTCGCGGCCGGGGGCAGGCTCTACGAAGTGACGGGCACCGGGTACGCCCCGGACGGCGGCCTCCGGCACGAGGGGCGCCCGGCCGAGCTCGCCGGGCATCCGGCCTTGCTCGAATGCCTGACCGCGGGGATGGCGTGCAACGACGCGCACATCCTCCCGAACGACGAGGGCGGCTGGGAGCTGGTGGGCGACCCCACGGAGGGGGCGCTGATGGCGAGCGCCGGCAAAGCCGGCCTCACGTCAGTCCCGGCCCGTGTCGACACGATGCCGTTCTCCTCGGAACTGCAGTACATGGCCACCCTCCATGACGACGGTGTCGTCTATGTGAAGGGGTCCGCCGAGCGAGTGCTCGAGCTCTGCGACGAGCAGCTCGACGGCTCCGGACGGCCGGTTCCCTTGGCCTTGCCCGCGGTCACCGAGCTCGCCGAAGCCTTCGGGCGCCAAGGCCTGCGAGTCCTCGCGTTCGCCCGCGCGGAGGCACCCGGAAGACGGCTCACCGGCATGCCGCGCCTGACCTTCCTGGGACTTCAGGCGATGCACGACCCTCCCAGGGCGGCCGCGGCGGCAGCCGTGCGCTCCTGCCGGAACGCCGGGATCCAGGTCAAGATGATCACTGGCGACCACGCCGGGACCGCCGCCGCCATCGGGGCTCGGATCGGCCTGGAGGGCGAGGTCATGACCGGCTCGTCCCTGGCTGCCTGTCCTGACGACCGGCTCCCGGAGGCCGCCGAACGTACCGCCGTCTTCGCCCGCGTCTCGCCCGAGCAGAAGCTCCGGCTCGTCCGGGCCCTGCAGAGCCGGGGCCACGTCATCGCCATGACCGGCGACGGCGTCAACGACGCGCCCGCGCTCAAGCAGGCAGACATCGGCGTGGCCATGGGACGCGCCGGAACCGAGGTCGCCAAGGAGTCCGCCGACATGGTGCTCACCGACGACGACTTCGCCTCGATCGAGGCCGCGGTCGAAGAAGGGCGCGGCGTCTTCGACAACCTGGTGAAGTTCATCGTCTGGGCGCTGCCGGCCAACATCGGCCTCGGCCTCGTCCTGGTGGCGGCCATCGTCATCGGCGGAGAACTGCCCATCCTGCCCGTCCAGGTCCTCTGGCTGAACATGACCGCGATCCTCGTGCTCGGCCTGCCGTTCGCCCTCGAACCGCACGACGACGACATCATGCGCCGGCCACCGCGCGACCCTGCGCTCCCGCTCATCACCCGCCCTCTGGTGGCGCGCATCTCGATCGTCTCCGGAGTTCTGCTCGCCGGTGCCTTCGGCCTGTTCCACTGGGAGCAGGACCAGGGCGCGTCTCTGCCAGAAGCCCGCACGGTCGTGGTCAACGTCTTCGCGATGACCCTCCTGACCTACCTGTTCAACTGCCTGTCGATGAACCGGCCCATAGTGTGGGGGGGCATCCGCCGCAATCCCTGGGTGGGCGCCGGCGTGGCGTCGCTCGTCGCCGTCCAACTCCTCTACACCTACCTGCCGGTGATGAACGACCTGTTCGAGTCCGCCCCCATCGGCCCGGGCGAGTGGTCGCACGTCGCCGTCGTGGCCCTCATCAGCTACGCCATGATCGAACTGACCAAACGTCTGAGCCCGGTCAGCACCTGAAAGCGCTCGGTGCGCACCCTCCAGGTCGGGATGCCTCACGACGAGCTCCTCGGACGTCGTGAGCACCCCCGGTCCCGAGATCCGTCAGGCTTCGGGATGGTCCGGTTCAGCGCAGCCGGCGCAGGTACGGGTCCCAGCGGCGCTGGGGTGCGAGGCGGATGCGGGCGTCGACCGCGACGACCCCGTCCGGCCGGACGATCGTCGGGTTGAGGTCGAGCTCGGCGATCTCGGGGTGGTGGTCGGCCAGCAGCGACAGTCTCAGCAGGAGGTCGCGCAACGCCGCGAGGTCGCCCGCCGGGCGGCCCGGGTGGCCTCGCAGCAACGGCGCGACGCGCACCTGCTCGATGAGCTCCTCGACGTCCGTGCCCGTCAGTGGTGCGAGCCGTGCGGCGCGGTCGCCGAACGCGTCGGTGTCGACTCCGCCGGTGCCGAACACGACGACCGGTCCGAAGACCTCGTCCTGGACGGCTCCGCAGAGGACCTCCACGCCCTCCGCGGCCATCGACTGGACGAGCACGCCCTCCATGGAATCGCCGAAACGATCTTTCAGCCACCCGTACGCGGCCCGCACGTCCCGGGCGCCGCGCACGTCGAGCTGGAGTGCGCCTTCGGCGGTCTTGTGGACGACGCCGGGGACACACGCCTTCAGAGCGACCCGATCACCCAGCTCGGCGGTGGCGATCACGGCCTCGTCCACCGACTCGGCCCACCGCCAGGGCACCATGGGTAGACCGTAGGCCTCCAGCAGCCGCTGGGTCTCCCGTGGCGGGAGCCAGCCACCGTCGGGGCACGACCTCAGATGGCCTTCGATGATCGAACGCACCGCCGCGGTTCCCAGGTCTCTCGGCTCCGGAGCGGCACCGGGCGGGCGGGAACGCCACCGCGCGTACGACCATGTCCGTGCGAGGGCTCGGGCGGCGTTCTCGGGGAACGCGTACGAGGGCACACCGTGATCGGTGACCTCCGCCGCCTCGGCCTGGCCCAGAAGGACCCTCGCGACCGGCTTCACGGCCCGCACCGCCGTGGAGGCGAGCTCTCCGAGGGCGGTCGGCGCCACGACGACAAGGGCGGCGTCGACCGTATCGTCGTCGAGCACCAGCCGTATCGTCTCGTCGAAGGTGTCCGCGCCGACCGCCGCGGTGGTGTCCACGGGGTTGGAGACGGCCGCGCAATCGGGCAGCAGAGCCGCCAGGGCGCGCTGGGTGGCCTCGGAGACGGGCGGCACCACGAGCCCGGCGTCCACGCAGGCGTCGGCGGCCAGCACCCCGGCTCCTCCCGCATTCGAGATGATCGCCACGCGCGGCCCCGCGGGAAGCGGCTGCGTGCCCAGCAGCGCGGCCACGTCGATCAACTCGCCCAGTCCGTCGGTGGCCACGATGCCCGCCTGGGTGAAGAGCGCCTGCCTGACGACCTCCGAGGTGAGCGCGGCGGCCGTATGCGAGGCGGCCGCACGGCGGCCCGGCTCCGAGCGGCCGGCGATCACGGTCAGCAGCGGGATCTCGCGGCCGACCCGCCGTGCCGTCCGTGCGAACTTGCGTGGATTGCCGAACGACTCGACGTGCACGATTCCGAGACTGGTGCCGGTGTCCGACTCCCACCACATGAGCAGGTCATTGGCGCTGACGTCGTACTTGTCCCCCACCGAGGCGAACGACGACACCCCAAGCCCCAGCCGGGACAGATGATCCAGCAGCGCGATCCCGACTCCACCCGACTGGACGACCAGGCCGGTGCCGCCCTTGCGCGGCCTGCCCCTGGCGAACGTCGCGTCCAGGTCGGCCCCGGTGTTGGCGACGCCAAGGCAGTTGGGCCCGACGAGCCGCATCCCCGCCCGATGGCAGGTCGCCAGCAGGGCACGGCCCTGCTCGGCGTCCAGCCCCGAACTGATCACGACGACGGAGCGCACCCCGACGCCAGCGCACTGAGCCGCGACCTCGGGCACGGAGCCGGCCGGAACGGCGACCACGGCGAGGTCGGGCACCTCCGGCACCCCGGCGACCGTCGCGTAACAGGGCGCTCCGCGCAGGTCGCCGCCGGCGGCATGGGGGTTCACGGCGTAGACCGCGCCCTGGAACCCCCCGTCCCGCAGGCTGCGCAGGACGGCACCGCCCGGCGAGTCGCCCCGGCGCCCCGCGCCGATCACGACCACGGACCCGGGGCACAGCAGCGGCCGGAGACTGGCGACGTCGGCGAGCCGTTCCCGTTCGGCGACGGTGTCCAGATACCGATCATCCATCGCCAGCGGCATCATCACCTCGACCACGCCTTCGACCAGCCGCCGCATCGCGGGCATCCCGGCATCCGCGAAGACGCCGAGCATCGCGGCGTTCTGCGCGAGCGTGTCCCCCCGGAACGCCCGGACCCCCCGGGCCCGCGCCAGAGACGCGAGATGCTCCAGAAGCAGAGTGCCGACCCCACGGTGATGCATATGGTCGGCGACCGCCATGGCCACCTCGGCGAGGCCGTCAGACCCGAGGGACTCGTACTCGGCGATCCCGATGAGGCCGCCCCGGAACCAGGCCCCGAACGCGGCGTGATCGGGCCCGGGCTCGCGGCACACCCGCTCGGCCACCTGATCGGCCATGCGCCGGTTCAACGCGAAGAACCGCAGATACAGACTCTCCTCCGACAGGCCTCGGTGCAGCGCGACGACCACTTCCCGGTCACCTGCCGCCAATGGCCTGATCTCGACCTGAGCGCCGTCGGTGAGCAGGGCGAACACCGGTTTCGCTGATGCGAGCTGTGTCATGCCATCAGACTCGACCGAACACCATCTCCGGGCACCGGCCAGAGGTCATCACCCGACGGGGACCTTCGGCCTGTGTCCCTCCGTGGCAGGAGGCATGCGGTGCGATGATGACCCGGCGCCCGCGGGCAGAGCGAGTGAACCTCGCGGCCGAGGGCAGCAGGTGCGACAAGCCGGCCCGTGTCGAGGACGGAGTCTCACTCCCTCTCGAGAGACTCGCTGCGGCGTAGTCTCCCTTTCAGCGGTCGACGGCTTCCAGCTCCTTGGCGATTCCCAGTGCCCAGTCGCGGATCTGCCGCCGGTCGCGGTAGTCGCCGCCGCTCGACTTCGCAAGGCTGGAGACCATGAAGCCCTTCGCGTCGGGCTCCAGGCGCCCGCCGAAGGTGGCGTGGTCCCGAACGCCGACCCGTTGGATGATCTTGTGGACCGAACGGGTCGGCTGGATTCCCTCCTCGGCGCTGCGGTCGAGCGGGCCGCTGCTGAACGCCCACACGGGCAGGTGCGACAGCTTGCCGGCATTGCTCCGGGCGAAGCGGCGAGCATCGCGATGCCAGCGACCGGCGTAGAGCGCTCCCCCTATGACGACGCCGTCGTACGCGGTGACGTCGACGCTCGCGGCGGCGGGCATGACGTCGACATCCAGGTCGGCGACCTCACGCAGGTCCGCACCGACCCATTCGGCGATCTCGGCCGTCCCACCGAGCTTGGATCCGTGGACGACAAGCACCTTGGTCATGACGGTTCCTCCTGCTCAGACTCGGTAGTGCAACTTCAGGCTGCCCCCGGCTACGGCTTGGGGGCAGAGGCATAGGTCCGCCCGGCCAGGTGACCTTCGGTCTTCAAACGGCCGAGCACTTCGCTCGACGCGTACTCGGCGCTCGCCCAGGAACATGTGCTCGGTACGGCACAGTCCGATCCCCTGGGCACTGAAGCGGCGCGGGCCCCGACGCCGCAGACCCGCCAAACTCACCACGTGAGATGACGCCTTAAGGCGCGGCCGGTGGTGGCGGTCAGGACCGGCTGTGGGTCAGGGGGCGCTGCATTTGGTGTATCTGTCCACCATCGTGTCCGTGGGGCGGAAGGTGGTCATGAAGTCCGGATCCTGGCTCACGAGGAACTTCAGGTGCGTCTGGAAATCGCTGCGCCATTCGTCGCGCAGAAAGTCCTTGACCAGTCGCGCGACCCGTGTGCAGTCGGGTGATTTCAGGCGGATGCCGACGCTGGAGTACGTGCGCGAGCCCAGATCGGGGATCCGGACCACTGTCAGATCCGGGTCCGTCGCGGCCATGCGCGAGACGATGGTCAGGCCCGAATAGTAGGCGAACGCCTTTCCTTTCTGCACTTCGGTTACGCAGGCCTCGTCATTGCGCGCGGTGTGGCTGCGGACCAGCGTGTCGAGCGACTGGATGCTGTTGGCCACGGTGCAGACGCCACGGCCGCTCTGCGGGAGGTCGGTGCGGCTGGAGAGGTTGGCGGAGTTCTCCTTGCGGACCAGCACGGCGCTCTCGGAGACCAGGTACGTCCCGGTGAAGTCCACCCGGCGTGCGCGGGCCGGCGTGTACACGTAGGAGGCGATGACCAGGTCCACCGACCCGTCTTCGAGGTACTTCTCCCGGACGCTCGGGGTCACCACGATGGGGCGGTAGTCGATGCCGAGCCGACGGGTGATGTAGTCGGCGAGCGCCTTGTCGAACGCCGTGTACGGCGCGGCGCCGGAGGCGCCGGCGTGCACGTCCAGATCCTGGCCGATGAAGATCAGCTTTCGGCCCCCGAAGGGCGCGGTAGAAGGCGACGACGGGCGGCCGGACGGTGACGAGGTCGGGGCGGGCATCGGGGCACTGCAGCCGGTCAGGGCGAGGACCAGGGCCGACACGAGGGCGCCTCGACGGCGCAGGGGGTTCATCGCCTCACTTCGCCTCGGCGAAGGGGACCGACAGGTCCATGACGCAGCGCGGATCGTCCTCGTTCGCGAGCCTGACGTCGAGCCGAGCCTCCCGCCGACGCTGGCCGAGGTCGATCTGGAACTTCTGGCCGTCGGCCACGGCCTGCTGGACGACCAGGATGTTGCCGCTCTGGATGAGCCGCACCCGCAGGCTCGACTGCCTGGCCACCCCGCACGAGCTGGTCGCCGCGTTGTGGTCCTCAAGCCGCAACTGCAGTTTCAGGCGCCGGCGAGGCTCCCGCAGGCGGACCGTCAGCCCGGTCGTGGAACCCACCACCATGGCCTGCGCGGACTTGTCCAGCTCGACACCGCCCAGGACGTTGATGGCTCGCCGGGACTGCCGGTAGTCCAGCACGGCCTGGATGCCAAAGATGGGCAGGAACGTGGCGAAGAAGGCTGCGAACGCCGCGAGTGCCGTCCTGTGCAGGGGCAGTGACGTTTGGAGCAACGCCGTCACCATCGTGATCGCCACAGCGAAGACCGCCACCTGGCTGGTCGCTTCAGTGCCCCGCGCGATCTGCGACGCGGCGAACCCGAAGGCCAGGGCGAGCAGGCCAAAGGCCCCCCACCACGCCGCCCGGTCCGAGCGCTCCCCCGACGATGTCACATCCTCCGAGCCGCTGGAACCTTCTGGGAGATTCTCCTCGGAGGATTCAGGCATGGCGCAAATCATGCCGGACTTCGATCCGTTCCGTGGGCAGAAGTCCCAGATGTGAGCCGACGTCATTTCGAGAGTTGATCGCGCCGCCAAGAGATCATGAGCAAAGACCATGACCGCAAATTCGGCTCGCCCATAAGCCCTTCCCTAAAGATCTCGATCTGGTCCTGAGTTCCACGACCCCGACCTTGGGTCCCGGTCGACTTCGCCGTCCGAAACATCGGACGGCCAGGACTGGACGCGAGGTGTCCGGTCGAGGTCGCTCTGTTGCCACGAGGCCGTGTGGTGTTGATGATCCTTCAGAGGTTTCCGGCAACTCCGATAGGTGGGAACGGTAATGCTGATCACCCTTCCGCGGTGCGAGCGATTGGTCGGGATCGGATTGGCGTCGGCGCTGCTGGCGGTGGGTGTCGTGGCGGGTGCGCGGCAGGCCGCCGCCGAGCCGACGTTCGCCGCCAAGGTCGACTTCGGTGATCAGGCCACGGCGCCCGTGGCCGGTTACGTCACCGACTACGGGCAGGCGTACGGGGCGCGCACCGGGCCGAACCAGGGCAGCGGCCTCACCTACGGTTGGGTGACGGCCGGGAGCACGACGCCGGTGAGCCTGGTGGGCAATGGCCGCAACCGGAACCCGGCGGCGGGCGAACCCGACCAGCGGCTTGCCACCCTCATGCACATGCAGTTGCCCGCGACTTCGCCGGGCGTGCACGTCACCGGCAGCTGGGAGATCGCCGTTCCGAACGGGACCTACACCGTCACCGTCGCGGTCGGCGACGCCAGCTCCATAGACAGCGTCCACTCGGTCCAGGTGGAGGATCAGAACGCCGTCGCGGCCTTCTCGCCGGCGTCGGCCAGCAAGTACGCGACCGCCACGGTCACCCCGACGGTGAGCGACGGCCGGCTGACGGTCAGCGCGGCGGGCGGCGCGAACACCAAGCTCACCCATCTGACGATCGCGCCGCTCAGCGGCGCGGACACCCGACCCCAGATCCGGGCGGTCACCCCGGCGAACACCGCGGTCGGCGTGCCCCCGACGACCAGCGTCGTGGCCGATCTGCGGCTGATCGCGGGCGGCGTCAACGCCTCGACGCTGGCCGGCGGCGTCACCCTCGCACCGGCGGCGGGCGGGAGCCCGGTACCGGCCCACGTCATCACCAGCGGAGGCGGCGACGTCATCAACCTGTCGCCGACATCGCCACTCGCTCCGAACACGCGCTACCGCTTCACCGTGACCAGCGCGGTCAAGGACGTGAACGGCACGGCGTTCGTGCCGTGGAGCTCGGTCTTCATCACCGGCGGCACGGCTCCGCCGGGACAGATCGCCTTCGACAAGGCCGACAGCGGCGCCTCGGGCAGGACGTTCACCTCCGTGGTGAAGGGGCCTGACGGGAAGCTGTACGCCGCCACCTTGGACGGCTACATCGAGCGCTACACCATCGCCTCCGGCGGCACCCTCACCGGACGTCAGACGATCACCACCGTGCGGGACAACGCGACCGCGCAGGGCCTGCCCGGAGCGCCGAACCGCACCGTCATCGGGCTGGCCTTCGACCCGGCGTCGACGGCGACCAACCTGATCCTCTGGATCTCCTCCAACACGATGTACCGCGGGGAGAACCCGCCGAGCCAGCCCGACTGGTCCAGCAGGATAGCCAGGCTCAGCGGCGCGAACCTCGCGACCTACACCGAGGTCATCGCCGGCCTGCCCCGGTCGGTGAAGGACCACGAGACCAACTCGCTGGCGTTCGGCCCGGACGGCGCCCTCTACTTCACGCAAGGCGCGAACAACGCCATGGGGGCGCCGGACACGACCTGGGGCAACCGGCCCGAGCACCTCCTCAGTGCGGCCGTCCTGCGGCTCGACCCCTCCAAACTGCCCGCCGCCCTCCCGCTCGACGTGCGGACCGAAGCGCCCGGCACCTACACCCCGTTCGCCGCGGCCGCGCCGCTCACGCTCTACGCCACCGGCGTCCGCAACGCCTTCGACCTGGTGTGGCACAGCAACGGCCACCTGTACGTGCCGACCAACGGCTCGGCCGCCGGCGGCAACGCCCCCGCGACGCCCAGCCCGCTGCCCGCCGCGTGCTCCAACCGCATCGACAGGGCGGCCAACGGCGCCTACACCGGCCCTTCGGTACCGGCCATCACCAGCAACGCCCAGGCCGAGACCGACTACGTCTTCGACGTCAAGAAGAACCGCTACTACGGCCACCCGAACCCGACCCGCTGCGAATGGACCCTCGCCGGAGCCAACCCGACCAGCGGCGCCGATCCCTTCCAGATGACCGCCTACCCCGCGGGCACCCAACCCGACCGCAACCTCGACCTCGCCGGCATCTACGACGCCGGCCTGCACGCCTCGGCGAACGGCACCGTCGAGTACCGCGGCAGCGCCTTCGGCGGCGCCCTGAACGGCAAGCTGCTGGTCGTTCGCTACAGCAACGGCCAGGACATCGAGACCTTCGACGTCTCCCCCACCGGGGCCCTGTCGAACCGGACGACCGGCATCACCGGCCTCACCGGCTTCCAGCAGCCCCTGGACGTCACCGAGGACACCTCCACCGGCTACCTCTACATCACCGAGATGGGCGCCTCGAAGATCACCCTCCTCAAACCTCGAACCCCCTGATCCGCCGGGCGGACGCCGGCACCCGCGTCAGCCAGGCGCTGCTCCTTGTACTGACTCCCCTCAACTGCCGGAACGGCACCGAATTCGCCGATGGACACCCGCGGGAGGAGACGGCAAAGGCAGCCTCAAATAAAGGTTGGCCCTGACGCTCCATCAAGCACGAACCGCGGCAGGAGCGTGCACCTTGCGTCAGGGGCCGAATGTAGCGCCTGTGCCGAATCTCCAGGGTGCCCGGGCACATCAGACGTCATGAAACCCGGAGCAGCTCACCTGGCTGATCGCTCGACGCCGGGCGCGTTAATGTGCGTGTTCAAACCGCTTCACGATCAGGCCGAGAGTGAAAATCACTACCCCGTGGTGGTTCTCTCTCATGACATATGTCTGCAGGATCGGCAGTCCAACGGGGGTCGGCGTGTGAGGATTCGGCCGTTCGCCGTCTCCAACGCGCCTGTAGCGCCACCAGCACCGCCCGCCGCATCTCGGCTGTGACGCGCTCGTGGGGCCTGTCCACCCGGTCCCAGGCACCCGGCCGCTGAGAGATCAGCTCCGACCAACGAACTCCCGTAGAGGCATCCAGAAGCTTGTCACCCCCTACCGGCGTCCCGTGGTCACGCCGTCCCAGCATGCGGCGGCCTCGGTGTACTCGGTGTACTCGCGGTAGCCGTTGGCGGCACGCGCCGGGACCAGCAGGCCCTGCTCCTCGTAGTAGCGCAGCGCCCGCACGCTCACACCGGTGCGCCGCGCCAGCTCACCGATCCGCATGATCGGGATTTTAGTCGCTTGACCCTCACGCTGACGTGAGGCTCTACGTTTCCCGAGACCCGCGGCCGGCGACGCGCGGCCGAACTGGGTGGAGACCGCGGACATCGCCAGGGTCGCGGCCACCGTGCTGCGCGATCCGGGGCCGCATGACGGGCGGGCCTACGACCTGGCCGCCGAGGCCGCGTCGCTGATCCAAATCACCGAGATGCTGGCCAAGGTGACCGGACGGCCATGGCGGTACGAGCCGGCCGAACCGCAGAAGTTCTACGACGACATGGTCGCGGCAGGCGCCGACCCCGTCTACATGGCATGCGTCCGCAACGTCTTCGAGCGCATGCGTGACGGCTCCCTGAAAGAGCCGGACGGCATCTTTGACACGATCGAGTCGGTGACAGGCCACCCGGCGGTGACCTTGCCGCAATTCCTGGAAAGGAACCGCCACCTGTTCACGAGCTGATTCTCTCTGGAGTTCGGCGGCGGTCTCCCGCAGCATCCCGCAGTCCGCGCGCAACCGCCGGTTGTACGCCAGCCGCGCATCGAAGTCGGCCTGGCTGGTCAAGACCGGCGGCGGTTTCTGGGCCGGCGGCTCTCCCGAGCCCAGCACCGGGTGACTGCGACCGATACCGCGAGCGTCGTAGCCCACGATGTCGAACCGACGGTTGAGGCTCGTGATGAACCTGCCCCGGTTGGACAGTACGCGGTCGACACCGGAGTCGCCCGGGCCGCCCGGGACGTCCACCAACGAGCCGATACGGGCCGCAGGCTCGGTGGCCGGCAGCCGCACCAGGGCGAGATCCAGCCTCGCTCCGCGCGGACGAGCCCAGTCCACCGGCACCGACAGTGTGCCGCATCGCGCGATCGGATCCCCGTCGCACGGAGCCCACTCGACGGACGGGGTGGCGCCGGCCGGCGCCTGCCATGGCATCAGGCCCGCACGACAGGCTGGCCTCGCGGCTGCCCACGGCACGTCGGCCGATTGCCGCAAATCGGACGAGACATCCGTCCTACGACAGCCGAACGCCTGGCACGGGGCGCACTGGCCGCCAAATAGGGCGGCTTGCCCCATTAAGTCCGGAACCTGCTGTCGGTCCGGCTCGTTGGACCGCACGCGGGGCAGCCGCCCATGGGTCTGAGAACGCTTGAGGGATGAAGATGGCGATCACGCTCAGCAAGGATGACGGCGCAGCCGACCTGAACGGCATCACTCATCTCGTCGTGGGAGTCGCCTGGGACCCCTCCGCCGGCTCCAGCGGTGGAGTCCTCGGCATGGCCCGGCGGAAGAAGGGGGTGGACCTCGACCTGGTCGCCGTCTTGGTGCAGGGATCCGATCCGGTCAGATTCGCCGGCCTGGACTCGCTGGACCCGCTCGGCAACGGCTCGGTCAAGCATTCCGGAGACGAGCAGACCGGCGCCGCCGAGGGCGACGACGAGACCGTCCGGGTCACCTTCGCCGACGTCCCGGCCGCGATCACCTCCATCGTCTTCATCGCCGCGGCCTTCAAACGAGGCAGCTCGTTCGACAAGGCCAACAACGTCTCGTTCAAGGTCTACGACGCCACCGGCGGATCCAGTGAGCAGGTCGCCGACATCTGGCCGTCACTGCTCGGCAAGGACAACGCCAACGCCATCTGCCGTGCCTTCCGCAACGGCCCCGAATGGCAGCTCGAGGTCCTGAACCGCCAGGGAAAGATCAAGCAGGGCGACCGGCAGGCGCTGATCAAATTCGCGATGCAGTAGCACCGGTCAGCGGTAGTCGGGGTTTTCGAAGTCGAAGCGGCAGCCCGCGTCCCACTCCGAGCGTTGGTTGCCGTGGGCGGGGATGCCGCCCGCGTCCTTGAGGATGCGGGCCATGTGCATGAGGTTCCAGGTCATGAACGTCGTGTTGCGGTTGGTGAAGTCGTTCTCCGGGCCACCTGAGCCTGGGTCGAGGTAGGACGGTCCCGGGCCGGCCTCGCCGATCCAGCCGGCGTCGGATTGGGGCGGGATCGTGTAGCCCAGGTGCTGGAGGCTGTAGAGGACGTTCATCGCGCAGTGCTTGACCCCGTCCTCGTTGCCCGTGATGAGGCAGCCGCCGGTCTTGCCGTAGTAGGCGTACTGGCCGTGCTCGTTGAGGATCGAGGAGTTGGCGTAGAGGCGTTCGATGACCTGCTTGGTCACCGAGTTGTTGTCGCCGAGCCAGATGGGCCCCGCCAGGACCAGGATGTCGGCCGTCATGACACGTTGTTGCAGGGACGGCCACTCGTCCGAGGGCCAGCCGTGCTCGGTCATGTCGGGCCACACGCCGAAGGCGATGTCATGGTCGACCGCGCGAATGTGCTCGACGGTCACGCCCCGCTTCTCCATGATGCGGGCGCTGACGTCGATCAGGCCCCGGGTGTTCGAGCCGCACGACATGGTCGCGGAACTCCTGGGGACTCGCGTGGTGCCGCCATCGCGATGATTCTCCTCCCTGCCTGCCAGGAGATGCCTTCCGACGCGCCTTTCCTCACGGCCCGGTCTGTATTTGGACGCCGGGAACCAGCCGGCCTTCTCTCATGGGCTCCAACCTGGGAGTGCGTGGGTCTTTGTCCTGCGTGCACTCCTCGTCCACGCGCATGGTGTGCTGCCGGCGGTATTGGCTGGGCGCCACGCCGTAGGCGCTTCGGAAGGCACGGGTGAAATGCGGGGGGCTGAGGAATCCCCACCTGGCAGCGATCTCGCTGATCGGCCGGTCTGCGGCCAGCGGGTCGGCGAGTTCTCGCCGGCACCGTTCCAGCCGGCACAGGCGAATCCAGCCGACGACCGTGTGTTCTTGTTCCTGGAACAGATTGTGGAGGTGCCGTACGGAAATGTAGTGGGCGGCGGCGATCGAGGTCGGTGACAGGCCCGGGTCGCCGAGATTGCCGTGGATGAACGCGTGAATGCGGGCGAGCAGCGCCCGGCGGCGCGACCGCCGGGGTACGGCGTCGGCGGCGTCCAGTTCGTGGGCGAGCGCGGCGGTGAGCATGTCCAGTGTGAGCGTGGACAGCCTGGCCACATCGGCCTGGCCGAGTTCGTCCATGCGCTGGGCGAGGTGGAGCAGGAAGGACGACGTCAGCGCACCCATCCCGTGCGTTCCCGCGATGCGCACCGCGGTCAGGCGCCGCAGTTCCCGCTCCGGCAGCGGAAGCGACGAGCGCGCGAGCCGTATGACCAGCAGCCGGCCGGCCGGTGCGTCGGCCGGGAAGGCCGCCGTGTACGGCCTCGAGGTGTCGCACAGGAAGAGGTCACCGGCCGTGAACGCCGTTTCCCGGTCGTCCTGCGCGATGGTCCCCGCCCCGTGCACGGCTACGCAGAGCTTCCACACACCCGGATCGTCCTGGCGGACGAGCTTGGGCGTGCGGTGGATGGAGTACGGCGTGGCGGCCATCAGCGCCACCTGCACGGTGCCGAGATCGCAGACGTTCACCCTGGCCCGAAACGGTCGATCGAGGTCCGCTTCGCAGCGCAGTTCGTCAGGCACCCAGGTCTGCGCGCTCACCTCGCGCCAGAAACCGAAACGTTCCGCTTCCGGCGCCCCCTCGGTACTCACGACATGCACGCACGACTCCTCGTTCTCCCCATCGCATCGGCTGTCGCGGCGCTCCGTGACGGGCCCTCGATCCGGGCCGCCCGCGACCAGGCCGCCCGGATCCCCCGGCCGTCCCGACGGTTGAGCTGACCGAAGCCGCCGGCTTCTCCACCAAGCAGGCCGGCGCTGCGATGAGAACGTCCGGCCAGGTCACCACTCACATCGAAGGCCCGTGGCGGATGATCGGCCACGGGTTGGACGAAGGCGGACGGAATTGGACGACCCGAACGCAGCGAATGATCACGGGGCTTCGCCGCCCATCGAGTCCCGCCCGTTCTCGCCGTCCATGCGTCAGCGGATGATCGCGATCATGTCGGCGGGTTTCGGGAGAAGAGCTGGTAGAGCTCGATGATGTCGCGCTGGTTCAGGTGCGGGAAGTCGAGACCCAGCTGAACGGCCCGTCACGGAGCACACGAGCACGTTGGCCGGCGGCCGGCCCGGTCGCGCTCAAGGATCCGAAATCAAGCCGGCGTACCCACGGGCGCTTCACTCTCCGCTCTCCCGGAGGGCGTGGCCCAGTCCGGTGAGCGCCTCGACGGCGTAGCCATGGCGGCCCACCTCGCGGGCGATGACGAGGGCCTGTTCGTAGTGCGCGGCCGCGCGTTCAGGCCGGCGCCGCATGTGGTCGATGTCGCCGAGGCCACAGAGCGCCTCCATCTCACCGAGCCGGTCGCCGGTGTCGCGGGCGATGGACAGCGCCTGGCCGAGTTGCTCGATGGCCCGGTCGCGGCGGCCCCGCTCGTGGCCGATGGCCGCCAGGCCGATGAGCGCGTGCAGTTCACCGACGCGGTCCCCGGCATGGCGTGCGATCACGCGAGCCTGTTCGTACCTGGCGTGGGCCTCGGCGAAGGGGCCCTGGCGGAGCCATGTGGCGGCGTCGGCGGGACTCGGAGGCTCACCCGCGCCGTCGTCCGGAGCGGTGAACGGCTCGCGTGGAGCCTCCTGCGGATAGAGCGCATCGATCGCGGCCGTCGCGGTGGACGCGTAGTGGTCCAGCAGACGTGACAGGGCGGCGCGGCGGTCCTCCTCACGCTCCCGCTCCCGGCAGGTGTGCACGACGTGCGCTCGGGTGAGGTCGTGGAGCCGGTAGCGGCCCGGTGTCGGCTCCGAGAGCAGGTGGACGTGCAGCAGCGCGTCCAGATGCTCCCTGGCCCGGGCCGGGGTGGTGTCGAGGAGCGCCGCGGCCGCGGACACGTCGATCTCAGGACCGAACTGCAGGCCGAGCAGCCGGTACGCGCGCCGCTGATGGTCGGTGAGGGTGTCGTAGGACAGGTCGAGGGCGGCGCCGACGCTCCGTTGCCCGGCGCGCAGTTCGGCCAGCCTGGATCGGTGGTCACGGAGCCGGTCCAGGAGATCGGCGAGCGACCAGTTCGGATGGGCGCGGAGGCGGGCGGCGGCGACGCGGATGGCCAGGGGCAGCCGCCCGCATGACTCGACGATCTCGATCACGAGGTCGGGCGGGGCCGCGCCGGGCCGGTGCCGCTCGGCGATGCGGGTGAAGAGGGTGACGGCGTCGGCCGGGGGCAGCACGTCCAGCGAGACCGGGTCGGCTTCGTCCAGGTCGGCGAGCCGGTGGCGGCTGGTGATCAGCACCAGGCAGCCCGGCGTCCCCGGCATCAGCGCCCGCACCTGCTCATGGCCCGCCGCGTTGTCCAGCAAGAGCAGAACGCGCCGCCGGGCCAGGGTCGTGCGGAGCAGCGCGGAACGGTCGTCGAGATGGTTCGGGACGGCCTCGCCCGGAATCCCGAGACCGCGCAGCAGCCGGTCGAGCGCGTCGGCCGGCTCGACCGGCCGCACGCCGCCGGTGAACCCGTGCAGGTCGAGGAACAGCTGGCCGTCCGGGTACCGGTGCGCGAGCCGGTGAGCGGCACGGATCGCCAGGGCGGTCTTCCCGGCTCCGGCCATCCCGTCGATCACCTTGATCGTCACGGCGGCCCCGTCCCCGGCGGCATCCAGCTCGGCCAGCTCCCGGGCTCGGCCGGTGAACAGCGCGGACTCCGCCGGTAACTGGTGCGGCACCGGGGCCGGATGCGCGACGGGCGGGGAGGGAACGACCGGCGTCGCCGCGGGCGGGTGGGAGACGCCGCCCGGCATCGGGTCCGCCGGCACCGTGGGCACATGGGGGCGTATGCCGGGCTCGTCGCGCAGGATGGCGAGCTGACGCCGCTGGAGTTCGACTCCCGGATCGATGCCGAGCTCGTCGGCGAGCCTCCGTTTGACCCGCTGGTAGACCTCGAGCGCCGCCGCGGTGCGCCCGCATCGGTGGAGGGCGAGCATGAGCTGCCCGACGAGGCGTTCCCGCAGGGGATGTTCCTCGCCGAGTTCGCCCAGCTCGGTGACGATGTCGGCGTCCTGCCCGGCGTTCAGGGCGACGTCGAAGAGCCCCTCGAGGGTCACCATGCGCAGCTCGGTGAGGCGGGCGGCAGTGGCACGGATGGTCGCGGTGGGCGGCACGTCCGTGAACGGCGTCCCCCGCCACAGTTCGCGTATCTGGCGCAGCGACTCCCGGCAGCGCTCCGCGTTCCCTGCCCGCATCGTCCGGCGGGCGTCGTCCACCGCCTTCTCGAAGCGCAGCAGATCCAGCTCGCCGCTCTCGACGTGCAGCAGGTAGCCGGGTTTGCGGGTGACCAGCCGGCGAGCGGCCGCATCCCCGGCCGCGCTGTCGCGAAGGACCCGGCGGATCCGCGAGACGTACCCCCTCGCGAGCGCCCGCGCCTGCGCGGGGGGCTCCTCCGGCCACAGTTCGTCGATCAGGAGGTCGACGCCGACCGTCTCGTTGGCGCGAGCCAGCAGGATCGCGAGGACGGTGCGGTCCCGCGGCGTGCCCCCGATCAGCGACCGGCCCCGATGAGTGACGTCAAGTGACCCGAGAACCCAGAACTCCACGATCGCCCCGCTCCACCTGATGGACGCGGACGCCCCGGAACACGCCCATGCCTCGTGACCGGCGCGTCAGCCAGAAAGGGCAGGAGTGTCACACCGCGCTGCTTCAGGAGCGCTTCAGCACCGCTTCACGCGGTCCCGCGTGATCGCCGCTGGACGGAGTCAGCCGCTGGACGGAGTCAGCCGCCGGACGGCGGCACCGAGCACCGCACCGGCCGCGAAGTAGCCGGCGTCCCGGGAGTCCCGGCTCCGTTCGGGGTTGTCGCCCAGCAGCACCAGGCATCCACCTGGCACCCGCGTGTCGGTGATCGACGGCACCAGGTCGCGCGGCACCGGCTCGCCGGGCAGCGCGGCCAGCCGTTTGACGATCCACTCGTGCGGGCCGCTCGAGTCGGCCAGGACCACCACCTGACCCGTCGACAGCCGTTCCGCCGGCAGCACCCGGACCAGCAGCCTGTCCCCGTCGTAGACGGTCGGCTCCATGCTCGGCCCGCGGACGGTGACCACGACCAGGCGCCGCCGCAGCGTCCACGTCCCGGTCGCCGTCACGGCGAGCAGGGCGACGGCCGCCACCACCGCGAAGATCATGTCGGCACCTCCACACCGTACCCGCCCGCCTGGAGACGGAAGAGGCGGGCGTAGAGCCCGCCACGTTCGAGCAGCTGGGCATGGGTGCCGGTCTCGGCCACCCGGCCCTCCTCCACGACCGCGATGAGATCCGCGTCGCGGACCGACCCGAGCCGGTGCGAGATGAGCAGGCTCGTCGTTCCGCGCCGGAACTCTCTCAGCCGGGCGTGCATCGCGTACTCGGCCTCGGGATCCAGACCCGAGCTCGGCTCGTCCAGGATGAGCAGGTCACGACCTGTGCGCAGGAAGGCGCGGGCCAGCGCCACCCGCTGCCACTGCCCTCCGGACAGCAGCACCCCGGTCTCCTCGTCGGCCGTCCCGTCGCCGTCGAGGAAGAACATGCGCGAGAGCATGGTCTCGTAGCCGCGGGGCAGCGAGGCCAGCGCCTCGTGCACCCCGGCCTCGCCGGCCGCCATTTCGATCCTCGCCCGGTCGTCCAGCGCCCGGACGTCGCCGATCCCGATGTTCTCGGCCGCCGAGAGGTCGTAGGACATGTAGTCCTGGAAGACCGCGCCGATCCGCCGTCGCAGGTCCGCGACGGGCAGGTCGGCGATGTCGACGCCGTCCCAGAGGATCCGGCCGCGGGTCGGGTCGTAGAAGCGGCACAGAAGCTTGACGATCGTGCTCTTGCCCGCGCCGTTCACACCGACCAGTCCGAGTGCGCGTCCCGGCGGAAGGGTCAGGTCCAACCCCCGGAGTGTCCACGGGAGGTCGTCGCCGTAACGGAACCACACGTCCTGGAATTCGATGCCCCGCCGCACCGGAACGCGCACCGCTCCGGTCACCGCGGGGGCCGGGTCCGGAGCGGTGCGCGCGGCGGGAGCGGTGCGCAGGTCCGGTTCGAGGGCGATGACGTGGCGGAAGTGACCGAAGAGCAGAAGGGCCTGATGCGTGTCGGCGACCCGTCCGATGATGCCGCTGAGCACACCCTGGGCGCCCGCCACGGCCGCCACGAAGACGGAGACGTCGCCCACGGAGAGCCGGCCGGAGGCCGCCATGAAGACGGCCCAGGTCAGCCCTGCCCCGGAGATCAGGGCCGAGAACACCGACAGGGTGGTGTGGGTGCGCGCCTCGCGCCGGTCCATGAGCCTGCGCTCCCGGTGGGCCGCCCTGACCTCGGTCAGCATCCGCGTCCGGAACAGGTCGCCGAGGCCGAACAACCGCACCTCCTTCGCGGCCGTCAGGCTGGACAGCAGGTCGCTGTAGAACAGCTCGCGCCGCTCGTTCGGCCCGACGCCCCAGACCATCCGGGCCCGGCGCCTGCTGAGCGCGAGTTCCGGGACCATGGCCGGAGCCGCCGCCAGCGGCAACAGCACGGCCATCGGCGGGTGGAGCACGACGAGGACGCTGACGAACCCCGTCAGCGTGACGGCGCCCTGCACGATGCCGACCATCCCCTCCAGCACCTGCCCGGGACCGGAGCCGCCCGCCTGCTGCGCGAGTCGCAGATGATCCTGGAAGCCGGGATCCTCGAGCCGGGACAGGCCCGTCTGCCGGTTGACGGCGGCGTAGAGGCGATCCTGGGAGTCCAGTGTGACCGCCCGGCCGAGCTCGTTCGTCAGGTACTGGGTCAGATGGGACAGCACCAGGCCCGCGCAGCCGACGCAGGCCAGCACTGCGACCAGGACGATCAGTTCCTCGCGCGGCGCGCGCGCCACGATCCCGTCCAGGACGAGCTTGGTCGTCCAGGCGGTGGCCACGGGGACGAACCCGGCTGCCAGCGTCGCGGCGATCTGCGCGACGGACACTCCCGGCGCCGCTCGCATCGCGAGGGCCACCGCGGCCGCACAGTTGCGCAGCAGGTCCCGTTCCCTCTCCGCCGGTAGCCGGAGGGCGCTCACGCCGGTTCGGTGACGGCCGCCGGTCCGGCGCCGGTGGCCGCGGGCTCGTGCCGGTGACCGTCGGCATCGCTGCTGAGCAGGAGGCCCGTCCCGTCCACGACGCAGACCGAGGGAAAGGCCCGGACGCCGAAAGCGTCCGTCATCGGCGCGTCCTTCGGGTCCTCCAGCACCACCCGCGCCGCCGCGTGCAGCTCGAACGCGGCGGCCAGATCTCTGGCCTCGGCCTCCTCGCCGACCACCACGGCGATCGTCTCCTCCCACCGCGAGGCGTCGCGGACGAACTCGGGAAGCCTCTCCCGGCAGGTGGCGCAGTCCGGCGAGAAGAAGCCGACGAGGACGCCGGCGGCGGACTTCGACAGCGTCTCCCTCGTGACGCGCCCGCCCCCCGAGGTGGCCGCGGAGAAGGCGTCGACCCGTTCACCCGCACGCCGGATCGGCGTCCGGTCGGTCTCCCGGGTGAGGACGTGCTCGATCAGCGCGGTGTGGGCTCGCAGGCGGCGGACGACGCCGAGGCTCAGGACGAGATCGACCAGGCAGAGAGCGCCGACCAGGACGACCGCCGCGGTCAGGTAGGGCATGGGAACTCCTCAACTCGAAACGGTGTCCGCGCGGAACAGCCGGACGATGTCGTCCGACGCGATGACCAGCAGCGCCGCCGCGACGCCCGCGCACGCGGCGATGAGCAACCCCGCGGCATGCCCGTTCCCGCCCGTGACCGGCACGCCGGCCGCCGCGAGGGCGGCGAGCAGCACGTTGCGGACGATGTGCGGCACGCCGAGCACCGTGGTCGAGGGGCCGAAGCACTGGCACGTCGCCCCACCGCCCCGGCGCAGCCCCGCGCCGATTCCCGCGCTGAAGACGATGAGCGACGCCGCCGCGGAGACCAGGCCCAGAGAGCCCGGCACGTCACGCCACGCACCGTCCGCCCCCGCCAGCGTGAACGCCGCCGACCAGGCGAGCAGGAGCGCGATGACGGACTCGCCGGCGACGACGGCGACCGGAGTGCCCGTACGTGGGCCGGGCACTCCGAGCCGTCGCAGCGACCGGGCGAACGCCCGGAACGTGGCCGCGGAACGTGCCTTGCTGCCGGCCGCGACCGTGAACACCACGGCGAGCAGCACCGTGTCCGCGAAACGCAGGTAGGTGGCCAAGGTCGCGGACCGGCTCAGCAGGCGGAGCAGCCGGGGGTGTAACGGCAGTTCCGGTTGCAGGGGCCGCAGACGACCTGGCCGCTCTGGTACCGCGTACAGGAACGCTGGCAGATCGTGTGGCAACGGCACGAGCAGTCCTCGTACCACTGGTCCGCGGCGTGGGCGGAGATGTTCGGCACCAGGCGGCCGAGCAGCCGGTCCGCAACCCGCTCGGCCACGCGGGTGCTTCTCTCGATGAGCGTCATCACAGCGGTCTCCTCTTCGTCGAGTGCCGCTGACACTAGGAAACGACGATCGACCGAACATCGACGGAACGTGGACGTCCGCGGCACCCGTGAGCCGGGGTCAGATCCTGCGCGTCGAGGACGAAACGTGGACGCACCGGCCGTCCGCCGCTCCGTGCGGCCGGATCGACGCCCGCCGGCATATCCGTTCCGTCCTCGCCCCCGATGGAGACTCCTGAACCGGAGTATGACGATCAACAGAAGGAGAAGCACTCGATGAGGATCGCTGGTTTCGCGACGGCCGCCGCCGCGCTGGGAACCCTTGGCGTGGTGTTGTTCCCGTCGCCCGCCGTTGCCGCCGAGGAGAACAAGGACTGGTCGGTCCAAGCCGGAGTGGTCGAAGTGGCCGTCCCCCTGGACCGCGAGTACACCGTGAACGACCGCGAGTACGGCACGCAGGGCACCCGGGTGACCGGCGTGACCGCCGCCTGAGCGCGACGTCGCTGCGTCCAGCGGCTGCGGTACGACCAGACGACGGAGGGGCGTACGGCGATGCCGTACGCCCCTCGAGCGGAGCCGGCAAACGTGCATTCGACGGACGAGGTCCGCTGGCGCTACCGCATGAGCCTCGTGCGTCAGTTCGGCGCGTGCGGGTGATCCGCGGAGCGCAGGCTCGGCGTTCGCCTGGCCAGCAGATCCACGTGGATCCGCTGGAGGGTCGTGTCGGGTTCGACACCGAGTTCGGCCGCGATCCGGGCACGGACCGTCTCGTACCGTGTCAGCGCGTCCGCGCGGCGGCCGGAACGGTCGAGGGCGATGAGCAGCCGCGCCCACAGCGACTCCCGGAGGGGATACCGCGTGGTGAGCTCGCTCAGCTCCACCACGACCCGTTCGTGCCGCCCTCCGGAGATGTCCAGGTCGAGCCGCCGTTCCAGTGCGATGAGGTACCGCTCGACCAGCCAGGGCGCCTCGGACTCGTGCAACCAGGTCGAGGGAACCCCGTCGAAGGGTTCGCCCCGCCACAGCTCCAGCGCCTCGGCGAGGCGCAGCCGGGCCGCGTCTCCGTCCGCCGCCTCCAGGAGACCGACGAACCGCAGGACGTCGACGGCCTCGGAATCGACGTTCAGTGCATAGCCCGTCGGCGTCGACCGGATCGACGCCGGGCCGAGCAGACCGCGCAACCGCGCCAGGTACGTCTGGACGCTGCGCCGGACGTTCACCGGCGGCTCTTCCCCCGACCACACCGCCAGCGACAACCTGTCGACCGACACCGGCCGCCCGGCCGACAGCGCCAGCACCGACACCAGGGCGCGCAACCTGCCCGCGGTCAGCACGACCGGCACCCCGCCGACCGTGATCTCGAACGGCCCCAGCAGCCCGACCGAGATGGTGCGTCCTCCGTGCGTCTTCACAGCGTCCCCCAGATCCGTCCCCCACGGGTCACCTGGTCGGCCGTTCGCGCAGGACGTCCGACCAGGTCTGAAGACACATCGAAGGCCGTCTCGGACGTACGAGCCATATCTCGGACGAAGGTGAACGAAATCGGACGACCGCCCGAGGCGGCCGGGTGCGATCCTCAGTCCTCGCCGGGGTCGTTCGCCGGGGTGAGGAAGTCCTGGAGTTCGCGATGCCTGAACTGGTAGGTGGCGCCGCTGACGCGCAGCAGCCGTGCCTCGCAGGCCCAGTCGAGGAAGGTCCACAGCCGCAGCGGAAGCAGCCCACGTCCCGCCGCCACCAGCAGCCCGATCATCGTGCGGGACCAGGCGATCGCGCCGAACGCCAGGCCGAAGGTCACCCCGCCGATCAACGCGCAGGCCAGCGCCCGGACGGGGTTCCCGTTCATGACGAACACCAGGAACGCCGCGACGCCGCCGGTGAGGCCGAAGGCCACCCCGATGGCCGGGTTGCGGTGGAGCGCCTCGCGTGGATGCGCGAGTTCGGCGTCCTCGCTCCAGCCGCCGTTGGCGATCTTGAAGGCCGTCCCGAGCGCGGCGGCGAGGACGAAGGCTCCCGTGACCCCGGCGGCCAGCGCGACCGGCCCGGCGCTGGCGAGCCGCAGCGGCGCCGACCCGGTGAGCGCGCCGCAGAGCCCGAAGCCCAGCAGGGACAGAGGGTCGGCACGGATCGCCTCCCGTACGGTCATGCGCTCGCTGCCGCGCCGGCCGGCGGCGGTCACTCCGATGACCGCGCCGAGGGCCGCGCCCCCGGCCGCACCCGCGAGCACGGCGAAGCCGGTGCCGAACGCCCGGCCCCCGGTGAGGGCGAGCCCGGTCAGGCCCCCGAGCGCCCCGACGGGCACCCCCGCGAGGGCGCCGAAGAGCCCGCCTATCACGCGTCTCCGGCGTGGGACGCTGGCGCGCCCTCCGGTGGCGGCCGGCCACGCCGACAGCGACAGGATCGTGGCGGTGGCCATCCAGCCGGTCGCGAGCGCCAGCGTCAGTCCCTGCGCCGCGTCGAGACCGTCGCGCAGGTCGGCGAGACCGTCCACGGCCGACCCGGCCCAGAACGCCACCATGGCGATGATCGCCAGGATCGCGCAGCACAGGCCGTGCAGCGCCCGCACCCGGCGCCGGCCGCCGATCGGCCACAGCAGGTGCGGGACGAGGTCGATCGCCGTCAGGCCCGGCGGCGGCTCGTCGATCTCGGCGGCGTGCTCCGCCTGCCGGCGCAGGTGGGCGGTCAGGAGCACCAGCCATGACCGGACCTGTTCGGGCTCGTAGGGCATGCCGTGGGCGGAGCGGGGCGCGAGCCTGGTCGCCGCGGGAACGTATGCGTCGAGCAGCCTGCGGGCGATGAGCTCCACCGCGTCACCCGGGTCCGCGTCCGGGTCGCTCCGGAGCAGCTCGGCGGGATCCGCCCCGGACTCCACGGCGGTCACGGTCAGGAGCAGCCGCCACGGAGTGGCCAGCGTGGTGCGGAGCACCTCCCCCGACGGATCCGCCAGGGCCGCCTGGACGGCGTCGCGGTGCGGGCGGCATGGATGGCCGTCCGGCCAGCGGGCGTTCAGGTACGAGCCGATCTGATCGGCGGTCAGGTGGTGCAGGTGGATGCGGCTCGCGGTCGCGAGCCCGGTCCTGGCCCGGGCCAGCTCCGCGTGGCGGTCGGCCCGGCAGGTCACCACGACCGGGCCGGGCCGCCGGCCGGACAGATCGCTGTACCGGTTGAGTTCGGTCAGCAGCCCCATGGCCCGCCGGGGCGGGCCCGGGGACGGCTGCGGATCCAGCTCGTCCAGCCCGTCCACCACCGGCAGGATCGTGCGGTCCCGCACCAGCCGCGTCGCGTCCGCGGCGGCGAGCCCGAACTCCTGAACGAGCTGTTCGGCGAGCCACGATTCGAACGGGCGTCCCTGCGTCCAGCGGGCGGCGTTCACTCGTACCGGCACCATCGGCCGTCCGGTGGGCGGTTCGGCGGCGGTGAGGAAGGGCTCCAGCAGTTGCAGGACCAGCTCGATGGCGAGCACGGTCTTGCCCGCTCCGGATTCGCCTACGACCAGCAGGCGCTGTGGTCGCAGGCCGCTGAAGAACCGGCCGATCGAACGCAGGTCGCCGGACGCCTCGCCGGAGGTGCCCTCATCGGCCGCGCCCTCGCCGGTGTGCGCCCCGAATGAGACCGGCGCGATGTCGTGACCGCTGAGCAGTCCCTTCCGGGCCCTGTCCTCCTCCTGAGCCACGCGCCGTACCAGCAGCCGGACGGCCGCGTCCTGGACCGGCCGTTCGACGCCTTCGGCCGGTGACGTCGTGCTCTCCGCCGTGGTCGGGACCGCCGCCTGCCCCGGGGCGTGGATCGGCCCTTCCGCCGTGGCACCGCCGTCGACGGCGGACATCGACTCGGCCAGTGCCGACCTCGCCGCCAGCCAGCGTTCCAGTTCCCGGGAGATCAGTTCGTCAGGGTGGTCGCAGTTGCGGAGACAGGCGGTGACGAACGCGCGCACGAAATCCCACCGCGGCAGCTTGTCGGCCTGCCGGAGGACATGCGAGGTCGTGCTCTTCGGCAACGCGTCGATCTTGACCCCGTCCGCAGTCACGATTTCACCGCCGAGGGAGCGCAGCCTGCTCAGGGACGGCTCGCCCGCCCACTGCCTCAGCCGTGCGAGCGACCCCACGAACTCCGCGGTGCCGCCGCCCTCGACGGGTCCCGGCGGACCAGGCCGAGCCCCCGCGGCCTCCGCCGCGTCCGGCCCCGGACGGTCGGCGGTCATGGCCGCCCCGCCCCGGCCGGTGACCATTCGAACGTGGCTTTGCCGCGACGGAGCCACCGGCCGTCCCGGCAGCTGCCCGCCAGCGTCTGAACGTAATGGGACTCCATCAGGAAGTTGCGCGCCTCGTCGGCTTCGACCAGATCCCGGCCGACCGCGATGGGAACGAATCCATGCCGGGGAATGTAGACCCAGCGGCCGCGGTCCCAGTCATAGGGGTCGAACCAGTGATGGCGGACCGTACCCGACACCCGTACTCGCGTTCCGGCCCTGGTCAGGACGAACGAGCCGGTGGAACGCAACAGGCTCATCCTGCTGACGTAGAAGAGCTCGGTTCCTATCCAGGCGTTGATCCGCGCGTCCCAATGATCGTGCAGGTGGGTGGAGTCGCCCTCCCCCAGGGCTGCCGCCGCACGTGAGAGTTGCCGTTCGAAGCGCCGCCGGTTCTTGCGTTCGGCCTTTCTGACCACGGTGAACGAGCGGAGCCAGCCCGCCGGCATCGCACGGGAGTCGCCGGCGCCGTCCATGAAATGGTCGAGGACGTCCGACGCGACGGGATGCGCGGTCCTCCGGCTCTGGGCCGCGATGGAGCGGAAGAGCGCGGCCAGTTCCGCGGCCTCCTTGCCCGTGCGCCGCCGGAAGCCCCGCAAGAACATGTTCGCCTCCTCCGTCATGAGATCCGCGGTCAAGGACATGTGCGGCGGTATTTCTCTTCCGGCACGTGGATCGCCCATTCGGAGCGGTCGAGGGGGCGGCCCGCGTTGGCGCACGCCGCGGCCACCGGGTCGGGTGGCGAACCGACCCGCCACAACCGTGCGGTTCCGTCGCCGGACACGGTGGCGACGGTCTTCCCGTCCCGACCGTAGGCGACCTGGATCACGCCCCGGGCATGGCCGTCCATCGGCGCGCCGAGTGGCCGGTAGGTCCGCAGGTCCCACAGTTGCAGGTCACGATCGGTCGAGCCGGTCGCGAGGATCTGCCCATCCGGACTGTAGGCGAGCGCGCTGATCGCACCACCGCGGGGAACCAGCGCGGTGCCCACCGGCCGGTGGCGCGCCACGTCCCAGAACCGGACGGTGGAATCGGCGGCCGTCAGAGCCAGTGTCCGCCCGCCGGGGCCGAACGCCAGGTCGTTGACGAGTCCGCCGCCGGCGGGGGGAGGCGACCCTTCGATCTGACGGCGGGCGGCCACGTCGAAGAGGCGGACCCGGTCGTCGAAACCCGTGGTCGCCAGGGTCGCGCCGTCGGGGCTGATCGCCATCGCGGTGACGAGGTCGGTGTGGCCGGAGACCCGGATGCGCGGCCCGGACTCCCGGCGGCGCGCGACGTCCCAGATCGCGATGGCCCCGTCATGGTGGACGGCGGCGAACGTGCCGGTGGGGCTGAGCTCGGCCGTCCCCTGGAGCGTGCCGTCGTGGGCGATCTCCCGGCGGCCGGCGACGTCCCAGAGCCGCAGGCCCTCAGGTCCGGAAGCGAGGAGGCTCCGCCCGTCCGGCGTGAACGTGGTCGCGGCCACGGGACGGCGAGCGTCCGCGGCGATCAGCGGCGGCCCGGCCGGGCGTAGGGTCGACGCGTTCCAGAGCCCGATCCCCGGGTTCGCGTTTCCGGAGGCACCCGCGGCCAGGGTCCTTCCGTCGGGGCTCAACGCGACGGTGCCGCGCGCGGGGATCGGTCCGCCGACCTGCGTATGGATCCACGGGTCCGCGAGCCGCACCACGCCGTCGTCACCGCCGGCGGCCAGCAGCCGCCCGTCCGGGCTGAACACCACCTGCTCGACGCCGCCGGCGTTGTCGGAGAGCGTCAGCACCCGCTGACGGCTCGCCGCGTCCCACACGACGGTGCGGCCGATGCCGCCCGCGGTGGCGAGCCGCGTGCCGTCCGGGCTGAAGGTGATCGAGTTGAAGGGGGTGGGCGGGTCCCTGAGCACGCCCACCTGCTCGCGCGAGACCACCTTCCACAACCGGGCGGTGCCGTCCAGGGCGACGGTCGCGAGCGTGGCCTGGTCCGGGCTGAAGGCCACGCCGGTGACCGCCTGGGTGTGGCCGGTGAACGGGTTGCCGAGCGGGCGGGACGTGGCGACGTCCCAGAGCCGCGCCGCCTTGTCGGCGCCCGCGGTCGCCAGGCTCCCGCCGTCCCGGGTGAACGCCACCGCGTTGATCATGGCGGGGCGGCCGGGACGCCGGTCGGGGCGGCCCATGGGGGCCCCGCGCGGACGGCGCGTCGCCGTGTCCCACAGGCGGACGACACCATGGGCGTCCCCGGTGACCAGGAGCGACCCGTCCGGGTGGAACGCGAGCGCCGACACGGCCGCTCCGTTCACGATCGGGCCGCCGGCCGCGCGCCGGGTGGCCGGATCCCAGAACCAGACGGCGGTGCCGCAGGCGGTGGCGAGGGTACGGCCGTCGGGGGCGAAGGCCACCTCGACGCCGCCGATGCACAGACGCGGCGGGAGGGTGATCGGGGCGCCCCGCTGGCGTCGTGATGCCGCGTCCCAGATCCGGGCCGTGCCGTCGTCGCTTCCCGTGGCGATGAGCGCGCCGT
This sequence comes from Spirillospora sp. NPDC047279, assembly GCF_040643285.1. Classification (NCBI taxonomy): domain Bacteria; kingdom Bacillati; phylum Actinomycetota; class Actinomycetes; order Streptosporangiales; family Thermomonosporaceae; genus Spirillospora; species Spirillospora sp. NPDC047279. The sequence goes on from NZ_JBEYUA010000005.1 coordinate 174,432, forward strand.
CCGGGCTGAACGCCACGGCCGTGACACCTCGCGCGTGCCCGGTGAGCGTGCCCCGGCCGGTGCTCGTCGCCGCGGCCAGAACGCGGTTGCGGGCCTCGTCGGTCGGCGCGACGCGCCACGCCGCCACGGCCAGCCTGGCGGCCAGCGCGGTGTCGCCGGTGACCTCGCTCTGCGCGGCGAGCCGGCGTGAGACCGCCACGTCGCGCTGCCGGTCGGCGTCGTTGGCGAAGCCCACGGCGGCGACCGCCGCGATGAGGGCGAGGATCGTCAGCGTCGCCAGCCCGGTCTGCACGAGACGGCGGCGCCGTCGCGAACGGCGCGCCCACGACTCCGACGCTGACACGAAGGCCTCGACGGAAGGGCCGGGCGGCGGGAAGCTGTCGGGGTCGCGTTCCCACCGGGGCCGGACGTCGTCGACCGACAGCAGCCGGGCGCCCCGATATAGGTACGCGGGGTCGCGGTGGTTGCCGGCCCATCGTCCGGCGTCCTCGACCAGCCGGTCGTACACCGCCTGCGCGATCAGGTCGGGTTCGAGCCACCGCCGGAGGGTGGGCCAGGCCGTCAGCAACGTGTCATGGGCGATCTCCACGGTGTCCTGGTGCATGATCAGAAGGCGCTGACCGGCGAACTCCGACAGCAGGGCCTCGACACGGCGCCGTTCCTCCGGCGAGCGCGCCGAAGCGGCGGCGTGGATCTCGGCCAGCGTGGCCGTGCGGCGCGCGACGTGCCCGCCCGCGGTGATCAACGTCATCCGCCGCAGCAGCCTGAGCGCCGCCTTCCGGTCCTCCGCACCGAGCCGTTCGAGGATCCCGTCGGCCGTGCGCCGGACGGAGTCGCGGATCTGGCCGGATTGTTCGTAACCCCGGATGGTCAGGGTGCCGTTCTCGCGCCTGTCCCAGGTGTTGCGCAGCGCCTGCGAGAGCAGCGGCAGGGCCCCGGCCTCGTAGCGGTCGCCGACGGCCAGGCCGGTGCGCAGCTCGCCCAGCACGGTCTCCACCAGGCCGGGCTGGATCTCCACACCGACGGCCGCCGCGGGCCCGGTGATGGCGAGCCGGAGATCCGATTCCGTCATCGGCTCCACGATGACCTGGCCGTCCTGGATGGCCTCGGCGAACCGCGGGTAGGCCGCGCACCGGTCCCAGTAGTCCGCCCGCACGCAGGCGACGACCGCCGCGCCGTGCGGGCCCTCGGTCATGGCGTGCAGGGCGCGGATGTACGCCTCGCGCTCCTTCTCGTCGGCCACCAGAGTGAAGAGCTCCTCGAACTGGTCGACCACCAGGACCGGGCGGCCCGGAAGGTCCGCCAGAGGCACCCGAGGCCGGAGCTCTCCCAGCCGTCGCTCCATCTGCTCGACGTCCCCGCCGAACGACGCCGTCCACGCCTCGGCCAGAGCGCGCAACGGCGTCGCGGTCGGAGTGACGAGCAGGCCCCGCCTGCGCTCCGCCCCGGCGCCGGGCAGCGCGCCCTGGGCGAGCGCGGGCATCAGCCCGGCGCGCAGGAGTGACGACTTTCCCACTCCCGAGGGACCCGAGACGAGCAGGATGGCGCCGCCGTCGGCCACCCGCGCCCCAAGGCGTTCGAGCAGGTTCTGTGTCGCCCGCGTACGGCCGAAGAACATCCCGGCCTCGTCAGGTCCGAAGGGCGCGAGGCCCTGGTAGGGGCACGCCTCGCCCCCTTCGTCCCACTCGCCCATGAACGCCATTCTGTCCGAGCGCGCGAAGACTCGATCAATAACGAGCAAACCAGGCGAAGGTTCGCCGGCGAGCCCCACCATGCCCGCGGCGCGGACGCCACGGTTGCCGGCCGCCTGATCTGCGGTTCAGGGGGCGGGCGCGATCTCGCCGCCTATGCCCATCTCGTTGCCGTCGGCGTCATGGAAGACCCACTTGCAGACGTTGCCGTGCTCCTCCTTGCCCACCGGCTGCAGGCCGCCGGCCGCGATCCGTTCCACCTCGGACGCGGGATCGTCCACCCAGATCATGCCCACGCCGCCGCCGGCACGAGCGGCGTCCTCGATGACGTACACGTACCGGTCCTCGGCCAGCTGCCACACCGCTTCGACCTCGTTGGGCCAGAACGCCGGATCCTTGCCCAGGAGCCTGGTGTACCACTCCACGGCACTCTTGCACTCGCGGACGGGAATGCCCGCGAAGATCCCCACTGCCACTGTCGGATCTCCTCTCCGTAAGGGGCCGGGAACGTCCGGCTCGCCCAAGGAACGGACTCCGCACGTCCGCAAAACTCATCGCGACCCTCGACAGGGATGAGGAACGACTGGATTCGCGGCCGGCGGTGCGCCGGAACCGGGGCGGCATGATCCGCCGCCAGTTCCGCGTGGCCCTCCGCCACCAGCGCTCCCATCACCGGTCAGCCTGCCGGGTCCGCGGTCACAGTCGGGTCACACCTTCGGTCAGAGATAGAGGGCGGCGTGGAAGGTCATTTCGGCTTCCAGCATGCCGGTGAACCAGGTGGCGAGTCGGTCGTCCGGGGTGGGCAGGGCGTCGACTTCGGCGGCCAGGGCGTTCACTCCGTCCTGGAACGGGCGGCCGGCGTGCATGGCCACCCAGTCGGCGATGGGGCCGGGTGGGACGTTTCCTTCCTCGTGGGCGCGGGTGCACCAGGTCAGGTAGAGGCTTTCCGCGGCGAAGAGGACCGTCATCACCGCTGGATATCCGCCCTCGCGGGCTGCGGCGAGGGCGTATTCCGACAGGGCCGGGGCCGCTATGCCGGGGCGGGGGCGGCACGCCCAGGCGGCGCGGGTCGTGCGGAAGTAGTCGGCTTGCTCCGTGGTCAACGCGTGGACCGCCGCGGCGTTGCGTTCCATGGCCGTCCAGTCGGGGGCGTCCCATACGGCGAGGCCGTGGAGGCGGGCGGCGGTCGCCACGAAGGCCGCCTCGATCTCCAGGTAGTCGGCGTAGGCCTGGTCGCTGATCGTGCCGGTGCGGACCTCCTCGACGAACCGCATGCCCAGGGCCCGGTCCATGACCGGGGCGCAGGCGTCGAGGAGCCGGCGTGACCGGGTCAGCGTGCCAGCCATTCGATGAGGCCGCCGAAGACCCGGGCGTAGCCGTCCCAGTCCTCGCAGAACGGCGTGGGGGCCCAGTGGGGAGAGCAGTCGGAGGTGAACACGGCCGAACGTCCTGAGCCGAAGGTGCCGACGGCGACCAGCGGGTCGGCGTCGATCGTGGCCAGGACCTCGGTGCCGGGGCGAGGGCGGACCCGGTTGTAGCCGAGGAGGGCGGGCCAGTCGTTCCCGACGCCGCCGAGGGCAGGATGGGCGGCGTCGGTCACCGACGCGTGGGCGCCGGCGGGGAGTTCGACGCGGTCGTCCTCCGGCAGCAGTTCGACGGGCAGGACGTCGTGCAGCACGGTGTTGCGGTACGCGCCCTTGGCCTCGAAGCCGGTGAACGAGAGGTAGCCGCCGACCATGAGGAGGCCGCCGCCGTTCTCGACCCAGCCGCGGAGCGCGGCGAGGCGGTCCCTGCCCGGTGTGGCCTGTTCGAAGACCTGGGGGGCGAGCTGGATGGAATTGGCGCCGATGTCGGAGAGCACGACCACGTCGTATTCGCCGAGGGTCTGGGCGTCCTCGGGGAACTCGGCGGGCACCAGGTGGGCGGGCAGGTGCACCACCTGGTGACCCCGGCCTTCCAGGGCACGGCGCAGCGGTTCGACGCCGACGACGTACGAACTGACGGTGAACGAGTCCACGCCCTTGATGTGGGTGGACTGCGTGACCCAGCTTTCGCCGGCGATCAGGACGCGGCTCACGTGTTCTCTCTCCTTCGTTCAGGACGCGGCGGCGCGGTCGAAGAGGTGCGCCGGGTTGTCGTTCAGCAGGGTGTCGGCGGTGACGCCGAGTTCGAGCAGGCGGTGGGCGAAGAGCTCCGGCACGTAACGGAAGCCGTTGCCGCCGTACGCGGTGAGCATGCTCTTGAGGAACACGTCGTGGCTGAGCAGCAGCTGCCCGCCGTGTCCCCGGCCGATGAGGCCCGCGATGGCCCGGGCGGTCTCGTGCGGTGCCGGTGACTGGCCCTCGCCCGGGTACCGGAACGGCATGCCGATCATGTCGAACTCCAGCCAGACGCCGCGTTCGGCGACCGCGTTCTGGTAGTCGGGGTCGTCGTGCGAGGGGTCCATGTGGCACAACACCACGGCGCCGGGCGGTACCCCGTGCTCGAAGACGATGTCGAGCACCTCGTGCGCGCGGCGCTGCCAGCCGGGCAGGTGCACGTAGAGGGGTACGCCCGTTTCGCGCTGCGCGCGCGCCGCGGCGCGCAGGGCGGTGTGCTCCGCGGGGGTGAAGTCCGGCGAGACACCGATCTCGCCGATGACGCCCGGGCGGATCCCGGTGCCGCCCACGCCGTGGGTGAACTCGGCTACGAGTTCCTCGGCGAGCTGTTCTTCCCCGGCCGTCGCCAGGTGGGCGGGATGGTAGGCCTCCAGGTACCAGCCGGAGCCCATGACGATCCGCAGGCCGCTGCGTTCGGCGAGGGAACGCAGCACCAGCGGGTCCCGGCCCAGGCCGCCCGGGGTGACGTCGACGACCGTTCCTCCGCCTGAAGCGGCGAATGCGAGCAGGTCGGCGGCCATGGCGTCGGTGTCGTCCAGGACGCAGTGGTCGAGGCAGGCGTACGGCTGTTCGCGCAGCAGCCAGGCCAGCCCGGGTGACGTCCGGGCGTCCCGCAGGAAGGCCAGCGCCGGGTCGGACGGTTCCTTGACCGCCTCGCGCACGTCGTTGCGCAGGTGCTCGTGGGTCAGGGTGAGCCCGAGCCCGTCACTGGAGACGGGCCCGGTCACCGTGGTCACCGTGGTCATGGTCGCCGTCGTGTCAGGTGAGCGGCCAGGTCCGCGACGGCGCGGCCGCGCAGGTTGATCCAGATCGCGGCGAGCAGCACCAGCCCGGTGACGATCGGGGTCAGGAACGGGCTGACGCCCAGCAGCGTCAGGCCGTTCGCGATCACACCGGTGATCACTGCGCCGATCACGGTGCCGACCATCGTGCCCCGGCCGCCGAACAGGTTGGTGCCGCCGAGCACGACGGCCGCGATCACGGTCAGCTCGAAGCCCTGCCCGGAGTTGGCCGAGCCCGAGCCCAGCCGGGCCGCGGTGAGCAGGCCCGCCACGCCGGCGGCCAGGCCGGCGAGCATCAGCGTGATCATCTTGATCCGGTCGGTGTTGACGCCGGCCCGGCGCACGGACTCCTCCTGGGCGCCGATGCCGTTGACGTAGCGGCCGAAGCGCATCTTGGACAGCAGGACGGCCCCGATCACGACCGTGCCGAGCGCGATCCAGGCCAGCACGGAGAAGCCGAGGAACTTCGCCTCCCCGATCTTGGCCACGTACAGCCGCTTGTCGATCGGGACCGAGAAGCCCTGGGTCCACAGCTGCGCCAGCCCGCGGATCACCGACATGGTGGCGAGCGTGACGATGAACGGCGGGATCTTCTGGTACGCCGACAACCAGCCGTTGACCGCGCCCCAGAAGAGCCCGGCCAGCAGCGCGGCGGCGATCACCAGGGAGGAGTCCCAGCCGGCCCGCAACATCTCGGCGGTGAGGGTGGCGACGAAGGCCAGCGTGGAGCCCACCGACAGGTCGATCTGGCCGGTGGTGATCACGAAGGTCATGGCGACCGCGACGATCAGGGTGATCGCGACCTGGGTGGCCAGGTTGGACAGGTTGTCGAAGGTCAGGAAGTTGTCGGAGGCGATCCCGAACCCCGCGAACAGCACGACGGTGACGCCGGCCATGGCCAGGGTCGCCTTGTTGGCACGTTCCCACCAGCTGGGCGTCTCGGCCAGGACGGTGGGGGCGGGCGCGGCCTGCACGGTCATCTCAGGCCACCTCCTCGGTGGGTTCGGCACCGGAACGGGTGATCATGTTGACGAGCCGCTCGATGTCCAGCGCGGACACCGGCTCGTCCTCGACGCTGCGGCCCTCGTACATCACGGTGATGCGGTCGCAGACCTCGAACAGGTCCTGCAGCCGGTGGGTGATCAGGATGACGCCGACGCCCTGGGCGGCGACGTCGCGGATCATCTTGAGGACCTGGCGGACCTCCGCGACGGCGAGCGCCGCGGTCGGCTCGTCCAGGATCAGCACCCGGGGCTGGAACGAGACGGCCCGCGCGATGGCGACCGCCTGCCGCTGCCCGCCCGACAGCTGCCCGATCTCCTGATAGGTCGACTTCACGCGGACGTGCAGGTCGGACAGGGTCTCGGCGGCCCTCTCGTGCATCGCCCTGCGGTCGATGAACGGGCCCTTCCGCGGCTCGCGGCCCAGGAACAGGTTGCTCGCGACGTCGAGCGTGTCGCACAGGGCCAGATCCTGGTAGACGATGCCGATCCGTTCGCGCCGCGCGTCGGCCGGGCTGGCGAAGCGCACGTCGCGGCCGTCGATGGTGATCTGGCCGGTGTCGTGCTGGAGGGCGCCGGCCAGGACCTTCATCAGCGTCGACTTGCCGGCGCCGTTGTCGCCGACCAGGCCGAGCACCTCGCCGGGGGCCAGCGTCAGGTCGACCCCTTGCAGCGAACGGACCGCACCGAACGACTTGGTGATCCCCTTCAGGGTGACCAGCGAGTTGTCGCTCATCACTTCTCCAGGTAGTAGAGGTAGTCCTTGACGTTGGCCGGGGTCACGATCTGGGTCGGGACCGGCACGTCCTTGGGGGCGGTCCGGTCGCAGGCGAGGTCGATGGCGGCGTTCATGGCCTCGTAGCCGAACTGGAAGGTGTTCTGCTGCACGACGCCGACGATCCAGCCGGCCCGCAGCCCGTCCACCGCCTGGGTCGACAGGTCCCAGCCGACGACCTTGATGTCGTCGGTGCGCTGCTGGCTGGAGACCGCCGCCGCCAGGCCGATGAGGGCGGGCTCGCCGGTGGCGTAGGCGTAGGGCAGGTCCTGGTTGCCGGTGAGCATGTTCTCGGCGGCGGTCTGGGCGTTCTCCTGGATGTTGCGCCCGTCCACCACCGTCTTGATCTTCATGCCGTCGGCGGTGACCGCGTCGGAGAAGCCCTTCTGACGCTCGTTCTGGATCGTGCTGTTGAGGGCGCCGACCACGCCGATGTCGCCCTTGCCGCCGGTGATCTTGACCAGCGAGGCGGCCAGCTGCCGCCCGCCCTCGGCGTTGGCGGTGCCGACCTGGGTGGACACCGCCGGGTCCTTGACGGTGGCGTCCACGGCGACGACCGCCACCCCGGCCGCCTGGGCGCGCCGGATGGCGGGCTTGATGCCCTCGGTGTCGACCGCGTCCACGATGATCGCGTCGTACCGGTTGGCCACCAGGTCGTCGATCGCGTTGGCCTGGACGGTGGAGTCGTCGTTGCCGTTGACGATCTGCACCTGGGCCCCGGCCTGCCGCGCCACGGTCTGGGCACCGGTGTTGATCTGGTTGAAGAACAGCGCCTGGAGGTTGATCGGAACGATTCCGATCTTGGGCGCGCGGCCCTGGACCTTGCAGGACTGTGCGACCTTTGCGGGCGGGGGCGGGCCCTTCTCGGTCGCCCCCTTCTCGGCGGCGATCTCCCGCCGGGCCTGCACGTCACAGCCGATGGTCGGCAGCAGCAGGCTCAGCGCGGCCACGGCCGTCACCATGCGTCGCATCAGGTCTCCTCTCCGTGGGAACGGGCGAGCACGCCGCCCGGATGCGATTCGGGGTGGGAGTCGATATGGGCGATGACGTCTTCCCGCCGGGGCAGGCCGTCGCGGGCGCCGGGCCGGGTGCAGGACAGGCCCGCCGCGACGGCCGCGAACCGCGCCGCCTCCAGCGGGGCCGACCCGCGGTCGAGCTCGGCGCAGTAGGTGCCGGCGAAACAGTCGCCGGCGCCGGTGGCGTCGACGGTGTCCACCTCGATCGCCCGGCCGTCGTGCCGGACGCCCTCGGAGGTGAGCAGCGTCCAGCCCCGGGGACCGTCCGTGACCACCATGTTTACCCGATGGGCCACGGCGGCGTCGGCGAGCACGTCCAGGTCACCGAGCAGGGCGGCGGCCTGCGCGCGGCCGACGATCACGTGGTCGGCGGCGGACAGGGCGGCGCGCATCCCGTCCGGCCCGTCACAGCCGTCCAGATCCACGACGACCCGCGGCCCGCCCTCGCCGCCGAGCGCGTTAACGGCCTCGGGGAAGCGGTAGCCGTCGAGGTAGAGCCAGCCGGCCCCGGCCTCGCGGGCGGTACGGACGACGCCCGCGACGTGCTCGGGGGTGACCTGATCGTCCTGGCTGATGATCGAGCGCTCGCCGTCCGGGGTGAGCAGGACGACGGCGGTGGTGAGGGTGCCGGTCCGGGCCGTCCAGTCCGTTCCGACCCCGTCGCCGGCGAGCGTCTCCAGGAACGCGGTGCTCAGCGGGTCGGGCCCCACCACGCCGGCGAAGCACGATTCGGCGCCCATCCGGGCCGCGGCCACGGCCGCGTTCGCCCCCATCCCGCCCTCGCCGCGCCGCACGCTGGTGGCCTGCACGCGCGCGGCGGGCCCGGGCAGCACCGGCACGCCGACGGTCAGGTCGGCGTTGGCGTACCCACAGAAGATGATCATGGCAGGACGACGCCCGCCCTGGCGGCCGCCGCCGTCAGATCGCGCACCTTGGCCCTGTCCACCCGGCCCCACCAGCGGCCGTTGTCCTTGACCGAGGAGGCCACGATCACGCCGTCGCAGGCGGGCAGCAGCCCGCCGATGTTGGCGGCGGTGATGCCGGACCCGATCACCACCGGCAGGGTGGTGTGCGCCGCGATCCCCTCGACCTCGTCCAGGGAGGCCGCGTCACCGGTCCGCGAACCGGTGGCGATCAGCACGTCGGCCCCGAAGAACTCGGCGTCCTCGGTCTGCTCGGCCAGCGTGCGGTCGGCGACGATCGCGTGCGAGCCGTGCTTGACGTGCACGTCGGCGAAGACCTTGACCGGGCCGGCGCCGATCCGGCTGCGGTAGCGGGCGGCGTGCGCCGACTGGCCCTCGATGATCCCCTCGTTGGCGACGTAGGCGTTGGCCCACTGGTTGACCCGGACGAAGCCCGCGCCGCCCGACCAGGCGGAGGCGATCGAGCACTCGGCGGCGTTCGACAGGATGCTGACCCCGAGCCGGCCGCCGGTGGCGTGCCGGACCCGGTCGGTCACCACGGCCATGGCCGCCGCCGTCTCGTAGCCGTGCTCCCCCGGCTTGAGGAAGGGGATGTCCCAGTGGTTCTCCACGATGAGCCCGTGGCAGCCGCCTTCGAGGTACGCCTCGGCCTCCTCGATCGCGAAGGCGCAGATCTCGTCGAGCGGGGTGCCCTCGTAGTGGGGGCTGCCGGGCAGCGGCGGAAGGTGGATCACACCGATCACGACCTTGGAGGTGCCGAACAAGCCCTCGATCGCGTTGGGCCTGGGCGGGAACACTCCCAGGGCCCGTTCGCTCCCGGCCGCCGTCACCATGTCGCCTCCCATGTAATCGATTGCAGTAGAAGTTTTGATGAACCGTAGGTACGTATCGCCAGGTAGTCAAGGGGGCTATACTGAGGCAATCTCCTAATGATCTCTGTAAAACTGACATCGGACCGGCCAGGAAGGTAATCGATTGCAGCGCGTCACGATCGCCCAGGTCGCCGATCGCGCCGGGGTCTCCACCGCGACGGTCTCGCGGGTGCTGTCCGGCCGCGGGCCGGTGTCGCCCGGTGTCCAGCGCAAGGTCAGACGGGCCGCCGAGGAGCTCGGCTACCAGGTCAACTCCATCGCGCGCGCGTTGCGCAACAGCCGCACCGACACCGTCGGCATGGTGGTGCCGAGCATCTCCAACCCGTTCTTCACCTCGCTGGTGGAGAGCGTCGAGCACGCGCTCGGCCGCGAGGGCAGGGAGCTGTTCCTGTGCGACGCCCGTTCCGACCCGGAGATCGAGGCCCGGCGGCTGGCCTCGCTGGTGGCGCGCAACGTGGACGGCATCATCGTCAGCCCGAGCCACGGCACGCTGAGCGGGCCCGCGGTCCAGGAGACGGCCGACCGGCTGCCGCTGGTGCAGCTCGACCGGTTCGTGGGCGGCACCAGCACCGACTGGGTCGGCGTGGACGACATCGCCGCGATGCGCCTGGTCATGGACCACCTCCACGAGGGCGGGGCCCGGTCGGCCTCCTTCGTCGGTTCGCTGCTGACCAACTCCTCCACCGAGCAGCGCCACGCCGGCTTCCAGCGCCGTGCCGAGGAGCTGGGCATCGGCGTGGCCCCCGAGCACGTCCTCCTCGGCGACTACAGCGTGGACTGGGGCGAGACCGCCGCGGCCCGTCTCATCGAGGCCGGGGACCTGCCCGACGCGATCGTGTGCGCCGACGACCTGATCGCCCTCGGCGTCACCCGGGCCTGCCGCAGGTACGGCATCGACGTGCCCTCCCGGGTCCAGGTGACCGGCTACGACAACATCGAGTTCGCGCGTCTCGGCGAGCCCGCGCTGACGACCGTCGATCAGCCCCGCGCGCAGATCGCGGCCGAGGCCGTCCGGCTGCTGGACCTCGCGAGCCGGACCGCGACCGCCGAACGCGGCCCGTCCGCCCACATCGCCCTCGCCCCGGCCCTGGTGGTCCGTGACAGCACCGTCTCCGGAGGAGGCCGAGGATGAACGACGCGCTGGCGCTGGCACAACGGCTGGTGCGCATCGACACCAGGGGCGGCGGCGAGCGGCCGGCGGCCGATGTGGTCGCCGGCGTCCTCGACGACGGCGGGTTCGAGGTCCGGGTGCAGGAGCCGGTCGAGGGGCGCGCCAACGTGATCGCACGCTTCGGCCCGCGAGCAGGGCGAACGCCCGTCACGCTCACCGGTCACCTGGACACGGTGCCCGCCGAGGCGTCGGGCTGGTCGTTCGACCCGATGAGCGGCGACGTCCGCGGCGGGCGCCTGCTCGGACGCGGGAGCAGCGACATGAAGGCCGGGGTCGCCGCCCAGATCCACGCGGCCGTACGCGCCGTCCGGGAACGGCGCGTCCCGGTGCAGCTGGTGTTCACGTTCGGCGAGGAGACCGGCTGCGACGGCGCCGCCCTGCTCGACCCGGCCTCGGTCCTGCCCACCGACCTGCTCGTCGTCGCCGAACCCACCGGCAACCGGACGGTCCTCGGCCACAAGGGCACGCTCTGGCTCAAGGCGACAGCCCATGGCGTCTCCGCCCACGGCTCCCGCCCCGAGCTGGGCCGTAACGCGCTCGCCGCGCTGGCCGCCGCCGCGACGCGCGTCCATGAGCACAAGGGCTGGCCCGCGAGCCCCACCCACGGCCCGGCGACGGTGAACGTCGGGACGTTCCACGCGGGGGTGCAGCCCAACCTGGTGCCCGACCGTGCCGAGATGCGCATCGACGTGCGCACCGTCCCCGGCTTCGGCTCCTCCGACGCGGTGGCCGCGATCTCCCGCCTGTGCGGCGGCGACATCGAGATCGAACGGCTCGTCGACCTGCCCGGCGTGGCCACCGACCCGGCCGCGCCCGGCATGCCGGAGACCCTGGAGCTCCTCGCCCCGGGCTCGTCGGCGCGACCACCCGAGTACGCCACGTACTTCACCGACGCCTCGCTGCTCACCGCCACGCTCGGCGACCCCGCGGTGATCATCTACGGTCCGGGCGACCCCGAGCAGGCCCATGTCACCGACGAGACCTGCTCGGTGGCGGCGATCGAGGAGTCGGCCGGCGCCTTCTTCCGCCTCCTCTGCGCCGAGAGACCCTGACCGAAACCAGCGCACGCATCGAAGCCGGGCTTGCGCAGGGTCAGTGGTCGAGACCGGTGGCGTGGCGCATCGCCGTCCGGGCGCGGGATGCGGCCGCAACTCCCGATGGGCCCCACCAGCCCACGATCGACGAGCGACCCCGGCTCTCGGGCCTTGGCGAACTGGCGGGTCCGCTCGTGCGTCCCATGTGTGCCATGGAAGGGAACAGGCGCGGGTGGCGCGGCATGATCGAGCGCAGGCGTGATCGGAGACTGGCCGCCAACGTACGCGATTTCGACCGTACGCAGGCGAGGGAGTCGAGGCCGCTGCGCGGCCGGCGCGCCGTCCTCCTGCTTGTCGCGATCTTCGTCGCGGCGGGCAGCGGGGTGGCGGCCTTCCACTCCTGGGACGAGCGCCGCACGGCCACGGCGCTGCGCGAGCGCGGGGTCGTCACAGAAGCGACGGTGCGCAAGGTCGACCGCACTTCCAAGGGCGGACGGTACGCCATCGTGAACTTCCGCTCCCGGGACGGCAAGGCTCGTTCCGCCAAGATCGACCTCGCCTGGTGGGGCTCCGCATGGCGGGCCTCCGAGCCCCGGCGCGGTGATGTCGCCCCGGTTCGTTACGATCCGAAGCGCCCAGAGCGTTTCATCGCCCACGCCGGCGCCTCGCTTGACACCCGCACCGACTCGATCACGATGATCGTCTCCGGAGGCGTCCTCGGCACCACCGTGCTCGCCTCCGCCCTGTTCCTGAGGCGGCGGCGCCACACCGGGTGATCGTCAGCGGGACGCCGAGGCGATCCGGCCACCGCGGTGGGGGTTCACACGCCCGCGCGGTGGCGGCTGGGTGACATGCCACGGACTCGTTTGAAGGCCACGCTCAGTGCGAAGGGGTTGGCGTAGCCGACGTGGCGGGCGACCTCGTCGATCGTGGCGTTGGAGGAACGCAGCAGGTCGGCGGCGAGCGCCATGCGCCAGCCGGTGAGGTAGGCCATGGGCGGCTCCCCCACGAGCGCGGCGAACCGGCGGGCGAACGCCGCGCGCGAGGCGCCCACCTTGCCGGCCAGCAGCGCCACCGTCCAGGGATGGGCGGGGTCGCCGTGGATCAGTTGCAGCGCCGGGCCGATCAGCGGATCGCTCTGCGCCCTGTACCAGCCGGGCGCGTGGGCCTCGGGGCGGGCGAACCAGGCACGCAGGGTCGCGATCAGCGCCAGGTCCAGGAGCCGGTTGAGGATGATCTGCTGGCCGGGCCCCTCGCCGTCGACCTCCTGCGCCAGCAGTTCCATGATCGGGGACTGCGCGCTCGACCGGGGCACGAGGACGATCTCCGGCAGGGCGTTCAGGAGCCGCTCGCTCACCTCCCCGATGACCTGGTAGGTGCCGCTGGCCACGATCGCCGACCCGTCGGGGCCGTATCCGCTCGTGCGCGGCCCGAGCCGCAGCCGGTCGGTGACGTCGACGTCGTCCATGGTGGCCAGGCGGTTGCCCGGCTTGACGATGACCTCCGGCGGGGTCGCCGGGTCGTCGGCGATCGTGTACGGCTTCGGCCCCTTGACGATGGTCACGTCCCCGGTGCGCATCAGCACCGGCTCACCCTCGTCGGGCACGATCCACGCGTGCCCGCGCAGGGCGGTGGCGAGGGCGAGCGTGGCCTCGTCGGCGATCCGCAGTGACCACGGCGGCTCGAGGATGGCCTGGCAGAACGCGGCGCTGTGGGCACGGACACCATCGAGGAGGTCGGCGAGCGGGTCCACACGGTCAGTGTAGACGGACAGAAATGCAAATGAGCGTACGGAATATGGATCGTCTTTCTGCGGGCGCGTTCACTGGGCGGTGACCCACCTGGACGACTCACCGGAGGTATCCGATGTACGCGATCACTGGAGTGACGGGCCACGTCGGCGGCGCGGCGGCCCGCGAACTCCTGTCCAAGGGAGAAGCGGTGCGGGCCGTGGTCCGCGACGAGGCCAAGGCCGGAACCTGGGCGCGGGCGGGCGCGGAGATCGCCGTCGCCGACTTCGGCGGCAGGGCGGCGCTGGCGGAGGCCTTCCGTGGTTGCCGCGCGGCGTTCGTCATGCTGCCGACGGACCCGGCGCTGGCCGATCCCGACGCCGACCATCGACGGCTGGCCGACTCGATCGCCGGAGCGGTCCGCGACAGCGGGATCGCGCACGTGGTGATGCTCTCGTCGATCGGGGCGGAACTGGCCGCGGGCACGGGCCCGATCCGCTGGCTCCATCACATGGAGGAACGGCTGCGGAGGACCGGCGTGACCTTGACCGCGGTCCGCCCGCCGCACTTCCAGGAGAAGGTCGAGACCGTGCTCGGCGCCGCCCGCGAGCTCGGCGTCTATCCGGTCTTCGCCGGCTCGGCCGACGTGCCCACGCCGATGGTCGCGACGCGTGACATCGGAGCGGTGGTCGCCGGGGCGCTCTCCGCGCCCTCCCCGGCCGAGGAGGTCATCGGCCTGGACTGCCCTCACTACACCGAGCGGCAGGTGGCCGAGGAGCTCGGCGCCGTCCTCGGCCGGCCGCTGGAAGTGGTCACCGTCCCGCAGGCGGAATGGGCCGGCCTGATGGTGCAGGCGGGGCTTCCGCCCCAGCTCGCCGAGGAGCTCGCCGAGCTGTACGACGCCGAGCGGCGCGGTCTCCTCCAGCCCAGCGGCGACAGGCACATCACGTGCACGACGGAACTGGGCGAGACGCTGCGCCATGTGGCGGGTTCAGGTGGCGCGGTGGTGGGCCAGGTCCTGTAGCCGGTGTGCCGCGGCCGTCAGCGGGAGGAACCACGGGGTTCGCCGGAAGTACCAGCGGGAGGGGAACGGGCCGTCGCCGAACGCCGACCGGGCCGGCACTCCCAGGGCTCTCCTCGCCATCAGGCGTCCCAGCAGGACGGACATGGGCAGGCCCCGGCCGCAGTAGCCGACGGCGTAGTGCACACCGCCGCTGGTCCCGAGGTGCGGGACCGCGTCGAAGGTGAATCCGAGACGGCCGCCCCAGGCGTGCGTCACCTCGATGCCCTCGAGTGCCGGGAGGCGGCGGAGCATCGACGCGCGCAGGCGGGCGTGGATCCGCGCGGGAGGCAGCCCGCTGGACAGGTTCAGGCGCCCGCCGTAGACGAGGCGGCCGTCCTCGGTGAGGCGGAAGTAGTTCTTGCGGGCGTGCGCGGTGGTGACGGTCCGGCGGCCGAACGAGGAGCGCAGGGGGACGGGGAGCGGAGCGGTGGCGACCATGTAGCTGCCCACGGGGTACACCCGTCTGCCGAGCCAGGGCAGGAGACCGTCGGTGTGCCCGTCCGTCGCCACGAGCACGTGCCCGGCACGCGTCTCGCCTTTCCGGTGGCGTACGGAGAACGTTCCGCCGCGGCGCTCGATCCGCTCCGCGGGCGTGTGCTCGACGAAGTGGCCGCCGCGCCGCTGGAAGAGGGCCACCAGCTCGCCCAGGAGCCGGTAGGGATCCACCGACGCCGAGGTCTCGTCCATCAGGCCGAGCCTGAATCTCGCTCCGGGGAACTCCGCCGCCAGTTCCCCGGGTCCGGCCAGGCGGAGGTCCTCATGCGGAAGCAGCCTCTCCCAGAGGCGGAACTGCTCGCGCAGTTCCGCCTCCTGACCTGGATGCACGGCCACCCGGACGTGACCCGCGCGGTGGTACGCGGCGTCCACGCCCAGTTCGTCGAGGTACCCGGCGAACGCACGAGCCGAATCCGAGGACTCCCGCCACATCGCGAGCGCCCGGTCTTCGCCGTACCGGGCGGTCAGTGCGGCCGGCGTCGCGGTGCACCCGAGGGCCACGGAGCCGAACGCCCGGCCGGAGGCGCCCGACCCCGCCTGTCCGGCCTCAAGCACGGTGACGTCCGCGCCGTGATCCAGCAGGTCGATCGCCGCGACGAGACCGGTGAGCCCGCCTCCGACGACGAGCGCGTCGGAGCGGCGAGGCGGGTCACAGGGGCGGGGCCGCCACGGTCGCTCCGTCCACAGCGCGGTACCGCTCACGCGTCACCGTCCCCGGCCAGTTCCGCGAGGATCCGCGCCCGATGCTGGTCGAGCTCGGGAGCGGCGGTCACCCGGGTCAGGTCCGCGACATCGGAGAACTTGATCGGGGTGCCCACCGCCGTGGGGAGCGCACCGCCCGCTCCGACGTCCACCAGCATCGACCGGCCCCGGACATGCGGGTCGGCGAGCATGCGGTCGACGGTGTTGACGGTGCTGAACGGAACGCCCGCGGCGTCCAGCACCGCGCACCAGTGCTCGGTGCCATGGCCCGCCAGCACCGCCTCGATGGCGTGCCGCAACGCCGTCTCGTGATCCTTGCGGGCCTCCCCGTGGACGAATCGTTCGTCCTGTTCGAGGTCCGGCCTGCCGAGCGCGGCGCACAACGCTCCGAACAGCTTGTCGTTGCCCGCGGCGATGACCAGGTAGCCGTCCGCGGTCCGGAACGTACCGAAGGGCGGCGGCACACCCGGGCGGTACGTGCCGACGGGCCCCGGCGTCTCGCCGGTCGCCAGGTGACGGCCGATCGCGTACTCCAGCAGAGCCAGCTGGCAGTCCAGCATGGCGATGTCGACCTGGGCGCCCACCCCGGTCCGGGCCCGGTGCAGCAGTGCCATGGTGACGCCGGCCGTCAGGAAGAGACCTGCCGCCAGGTCACCGATGCTCACCCCGACCCGGGTGGGCGGACCGTCCGGCACGCCGGTCACCGACATCATCCCGGACATGCCCTGCACGACCATGTCGTAGGCGGGACGGTCGCGGTGCGGGCTGCCGGCCCGCCCGAAGCCGGAGACGCTGCCGTAGACCAGGGCCGGGAATCGTTCGTGCAGTTCGGGCCAGCCGTAGCCGAGGCGTTCCATCGTGCCGGGCCGGAAGTTCTCGGTCAGGACGTCGGCCTCGGCCAGCAGGCGTTCGAACACCTCCCGGTCCGGGCCGGAGCGCAGGTCGAGGGCGATGCTCTCCTTGTTGCGGTTGACCGAGGCGAAGTAGGCCGAACGTCCTGCCGCGAACGGGCCGTAGCGCCGGGCGTCGTCGCCGCCCGGAGGGCGTTCCACTTTGATCACCCGGGCGCCGTGGTCGGCGAGGATCATCGTGCAGTAGGGGCCGGCCAGGACCCGGGTCAGATCGACGACGGTGATTCCCGACAGCGGCCGGTCCCCGGTCGCCCGGGCCGGTTCATGCGTTGACGACACGTCTCTCCCCTGTTTCGTCCGGTGTCTCCCCTGTTTCGTCCGGTGTCTCCCGGAGCCCTGTGCGGCGCCGGACCAGCCATCCCCCGATCACCAGGAACACGGATCCGGTGACGATCTGCGAGCCCGCCACCGCCCAGTACAGGCGTGCGGGGTCGCCGCCCCGCGCCAGGATCAGCAGCAGGGGAAGTTGCAGGCCGTAGAGGTGCGCCGCGATGGCCGCGAGCGCGACCCTGGGCCTTCCGAGAACCTGGAGCAGGGCCACCCCGGTGATCACGACGCCCTGGAAGAAGAACGCCAGGGCGGACAGTCTCAGCCAGCCGGTCGCCTGCGTGGCCGTCCCGTCCGGGAGGCCGAACAGCGCCGTGATCCAGGGCGCGGCGATCGTCAGGGCCGTGCCGAGCAGCGCCCAGCAGCCCAGCATCAGCCCCAGGGCCGAGAGGATGCCCTGCCGCACCCGGTCCCGCCTGCCCGCGCCGGAGTTCTGCCCGACGAACGGCACCAGCGCGAGGATGACGCTGTTCACGATGATCAGTGAGAACTGGTCGATCCGCGAGACCAGGCCGTACGCCGCCGTCGTCGCGCGTCCGGCGTCGGCCATCGTCCCCGTCACCATGAACATGGCGCCGAGGGAGACGAGGTTGGTCAGCGCCACCGGCCCGCCGAGGCGGGCGAAGGCCGCCAGGTCGGAGGGGAGGGCGGCCCGGTCCGTCCGTCCGGTGAGCAGGCCGCGCCGCCACAGGCGCAGCGCCACCAGGCAGGTGGTGCAGGCGTAGCCGAGCAGCTGCCCGATCGCGATGCCGACGAGCGGGTCGGACGGGAACGGCGGAACGGCGAACACCAGCAGCGGCGTGACCGCCACTCCCGCCAGCAGCCCGGCCGTCGCCGCCCTCGTCGCCCCGGCGGCGTCGCCCAGGGCGCGCAGGAGGGCGGTGGTCGTGCCGTAGAGGAAGAGCACCGGCATCCCGGCGATCAGCCACCGTGCCAGGGTCACCGACCGGTCGAGGATGTCCGGCTCCGCCTCGTACAGGCCCATGGCGGCCGGGGCCACCACGCTGAGGAGGATCGCGAGGGCGCCGCCGGCGGCCAGCGCGGCGAGCGCCGCGTGCCGGACGTAGGAGCCCGAGGGCGCTGTCCCGGCTCCGGTGCGCCTGGCGAGCGTGTTGCCCACCGCGACGCTCACGCCCTGGCTGAGCCCGATGAGCAGGAAGATGATCGGGAACACCAGGGTGAACGAGGCCAGCGCGTCGGTGGAGACGCGCGCCGCGTAGTAGCCGTCGAGGAGATTGCGTCCGACCAGGACGATGGACGCGAGCAGGTTGAGCAGCCCGGCCCCGGCGATGCTCCGCGTCACCGGCGCTTCGGTCAGCGGAGCCGTGGGACGCAGCCTCACGTGGTGCGCCCCGTTCCCGCCGGCCGGACGGCGAAGGCGCCGAGCGCGTCGAGCGCCGCCTCGGCGGCGGCGGGGGCGTAGCGGAACCCGCTGCCCGAGCCGCCGTGCACGACCAGCGGGCGCCCCGGCGCGGCCACGACCTCCGGACCGCCGCCGGGGCTGTAGGAGTCGCAGTGAACGCTGGATCCACGCAACGCGGACAGCGCGTGCGGCGCGTACCGTTCGAGAACGGCGCGGGCGATGCGCAGATCTCCGGGACCGGCCGCGGGGCCGTCCTGAGGCAGGATCCCCCAGTCCGGGGAGGTGATGCTCAGCCACCACTCCCCCCGCTCGGGACGGGGCAGCAGGAAGGCCTCATGGTCGGCGAGGTGGACCAGCGGGTCGGCGGGTGAGGCGGGCAGCGCCAGCACGTAGGAGACGATCTTCTTGGTGCGAGGCGGCTCCCAGCCGGGCGGCAGATCCTCGGACTCGAGCCAGGCGCCCTTGGCCAGGACGAGTTCCGGGACGTCCAGCCCGCGCCCGTCGGCGAGCTCCACGACGAAGCCGCCATTCCCGCCCGACCAGCGATCGACCGGCGTGCATTCGTAGACGTCCACCGCGGGCTCGGCGATCAGCGCACGGCAGAGGTCCGCGACCTGCCCGTGCAGTGCCCGCGGGCCTCCCAGCAGGACGGTGGCGCCGGTCCGGTTGACCCACTCCGGGAGCGCGGTGTCGGGGGCGGGGCACAACGGTTCGGCGCAGCGTTCGCGCAGCGCGTCCTGCCGGTCCGCGGCGCACAGGAAGAGCGCGGGAAGTGAACGGAGGGGGGCGCCGGGACGGCGGAGCCGATACTCGGCGTACCACTGGCGGCTGCGCGCCGACATGGCCCGCAGCCGGTCGTCGCGGACCAGCGGTGAGGCGATGGCGCCGGCGCGGGCGCTGCATCCGGACCCGACCATGCCCCGGTCCAGCAGCGCGACCCGGCGGCCCGTCGCAGCCAGCCGGTGGGCGAGGGCGCAGCCCAGGATGCCCGCGCCCACGACCACGGTGTCGTAGCTCATCCCTGTTCCAGCCACCACACCGTGTGGATCGTCAGCAGGTCCGGTCCGTCGTTGTGGACGAAGTGGGTCTTCTGCGGTTCGAAGAACAGGTAGTCGCCGGCGGTGACGGCGTGCGCCGTCCCGTCGTAGGTGACGGCACCGGAGCCCTGGGCGATCATCCAGCACTCCGTGACCTGGTGGACGTCGGGCCGGGAGGTGGCTCCGGGCTCCACGGTGAAACGGCCGCCGGCGAACGGGACGCGCCCGGGGCCGAAGGCGGCGAAGTCCGCCTCGGTGAGCTGGACGCCCGGACGGCTCGACTCGGGTCGAAGGAACGGGAAGCGGTTCACCAGGGCTCTCCTCAGGCTGCGACGACGGGGATCGCGGTGCGGATGCGCGCCGCGGCGACCGGTGCGGGGACGGGCGGTGGTGCGTGGCGGCGAGGCTCGGTCGGCCATCGGTACGCCGCGTACGCGGGGTCGCCGTCGCCGCCCGCCGAGCGCCAGGCCCAGACGGCCAGCCGTGGCGTGATCGGGTACAGCAGCAGCGCCAGCGCCTTCAGCCAGCCCTGCCCGCCGGGATCTCCCGCCGGGGGACGCGCCGCAAGCCATTCCAGGACGTTCGCCACCTGCTCGGCCGGGTCGTACACGGCGAAGCGGTGCCCTTCGCAGACGCGGGCGAAGACCTCCTCGAACCGGGCCGTGACCTCCGCCGTGGCCCCTGCGGCGGGCGTGCCCTGGATCTCCTCGGCGACCTGCGTCATCGCCCGGCACACGCGGGCGAGGAGCACGTCGTTGTGAACGCGGACGACGTCGTCCGCGCGCAGGTCGACCTCGGCGCGCGTCGGGCTCGTCGCGGCCAGCGCGAACCGGACGCCGTCGCTCTCCATCCCGCACCGGCCGACCAGGTCCCGGGCCCGGACCAGGTGGCGCGCACTGGTGGAGATCTTGCTCCCCTCCAGGAGCAGGAACCGGTTCACCACGAACGCGTCGAACCCCTTCCAGCCCTCCGTCTCCTCGCCGACGGCCTGGATGTTCACCAGGTGCGAGACGGTGTTGTCGATGCCGAAGAGGTTCACGGCGGTCACGGGCGAGCCCGCGTCGAACGGGTGGACGGGGTCGCCCGACAGGTCCCGGTAGAGGTCGCCCAGAAGCCGGCAGTATCCGTAGAGCAGCCCATGCCCGAAGTAGCGGCGGCGGGAGCCGGGCTCCAGCGGGACTCCCCACTCCGACGGCTCGCTCAGGCGGACGCGGGTGCGTCCGGCGCGGAACTGGCGGGCGACCACCGCGCGCAGGTCGCCGGGCACCCCGAGCCGCGCCAGGGACGCCAGCAGGGCGCCCGGGTCGGCGATGTCGAAGAAGTAGTCGGGCTCGGCCAGGAAGACCAGGTCCCGCCCGGGAAAGCGCGGCCGGGGCTCGCGTACCTCCGACGGCTCGAAATGTGCCCCGCAGTCCTCGCAGAAGTAGCCCGCGACCCCGGCCCCGCAGTCAGGGCACGCACCGCACAGCCAGGCCCCCGAAGCGGCGGGGCCGCCATCGCCCCGGAACGGAAACGGGACCGTGTCCGACCGCAGCCGCCCGCTCGCGTCCGCCCGCGCCAGCACCTCGTCGAACGACGCGGAGTACCGGTCCCGCCAGTGCGGCGAGAGCGGGTCGATGAAGGCGTCGAACACGATGTCGCAGGCGGCGAAGTCGGTCCGTATCCGCTCGAAGTGGTCGGCGGCGACCTCGCCCGGGTCCCGGCCGTCCTGCGCGGCGCGCAACGCGATGAAGGAGTCGACCGGATCGGTGCCGCCGACGACGGTGACCGACGCGCCGCGCGAGAGGTAGTGGCGGCGGAGCATGTCCTGCCGCAGGTAGGGCCCGCCCAGATGGCCTATGTGCAGGTCGCCGTTGGGTGCGGGCTTGGCTGGGATCAGCAGGAAACGATCGTGCCGGTCGAGGGCGCTCATCTCTGTCCCCGTCCTAGGAGAAACGTACGAGAGGGGTGTCGGGGTACGGGGCGTAGACCTGCCGGCCCATCACCCGGTTGGCGATCATGGCGGCGCGCCAGGCGGCGAGGCTGAGGTTGGGGTCGGCGAGGCCGATGCTCATGCGGCTGCCGTTCTGCACGAAGATGCTGTTGGTCTCCTGGTGCGGCCACTGGACCTCGAAGTGCTGCCCCACCGGCGGGAACGGCTCCTTGCCGTTCACCGCCTCCTCCCCCAGCACCGAGCGGAGCTGGTCCCAGGAGGAGGGTTCGAAGCCGGTGGCGAGGACGACCGCGTCCACCCGCTCGGTGCGCGGCCGTTCGTCCAACCAGGAACGGACGGTCAGCTCGTACCCGCCGCCGGCGGCCGGCTCCACCCCCACGAGCTCCTGCCCGGCCCGGAACTCGTAGTCGTAGCGCTCGCTGGAGAAGAAGCTGCGCTCGTAGGCCAGCCGGTAGATGGCGTCGACCAGCCGCTGGCTGATGCCGTCCGAGCTCATCGCCAGCCTGTCCAGCAGCTCCCGCCGCTTGTCCTCGGCCGCCGCGCGGAACTCGCGGGTGAAGCTCGGCACGTACAGATCGTTGATGAAGGAGTTGTCCTCCAGCTGCGAGAAGGCGAGCCTCCGGCCGTACCAGGCGAGCCGTTCGTGCGGGAGGTTCTCCATGATGTCCAGGACCACCTCGGCGCCGGTCTGGCCGCCGCCCACCACCACGATCCGCGATCCGCGCAGGGCCTCGCGCCGCTGCCGGTACTCGCTGGCGTGGAACACCCGGTCGCCGAGGTGGGGGCGGGCGCAGTCGGGGACCGTCGGCCGCGGCCCGGTGGCGACCGCCAGGTGGCGGGAGCTGTGCTCCACGCCGTTGACGCGGACCCGGAACAACTCCCCGTCGAACTCGACGTGCTGCACGGCCGACCTGAACCGTGTGGTCGGCAGCGCGTCGGCGACCCACCGGAAGTAGTGCTGGAACTGGCTGCGGCTGACCGCGCCGCCCCGCCTGTTGAGGAACTGGTAGAGCACCCCGCGCTGGCTGAGGTAGTTGAGGAAGGTGAACCGGCTGGTCGGGTCGACCGGGGTGACCAGATCCTTCAGGTAGTGCACCTGGAGTTCGGACGATTCGAGGAGCAGCCCGCCGTGCCAGGTCATCTCGCTCTGGCGGTCGAAGAAGACGGCGTCACGGTAGCCGTTGTCCTCCAGCAGGGCGGCCAGGGAGAGGTTGAAGACGCCGATGCCGATCCCGATGAGCCCGTAGGGCCCGGTCACGTCGCTCATACGGCGTGCTCCAGGGCGGCGGCGGCGTTCCGCCGGACGCCGGCGGTGAAGGCCGCGGCGAAGGCGGCGGCGCCCGCGTGGTCGACGACCGCCGTCGCGTACGCCATCCGGACGAGGACGCCGCGGTCGGTCTCGTGCACGTAGACGTTGAAGTCGAACTTCGGCCGGTAGGGCAGGTCGAGCACCCGTTCGCGGAAGTCGTCCGCGACCGGTTCGCGGCGTCCGGGGATGATGACGTTGTTGACGTGGAAGCCGGTCACCGGGAAGACGGGATCGGACGGGGAGGCGCCCAGGCGCTCGGCCAGGTGCTGGTACTGGTAGGCGCGGGCGTCCACCGCCCGGAAGAACTCCTGGTTGACGCGCCTGACGAGGTCGGGAAAGTGCCCCGGCCGCCGTACGTCGCAGCGCAGGCAGAACAGGTCCACGAAGTACCCGATGAGCTCGGCGAGCTCCTCGTTCTCGCGGCCGTGGTAGAGCACGCCCACCGAGACGTCGTCGCGCCCGTACAGCTCCGCCGCCCGTTCGAAGAAGTTGGCGAGCAGGAAGCCGAACAGGCTCGATTCGCAGCGGGCGGCCGCGTCCCGGGCGCGGTCGCTCAGCTCCTCGCCGAGCAGGAACACGCGCATGGCCCCGGCACGTTCGCCGCCGGCCGCCGGGAGGTGGAAGCCGCGGTGATCCGTGGGGTATCGCTCCTCCCAGAAGTCCCGTGCGCGAGCGAACTCCTCCCCGCTCGCCAGGTCGTGCTGCCATCGGCAGAAGTCCTGGTACTGGAGGGACGGCGCCGGCATGGGCGGCGCCGGCGGTGCGCCGCGCCGAGCGACGTCGCGCGCCGCGTCGTAAGCCCTGCCTCGCGCCGCGTCGCGCGCCCTGTCGTATGCGGTCCGCAGCTCCCGCGCGAGGACGCCTTGGGAGTAGGCGTCCAGGATTCCGCTGAACACGCCGACCGCCGCCAGGGCTCCACCGTCCGTCCGCCGTTCGAACATGACTCTGAGCAGGGGCGGAGCCGCGAGATCGAAGACGTGGCTCCGCATCAGCGCGTCCAGCTCCGCCCTGCGCTCCGCCGGGCCGCCGGCGCCGAGCCGCACTTCGGTCACCTCGGGCGTGGCCGCGGGCAGGACGCGCTGCCACAGGTCGCCCGAGCGGCCGGTGAAGAATCCCGTGCGCAGGAGTTCGTGCCGCGCGACGACGTCCGTCAGGGCGGACAGGAACGCCTCGGCGTCGTCCCACTCGTCCGTCAGCACCGTGATCCGCCCGGAGGAGGCGGGATCGATGTCGTAGGTGAGGAAGTAGCGGACCTGCTGCGGGGAGGCGGGCAGCTCGGCCAGCGGCGGCCGAGGCTCCAGGACCGGCCTGGGCGGCGCGGCCGCCCTGCGTACGACCTCGGCCAGAGCGGCCGGGCACGGGTGGTCGAGGACGTCGGCGAAGCTCGGCGCCGTGCCGAACCGCCTGCCGACGCGGGAGACGACGCGGGCGACCGAGAGCGACGTGCCGCCCAGCTCGAAGAAGTTGTCTCGCGGCCCCACCTCCGCCAGGTCCAGCACGTCGGCGAAGATCTCCCGCATGGCGTCGACCGCCGACGCCTCGCGGGCCCACGCCTGTTCGGCGCGGCGCGCCTCCTCCGGACTCGCGGGCAGCTCGTCGGGAGCCAGGTCCAGGCACCGGTCCAGACGGTCCAGCAGAAAGCGGTAGACGCTCGCAACCTCGGCCGCGGCCGCGGCGTGCTCGGCCGCCGGATCGTGGTCGATGACCAGCCCCACCTCGTCGACGTGGCAGAACGCGAGGTCTCCGCAGGGCAGCCGGGTCTCGGCGGGCAGCAGCGTGCCGGCGTCCGCACCGAAGCCCGGTCCGGGCACCGGTCCGCGCCGCTCGGTGAAACGCACCCGGGGAACCAGTCCCGAGGGAACGTCGCCGGGCAGGTCCTGATGCTCGTGAGCGTCCAGGACCAGATCGCGGACGGCCGCGAGGAACCCGCGCACGGTCGCCGCGGCGGGCACCGGCAGCAGCGCCGTCGTGGCCACCGGTCCCAGCACCCCGGCGAACGGGCCCGCGGCCCGGTTGGGCTGCTCCACGGCGACGCGGGGCGCGTGCCGTCCTCGCCGTCGCAGCGCCAGGAGGAAGGCGCCCAGGCGCAGGATCGAGACGGTGGAGTCCAGTTCGGCGGCTATCGGGGAGACGTCGGCGGTCGGCCCTGGCGCGGTGTGCCGTTCCGCCTGATGGACCGGGGTCCGGAACACCGCGGGGTCGGCCGCCGCGAGGTCGGCCGCGGGGGGGGGGCGGGGGGGCGGGGGGGGGCGGGGGGGGCGGGAAGGGGGCGGGGCCCCCCCCCCGGGGGGGCCCGCGCCGCCGCCGGGCGCCGGGCCCCCGCGGCCCCCGGGCCGCGGTGGCCGGGTGAGCGAGGTAGCGGGCCTGCGCCTCCACGAACTCGGTGTACGCGATCGGCTCGGCGGATTCGGCCACGCCGTTGTAGAGCCGGGCGAGCTCGTCCAGGGCGAGCGAGAGCGTCCGCTCGTCGGCCAGCAGCGGGTGCGCCGCCAGCTCGATCCGGGTGCCGTCGCCCTCCGCGTGGACGTGCAGGGAGAAGGCCGGTCCGGTGCGCAGGTCGACCGTGCCGGCGCGTCGGGCGGAGATGTCCGAGGCCGGAAGCCGTTCGGGGTCCGCGGCCGACAACCGGTGGCCCCGCCCGTCGCCGTCCGCCACGACGACGGCCCGCAGAACGTCGTGCCGCAGGAGGAGCTCCCCGAACGCCGCGCGCAGCTTCTCCGTCTCCACGCCGCCCGCGCAGTGAACGCCCTGTGCCAGCACGGCGCGGGCCGCACCCGGATCCGGCTCGGCCGCCAGCGCGGCCCGCTGGGCCGGCGAGAGCGGGCCGAGGGGCGGGCGCACGGGCTCACCGAGCCGCTCGATCCGGCTCCGCACGCGGGAGAGCATTGCGAGCACGGCCGGCTTGCGGGTTCGCAGCAAGTCCAGGATCTCCCGCGGCAGCGCCGCCACCGGGCCGTCGAGCCGCAGGTTCCCGTCCTGGACGCGCACGCTCACCGAGCGCTCCTGGAGCGCGGTCAGGAGATCGTGGACGAGACGATCGTCATCCGACATGAAGCCTCTTCCCCCGTTCGATCGCATCCGCCTTGGTCACGGTGATGGTCAGGCGTCCCAGCAGGTCGGCGAGCGCCGCGTCGATGTCCTCGTCCGGCCCGCACTGGGCGACGAGGTAGCCGATCTCGTACGCCTTGAACCGGACGTGCGGGGGCACCATCTCCTGCCCCGGGCCGTACAGCTGCATGACGTCCCGGCACCGCGGATCGCGGCGCACGTCCTGGACGCCCTCGACGCGGTCGAGCACCCCGAAGCCGGGCGGCATCAGCACACGGGAGGCGGCGAAGCCCTGGAAGCGCCCGGTGTAGTCGTCGTGCTCCAGCGGGCAGCGGCCCTGCACCAGGTCGAGCAGCGCCCGGTACGGGCTCAGACCGGGCTGGGCCAGCGGGATCAGATGAGAGTTGATCAGTTCTCCGCCCAGGCGCCCGCCGACCTCGAGGATCCGCACGCCGTCGCCGGTCGCCATGACGTCGGCGTGGAAGCCGCAGTGGTCGATGCCCAGGGCGGTGACGGCCCGGCGGACGACGTCGAGCGCCTCCTCCCGGACCGGCTCGGGGAGACGGGAGGGCACGATGTTCTGGTACTGCAGGGGCAGCGAGCGGTCGAAGAGCTTGTCGGCGACGGCCAGTGTGATCACGCGACCGCCGGTGACGACGCCGTTGACCGAGTGCTCGGTGCCTTGGAGCTCCTCCTCCACCAGGACCGCGTCCGCGTAGTAGTGGAACATCTCCCCCGTCTGGGCGCCGTTGTGGGACCGGAACTCCCGGTAGACCGTGGCCGCCTCGGCCGGGTCGGCGATGCGCCGGATCCCCCGGCTTCCGGAGTTGCCGGCGGGTTTGAGCAGGCAGGGAGTGCCCACCTCGGCCACCGCCGCGGCCAGCTCCTCCTCCCCCCGGACAACCGCGTAACGGGGGTTCGCACCCTCGACGCCGTCCAGGACGAGGCGGGTGCGCACCTTGTTGCGGACGTTCACCGCGGCCGCCGGGCTCGTGGCGGGGAGCCCGAGCCGCGCGCCGAGCCGGGAGACCAGCTCGACCTCGCGGTCCTTCCAGGCCACGACGCCGTCCACGGTGACGCCATGGCGGTCCAGATAGTCGATGATCACCTCCTCCGCCTTGTCGTAGTCGCCCACCGGCGCCTCGATCAGGTGCGTGAGCGGATGGCCGCGGTAGGCGCCGGGGGTGGGGGTGGCGACGGCGAGGCGGTATCCCTGGTCGAGCGCGGCGCGGAGTTGTGCCTCCCGTTCGTTCGGCAGCTCGCGGGTGTCGAGGTAGAGCAGACAACGATCGGCGGGGGAATCGTTCCAGGCGAACATGGATGTGCCTCTCAGCGGATTGGTCGGCTTCGGGACGGCGGGCGCCCACCCGGGCGGGTCAGATCAGGAGCGTGTCGCTCCCCGGACCGGCGTCATCGAGCCGCCGCTGCACCATGGCGGCCAGGGCGCGTGGAGTGGGGTGGTCCAGGACGTCCCTGAGCGAGAGCGGGACGCCGTGGGCGCGGAGCACCTCGGCGGCCAGGGCTTCGGCCACCGCGGCGTCACCGCCGACCGCCGCGAAGCGGGTGGTGGCGCCCACCCCGCCGGCTCCGGAGAGCGCGGCGAACCGTTCGACCAGCCAGGACTCCAGCGGTCCGGCCGGCGCCACCCGGCCGTCCGGTGCCGCCCGGCCTCGCGGCCGCGCCTCGGGCAGCGGCCGCACCGCGAGCGCCGCCCGGTCGGCCTTGCCCGAGGGGTTGCGGGGCAGCCGGTCGAGCGGGACGAAGACCGACGGGACCATGTGCGCGGGCAGGCGGTGCGCGGCCCACGCCTCCAGGTCGGCGATGTCCGGCGCGGCGGCGGTTCCGGTGAGGAACGCGACCAGCCGTGCTCGCGGAGTGCCCGCGTCCCGCGGCACCACGCAGATCTCGGCGACGTGCGGATGCTCGGCGAGCACCCGTTCGACCTCGCCCGGCTCGACGCGGAAACCGCGGATCTTGCACTGGTCGTCCAGGCGCCCCAGGTGGATCAGCGAGCCGTCCGGTCCGGTGCGCACCCGGTCGCCGGTGCGGTACATCAGGCCACCGCCGAAGGGGTCGGGCACGAACCGTTCCGCGGTGAGCTCGGGCCGGCCGAGATACCCGGCGGCAAGCTTGCGCCCCGCCAGGTAAAGCTCGCCGGGAAAGCCGTCCGGGACGGGACGGCCCGCGCCGTCGAGCACGTAGGCGGTCGTGCCCGGCACGGGCGTGCCGATCGGCACCGGCCCCGTCCCCTCCCAGGGCACCTGCGCGGCGGTGGAGTAGGTGGTGTCCTCGGTGGGGCCGTAGAGGTTGAACAGCCGGACGGCGGGCGCGACCGCCGCGGTCCTCTCCACGAGCGTGCGGCGCAGCGGCTCGCCGGCCAGGTTGAGCACCCGCACGGACGGCGCCGGAACGAAGTGCTCGAGCAGTTCCTCCCACACCGAGGGCACGGTGTTGATCAGGGTGACCCCCGCGCCGCCGGCCGCGAGCTCCAGCACGTTCTCCGCGAGGCGCAGACCGCCGCCCAGCGACCAGGTCACGAAGATCTCGAAGACGGAGAGGTCGAAGCAGACGGACGTCCCGGCGAAGACGTGCCGCAGGTCGTGGTCGGTGTAGGTCCCCTCGGCCCAGTGCCGCAGCCAGTGCGCGCCCTCGTGCCGGACCACCACGCCCTTGGGACGGCCGGTCGACCCCGAGGTGTAGATCACATAGGCCGGGTCGTCGGGTTCCGGCACGGCCCGCCGCCATCCCGGGTCCCGCGGCTCCCCCGCCAGGAGCGCGACCGGGATGACGGGCGCGCCGGCCTCCAGGTCCGGTGGCAGGGAGGGCAGGTCGGTGAGGATCACGTCGGGCGCCGAGTCCTTCAGCGTGTACGCCAGCCGGGCGGCGGGGTACGCCGGGTCGAGCGGCACGTAGGCGGCTCCCGACAGGAGGACGCCGAGGAGGACGATCGGGAGGGTCTCGGTGCGCCGCATCAGCACCGCCACCCGGCTTCCGCGCCCCACCCCGCGCGACGCCAGCGCGGCTCCATAGGTCCCGGCGCGGCTCCACACGGTGGCGTAGTCGAGACCGTTCCCGTTGTGGACGGCCGTCGTGTCCGGCCGGTGCGCCGCCTGGCGGGCGATGTGCTCGGTGATGGGCACGAAGGCTTCGGCGACCGGCCCCGTCTCCGGGCGGGATTCGACTCGGCGGAGGACCAGGTCGCCGACCGGGATGCCGGCCTGGGCCAGGAGGTGGTCGACCGTCCGTTCCAGCGCGGCGGCGAGCGCGGCCATCTGGGCCTCGTCGTACCTGTCCCGGCCGTACTCCACGACGAGTGCGTCCTCGCCGCCGGCGGCGGAGACGGCGATCGACAGCGGATACTTCGCCGCGCCGGGCATCACGGGACGGGATTTCCAGGCGTTCGCGCCGGCACCGCCGTGCCGCCGGTGCGTCGCCACGACGAGCAGCACCTGGCTGAGGGGCGGCCGGCCACGCTCGGGAGCGACGCCGAGCCGGGCCGCCAGCTCGTCCAGCGGGCACGACTGGTGCGCGAGATCCCCGGTCAGCCGGTCGAACGCCGCGCGGAGCAGATCGCCGAACGGCGTCCGCTCGTTCACCGTCACCCGCACCGGCAGGGTGTTGGCCAGGAACCCGACGACCGAGCGGAACTCCCCGCGCTGCCGGTTGGCGACGGGCGTCGCGATGACCTGGTCGTTCTCCCCGCTCAGCCGGGCCAGGACCACCGCGACGGCGCACAGCCAGAAGGCGAACTCGCTCACCCCTTCGTTCCGGGCGAACTCCGCCGCCCGCGCGACCTGCCTTCGGGAGAGCCGGACCCGCACGACTCCCACTCCGCTTCCGTCGCCTTCGCCGGGCAGCGCACCTTCCAGCGGCGCACCGGCGAGGCGTTCGGCGAAGTGATCGAGAGCCGCCGCGACCTCGCGTGCGTGGCCGGGGGTGCGCTGCCGGTGGACGACATCGGCGAAGACGTGCGCCGGCGCCGGGAGGGCGCGGCCGGCGCAGAGCGCGCCGAGTTCGTCGAGGAACGGCCCGAACGAGTGCCCGTCGAAGGCGATGTGGTGGATCGTCAGCATGAGCCGTCGCGCATCGCCCGCGCCATGGAGCAGCACGGCCCGCAACGGGATCTCACGGTCGAGGGCGAAGACGTGCCCGGCCTCGCGGGCGACGGCGCGCGCCGTGTCCGGCTCCGTGATCCGCCGGAGCGACCAGTCGCCGGGGTCGAGGGCCCGCGCCATCGGCTCGTCGCCGGTCTCCTGGACGACCGATCGCAACACCGGGTGCCTGCGGAGGACCTCCCGCAGCGCGTCCTCCAGCCGGTCGGCGTCCAGGTCCCCGGGCAGTTCGAAGAGCTGCGGGATGTTGTACGCGGACGAGGGATCGACCTGGTGCAGGAACCACAGCCGGTGCTGCTCGCGGCTGAGCGGCACCAAAGGAGGGAGGCCGCCCTCCGGCTCCGCGGGGACGGCCTCCTGACGGGGCGATTCCGCCGGCGCGGCAGGCCCCGCCTCGGCCAGCGCCGCCGCGAGGTGGGAGAGCACCGGCCGCCCCAGGACGGTCGCCGCCGGCAGGTACGCCCCCGTCCGTTCCTCGACCATGGCCTGGACGGACATCGACATCAGCGAGTTGCCGCCGAGCCGGAAGAAGTGGGCGTCCGGGGTGGTGACCGGGGTGCCGAGCAGCGCGGACCACACCTCGGCGAGGGTCCGTTCGTGCGGTGTGAGCGCCCGCGCCGGCCCCGGCTCCTGCGGCCCGGCCACCAGACGCGCCAGCCGCCTGCGGTCCACCTTGCCGTTGGCCGTCAGCGGCAGGCGTTCCAGCGGGACGAGCCGGTCGGGCATCTGGAACGAGGGGATCCGCGCCCGCAGCCAGTCGGCCAGGCCCGCCTCCGGTGCCGCGTCCCCGGTGACCGCGGCGACGAGCGCCTGTCCCTGCGCACCCGCGACGACCAGCACCGCGGCGTCGTCGACGCGGGGATGTCCGCGCAGGACGTGCTCCAGGCCTGACAGGTCGAGCCTGCGGCCGTTGACCTTCACCTGGCCGTCGTGCCGTCCCAGGTAGTGCAGGCAGCCGTCGGGATCGGCGTAGCCCAGGTCACCGGTGCGGTAGGCGCGGATCCACTCGCCGTCCTCGAACACGTTGGTGAACCGGGCGTCGGTCCCGTCGCCGTGGTAACCCTGCGCCACCCCGGCTCCCGTGGCCACCAGCTCACCGACGAACCCCGGCGGGAGGGCGCGGCGGCGGTCGTCCCACACCTGCACGCCACCGCCGCGGATGGGGCGGCCGATCGGCACCGGCCGGTCCGCCGGCCAGTCCCGGGGAACGCGGTAGCAGGTGGTGAAGGTGGTGTTCTCCGTCGGGCCGTAGCCGTTGACGATCCTCAGGCCCGGGTGGTGCCGGTGGACCTTCGCGACGTGCCGGGGCGACACGACGTCCCCGCCCACCAGCAGGGTCTCCAGCCCCGCGAAGCACTCCACGTCCAGGTCGGCGAGGGTGTTGAAGAGCGCCGAGGTCAACCACGCGGTGGTGACGCCCTGCCCGCTCACGGCCGTGCGCAGCCGGGCGGGCGTGAGCGGCCCCTCGCCCGCGGGAGAGACGGAGGTTCCGCCGTTGAGCAGCGGGCCCCACAGCTCCAAGGTGTAGGCGTCGAAGTCGGCGGGGGCGGCCTGGAGCATCACCAGGTCCTCGTCCAGCGCGGCGAACTCCTGGCCCGTCACCAGCCGCACCACCCCCAGGTCGGTGCACACGATCGCCTTGGGTTCGCCGGTCGTGCCGGAGGTGAAGTTCACGTAGGCCGCGCTGTCCACGGTCCGCTCGACCGGGGAGGGACGGCGTCCCGGCGGCTGCCCGACGGGGACGGCCGCCACGCCCGGCACCAGGGCCGAGCCGTCCTCCGTCACCGCCGCCTTGATGTCCAGCCGTGCGCACAGGCCGCTCAGCCGGTCGCCGGGCCAGTGCGCGCTGAGCGGCACATACGCGGCACCGGCCTTGATGATGCCCACGACCGCGACGGCGCGGTCGAGGCCGTCCCGCACGCTGAGCCCGACGAACTCCCCGTCCCGTACGCCCAGGTCCTGCAACGCCGCCGCCAGGGCGTTCGACCGCTCGTCCAGCTCGGCATAGGTCAGGCTGCGGGCGTCCTGCCGCAACGCCGTCCGGTGCCCGTGCTCCGCGGCGGTGCGCTCCCAGCGGGTCCGGAGGTCGTCGCAGGCGGGCTCATCGGCTCCCTCGGAAAGAGCCTGCCCCCGCACGGATCCGTTCTCCTGGACCGACGTCGAAGGCACGGAGCCGACCGGTGTCCCGGTGGAGGCCGTCAGCCGTTCCAGCAGGTGCTGGAAGACGCGGGACAGGGACTCCACCGCGTAGGGGGCGATCACCTCGGGATCGAACTCCCATTTGAAGGAGAGGTCCTCACCGCGCGGGATGAAGAGCAGGGAGAGCGGGAACTTCACCTGCGCGGGAGCCTGAGGCACCGGCTCGACGCGGATGTCGCCCAGGTCGCTGCCGCCGACGCCGTCCTGCCAGGCGAAGACGAAGTGCTGCAAGGGGTTGTGCGTCCGTCCGCCGTCATGATCGAGACCGCGCAGCAGGCGGTCCATGTCGATGTCGGGCCGCGCCATCGCCCAGCGGGTCTCGTCGAACACCGCGGTGGCCAGCTCGGCGAACGACCGCTCCCCCTCGACCCGCAGCGCCAGCGGCAACATGCTGACGAAGTAGCCCACCGCCTGCTGGAGTTCGGTACGCCGCCGGTTGGCGTAAGGGGTGCTCACCACCACGTCGGGCCGCCCCGTGAAGCGGCTGAGCGCGATCACGTACGTCGTGAGCAGGACGGTGAAACGGGTGACCCCGCCGGCTCGCGCGACGTCCCGTACCGCAGCGGCGGTTCGGGCGGACAGGTTTCCGGCCAGGAACGCCCCTTCTCCGGTGGCGCCGCCGCCGTGCAGCCGCACGGGCACGGACGGCGGCTCCACGTCGGCGAGCCGCGCCGACCAGGCGTCGGTGTCGGCGTCGCTCTCCCAGTCGACCGGGTGGCGGACGGTGAACTCGGCCGGCTCCTCCCCCAGGTAGTGCGCGCGCACGGCGTCCCAGACCAGCCCCATCGACCAGCCGTCGGCGAGCAGGTGCGGCATGTTGAACTCCAGGACGTGGTGCTCGTCGCCGACCTGGTGCAGCCGGGCGACGAAGACCTGCCCGCCGGCCAGGTCGAACTCCCGGGCCGCCTCGCGCCGGAAGCTCGCCGCCAGCTCCGCCTCGGCCGTCCTCCCCCGCTCGACCTTCCAGCGCGGGTCCGGAGCCGGCACCTGGACGACTCCGTCGCCGCCGTCCACGAAACGTGTGTGGAGCGCCGGATTGGCCCGGTAGACACGTTCCACCGCCTCGGCCAGCAGGTCGGCGTCGAGCGGGCCGCGCAGATCCCAGGCGACGTGGACGTTGTAGGCGGTGCTGCCGCCGCCGGGCAGCTGCCCGATGTTCCACAACAGGCGCTGGGCGCGGGAGAGCGGCACTCCCATGGCGGTCTTGGACGACTCTCGCATGTCACCTCCGGCGCCGGTCATCCGACCTCCCGGCGCGTCATCTCGTCGTGTTCGTCGGGTGGTGGGGGAACCGCGACCGGCCGTCGCCGGTCGCCTCACGTTCCCCATTCGTCGCCCGCCTCGCCCCGGATTGCACAGCTTCCAAGATCTTTTCTGTCGCCCCGCACGGGGCGCCGGCGGCACGTTCCGGCAGGCGTCGCGAAGGGCGTGGCGGCGGGGCCGCGGGCGTCGCCTTCTTCGCCGGCGTTCTGTACGACGAAAGTCGTATCGGCGCGACAGTGAGGATCAGACCGCGGTCCGTTCCGGCCGGCGGAACACGTCCGTAGCGTTGCCCTGGTGATCGAAATCAACGGTTTGACCAAGCGCTACGGCCCCAAGACCGCCGTGCGAGAGCTGTCCTTCACCGTGCGGCCCGGCCAGGTCACCGGCTTCCTCGGCCCGAACGGCGCGGGCAAGTCCACCACGATGCGCATGATCGTCGGCTTGGACCGTCCCACCGGCGGCACCGCCACGGTGGACGGCCGCGACTACGCCGCCTACGGTGCGCCGTTGCGGAAGGTCGGAGTGCTGCTGGAGGCCAGGTCGGTCCATCGGGGCCGGACGGCCCGCAACCATCTGCTCGCACTGGCGCGGACGCACGGGATCCCCGCCGGCCGCGTGGACGAGACGCTGGGCATGGTGGGCCTGGGCGAGGCGTCCCGGCGCCGCGCCGGGTCGTTCTCGCTCGGCATGGGCCAGCGGCTCGGCATCGCCGCGGCGCTCATCGGGGATCCGGACGTGATCATTCTCGACGAACCGGTCAACGGCCTGGATCCCGACGGTGTGTTGTGGATCCGCACCCTGCTCAAGGACCTGGCCGGGCAGGGCCGCACCGTCCTGGTGTCGAGCCATCTGATGAGCGAGATGGCCGTCACCGCCGAGCACCTGGTCATCATCGGCCGCGGCCGCCTGCTCGCCGATACCACCGTCGAGGAGTTCATCGCCCGCGTCGACACCGGCACCGTCATCGTGCGTTCCCCACGGGCCGGCGACCTGCACGACCTGCTGATCGGCCGCGGCGCGACGGTCGCCAGTGCCGAACGCGGTGTGCTGCAGGTCCACGGCCTGCCGGCCGAACGGATCAGCGCGCTGGCCGCCGCAGGCGGTATCGCGCTGCACGAACTGACACCGAAGCGGGCCTCGCTCGAGGAGGCGTACATGGAGCTCACCCGTGACGCGCTGGAGTACCGGCCCGCCGAGAGGAGCGCCGCATGACCACCCTCGACGCGCCCGGCGCGGCGCACCGGGTCACCCTGCCCCGGGTGTTCCGATCGGAACTGACGAAGTTGTGGTCGTTGCGCTCCACCTGGTTCGTCCTGGCCGGTGTGAGCCTCGCCCTGATCGGCCTGGCCGCGACCTTCGCCGCCGTCTACGCCTCCGACGTCGAAGGCGGCGAGGTCGAGCCCTCGACCGCCGCCGCCATCGACACCGCCTTCGACGCCCTGCACCTGGGCTCGCTGATCATCGTGGTGCTCGGCATGATGCAGATGACCGGCGAGTACGCGTCCGGGTCGATCACGTCGAGCCTGACCGCGGTGCCGCGGAGGTTGCCGCTGCTGTGGGCCAAGGCACTGGCGATGACCGTGGTCATCGCCCCGGTGATGCTGGTGGTCTGCCTGGTGTCGTTCCTGGTGAGCCAGGCGGTCGCCGGCGAGCACGGTGCCGGCCTGGGCGACGAGGGCGCGCTGCGCGCCGTCCTCACCGGCCCGCTGACCGTGGTGGCGCTGGCCCTGGTCGGCCTCGGGCTGGCCACCGTCATCCGGCACACCGCCGGCGCGCTGACCACTTACGTCGGCGTCATGCTGGTGGCTCCGGCACTGCTGGCGCTGGCGGTGCCCGAGCCGGTACGCGACGCGGTGCTCCCCCTGCACCCCGGCCTGGCCGCCGAGGCGGTCTACACGCTGGACACCGGCTCGGCGCAGACGGACCTCCTCGCCCCCGGTGCGGCGGGCGCCGCGCTGGCGGTCTACATCGTGCTCACCCTCGCCGCGGGCGCGGTGGTCCTGCGTGCACGGGACGTGTGACACTCGCAAGACGATGATCCCGATCCCTGCCCTCGTCGCGCGACGGCCGCAGATCGCCGACGCCGGCCTGGCCGCCGGGCTCGCCGTGACCAGCCTCGCGGTCGCGGGCGGCCGGACCGGCGTGCTCGGCTGGCTGTGCGTCGTCGCCGTCCACATCCCGCTGGTGTGGCGGCGCCGAGCGCCGCTGACGGTCTTCTGGGCGGTGGCCGTACTGGCCGGGGTCTCCTTCTACCCGCTGGCCGTCGAAGGGCCGTACCTGCTGCTGGCCCCGCTGGCGGCGCTGTACACCCTTGCCCGCCACCGGCCGCGCTGGCAGTCGCTGGTGGTCGCCGGGCTCGCCGAGACCGCGCTGTTGTGGGGCTGGGCGGCGGGAGAGCTGACGTGGGCGAAGATCCTCGGCCTCGCCCCGCTGACCGCCGTCACCGCGCTGGCCGGCACCAACCTGCGCAGCCGGCGCGCCTACCTCGACCAGCGGGCCGAACGTGCGCGGCAGCTCGAACGCGACCGCGAGCAGCGGGCCCGGCTGGCGGTGGCCGCCGAACGCGAGCGCATCGCCCGGGAGATGCACGACATCGTCGCCCACAACCTGGCCGTCATGGTCGCCCTGGCCGACGGCGCGGCGCTCACGGCCACCGACGACGCGGAACGGGCGGCCACGGTGATGCACAACGTGGCGGCCACCGGACGGCAGGCCCTGGACGAGATGCAGCACCTGCTCGACCTGCTGCGGAACGGTACCGCCGATCCGTCCGGCGGCAACGCCCCGCAGCCGGGCCTGGCCGATCTCGACGAACTGGTGGAGCAGGTGCGCGCCGCCGGTCCCGAGGTCACGGTCACCCAGGAGGGCATGCCCGGCCGCTGGAGCCCCGGCGCCGGCCTGGCGGTGTACCGGATCGTGCAGGAGGCGTTCACCAACACGCTGAAGCACGCCGGACCGGCCGCCCGGATCGAGCTGCGCCTGCGCTACCCGCCGCACGGCGTCGAACTGGAGGTCACCGATGACGGGGCGCTGCGGCGGTGGCCGCGCACCGGTCCCGACGGCACCGGCGGCCACGGCCTGGTGGGGATGGCCGAACGGGTCGGCGCCTACGGCGGCAGCGTCGAGGCCGGTCCCCGTACCGGACCGGGCTGGCGGGTCGCCGCGCGGCTGACCTTCGACGACGCCGATCCGGCGCCGCCTCTCTCCGAGGGCTCCGGCGGGAGGGCGGTGCCCGGATGACGACCACCGTGCTGCTGGCCGACGACCAGCCCCTGATACGCATGGGCTTCCGGATGGTGCTGGAATCGCAGCCGGACCTGGTGGTGACCGGCGAGGCCGAGAACGGGCGGCAGGCGGTGTCCATGGCCCGCGCGCTGCAGCCGGACGTGCTGCTCATGGACGTGCGCATGCCCGAGTGCGACGGCATCGAGGCCACCCGGCAGATCGTCGTCGAGGGCATCCCCACCCGGTGCCTGGTGCTCACCACCTTCGACCTGGACGAGTACGTCCACGCGGCGCTGCGTGCCGGCGCCAGCGGGTTCCTGCTGAAGAAGGCGACACCGCAGGAGCTGATGTACGGCGTCCGCGCCGTGGCCGCGGGCGACGCCGTCATCGCACCGAACGTGACCCGCCGGCTGATCGGCGCCTTCGCCGACCACCTCCCCGACCCGGCGGCCGGACGTTCCGCCGCGGACAGGCGGCTGGACCTGCTCACCGAGCGGGAACGCGAGGTGCTCGAGCTCATCGCGCACGGCCTGTCCAACGGCGAGATCGCCGCCCACCTGGTCATCTCCGAGGCCACGGTGAAGACGCACGGCGGACGCATCTTCACCAAGCTGGGCGTCCGGGACCGCGTCCAGGCGGTCATCTTCGCCTACGACAACGGCGTCGTCGGCCGCGACTGACGGCCACCATCACGACCTCGGGGCCGCGTGCTCAGCCGACCTTCCTGTGCGCCTCCTGGAGCGTCCAGCCGGCCTCGTTCTGGGCCGGGAGGGCTCCGCTCATTCCCTGCGAGTTGACGTAGTGGGCGGTGCGGACCAGGGAGGTCGCCCTGTCCAGCAGGTCGTGAACCTGCCCCGGGCAGACGGCGAGGGCCTGCCGGATCCTGTCGAGGGTGGACTGGTTGAGATCCGCCGCCTCCCTCAGCCGGTTCTCCTCGACCCGGACGGTGGCCTCACGGTTCGTCTCGTGGGCATAGGTGATAGCGGCCCGGCAGGCCGGGCCGTTCGAGGTCTCGGCCGATATCGCCGGAGCCGCGGGCAGGATCGCCAGTAGCAGGCTCATGACGGCTCCTCGGGCGCGCGCGGGCCTCAGCATGGCCGGACCGGGTCGGTCTCGCTGCCGATCTTGCCGTCCGGGAGCCAGCCGCCGAGCTCGGTGTGCCAGAGCCACCGGTTCGGGTGGAGCGGGCTTCCGCTCGCGCCGCCGTCGTCGACGCGGCAGGAGAAGAAGCCCTCCATGTACGGCCCGGTCGTCGCGACCTGGACCGAGCTGGGCCTCGGGTATTTGTAGAGAGGCGTGTGGCGGTAGTGCTTGCACCACCACGTCGTGCCCAGCGCGTGCTCGACACAGGTATGAACTCGCCGGGCCTCGGCCGGCGCCGCCGCGGCGAAGACCGGCACGGCCACCGCGGCGGCCATGACCATGATCCCGGCCCGGGCGAACGGACGCGGAGATGAGCGCTGAACGGAGCGCATGCTGACTCCTTCGGAACGAGAGCGTTACGGCGACCCGGTACAGCCCGGTGGACCTCCCGGTGAGCCGCCTCCTCCCCCATGCTCCATCGCCCCCAGTCAGCGCCCAACCACATGGCGTGAACACGCCACTACATGAATCCTCAACCAGCCACCGAGACGACCCGACGCTCAGCCCGACCATGCTCGGCGGGATTCGGGCGGACGGATGGGGTGGGGGGTGGGTTCAACGGGGGCTGGCCGGAGGTAGTCAGCGGTGGGTGGGGCCTGGGCGTGGGCCCTTCGTACGATGCGAAACGGGGTCGATTCGGTCAACTGGCGATCAGGGGGACGATCATGTTCGGTTTGTCGAGGTGCGTTTTAGCGGGCGTTCTGGTCGGGTGACGAACGCGGTGGCGGGCGCGGTCTTCAGCGCCGGCAGCAGATGGCACTCGAAGGAGCTGACGAACACGTCGGCCGCCGCGACCCCGCTCGCGACCCCGCTGAACGTGCCGCCTTGGCCGGGCGGCCGTCGGGGTCGTACTGCCACCACTCGAGGTACCAGGGTGCGTCGGGCAGCAGGCCGGGCAGGGCGATGAAGCCGAGGCCGCGGATGAGCGGGCCGAGGCCGCCGAACAGCAGCGGCCTCAGCTCGGCGAGGTTCGGCGGAGCGCAGCTCGCGTCCCCTGGCCAG
Source organism: Spirillospora sp. NPDC047279 (assembly GCF_040643285.1). Classification (NCBI taxonomy): domain Bacteria; kingdom Bacillati; phylum Actinomycetota; class Actinomycetes; order Streptosporangiales; family Thermomonosporaceae; genus Spirillospora; species Spirillospora sp. NPDC047279. The sequence continues at coordinate 212,937 of NZ_JBEYUA010000005.1, forward strand.
GGTCGCGGTGGCGTCGCGCACGGTGGTGAGGGTGTCGAAGACGCGGTCGGCGAAGCTGGTGACGCGCTCGATGATGGTCATGGGTCCAGGCCAGGAGGTCAGTCCTGGAGCCGGAGTCCGACCAGCCTCCCCACCGCCGCGCGATCGCGTCGGCGAGCCTGCGGACCACGACGTCGACGCGGGCGGTGCTGCCCACGGGAGAGAAGATCGCAAGGCGGGAGTCGACCCCCATGTCACCTGCCTTTCGGAAGCAGCGTACGCAACCGAAAACTTCTCAGAAGAATTCGCGGGGAGCTGTCGGATCCGGGGCGCGCCGTTCGAGGCCTGGATGAAGGACCGGAAGGACCGGCCCGCTTCCAGGGAGGACAGACCCATGACCGCGACCCTCACCCCCGCCGCCTGCGACCGCGACCTGGCCACCAAGATCACCCTGTCGCTGCTGGGCTACGGCGTCATCGCCGGCCCCGTCTACGTCACGACCTCGGTCCTTCAGGGCCTGGCCAGGGACGGCTTCAGCTTCACCCACCACCAGTGGAGCCTGCTCGCCAACGGCCCCTGGGGCTGGATCCAGACCGCCAACCTCATCGGCACGGGCCTCATGATCATCCTCTTCGGGACCGGCCTGCACCGCAACGGCGCCCCCGCCGCCAGGCTCGTCGCCGCCATGGGCCTGGGGATGATCGGGGCCGGGATCTTCAAGGCCGACCCCGGCAACGGCTTCCCCGCCGGCACCCCCGAAGGCCCCGGGCAGGTCACCCTGGCCGGCACCCTGCACCTCGCCACCTCAGGGGTCGGCTTCCTCTGCCTGGCCATCGCCTGCTACCTGATGGCCCGCCGCTTCGCCCCCGTCTACAGCCGCGTCACCGCGATCTTCTTCCTGGCCGGCTTCGTCGTCATCGCCACCGGCGGCGGCGCCGTCTGGACCAACCTCGTCTTCACCGCCGCCATCATCGCCATCTTCACCTGGACCACCACCCTCGCCCTCCACGAATACCGCCGCTAAAGCCCTCGCGCTCAGGCGGCGGAAAGGCGGTCTCGCGCATGAGGGGCGGTCCAATCACTTCTTACCGCGAGAGCCGCCGTTGGTGGAGGCCATCGGCCTCTCCCGCCCGTCAGGATCCACCTCGTCCGGGCCGCCGCCCGGCGCCAGCGCCCGGCGCCTCACCTGGTCGACCAGGCGGGCGTGGGACAGCACGGCCTCCCCCTCCAGCACGGAGGGCACGCCGTCGCGGACGCGCGCGACGAAGGCGTCCACCGCGGCGGCGAAGTGGTCCTGGGCGGGCAGGGTCAGCTCCTCGACGTGGTCCTGGCGTTCGATCCGGATGACCGGGCGGTGCGCCGCCGGCGGGGTGAAGGCCCACGGGACCTCGATCCGCCCGGTGCTCCCCCACAGCTCGTACCGCGACCGGTACGACCGTTCCGCACCCCACGTCAGATGGGCGGTCTGCCCGCCCGGGGCGACCAGCAGCGCGGTCCCTGCCACGTCGACGCCGCGGCGCTCGTCGACGTTCATATGGGCGCCGAGCACCTGGAGGCCGGGCCCCAGGTGGAACTGGGCGGCGCGCAGCGGATAGACGCCGGCGTCGGTCAGCACCCCGCCGCCGACGTCGGGCTTGTAGATGTTGTGGCCGTCGGCCGGCGGCGGGAACGCGAACGCGGCCGTGAGGGTGCGAAGTTCACCGATGGCGCCCTGCGCGACCAGGTCGCTGACGCGGGCGTGCTGGGAGTGGCAGAGGAACATGAAGTTCTCCAGCAGCGCCAGCCCGCGCGAGGCGGCCAGGCCGACCAGCGTCTCGGTCTCCTCGGCGGACGCCGTCAGCGGCTTCTCCGCCAGCACGTGGCGGTCCGACAGCAGCGCCCGTTCCACCCACCGCGCGTGCAGTTTCGCCGGCAGCGGCACGTACACCGCGTCGAGGTCGGCGCGGTCCAGCAGCGCCTCGTATCCGGTCACCGGCTCGCCGCCGAAACGTTCGGCGAAACGCCTCGCCCGCTCCGGGTCGCGGCTGGCGAGCGCCGTGACCCGCACGTCCGGGTGGCCCGCCAGTGCCGGGAGCGTGCGCCGCCAGGCGATGTCCGCGCAGCCGATGACGCCGATTCTCAGCGGTCCAGAACTCACCGCAACCGCCTCCGTCGACGAAGTTGAAATCGCGACAAGAATAACTCCCGATACCGCCCGCGCCCCCCTCACGTACCGCCTTCCGGCGCTGCGCACCGCGCGGCCCGCCCCCTGACCTGGCGGGGACCTGCTTGCCCGCGTCGGCGATCGCGTGTAAGTCTGAACGTCCTCGTGAAGGGAGCTCGATGGTGTCGGCCTGGGCGGACGTCGAACGTCCATGAGCACCGACGAGCACGGGCTGACCGTCAGCGCCGGCCACCGCGCGGCCCTCGATCACTACGACGCCGCGATCCACGAACTGCTGCACTTCCGCGCCGAGGTCGACGCCGAGGCGCGCGCGGCGCTCGACGAGGACCCCGGCTTCCCGCTGGGCAACGTCCTGGCCGCCTACCTCGGGCTGCTGACCACCGAGCCCGACGACGCCCGCGCCGCCTCGGCCCGGTTCGGGGAGTTCCGTTCGCGCGTGGACGTCTCCGCCCTCCTCCCGCGCGAGCGCGCCCACATCGCGGCGGTGGAACGGCTCTTCGCGGGTGACTTCCTCGGCTGCGGCCGCCTCCTGGCGCGGATCGGCGAGGAGTACCCGCGCGACGTCCTGGCCCTCTTCGTCGGGCACCAGATCGACTTCTTCACCGGCGACGCCCGCGCGCTGCGCGACCGGATCGGCGGCGCGCTGACGGCCTGGAGCACCGGCGACCGGCACTACGGCCACCTGCTCGGCATGTACGCCTTCGGCCTGGAGGAGTCCGGGCACTACGACCGGTCGGAGGAGGTCGGCCTCCGCGCGGTCAAGCTCAACCCCCGGGACGTCTGGGGCGTCCACGCGGTCGTGCACACGTACGAGATGCAGGGCCGCTTCCGGCACGGGACCGCCTACATGGACGACCGCCTCCCCGACTGGTCGACGGGCACGTTCCTCAACGTCCACGCGTGGTGGCACTACGCCCTCTACGCCCTGGAGTCCGGCGACACGGCCCGCGCGCTGGAGATCTACGACGCCGTCCTCCACAACCCCGGGTCGGCGGGCGCCGCGATGGAGATGCTGGACGCCGCCGCCCTCCTGTGGCGCGTCCTCCTGGATGGCGGCGACCAGACCGCCCGGTGGACGGCCCTGGCCGACGCCTGGGCCCCCAAGGTTCAGGAGCCGTTCTACTCGTTCAACGACATGCACGCCGTGATGGCGTTCGTCGGCGCCGGCCGCCTCGCCGAGGCCGAACGCCTGATCGCCGACCGCGAGGCCTACCTCACCCGCCCGCTCCCCCACGTCACCAACCAGGCGATGACCGCCCGCGTCGGCCTGCCGGTCTGCCGCGCCCTGCTGGCCTTCGGCCGCGCCGACCACGCCACCGCCGTCGACCTCCTGGCGCCGATCAGGCACCACGTCAACGATTTCGGCGGCAGCCACGCGCAGCGCGACGTCGTCCAGAAGACCCTGCTGGAGGCCGCCCTGCGCGCCGGCCGCCTGGACCTGGCCCGCGTCCTGGTCAGCGAACGCATCAACGTCCGCCCCTCCAGCCCCTTCAACTGGCTCAAACACGCCCAGATATCCGAAGCCCTGGGTGACAAGGCCACCGCCACCCGAGCCCGAGCTCAAGCGGCCGACCTCCGGGCCCCCTGACCTGGGCCGCGCGAGAGCCCCCGAGCCGAACGGAGCCCTCGCGCGCCGATGCGGGGCTCGCGAGCGCCGAGAGCACCCCCGTCGCCAGAAGACCGGCCCCGGCAAACCGACACCGGCGCGTGCCAACGTAAATGACAGGGTCTGGGCTTGCGGGTCAGGGCTTGCGGGCTACGGCGCAGGGGATCCAGCTGTGGGAGGGGTCGACTTCGGCGGGGTTCTTGCTGCCCCATTTGTCGACGAAGGACAGGGCGGGCTCGGTGCCGGTCTGGGGCGGGAGGTAGTCGAGGCCGGAGAAGAAGCGGCCGATCTCTTCGCGGGTGCGGAAGTGCACGCCCGACTCCGTCGCCGCGTAGACGTCCTTGAAACGCTGGACCTTTTCCTGGTCCTGGCCGTCCTGGGTGATGTGGGAGAGGGCGAGGTAGCTGCCCGGGGGAACGGCGTTCAGATAGTGATCGACGAGGCCCCACGGGTCGTATTCGTCGCCGACGAAATGCCAGATGGCGACCTGCATGTAACCGATGGGGCGGTCGAAGTCGATCAGTTCGCGGACCCGCGGGTTGTCGAGAATGGTCTCGGGCCGGCGGATGTCGCCGTCCACGTAGATGGCGTTGGTCTCGCCGGTGCGGCGCAGGATCTCCTCCGACATCTCCAGGACGACCGGGTCGTTGTCGACGTACACCACGCGGGTGTCGGGGTCGACGACCTGGACGACCTCGTGGGTGTTCCAGGCGGTGGGAATTCCGGAGCCGATGTCGATGAACTGCCGCACGCCCTCGCGCGCGATCCTGCCCGCCGCACGCTGCAGGAAGACGCGGTTGGCGTGGGCCATGTAATGGGCCTCGGGCACCCGCTCAAGGACTCTGCGGGCGGCCTCCTTGTCGGCCGGGTAATGGTCACGGCCGTTGAGGAGGAAGTCGTAGATCCGTCCAGGGGACGGAGTGTTGGGGTCGACGCTGGAAGTACGCGGGCGAGCCTGCTCCATGTCCGTCCTTGTCGTCTGTCTTTGACCGGCAGGGGAAGATGCCTGACGAGCAGCACCGAACGGCGATATTCAGATGTCGAATGTGCCTTGACGAATGGCGTGCCGAAGTTCGCGCCAAACGGCGGAATCGAGCTTCAGCATACCCCCTGCGGGATTCTTGGAGTCGCGAATGGCGATGATCCTGGTGTCGGTGGCGACCTCCACACAGTTCTCCGCCGCGCCTGTGGACCTGGATGACTTGCGCCATTCCGCCAGGCCGAGGGAATTACTGCTGGTCATCGTCGGAAACGCTTTCTAGGTGGCTGCGGAGGAACGTGTCGGTCTCCTCCGCGGAGAGAGCCTTGGTCTGGAGCCAGGACCAGACCTGCTCGTACCGGGTGACGCCCTCGCCTGTCTCGACGCGGCTGCGGCCGGTGACCGAGCCCTCGACGAACACGCCCGCGCGGATGATGTCGGAGTCGAAGTCGCAGAGGAAGAACGAGCCGAGCGCCGGATGGGGCCCGGCGGTGAACGGGACGATCTTGACCGTCACCGGTTCGGGGGGAGCCAGCAGCCGCGCGATCTGCGCGCGGCGCACCGAGGCGCCGCCGGGCATGCGCGCGAGCGCGAGCTCGTCCAGCATGAAGGTCGCCTCGCGCACCGGCCCGTCGACCAGGACACGTTCCTGTCGCGCCATGCGGAGCTTTACGCCGGCGTCGACGATCGTGGGCGAGTTGTTGGGCTCGACGGCCTGAATGATCAGCCGGGCGTATTCGGGTGTCTGGAGCAGCCCGGGAATGGCGGCCAGATCCCAGGCCCGGATCCGGATGGCCGCGATTTCCATGCCGAGCATTTCGGCGGTGGCGTCCGGCCAGTTTCCCGTCCCGTTCCACCAGCCCGGCTCGGCCGCCCGCGCACGCAGCCGTTCGAGCTCGGCCTGCTGGTCGGAGGGCACTTCGAGAAAGGCGCAGAGCCCCCGCAGAGAGAGGAGACTCGGTGTGACCTCGGCATTCTCCCAGCGACGAATCGTGAGCGAATGCACGCCGAGTTCTTTGGCGGTGTCGGCCACCGAATGACCCGCGGCCGAGCGCGCCTTGGTGAGCTGGTCGCCGAGCAGCCAGCCGGACAGGACCGGACCAGAATCTGCGGTCATGTCCCGTGTCTACAGCGCCGAGGTACACGGTGCAACTTACATCGTGTACCGGCGCCCCCCTCCCGGGCCGATCTCCGTCCATGATTCTTTCGTCGTGTTAATTCACATGAAGTTGTTGACAGGATGTGTGACGCATAGCACGGTTGCGGGTGACGGCCCGGTCATCTCATCCGGCCGTCACCCGCAAGGGCCCGGCACGCAACGAGGCGAGCAGAGGACGGTGAACGGGGCGATGTCGCGCGGCGTCACGACCTCACCCGCGCCACCGGGATCGGCCTCTCACGGCGCCCTCGTCCTCGGTTCGGCACCTGCCGGTCACGGCTCCCGCCATCTCGCCCGGCAGGGCGGCGCGTACTCGATGAGGGACCCGCACGACGGCACCACGGCGCGCGCGACCGGCAGTCACAGCGATCCGCACCACCAGGAGTCTCCGCCATGTTCGTTCCCCAGCTCCTGTCAGGCCCCGGCCGGCCGGGGCTCCCACCGGCCGACCCGTTCCCGCCCGGTCCACCGGGTACGGACCAGGCGCGTCTGTGGCCGGCCGACATGACCGACGACTACACGGTGGTCGTCAGCGAGCCGGCGACCCACGGGCGCGGGCTCCCCATCGTCGCAGCCCTGGCCGGCGACCTGGTCGTGCACCGCTGCCCGTCCGGCGGAAAGGCCGTCGTCGCCCGCCGGCACCGTCCGACCACGACTGCCGTTTAGGCGGAACGCCCAGCCATGAACTCACTCGCCGAGCAGTACCGGCTCACCTCCGACCACGTGGAGGTCGCGCTCCCCCGTGCGCTCCAGCTCGTCGAACGGCTCACCGCGGAGGGTGTGCACGCCTACCTGCACCATCGCGACTCCGCCACTCCCGAGGTGGCCGTCGGCGCCTATGTCTTCAACGACACGCAGCGCATCGGCAGGTGGGTGTTCGCCTGGCCCCGGCTGCACACCCAGGAGCTCTACTGGCACCACGCCCGGCTCCTGCTGGCCCGCCGGTACTTCCAGGAGGCCCGCCCCGTCGACCACGTCGAGGCGATGGCCCGCGACATCTGCGCCGGGCTGGCGGCCCGCCGCCGCCCATCCGCCGGTTACTGATCCAGGCCGGCCCCCGCGGTCGTAGGGTCGCCCTATGGGACCCGAGCACGAGGCTTGGACTTTCGGGGATGCCTATGAGGCGTACATGGGCCGCTGGAGCCGCCGTGTCGCCGACATCTTCCTGCAGTGGCTGAACGTTCCGTCCGGCCGGCGGTGGCTGGACGTGGGGTGCGGCACGGGAGCGCTGACGGCGACCGTCCTCGCCACGGCGGAGCCCGCTGAGATCATCGGCGTGGACGGCTCCGCGGCCTTCCTGGCGCACGCCCGGGCGCGGATCACCGACGGGCGGTGCGACTTCCGCGTCGCGGACGCGCGGGCGCTGCCCATCCCCGACCGTTACTTCGACGTGGCCGTCAGCGGCCTGACGCTCAACTTCGTCTCCGAATCGCTGCGGGCCGCGGCGGAGCTCGCCCGGGTCGTCGCACCGGGCGGTCTCGTCGCCGCCTATGTCTGGGACTACGCCGACGGCATGGCGATGTTGCGCCACTTCTGGGACGCCGCGGTCACCGTCGACGCGGCCGCGCACGACCTGGACGAGGGCCGCCGCTTCCCGGTGTGCCGCCCGGAGCCGCTCGCCCGGCTGTGGTCGGACGCCGGGCTCCGCGAGGTGACGGTGAAGGCGATCGAGGTGCCGACCGTGTTCGCCGGCTTCGACGACTACTGGAGCCCGTTCCTGGGCGGCCAGGGCCCGGCCCCCGGATACGTCATGTCGCTGCCCGAGGACGGACGCGCCGCGCTGCGCGACGCGCTCGACGCACGGCTCCCCCGCGGGCCGGACGGATCGATCGCGCTCACGGCCCGGGCCTGGGCGGTACGCGGCGACGCGGCCCGCTAACGCGCCATGGACGCGTATCCGGCGGCGAGGTCACGGAAGAACGCGGGCGCGTCCGCGGGGTCCGGGGCGAACGCCGCGGCGTGGACGTTGACGACGGTCGCTCCCGCTTCCAGCAGCTCGGGCACCCGCGCCAGGCTGCGCGCCAGGTCGGGACGCCCGCCGTCGCCGCGTTCGATGGGCAGCGACGCCTGGACGAGCAGCCCCGCGGGGTCGCGTCCGGCCTCGTCGAACGCCGCACGCAGCACGTGCACGCCCTCGCGCAGCCCGTCCACCGTCTCCTTCATGATCGGGATCCAGCCGTCGCCCCAGCGCACGAGGCGGTCGAGGTTGCGGGGGTGCAGGTTGCCGCTCACCCAGAACGGCACGCCGCCCGGTTGCAGCGGCTTCGGCTCGCACCACACGTCCTTGAACGCGACGGTCTCGGACTCGTAGACCGCCGGGGAGTCGCGCCACAGGGTCTTGCAGGCGCCCATCAGGTCGGTGAGCAGCCGCCCGCGCCGCTCCCAGGGCAGCCCCGCGGCGTCGTACTCCTCCCGCTGCCAGCCGGTGCCGACACCGAGCTCGAGACGTCCGCCCGACATCTGGTCGAGCGTGGCGGCGGTCTTGGCCAGCACGGCCGCGCCGCGCAGCGGGGCGATGACCACTCCGGTGGCCAGCCTGATCCGTTCGGTGGCCCCCGCGATCACGCTGAGCACGGTCAGCGGCTCGAGCCAGGGCATCTCGGTGGAGCCCGGGAACTCGCCCGCCGGATAGGCGCCGGTGTTGCGGCCCATGACCACGTGGTCGACCACCACCGCACGTTCGACGCCGGCGTCCTCGGCGGCCCTGGCCATGTCGACCAGGCCGCGCCAGCCGCCGTCGGGAAAGGTGTCGCCGAAGTTGGGCAATGTCACCGAGAGCACATCGAGAACCTAACAATTGCTTGCTTGGCGAACAAGAGGCCCCGGCAGCCCGCCCCGCCTGGCCGGTTGCGGAACGGAGGCGGCCCGCGAACCCTCCGCACCCCTCACCCGCCCGTGCGAGCCTGGCGTGGTCGTCCGGCGCATCTCGGCCAAGCTCACGCGCACCGCGACGTGAACCACGGCGCTGATGGGACGCGGGCCCCGGCACCCACGAGAATGAGCGGGGGGAGGTCGGCCAGGTCGTGGCCGGCGTAGAGGAAGGTGCCGCCGGGGCGGCCGCGGTACCTCTCGTCCCAGTACTCGGCGTTCATGGGCCCTCCTCGTGCGGTCGGTTCGCACCAGGGTGCGAGGGCTCTTGGGAGGTTGGCAAAGCTATTTGCCAATAGTGCAAAACGGGCGGCAGGGTGGAGCCATGGGCGAGGAGATGGACGCCGTGCTGGCGGAGGTCGGGCCGCGGCTGCGCGAGCTGCGGCGACAGCGGGGGGCGACGCTGGCGGCGTTGTCGGAGACCACGGGGATTCCGGTCAGCACGCTGTCGCGGCTGGAGTCGGGGCACCGCAAGCCGGGCCTGGAGTTGCTGTTGCCGCTGGCCAAGGCCTACCAGCTGCCGCTCGACGAGCTCGTGGGCGCCTCGGGCAACGCCGATCCGCGCGTCTATCCCAAGCCGTTCACCCGGTACGGCATGACCGTGATCCCGCTGACCCGCAAGCCGGGCGGGCTGCAGGCGTTCAAGCAGATCCTCCCGGCCGGCCCGGCCGATCTCGAACCCGATCCGCGGTCGCACGAGGGGTACCACTGGCTGTACATCCTCAGCGGGCGGCTGCGGCTCGTGCTCGGTGACCAGGACATCGTGCTCGCCGCCGGGGAGGTCGCCGAGTTCGACACCCATCTGCCGCACTGGTTCGGCAACGCCGACGATCGGCCGGTGGAGTTCCTGAGCATCTTCGGGCCCCAGGGCGAACGTGTGCACATCAGGGCCCGCTACCGGCCGTCCTGATCACGGGTGGAGGCGGTGATGAGGGCGGCGAGGGTGGCGGCGAACCGGTCGGGGGCGACGTCCGCCGGGGACCGGCCGAAGAACTCCTGGACCAGGTGGTAGCCGGACAGCGCGGAGACCACGACGGTGAGCAGGGCGCGCGGGTCGCCGTGGCCGGGCCCGGCGGGGAGGTCACGGGTCAGGTGCCAGGCCTCCTCGATGATGCCCCGGTCGACGAGGGCGTCACCGATCCTGCTGGTCAGGTCGGGGAAGCGGCCGTGCTCGCGGGCCAGGAGGTTGATGAGCGGGCCGACCTTGGCCATGTAGTCGAGCTGCTGGAGGAACCGCCGGGTGAGCGCGTCCTGCGGCTCGTCGACGGGGCCGCGTTCGAACTCCTCGCGATGACGCTGCGCACGTTCCAGCTCGCGTTCGAAGACCGCGCGGAAGACCGCCTCCTTGGAACGGAAGTGCCGGTAGAAGCTGCCGCTGCCGGGAGAGAGCCCGGCCCGTTCCTCGATGGCGGTGACGGTCGTGCCGGGGAAGCCGTTCCGCTGGATGAGCTCCAGCGCGGCGTCGAGGATGCGCTCGCGGGTCGTGGCGGCCACCGTCGCAAGATAGCTCTTGCACGCGCAAGAGGGTTCTTGCATGCTGACGCAAGAAGGTTCTTGCACGCTTGACCAGAGGCCCCCACCCCCTCCGAAAGGCCCCGCGATGTCAGCGACGCGTGTGTCCGTCCGACGTTCCCTCAGGCTCTCCGCCGCCGCCGTGGTGGCCGCGGCGGGAATGGCGATCCTTCCCGCGGCCCCGGCATATGCGCAGGGCCCTTTGCAGGTGGCGCCCAAGCAACAGGGATGGGTGTTGCGGGACGCCCAGGGCCGGGAGGTCACGCTGCGCGGATTCAACGTCTCGGGCAGCACCAAGTTGTACGAGAACGGCCTGCTGCCCTTCCGCGGCAGCGCCGACGCCGTCAAATCCGCGCAGGCCATGCGGGACCTCACCGGCGCCAACGCCGTCCGTTTCCTCATCAGCTGGGAAGGCGTCCAGCCCGCCCCCGACCGGATCGACTACGCCTATCTCGACCGGGCGATCGCGCAGATCAGGGCGTTCACCGACCGGGGCATCCGGGTCCTGCTCGACTACCACCAGGATCTGTATTCGTCCCACCTGTTCAACTCCGGCAGCTGGTACACCGGGGACGGCGCGCCGAAGTGGGTCGTGCAGGCCGGGAACTACCCGCGCGAATCGTGCGGCATCTGCATCCTGTGGGGCCAGAACATGCAGACCAACAACGCGGTGCGCCAGGCCATGTACGACTTCTGGCGCAATCGTGTGCTCACGACGCCGGCCGGTCAGATCGGGGTCCAGGACGCCTATCTGGCCCAGGCCGGGGCGACGATGACCTACCTGCGGCAGCGGCTCCCCCAGCAGGCCTTCGACCACGTCGTCGGGCTCGACCCGTTCAACGAGCCGTTCGACGGCGGGCTGGACGGAAAGAGCGGAACGGAGTGGGAGCGCACCCATCTGATGCCGTTCTACCAGCGGATCCGCACCACCATGGACCAGTCGGGATGGACCGCCAAGCCCGCCTTCGTCGAACCGCTCGTCTTCTGGAACACCGGATTCTTCGAGCAGGGAGGAATGACGGCGGTCGGGCGGCTGGGCACCCGGTTCGTGTTCAACAGCCACTATTACGACGGCGCCCGCATCGCCATCGACCCCTCCCCCGCGACCGACGGGACGTACGCCGCGCCGATGAACGAGATCCGGCAACGCGCCAGGGACCTCGGGACCGCGCCGGTGCTCTCGGAATTCGGCCACAAACTGTCGGGCGGCGGCAGCGACCGCACTCCGTGGATGATCCGCGCCATGTACCAGGGAGCGGACGCCGGCGTCGCGGGCCGCAACTGGTGGAACTCACCCGCCTCGGGCGGCGACGTCCTGTCGGCCATCCAATGGCACTGGGACGTCTACAGCGGGCGCCACCACGAATTGATGAACGGCAATCCCGACAAGGTGCAGACCGAGGGCGACGGCTGGAACGACGAGGACCATTCCGTCGCGAGGACGACCGATGCCGGCGCGGTCGCTCTGCGGCTCGACCAGCGCGTCCTGGACCGGCTCTATCCGGCGGCGGTCGGCGGCGACACCCTGGCCTTCGCCTACGAGGACCTGGCCCGTTCGGGGTACGGCGGCGCGGGCCAGCAGCAGGCGTGGCTCACCGTTCCGTCCTCGCTGCCCCGGCTGGCCGCGCTCGTCCAGGGCCGCCAGTACGGCGTCCTGGTGTGGCGCGGGTCCTCCGCCCAGGCTCCGACCGAGGTTCACCTGCCGCGGTCGTTCGCCCCGGCCTCCACCGCCGTGGTCAGCGATATCGCGACGCTGAACGGCGTCCCCGCCTCCGGCCCGATCGCCGCCGTCCCCGAGGCCGGTTCGGCCGTCGCCAAGCGCCTCCAGGTCACCGCCGGTGCGGGACTGCACTTCGCGCTCGTCGTCAACGCCTCGACCGGCACTCCGGTAACCGCCGACCAGCTGACCGCCGCCCGCGCCGAACTGGCCGCCTGGCTCGCCCAGAAGTTCCCCGCCTAGCCGGTCCGCACCGCCGCCCCCCCGTCGGGGGGTGCACTCGGCCCGGCTGGGCCTGCTGCTCACCAGCGTGGCACTCGCCGCGTTCGCCACCGCCGCGGGCGGCCCGATCGCGTTCGTCGCGCTCGCCGCGCCGCAGACCGCGCAGCGCCTCGCCGGAACGGCCTGGCCGCCCACCCTGGCCTCGGGACTGACCGGCGCCCTCGCCGTCGTCGGCTCCGACCTGATCGCCCGGACGCTCATCCCCGATCTCGAACTCCCGTCGGGGTAGTGAGCGGAGTCCTCGGCGCTCCGGTGCTGCTGCGGCTGCTCGTCCGCGCCAACCGGGCCGGCTCCGGAGGCTGGCCCGGCCCGGACGGGGTGCCCGCCCGGAATGGCGCGTCAAGAATTCATCGGCTCGAACAAAATGTGGCTCGCCCCTGTAGGCGAGGGGACCACCGCCGCCGAGAGCCACGCGGAACTGAGCGCCCGCGGGCGGTGCCGCCTGACCCGCCGCGGGCCGTGGAACGCCCACGGCGCGGCCCCCGTTGTACGCATCACGTGCGATGTTGGGTTCCGGTCGTGACTGACAGAGTACTTGCGAACCACGGAGTGTCTCAGTCAAATCAGCACCCTCCGGAGTATTGACCGGCACGCGGTGATTGTTTACTTTCACAGTAGAACGCGTTCTACTGCTCTACCGGATCCCTGCCAATGGCGTCAGCAGGATCCTGCTCTCCCCGTCTCTGATTCGCGGCATCTTCGCCGTCTATTCGGCATTGCCGAAAGCCTTTCCGGATCAGGGGCATCCCACCCCATTGGGTGCTGGCGCGACGCCCAAGTTCCTGAGATGAGGAATTCCCTTGTCCCGCAAGACGAAGCTGGCCGCGACGTCCGTCGCCGCCCTCGCCGCCGCCGCCACCGTCGCCGTACCCGCCACCCCCGCCATGGCCTGGACCGCCGGGCCCGTGACCGCCAACCTCTCCGGAACGATGACGATCAACGCGGGCGTCGCCGCCACCTGCACCAGCTCCACGCTCGGCGGCACCATCGCCACCAACGGCGCCCTCTCCATCACCTCCGCCTCCGTCGGCGGCTGCGGTGTCACCGTCACCCCCCAGGCGCTGCCCTGGAGCGGCAGCCTCAGCGGCGGCGTCGCCACGCTCAGCGGCTTCCGGATGAGCGCGATCGGGTGCAGCTACGGCGGCAGCCTGACCGGCTCCTACTCCGGTGCCGACAACCTCCCGGTCACCGTCACCTTCACCAACCAGACCGTGAACAAGGTCAGCGGGCTGTTCTGCCCGTCCTCCGCCACCATCACCGCCACGTACGTCTTCTCGTAGACGTAGCCGGGCGGACCGTCTGAAGCACAGCTCTCCGCCGTGGCCCCGGCCGGATCCCCGGGGCCACGGCTCCGGCGTGCCCCGCGGCGGTGATGAGATCATCGGGGTACGCCACCGTGAGCAAGCTGGGCGAGTACGTCGATCGGCGGCTCGCCCTCGACCCCGGCGACCGTACGGCGCGGATGGCAAGGATCGCGCTGGACCTGACCGCCACCTCGTAGGGGCCGACCAGGTCCAGGCCGGTGAAGCCGGGACAGAGCAGGTAGGCGATCTTCATGCGTCCGCCCGGCCTTCGTCCGCGGGCCGGTCGTCGAGCAGGGCGCCGAGGAGGACGCGGACGGTCGCCGGGACCTCGTGGTCGCGGAGGGGCACCAGCGCCCGGGTCAGCGACGACCCGCCCGGCGAGGTCCACAGACCGGCGAGGGTCTCGGGCACGGGATGTTCGTCGGGCATGAACGATCGATCCTCCGCTGGGCGGGGTGAGGACGGCCGATCAGCAACCCTAACGAGCTAATTGGCGCTCTGACAATAACTGTTGGCATAATGCCAATCCCCCCGCCGACACCCCCCGACGCGAAGGAACGCCGATGACGCACAGCTCGCCCTCGAACCGGCGGCTCGTGGCCCTGCTGGCGGGCGCCGGCACCATGCACTTCCTCGCCCCGCGGCCGTTCGACGAGGTGATCCCGAGCCGACTGCCGGGGAGGCCGCGCACGTGGACGCACCTCAGCGGCCTGGCCGAGCTCGCCTGCGCGGCCGCCGTCGCCCACCCGCGGACGCGGCGGGCCGGCGCGCTGGCCGCCGCCGGGCTGTTCGTCGCGGTCTTCCCGGCGAACGTCAAGATGGCGCGCGACTGGCGGGACCGGCCGCCGGCGCAGCGGACGGTCGCGTACGCCCGGCTGCCGCTGCAGGTGCCGCTCGTCCTGTGGGCGCTGAAAACGGCGCGCGACTCCGGCGGGAGCGCATGAGCGGTCCGCGCGTCCGCAAGACCCGTGACGAACGCCGCGAGCAGATCCTGAGCTGCGCGTCGAAGGTCTTCCGGGAGCACCCGTACGAGCAGGTCTCCAGCGGTGACCTGGCCGCCGCGGCGGGCGTCAGCCGCGGCCTCCTCAACCACTACTTCGGCACCAAGCGGGAGCTGTACCTGGCCGTGGTGGGACGCATGCTGGAGAGCCCGGGGATCCACGTTCCGTCGTACGTGGCCGGCGCCAGCGTCCGCGACCGGGTGGCCGAGAGCGTCACCATGTGGCTGGACCTGCTGGAACGCAGCTCGTCGACCTGGCTGGCCGTGCTCGACCGGGCCTCGTCGGGCGGCGACGCGGAGATGCGGCGGCTCCTCGAGGACGCCCGGGAGGGGGTCATCGAACGGCTGACCGAGGTGATCGGGCTCGCGTCCGCCGCCGCCGACCATCCCGAGATCAAGGGCGCGCTCGGCGCGTTCTCCGGCTTCGCGGAGGCGGCGTCCCGCGAGTGGCTGCGGCACGGCCGGCTGTCGCGCCCGCAGATCCACCAGCTGCTGGAGTCGGCCCTGTTCAACCTGATCGAGGTCGCCATCCCGCAGTTGCTGGCACCCGCCGCCGTGACCGCCCCCTAGAGCCGCCCTCGACGTGCCCCGGGCCAACCTCTCGCCCGCGCCCGGGGCACGTCGGGGGCGCCGGTCACATGGGGCGCGTCTCCAGGACGGCGCGCAGCCGCTCCTGCGCCCGCGCGGCCTGGCGGGCGCGATAGGCGATGGGCATGTACTGGAGGCGTTCGGGCAGGACCGGCACCACGCGTCCGAGGACCTGGCCGAACGCGCGCAGCCTGCGTTCGTCCCGCGCGGTCCAGGACAGGCCGAGCTTCTCGCGGGCGCCCGGCGGCAGGGTGCCCGTCGTGATGAACCGCGCGAGCCGGCCGGTGGTCAGGCTCAGCGGGGCCAGGAGCGGGCGCAGCGCCGCCGGGACGGTGGGCGGCACCTTGTCCATGCGGTCCAGGACCTCCAGCGCCACCCGGTGCGGGACGAGGGTGTCGGCGACCATGCGGTCGAAGTACTCCCAGAAGTCGGCGATGGTGGCGGGCAGCATACGTTCGGGCACCTGGAGGATCCGGCCGAGGTTCATGAACTCGTCGAACAGCTGCTGCTCGCGTTCGGGGGTCAGCGTCGAGGGCGAGAACGAGCGCGCCACGGTGACCGCCGCGTAGAAGCCGGTCAGATGGACCCAGGCCCAGGGGTCGGCCGACAGGGCGTGGTGCCGGACGCCCTCCTCGTCGACCGCGCTCAGCGGCTTGTGCATCTCCCGCAGCCGCCTGCCCTCGTTGATCGCCTCCTGGCCCCCGTACACCCAGGTCTGCACGGAGGCGAAGCTGCGCTGCGCCCGGCCCACGGGGTCGGAACGGAAGCTGGAGAGCTGGTCGACGACGGTGCCGATGGCCGGGTGCATCGCCTGGAGGATGAAGGCGCTGTTGCCCGCGACCGCGGACATGTACAGGCCGACCTCCTCCCACAGGATCGATCCAGGCCCGAAGGGCACCGGATCGGGGCGGGCGGTGGCCACCGCCGCGGTCCCCGGCCCGGCACCGGTCTCGGGCGTCTCGGGCGACGTGCGATCGGTCAGCATCAAGATCACGTCCTCTCTCTCCGGTCTACTGAGACAAATATACGAAATTCGTATCAATGAACGGAAGGTGGGACGGCGGACTCTCTCGCGCGGGCTCACCGCGGATCGGGCATGAAGGCGTGCGGCAACGCGGGCGAACGCGCCCGGCGTCGCTCGGGAAGGGTCAGCCGGAGGACGGCGGACGGCGAGCGCCGTCGACCACGGGCACCAGGTAGCGCCGCGCGAACTCGCGGGCACCCTCGTCGTCGAGCGGGATGAGCCCGGCCGGCGTCAGGACCAGCGAGTGCGTCAGCCGCACCAGGATCTCCGCGACGATCTCGGGGTCGAAGGCGTCGGTGTCGTCGGCGCCGTCACCCCCGTCGCCGTCGGCGGCGGCGCGGCGCGCGAGGCGGAGGCGGTGGGCCAGGTAGCCGCGGGCCGCGGCCAGCAGGGGCCCCGCCGACGCGGTCGCGTGCGGCAGCAGGACGTCCGGCTCGATCACCATGAGCCGGTTGAGCAGCCGCTGCTCGCGGCTGATCCGCACCGTCGCCACGAAGCCCTCGACGATGCCCTCCTCCAGCGTGGGCAGGTCGGCGACGGCCTGGTCGAGCTCGCCGAAGAAGCGCCTGGCCTCGCGCATCAGCACGCCGTTGACCAGGTCGGCCTTGCCGGGGAAACGCCGGTAGACGGTCGCGCGGCCGAGCCCGGAGGCGCGGGCGACGTCGTCCATGGTCGTCTTGCGCAGCCCGAACGTCTCGAACAGGCCGAGCGCGGCGTCCAGGATCCGGTCCGCCACGGGTTCGCTCTCCGGCTCGGCGGCGATCAAGCCGAGCGGGTCAGGGCCGTCATCGAGCATCGTGACAGAAGACTAACCGGCCGCGCGCCGCCGTGCCGAACGCCGCGCACGCGACACCACCGGCGAGACGCGCAACGGCTCGGCCAGCACGCCGTCCACCATGCGCATGCGCCGCGCGAAGCGCTGGAACCCCCGCTCGTCCGCGGCCGTCCACGACAGCCCGAACCGTTCGCGCAGCACCGGCGGCAGGCTGCCGATCCCCAGCCGCCTCAGCCGCGCGGTGGACGGCGCCGCCACGCCCTTCCACGCCAGGTCGGGCAGCGGCCAGCGCGGCGGCGGGGGAAGCGGCCGGTGGTCGAGCTCGATGAGCAGCTGAACGGTGGCGTTGTCCTCAAGCCTCTCGTTCACCATCGTGTCGAAGTAACGCCGGAAGGCCGCGGGGTCCCCGGGCACGTGCCGCTCGGTGACGCCCAGCGCGAACGCCAGTTCCCGCCACTCGGCGAAGAGCCGCCGCTCCGTCCCGGGACGCAGCGGCCGGGCGAACAGGCTCTGCGCCTGGAGCATCCCGTGCAGCAAGGTGGCGTGCACCCACAGATACGCCTCCGGGTCGAGCGCGTGATAGCGGCGCCCCTGCGCGTCCACGCCCTTGATGTCCTTGTGCAGCTCACGCAGCCGCGCCGCCTCACGCCGCCCCGCCTCGTCCCCCCGGTACCCCAGGAACCGCGTGGTGGACTCGACCGTGCGCAGCAGCCGCCCCCACCGGTCCTCGAGGAACTCCGAATGGTCGGCGACGCCCGCGCCGACGACCGGATGCGCCACCTGGAGCAGCAGGGTCCCGCGGCCGAGCAGACCCGCGCGCCAGTCGCCGGCGTACCGCCACATGAGCGACTCCGCGTCCGGGATGCTCCCCGCGGGCCGCGCCCGCGTTCGGGTGGACGAGTCGAGCTCCATGCCCCTGCCCCTCACCGTGAGACGTTAATACGAACTTCGTATCAACATATCCCGGATACGTCTCACCGGCCATGGTCGCTATCGTCGTGTGCCGGAACGAGAGGGGGCCGCATGAGCGAACGCACGGCCCGCCGGGTGCGCAAGGGCCCCGACGAACGGCGCGACCAGATCCTGGCGAGCGCCCGCGCCCTGTTCAAGGACCGCCCGTACGACTCGGTCTCCAACACCGAGATCGCCGCCGCCGCCGGAGTGAGCCGGGGCCTGCTCAACCACTACTTCGGCACCAAGCGCGACCTCTACCTGGCCGCCGTGGCGCAGATGATGGCCGTCCCCCCGGTGCCCGTCCCCGCGTTCGTCCAGGGCACCGGCGTCCGCGAACGCGTCGCCGAGAGCATCGACGCGTGGCTCGAGCTCCTCGAACGTAACCGCACGACCTGGGTGACGGCCCTCGACCTCACCTCCCCCGCCGGCGACCCCGAGCTGGAACGGATCCTCGACGAGGCCCGCGAACGCGCGGTCGACCACATGACCGAGGTCGTCGGCCTCACCCCGACCGCCCGCGACCACCCCGAGGTCCGCTCCGCCTTCCGCGGCTTCTCGGGCATGGCCGAGGCCACCACCCGCGAGTGGCTCAAGTACGACCGCCTCACCCGCCCGCAGGTCCACCTGATACTCGAGGAGGTCCTCCTCCACGTCCTCGAGAAGGTCCTCCCCCACCTCATCGACCCGGCTGAACCGCGGGCTCACCCGTAGGCCTGGACGTAGGCGGGATGGTCGGTGCCCCTGGCGGGCTCGTCCTTCGCATGTGCTCGGATCCGACCGCACGGTTCATCGATCACGATCGCAAGCGCACGATGCTGGGGCGGGCGGTCATGGCGGTGGTGCTCGGCTGCGCCGACCGGGGTGACGGAGAGAACCTGGAGAGCGCGTTCCGGGAGCTGTTCGCCACGCGGTGATCAGAGGAAGCGGCGGAGGGGGGCCGTGGCCTTCTCCTGGAGGCGCTGTTTCAGGGAGCGGCGGGCCCAGCGGGCGTGGTCGACACGTTCGCTCTGGGCCAGGTCCCGGTCGAAATGGGAGTGCAGGGTCGCGGTGAGGCCCTCGTCGATGATCGCCAGCATGACCTCCTCGTCGTGGTCGAGGGAACGGCGGTTGAAGTTGGTGGAGCCGACCAGGGCGACGGAATCGTCCATCAGGATGATCTTGGCGTGCAACATCGACGGCTGGTACTGGAAGATGCGGATGCCGCACTCCAGGAGCGTTTCGTAGTTGCGCTGGCCGGCCAGGCGGCTGACGCGCTTGTCGGCGTGCGGGCCCGGGAGGACGATCTCCACCTCGACGCCGCGGCGGGCGGTGGCGCACAGGAGTTCGGTGAAGTAGTCGTCCGGCGCGAAGTAGGCCGAGGCGAGGCGGAGGCGGCTCTGGGCGGATTCCAGCACCACGCGGATGAGGGTCTGCATGTCCTGCCAGCCGAAGCTGGCCGAGCCGCGGACCACCTGGACGACGGCGTCGCCGGCGGGTTCGTGGGGGACGAAGCGGTCGCGCTCGTCGTACAGGTCGTCGTGCGAGTCGGCCCAGCTCTGGGCGAACGCGGCGGCGATGCCGTCGACCGCGGGACCGCGCACCTGGAAGTGGGTGTCGCGCCATTCGTTCTCGTTGCGGGCGTCGCCGCACCACTCCTCGGCGATCCCCACCCCGCCCGTGTACGCGGTGTGCTCGTCGACGACCAGGACCTTGCGGTGGCAGCGGTGGTTCTGCTTGAGCGGCGAGAGCTGGTGGGGCTTGCGGAACCAGGCCACGGTCACCCCGGCCTCGTCCATCAGGCTGAGCAGGCCCTTCTCGATCTGCCAGCTGCCGATCCCGTCCAGGAGCAGCCGGACGCGGACCCCGTCGCGGGCCCGGTCCGCGAGGGCCTCCGCGAACTGCTCGGCGATGTCGCCGCGCCAGTAGACGTAGGTCATCATGTCGACCGTCTCCCGGGCGCCGCGGATCGACTCCAGCATCGCCGGGAAGATCTCGTCGCCGTTCCGCAGGGCGCCGATCTCGTTGCCCTCGGTCGCGGCGATGCCGATCAGGCGTTCCAGCTTCCGCCTGATCAGGTCGCGGCCGTCGTCCTTCTGGGCAGGCGGCGCCGGCCGGTCGGCAAGGGGGTTCATCAGAGCACTCCTCAGGGGGTCTTCGGTCTGCGTCGGCGCCGGGTCAGGGGGTGACGATCCGCCAGGCGCGCGGCAGCACCGTCCAGGTGCGGGAGGTGGTGGGTTCGGTGACCTCGCCGTCGGTGTTGATCCGGAACGGCTCACCGGTGATCGTCACCTGTTCGGCCACGGTCCGCACCACGTCGTCGCGGCGCAGGTGGCGGCCCGATCGCAGGCTGAGCGCGTAGCCGACACGGGCCACCGGACCGGTGGCGCCCGAGACGACCAGGTCGATCCGGCCGTCGCGCGGTGAGGCTCCGGGGGCCACCTGAGCCGCTCCGCCGGCGATGCCCGACAGGTTGCCCAGGGCGACCATCAGCGCCTTGGTCTCGGTGACCAGCCGGCCGTCCGCCTCGACGCGCAGCTGCCAGCCCGAGTGCCGGACGCCCGCCAGGACGCTGCCGACCGGGAACGCCAGTGCCTTCAGGAACGGCTTGAACCGGCTCGCCGCCTCGGCCGCCTCCGCCCCGATCCCGGCGTGCGCGGCGTTCACCACCACGTCGTCGCCGTCGTCCACCAGGAGATCCAGGCTGCGGGGGCTCGCCCCGTCCACCAGCAGCCGGGCAGCGGCGGCGGCCTCCAGCGGGATCCCGAGGTTGCGGGCCAGGTCGTTGCCGGTCCCGAGGGGAAGCAGCCCCACCACCCGCTCGCCCAGCTCGCCGCGCCGGTGCAGCGCCTGGACCAGCGTGTGGATCGACCCGTCGCCCCCGGCCGCGACGACGACCTCGTCGTCGTGCGCGCTCAGCGCCTCGTCCACGTCCCGCGGGGCCGAGCACTCGACCCGCTCGACCGTCCCCGCACCGCCGAGGATCTCCGCGGCCCGGTCCAGCGTCTCGGTCTCCGAGGACCCGGCCTTGGCATTGGTGAGCAGCAGCACCCCGTCCCCTCTCGTCATCCCGTTTCAGGCGGAGGGGTTCTCCCCTGGTGAGCGCGGTACATGCAGCTCTGGCAAAAAAAGCGACCTTCGCGACATGGACGGCTGTGCGTGCCCGGACGACTGCGCGGGGCCAGTGCTGGAGGGCCTGGAGGGGTTCTCTTCGGGAGGCGCGCCAGGCGGGGTAGAGGCCTGCGGCCAGCGTTCGAGGAGGGCGTTGACGTCGGCGCTGACCTGGTCCGCCGGCGCACGGACGGGCCGTCACGGTGCCCCCGGAAGGTCGGCCCCCGGGAATCGGACCCCGATCCGGGGCGGAAATCGGCTCTTCAGCGAACGGCCGGGGGCTTGCAGGCTGGCCGGCATCCGATGCGACGAGACCACACCGACGGAGCCGACCATGCGGAAGATCATCAACTCCACGTACATCACGCTCGACGGGATCATCGAGGCGCCGCAGGACTGGCCGCCCACGCCCGGGGACGAGGAGACCTCCGGGGCGATCCAGACCGAGCTGCTGATGCGGTGCGACGCCGTGTTGATGGGACGCCGCACCTACGACGGCTTCGCCCCGGTCTGGCCGACGCGGTCGGGCGACCCCTACAGCGACCGGATCAACAGCATGACCAAGTACGTCGTCTCGTCGTCGCTGCGCGATCCGGACTGGCACAACACCACCGTCCTGGACGGCGACGTGATCTCCAAGATCAAGCGGATCAAGGAGGAGCCCGGCGGCGACATCGTCCAGTACGGCTTCGGCGTGCTCTCGCACGCGCTGCTGGAGCACGGCCTGCTGGACGAGCTCCGGTTGTGGGTGCACCCGTTCATCCTGCGCACGGGCGGTCCGGCCGACCTGCTCTTCCGCGAGGGCTCACCCGCGACCTTCGACCTGGTGGACGCGCAGCCGCTCAAGTCGGGCATCGTCGTCCTCACCTACCGCCCGGCCCTCTGACGGGCCCGCCCGGGCCGCCGTTCAGCGGGCGAACGCGGTGAGGAAACGGTCGCGGAAGGCGTTCATGGGCCAGACGGGCGCCCCGTCGCTCGCGAGGAGGCCTTCCTGCCAGCTCAGGGAGGCGACGCGGTCGAGGACCTTCGTGTCGCGGGAGACGATGGTGATCGGCACGTCGCGGCTGGGGTCGTTGCCCGTCGCCACGGGGATCGGCTGGTGGTCTCCGAGGAAGATCAGCACCAGCTTGTCGTCGCCGTACTTCTCCACGTAGGAGATCAGCGTCTCCAGGGAGTACTCGACGGAACGGCGGTATTCGGTGCGGATCCGGCCGGGGGACGTCCACACGTCCTCCCGCTTGGGGGCCGCCGCCTGCACGGCGTTGAACAGCGATCCGTCCCCCAGCTGGTTCCACTCGACCTTCTTCGGGATGGGCGCCCAGGGCGCGTGGCTGGAGAGCAGCGGGATCTCGGCCATCAGCGGGCCGCGTCCCGGCCTGCCGCGTTCGAGGCGCTGGAACTGCTCCAGCGTGTACTGGTCGGGCATGGTCGACCAGCCGAAGTACGGCCCGCGGTAGCCCAGGTCCTTGGCCGTGTAGACCTTGTCGTACCCGAAGAACTCACCTTCCGGCCACGACCGCACCACGCCCGGCATGACGCCGACGCTGCGCCATCCGGCGCGCTGGAACGCGCGGTTGAGGGTCAGGCGGTCCGTGGACACCAGCTTGCCGTACCGCTTCTGGTTGTCGACCCAGAGGCCGGAGAGCAGGGTGGAGTGCGCCAGCCAGCTTCCGCCGCCGGCCGTGGGCGATTTGAGGAAGGCGCTCCGGGACTCGAACCCGGCCGCGCGGAGCCGCCGCGTGCCGTCCGCGGTCAGGGAGCGGATCTCCGGCGTCTCGCTCACCGTGCGCCCGTAGCTCTCGACGAACGTGAGCACGACGTCCTTGCCGCGCAGTCCCGCCAGGAGCTGGTCGCCGGGGGTGTCGCGGAAGGCGTCGACGCCGACGGCGCGGATGAACGCCCGGTCGTCCTTGAGGCTCTCGCTCACCTTGGAGACACGGCCGAGCGCGAGCTTGCTCGACCCCATCGTGGCGACGGTCGTGCCGGGGACGAGGTGCGCGCCGAGCGCCGCGCACACGAACCAGGCGGTGCCGGCCACCGCGACTCCGGTGGCCGACACGGTGGTGTGCGCGACGATCACCCGGGACAACCGCCGCGCCGAAAGGACCATGAGGGCCAGGACGCCGACGATCAGCAGCACGGTCAGGACCACCGCGCCGATCGAGCCCACCCGCCCGAACGTGCTGTTGGCGAATTCCAGGCCGGCGCCGACGAACGTCCAGTCGAGCACCGGGTTGAACGGGCGGGCCAGGGTCTCGCGGAAGCCCATGTCCAGGAGCTTGAGGATGAACAGCAGCCCGAGGCCCACCCCGGCCAGGATCGCCCACGGCCGGCGCGCCCGGTCGCGCAGGACGAGCACCAGCCCGACGCCGGCGATCGCCTCCAGCGGGATGCGCACGAACGACCCCGGGGTGAGGCGGGCGATCGTGACGGGCATCAGGAGGACGAACAGCACGAGCAGGGCCGCCAGGGTCGTGACCGTCCACGACAGGGCGGTGCGCACGCGCCCCCGGCCTCCCGGCTCGCGGCCGTCCGCCGTGATCTCGTCTGCCGTGGTCTCGTCTGCCGTGGTCTCGTCGGCCGTGGTCTCGTCGGCCGTGGTCTCGTCGGCCGCGGCGCCGTCGGCCCCCGTGGCCTTGTCCGCGGTCTCCCCGGCCCCGGCGGCCTTGGCGGGCTCGGGTGAGGTGGACGTGAGCGAGGTGGTCAGAGCGTTCTCCGTGATGTCCGGCTCGGCCGGTCCAACCGAGGCGCGTGGGCAACTTCCTCTTGTACGTGCCGCCCCTGCCGGGGGTTCAGTCCGGCGCCGGAGCGTCTTGCGGGTCCGGAAGGTTGCCCGCCTGGCCCATAGGGGTCATGCGGTCAACGGGTGCGAAAGGACGCACGTCCCCTGAATCGAGCGCGGTTGTCGTCCCGGCCAACCGCTTGTCCCCGCGCATTACCGGTCGGGTACAAGGAAAGGACGGTACATGCTTCGCGCTTCTCTCCTGCGGACCCTGGTCGCCGCGTCGACCGTGGGGGCCGGCCTCACCCTCGCGCCGGCGGCCACGGCCGCCGACACGGGACGATGGAAGATCGCCCACGTCCACGACTGGGACGCCTACGACGCGATCGACCAGATCGTCACGACGGGACCGGCGAACGCGTGGGCGTTCGGCCAGGCCTCCGCCACCGGCCGTTTCGTTCCGACGGCGGAACGCTGGAACGGCACCTCCTGGGAACCCACCGCGCTGCCGCCCAAGGTGGTGCGATCGTTCACCGCCGCGGAGGCGACGGGCCCGAACAACGTCTGGGCGTTCAGCGGCGGCGACCAGACCGGCAGGTCGTACGCGATCCGCTGGAACGGCAAGAGATGGATCATCTCGCGCAGCTGGCCCTCCGGGAAGTACGTGTCCGACGCCGCTGTGCTGAGCCCGCGCGACGTGTGGGTCTTCGGGTCGTCCGGCATCGGCGCGGGCATCGGCACCTGGCACTACGACGGCACGGCGTGGAGCCCGGTCGACACCCCGATCGGCGGGCTGGGCCGGGCCAGCGCCGTGGCCGCCGACGACATCTGGGCGGTGGGCGGCCGGCAGACCGGCTACGACCTCCTCGCCCGCTGGGACGGCACGACGTGGTCCGCGGTCGAGATCCCGGGACTCCCCCAGGGGGACGAACACTTCGTGGCCTTCCACGACGTCCACGCCGCGTCGTCGAAGGACGTGTGGATCGCGGGCTCGGAGTCCACGTACTCGGAGGAGGGCGGCTACTCGCAGACCCCGCTGGCCCTGCACTTCGACGGGACGACGTGGGAACGCCTCCAGGTGCCCGACGTCGGAAGCGACTCCCTGCACCGGGTCGAGCCGGACGGCCGGGGCGGCGTGTACTTCGTCCCGTCGGTGGACGAGCCGTACACGACACCCGCGCTCCTGCGCCATGCGAACGGGCGCTGGACCAAGGTCAGGCCGCAACGACCCGGCGGGCAGGCCGTGAGGGTCAACGACGTGGCCGCCGTGCCGCGCAGCGGCAGCCTGTGGGCTGTCGGTGAGGTCTTCCCGGTGGACCGCGGCGGCTCCGACTCCGCGATCTGGGTCAAGGGAGCGTTGCCGCAGTAGCGGCACCGCGATTCGGACCGCCGCCCCGGTGATACGGGGCGGCGGGCTCGCGGGTCGCGGGTCGCGGGTCGCGGCGCCGGGTTCAGCGCGGTGCTTCAGCGCAACGTCGAGGACGACACTCTCGGTGGGCCCGCGCCCCGGTAGAAGATCCCCCGGAAACCCGGCGTCTCGAAGCCGGCACTCGGGTTGCGGCTCAGGCGTGATCCCTCGATGGCCAGGGTGCCGGTGAGGTCGTTGCTGACGAAGAAGACCGCCCCGCCGCCCTCGGCGGCCCGGTTGCCGCTGACGACCGAACCCGCGAACCGCACCGTGAAGCGGTTGCCGTCGGCGTACAGCGCGCCGCCGCTCCCGCCTCCGGGGGTGCCGCCGCGCGCCGGATTGGCGCCGCGGCCGATCGCCCGGTTGCCGATGAGCACGCTGTTGAGGACGGCCCAGGAGACGCCGATGCTGCTCAGCGCGCCGCCGTTGGAGCAGACGCCGCCCTGGAACGTGCTGCCGACGACGTACACCGGCTGCCCGCGCGACTGGTCCAGGACCCGGACGGCGGCGCCGCCGAGGTCGGGGCCCGTCGCGTCGCACCGGTTGTCCTGGAATCGTGCGCCCACGACGTTGAACCGCCCGCCCCGGACGAAGATCGCCCCTCCGCCGCCGCCCTCGGCCCGTTCGCCGGTGGAGTTCCCGTTCGCGAACGCGATGTGCTGCACGGTGAGCCGCGGCGTCGGCTGGTCGTTGCAGTGCGAGGTCGTCCAGCCGAGCGCCTTGTCGCAGGTGTTCATGTACAGGATGCGGCGCTTTCCGCCGCCGCTCAGCGTGACCTTGCCGCCGCCGTCCAGGACGACGCGCGGCCGGGCGTTCACCACCCGGGCCGTGGCCGTCATGGTGATCGTGATCGGCTCCGGCCCGCAGTCGAACGTGATGACGCCGCCCCTGGCGACGGCCGCGACGACGGCGGCCGAGGTGCATCCGCGCGGCGTGCCGTCGCCGATCACGTGCGCCGGGTCCGAGGTGTCCACGGCGCGCGCCTCGGGCGGCACGGCGGCGCGCCCGTTGGGGTTGCCCGCGGCGAACGGCTTGCGCTCCGGCCTCGCCTTGACCGACTTCAGGGGCGCGGCACCGGCGGACGCCGCCGTCCCGCCGCCGGAGGAGGTCGCCGGGGCGGGCGTCCCCGCGTCCCGCCGCGGCTCACCGCCGCCGCAGCCGCCCAGCACGAGGCAGCACACGACGCCGATCAGGACGGACGCGGGCTGGTGGCGGCGCACGCGCCGACAATAGCGGCGAACACCCCATCCGGGGAGAGAATGCTGAGCCTATGGACTACGTCGGCCAGGTCCCGCGCCCGCCACTGGACGCCTTCATCGACGACATCTACGTCCTCACCGGCGTCCCTCCGTACCGGCGCATGAAGGTCCCGCCCATGCCGTCGGCGAACCTCATGGTGAACCTCGGCGAGCCGTTCCAGATGCACGACGCCCTGCCCGGCGTCCCGTCGGCGGCGTGCGGCGAGAGCTGGGCCATGGGCCTGTGGACCAGGCACTACGTGGTCGAGTGGCCGCCGTTCCTCCGGCTCGCGGGCGTACATTTCAAGCCCGGCGGGGTCTACCCCTTCCTGCGCACTCCCCTGTCCGAACTGCACGACCAGATCATCTCGATGGACACGATCTGGGGCCGCTTCGCCGGCGAGTTCCGCGAACGGCTGCACGCGGCCCCGACTCCCCGCGCCGCCCTCGCCGTCCTGGAAGGGCTCCTGCGCGCCCGCCTCATGGACGACCCGCCGCCCGGCCTCGGCATCGTCCAGCACACCATCGGGCGGATCGCCAGGGAGCACGGAACCGTCCCGATCCGGGAGCTCAGCGAGCAGGCGGGCGTCAGCGTCAACCACCTGGGCACCACGTTCAAACAGCTCGTCGGCGTCCCGCCCAAGAGGCTGGCGCGCATCTACCGCTTCGCCCGCGTGGTCGGCTCCCTCGACGCGGCGGGCCCGGTCGACTGGTCGTTCCTGGCCCATCAGGCGCGGTACTACGACCAGTCCCACTTCACCAAGGACTTCGTGGAGTTCACCGGCCTCACTCCCGGCGACTACCTGCGGCTGCGCCGCCGTTTCCTCGCCGAGAACCCGCGTCACGCCCTGGACGTCGGCCCGCTGCCGGCCGAGTGATTTCTTACAAGCCTCCCCGCCCCCGCGTCCCTAGGGTGGTGGACCGATCACTCAGGGAGGCTCGAAATGGCCAAGGTCATCGCGAACATGTCGGTCTCGCTCGACGGCTTCGTCGCCGACGCGTCCGACGGGGTAACCGAGGTGTTCACCTGGCACACCCAGGGCGACGTGCCGATCCGGATGCCGGACGGCTCCGAGTCGCCCAGCCGGGTGTCCAAGGCCAGCTCCGACTTCCTGTCGGAGATGTGGGCCGGCTGCGGGGCCCTCATCGCGGGCCGCCGCACGTTCGACCTGTCGGGCGGCTGGAACGGCGAGCCGCCGCTGGGGCTGCACACCTTCGTCGTGAGCCACTCGATCCCCGAGGGCTGGCCGCGCCCGGGCACCCCCATCACGTTCGTCACCGAAGGCGGCGTCGAGGCGGCCGTCGCGCAGGCCAAGGCTCACGCCGGCGACCGGATCGTAGCGGTCAGCGGAGCCGACGTCACCCAGCAGTGCCTCAACGCCGGGCTCCTCGACGAGCTCAGCATCGAACTGACGCCCGTCCTGCTCGGCAGCGGCGTCCGCTACCTCGACAAGCTCGCCGGGACCCCCGTCTGGCTCGAGGACCCGCGCGTCGTCGAGGGCACCGGCGTCACCCACCTCGTCTACGAGGTGAGGCGCGCCTGACCGTTGATCATCCCCCGCGTAGTGTGAACCCAGGAACGCCGCGCGGGGGGTGACACATCAGTGGACGAATGCCCGTTCTGCCTGATCGCAGCCGGTAGGTCAGAGACGGAGCCGGTGTACGCCGACGACCACACCGTCTCCTTCGTCCCGCTCCGGCCGGCCGCCCCCGGGCACCTCCTGGTCATCCCCCGGACGCACGTCGCCGACCTCTGGGACCTGGACGGGGAGACGTCACACCACCTGACGGACTCGGTGCTCCGCGTCGCCCACGCCGTCCGCCGAGCCCTCCGCCCCGACGGCCTGAACGTCATCAACTCGTCCGGCCGCGCGGCCTCGCAGACCGTCTTCCACCTGCACGTCCATCTCGTCCCCCGCTGGGAGGACGACGACTTCGGCGACATCTGGCCCCGCTCACCGGATCACCCGGCCGGAACGATCGCCCACGCCGCCGAACGCGTCCGCGCGGCCCTGCGATCGATCACTTGAGCAGGGCGACCACGACCAGGATCAGGGTGACCACCGTCAGCGTCCCGTAGAACCCCGCCATCGTGGACGACCGGACCACCGCGAACCAGCTCACCTCGCGCACGTACGGCCCGACGTTCATCGAGAAGACCTCGACCTTGCCGGGCAGCCGCGCCTGGTCGTACAACTTCCTGAACAGCCGTTCCTGGCGAAGGAAGTAACTGTCCAGAAGCCAGAACCCGACCAGCGGCACCAGCGCGACCGCGGACAACTTCCAGTCAAGGTCCCGCAGGGAAAAGCCGAGGAAAGCCGCCAGAAGCGTCAGCGCCCACCCTTTGATCAGAAACGATCCGTTCCCCAGCCGCGTGATGACCGCCTGGATGAACTCGAGATGCTTGATCTGCTCCGCCGAGAACGGCGAACCCCCGGCGTCGGTCACGCGACGATGTTATCGATTTCCCTCCGTCCCGACCAGTAAGACCCCAAACACCCCCAACGGCCGGTACCGGCGCCCCGCCATGTCTTGCCCCTGTCACGCACCCGTCATGACACTGCAGGCAGCTTCGGCCACTGGGGCACGATGCCTGACGGCGAGCGACTCGACCAGCCCTTCGTGTTCCTCTCCTACGCGAGGAAAGACGGCGGAGACATCGTCAGCTTCCTCCATAAGCGCCTCAAAGCCCTCCCGCGTTTCGGCACCGTGCGCAATCCCCGGAACCGAATCGGGCATGCCGGTGCTTACCGCCGCCTCCACACCGCCACGTTCCTGCACGATCTGGCGCGCCTCAATCCGGATGAGAACGCGGGCGGTCGCCGCTGGAGCGGTGGGGGGTGCTGCCCAGGGATGTGTCGTTCACCGCCCTTTGTGATGCCATGCGCGCGATCGTGGGCGGATACGGCCTGGTGCCCGTCGAGGTGCTCCGGTCGCTGGCGGCGGGGGCGGTTCACGAGGGAACGGCGCGGCCCTTGTCGGACGACGAGATCGGATGGCTGAGGCAGCTCGCCGATGGCGTTACGGTCGGCCGGCTCGCCGAATGGGGCGGCTATTCGGAACGCATGATGTTCCGCTTGCTGGCGGAGCTTTACGGCCGTCTCGGCGCGGAGAACAGGACCAAGGCCCTGATGCGCCCCCGGGATGAGGGCTGGCTCTAGTCAAGCCCGCCGGCACGTACGGGAAAGCACGCGGTCAAGAGGAAACGGGAAACGTGCGAATGCGTCTTGTCTCCCTATCCGTGCTGACGCAGTCTTACAGACGGTGACGTTTCGCAGAGGGGAGCAGAGGCGTGAACGAGGTGTTCGTCAACTACCGCACCGGCGACGGGGACGAGGCGGCCGCGCTTCTCGAGAACGCCTTGAGCGCACGTTTCGGAACGGACGCCGTCTTCCGGGCCGCCAAGTCCATCCCGCCGGGGACGAGCTTCCAGCAGGCGCTTCTCACCGGGGTGCGCCGCTGCTCGGTTCTGCTGGCCGTCATCGGCGCGGGCTGGTCGGGCGACCGCAGGCTGCACGACGTGAACGACTGGGTCCGGCGCGAGATCATCGAGGCGCGGGACTGCGGGATTCCCGTCATCCCGGTCCTGAAGGGGCGGACGTCGGAGCGGCTGCGGGCGGAGGACCTGCCGGACGAGCTGGCGTGGCTGGCGGACGTTCAGTCGCTGCGGCTGGACACCCGGGACAACGGCTCTCACCTCAGGCGCATCGGCGACGAGCTCATGGACCTCGTGCCGTCCCTGTCGGAGGTCGGGGCGCCCGCGCCCGGAGACGACGGGCAGACGCGGAACTCGGCGGAGAACGTCCACGGGACCGTCGTGCAGGGACGTGACTTCACCGGCGATGTCGGCGGCACCGTCATCAATGGCAACCACGGTCCGGTGCACACCGGGAAGGGCTCGATCTACCAGGGATCGCAGCACTTCTCGGGTGACGGGACCACCTACGTCCAGGGCGCCGGGTCCTCGCGTGAGGACGAACGTTGAGTGACACGCTGCACTCCGAGGTCACCGAGACGCACGGCAATGTGCATGCCGGTGAGGGACATCAGTACATCTACAACCTCACGTCACTCGTCTCCGACGAGCAGGGGCGCGATCCGCGGAGGCAGGCGGCTGACGAACTGCGGTGGCTGCATCAGCACTTCATCGCTCCGCCAGGGTTCGGCGATGCGCGCCGGTTGCTGGAGGCGCACCGCACCGTCTTCCTGGACGCGCCGCCGGGCAGCGGGCGGACCACTGCGGCGCGGATGTTGTTGTGGGAGTTCCGCACCGACACCCAGGGATTCCACGAGCTTCTTCTCCAGGACAAGGACCAGCGCCGGTGGATCGACCTGGCCCACGTCGGGGACGGCGACCGGCTGTGGCTCGACCTTTCGGACGTCGAGGAGGCCTCCTGGGCCGGGGTCCACTCCGAGCTGTCGGGGCTCCGCGAGACCGTCCATGAACGGTCGGCCCGTCTGGTGGTCGTGCTCCCGGATCGTCCCGCGGACCTCAGGCCGGAGCTCGACCAGTACCGGGTGATCATCGCCCGGCCGCCGCTGAAGGACATCCTTCAGCGTCATCTGCGCCGTCAGGGGTTCGCCGAGGACGTCTCGAAACTGGCCGCCGGGTTTCCCGGTGGCGAGCGGCCGCTGGACCGGATCCCGAGATTCGTCCGGCTCGTCGTGGACGCGCGCGCCGCGGCGCCCAGGCACGATTTCTCCCACTGGGTCGACCAGGCCCTCCAAGCGTTGTCCGGGCAGGCGGCGACCGTCGCCACGCTGTTCCGAAACCTGGAGCAGGGCCAGGAGCAGCGGCGGGGCACGCAGCGTGCGCTCCTGCTGGCCACGGCGATGCTTCACGGCGCGCACGCGGACGCCGTCCACGAGGCGAGCGCCTCCCTGCTGGAGTCCGCGGCACATCCTCCGGACGAGGAGCCGATGCTGGCGCGCGCACCGCTCGACGTGCGGCTCGACGAGATCGACGCCGAACTGGACGCGGCGGGCCGGGTCCGGTTCCGGAAGCTGGACTACGACTCGGCCGTCCGCGCGTACTGCTGGACGCACCTGCCCGAGCTGCGCACGCCGATCACGGAGTGGGTCAAGGAAATCGTCACCTCGTCCGTCCTCGACGACAACGAGCGGAACGCCGTCGTCGAGCGGTTCTCCCGGCAGTGCCTGAACGAGCGGCACCGTTCCTCGCTCGTGTGGCTCGTGAACCAGTGGACGGCGGCGCCCGCGAGCGCACGGCGGCTCAGGGCGGCGGCGCTGGTGTTGCTCCAGGGACTCCGCGACCACGAGCACGGCCGGTACTTTCGCTCGCAGATCTACGAGTGGTCGCGGGCGTCCCTGTCCAGGCCGCTCCGTGAGCTGATCGTCGCGGTGTGCCGGCACGAGATGGCGGTCAGTCATCCCGACCAGGCGGTGGTCCGTCTGCATCACCTGGCCCGCCGCGAGGGGGAACGCCGCGCCGCCCGTCAGGCGCTGTCCGAACTCGTCCGTGAGGACCGCCGGTTCCTTCGCCACATGATCCAGCGGCTCACGGACACCAGCGAGGGCAGGAGGCTGCGGGAAGTGGACGCCGACCTGTTCCTGGCGCTGACCGAGCCGGACCTGCTGATCGACCCCGGGCGGGTCGGCCGGCCGCTCCTCGCGCAGGCGTCCGTTCGCGACGAGCTCCGGAAGGGCTGGTCGTTCGCGTTCACCGTCCGGTCGGAGGAGTCCTGGGGACCGCGGGCCGGACGGTGGCTGACAACGGCGGCCACCAGCGGCGACCGCGACGGGCTGCTCGACGTGATCATCGCGGGGGGCGAGCGGCGGACGGCGGTGCTGGCGCGACTGTACGCGATGTCGCGGGGGCCGGACCTGCCGCCGTCACTGGGCGACCTGGTACGGCGGAAGATCGACGCCGCCCAGGGGATCCCGTGCGGCTAGTACTCACGAGGGGAAGGGGCCGCGCCATGGTTTGGGGCCGGTACAAGGTGAAGCACGTCGCCCTGGCGATCGACGGTCTGATCGCGGTCGTCCTGCTGTGGCTGGTCCCGTGGCCGGCGTCCGGCGCGCTCGTGCTCGCGCAGGTGTTCGTCACGGTCGCGGCCCTTCTGGTGGAGGGTTCGCATCGGCGGCCGGCCGGGTTCGGCGGGTTCGAGCCTTCCGACGGGTTCGATGGCTTCGAGGGGACGTTCCAGCATTCACCCGTTCCGCTGGACGACGATCGGGTGCACGTGAGCGACGTGCTGCTGCCGAGCAGCCATGAGGACTACTACTTCCTGTTCTCGGCGACGCTGGTCTGGTCGGAGACGCAGAAGGCCGCCGGAGGTTCCCCGGTCGACATGCGGGCACTGGCCACCGGCGCCATTCTTCGGCGCGCCTGTGCCGTCACGGCGCGGCGCGATCCGCGGCAGGCCTCGCTCGTCGGGCACGAGCTGGCCGGGTTGCTCGCGGAGACGCAGGAGGACGAGGCCGGCCGGTTGAAGGTGATGGCCACCTCCGTCCGGCTCACCCTCCCCGAGCACGACCAGGAACGGCTGGACAAGCTCGCCACCGTACGCAAGGACGAGGCCGTCTGGGAGCACGAGCGCAAGTACGAGCAGAGCAGGCGCGGATACCTCGAAAAGGACGTTCTCAAGAATCCGGGCAGTGCAGTGGTCTGGTGGCTGTCCAAGAACGACGACCAGGTCGACAAGGCGGTGCGCGACATCGGGCTACTCGCGCAGCTCTCCTCCGCCGCGAACAACGCCGAAATCCCCGAGGCCTTCCAGCAGCACGTGTCGACGCCGATGTCCAACGGGCAGCGGCCTGATCCCTCCGACTTCGATTCGGCGGCGGACCGGTTCGACACGTTCCTGGGGTCGATGGACTTCGGCGGGGACGGCGACAGCCGTGACCTGTTCATCAGCCGGATGATCCGGCTCGCCTCCCTGCACGGGCAGCGGGACGTGGCGGACGAACTGGCGGAACGGTACGGGATGGAGGCGGAGGAGCGGTCCGCGCAGGAGACGCCCGCGCCCGAAGCGGAGCAGGAGGCCGAGGCGGACTCCGGGATGGGATCCGAAGCGGAGGAGGAGCCGCGACCCGAGCCGGAGGACGGTGGAGAGGAGCCGGGGTCACGGCCGGGCTGAACGCGGGATCGCGGCGACCTCGGGGGCCTTCAGGCGATCGGGTATCCCCAGCGCGCGGCGACGGCGCGGAGTTCTCCGGGGACGTCGGAGCCTCGCGGTAGCGGCCGGGCCGCCTGCACCTCGCCGGAACGCAGGTTGTCGCTCCAGTCGCCGAAGACCGGACGGTACGGGCCGTGGTCGAGCCTGCCGTAGTCGAGCATCGACGGCTCCCAGTCCACCTCGAGGTACGAGCAGATCTCCCGGGTCACCCGGCCGGGCTCCTCCGTCAGGTCCTCGTAGCGAACGGTCAGCCCTGGCAGCCGCTGGCGGGCGGCGTCCAGGCGCTCGGCGTAGCGGAGCACCTCCTGGACGACCTCGTCCAGGACGGCGCCCGCCCGGCGCATCATGATCGACTCGACGACCGCGGCCGGGTGCCGCAGCAGGAAGAGGTAGCGGGCCCGCGGCCACGCGGCCGCCAGGCGGGGCCAGGCGAGGGTGTTGGACGGGGTCTTCTCGACCACCTGCTCCTTGCCGCTGCGTTCGAGTTCGTAGTGGAGCACCCGGTCCCAGAGCATGTACTCCAGCTCGGCGGCGTCGAGGCCGATCTCGCCGAGGACGTCGGTGGCGAAGTCCTGGCTGGGCCTGACCCGCAGGGTGCGCAGGTGCAGTTCGTGCGGGGCGCGGATCCGGGGGTGGCTGTCGAGCAGGACGCGGAGCAGCGTGGAGCCCGACCGCATGGAACAGAGCAGGAAGACGGGCGACTCCACCAATCGCGGAATGGGCGACGGAGAGGGCTCGTCGACGTCGGCGGAAACGTCCTCCGACGCCGGGCGCCTCGGCGGCCGGAGGGCGGCGGCGAGGAGTTCTCCCCGGCGCCGGATTCCCCTCTTGACTTTGTGTTTGCTACTCGGATTCAAGGACATGGCACGGTGTCAATCATTTTCTGGGGAAACCTGGAACGACCTGCGCAAACGTACCAGTCAATGAGCGCATCACGGACACTTTCATTGACTTCTCATACGATTCTCAGGCTTCCAAGGAGACCCATCAGGACCAAGGAGTCCGCAACGTTAGAGGTGAAACCTCAAGGCTTCCTCAAAGGAACCTGGAGATATCCCCCATGGCCATTCGCGCTTTCTCCCGGCCGTGCGGGTCGCAGCATGCCCGGGCCAGCACGGTCACGTAGGGTGACCAGATGGAGACCGATTCATCCGGGGAGCGGGACCGGATCGTCCGTGCCGCGACCCAGCTCTTCTCGGCCCTCGGGTTCGACGCCACGACCAGGGAACTGGTCGCCGAGTCCGCGGGCGTCGACGGCGCCACCCTGCGCCGGCACTTCCCGGGCAACACCGAGCTCTACCGGGAGGTCATGCGGCAGGCGGCGCAGGCCGAGCAGGACGCCCTGATCGAGGCGGTCCTGGCGTTCACGCCCACCCGGCAGGCGATGAACCGGCTCCTGGACGACTACCTGGACTTCTACGCGTCCCGGCCGGACATGCTCGGACTGTGGCTGCACCGCCGCACCGGCGACGCGGCGGACACGGGCGACCTGGACGAGAGCCACACGCGGCCCCGGCTCGGCTGGATCGCCACCGCCGTCAGGGAGCACGTCCCCGATCCCGGCCAGCTGGACTTCGCGTTGTGGACCTTCCCCTGGGTCGTCTCCGGCTTCCTCGGGCACGGCATGATCCACTCCGACGGGCAGAACGGGCGCCGGGCCGACCAGTCCGTCACCGACCGCGAGCTCGAGGCGTTCCGCGCGTACCTGCACACCCTCGCGCACCGGCTGCTCGCCCTCCCCGACGCCCCGGCGTCGCCGGACGCGGCACAGTAGGCCCGGCGGGCGGCCCGTTCAACTCCTTCTGGGCGAAGTGAATTCAACCGCGCCTTTCATTTCGACATTGAGTGGAAGTACCGGCCGGCGATGTTCGACCACGTTCAGAAGAGGCGGTTAATTTAATCGAAAAAAATGGAAACACCCGGCTACGTCGGTGAACGCCGATTCGTTCGCCGAACGCATATTTACGAGCTTCGCACCCGCATCTAGCCTTCGGGTCCCCCCGAATGGCGACGCGCAGGCGTCAGAAATGCGAGGAGCTCCCCATGCGGATCAGGACACTACTGGCAGGCGGGCTCGCGGCCCCGTTCGCGGTTCTGGCGTTCGCCGGCACGTCCTTCGCCCAGGACGACCCCACCCCGCCACCCACCCCGATGATCGTCGGGGGGGTGCCCGCGACCGAGACCTACAGCTGGATGGCCTCCCTCCAGAGCTCCAGCGGCAGCCACAGCTGCGGCGGCACCCTGGTCGGGCCGCGTCACGTCGTGACGGCCGGCCACTGCGGCACGCCGTACCAGGTACGGATCGGCACCACCAACCGCACGTCCGGCGGCGAGGTCCGCCGGGTGGCCTCCCGCCAGGCCCTCGGCGGGGACGTCGCGCTGCTGACCCTGTCGACCGCGTCCACCCAGACCCCGGCGACCATCGCCACCAGCGCCCCGGTCGGCTCCGCCACCCGCATCATCGGGTGGGGCCAGACCTGCTCGGTCCGCGGCTGCGGCTCCGCGCCCATCGGCCTGCGCCAGCTCGACACCAGCGTCCTCGCCGACTCCCGGTGCAGCGGCATCACCGCGGCCAGCGAGCTGTGCATCAACGGCGGCGGCGGGCGCGGCGCCTGCTACGGCGACTCAGGCGGCCCCGCCGTGATCGGCGCGGCGGGCCGCTGGCAGCTCGTCGGCGCCACCAGCCGCGGCACGGCGAGCACCTGCGCGGTCTCCCCCGCGATCTACGGTGACGTCACCTACTACCGGTCCACCATCCTCCGCATCATCGGCGGCGGGCGGTAGATCCCGAGCGCGGCGGCCGGGCACTCCCCCTTCCCCGGCCGCCGTACCGCCCCTCGATTAGGTCCGGCGATCCCGGCCCGCCAAGATGGGACGGTGAGATCCCGACCCCGGACCTACGGCGGCCGCAGCACCGAGGAACGGCGCGCGGACCGCCGCGGACGCCTGATCGACGCGGCCCTGGCCATCTGGGGCGACCAGGGCTGGGCGGCGGTCACCATGCGTGGCGTCTGCGCCCGCGCAGGCCTCATCGACCGCTACTTCTACGAGAGCTTCGCCGACCGCGACGCGCTGCTCACCGCGGTCTGGGACCAGGTCAGGGACGAGACCGTCACGCTGATCTTCGCGGCCATCAAGGACTCCGGCGGCGGCCCGCTCGACCGGCTCCGGGCCGCGATCACCGCGTTCGTGCGCTCGGTCGAGGCCGACCCGCGCCGGGCCCGCGTCGGCTTCGGCGAGCACGCCGGCAGCCCCGTCCTCGAGCAGCGCCGCCACGACACCCTGCGGGTCTTCACCGATCTGATGGTCGAGGCCGGGCGGCCCCACTTCCGCGCCGACGTCGACGAGGACGCGCTGCGGATGAGCGTCCTGATGGGCATCGGCGGCTTCGTCGAGCTGATGACCGCCTGGCTGGCCGGCACCATCCCGGTGGACGCCGAGCGCATCATCGACCACGCGACCACCGTCGGCTCCGAGCTCGCCCTCCGCCACCTCCGCTAATGGGAGCTACCGGGGCTGCCATCAACGGGTGAGGCGGTCTTTGGGGAGGCGGGTGGCGGCCAGGGCGGAGATCAGGCAGAACGCGAGGACCCACCAGAAGGTGTCGGCGTAGGCGGAGGGGACGTCGGGGGCGTTGGCGGTCAGGCGGGACTGGAGGATGACGGCGACGGCGGCGGTGCCGATGGAGCCGCCCACGGTGTTGAGGAGGTTGAGGGCGCCGGAGGCGCGGGGCAGTTCCTCCTTCTTGACGCGGCTGTAGACCAGGGCCATGACGGGGGCGCCGATCATGGCGGCGCCGGCGCCGCGGACCAGGAGGGAGAGCGCGATCAGGGCGTCGTGCGGGTCGTGGGTGAGCTGGGTGAAGGGGGCGGTGCCGAGGAGGACGAGCGCGATGCCGGTGAGGACCATCGTGCGCGGGGGCACGGCGTCGATCTTCCGGTTGACCAGCACGGACGCGGCCGCGGCGCCGACGCCCTGGGGCGCGAGGAGCAGGCCCGTCTCGAACGCCGAGAGCTCGCCGCCGGTCTGGAGGTAGAGGGGCAGCAGGAACATCGTGCCGAAGACGGCGGCGCCGAGCATGACCAGGGCGAACGCGGCGGCGCCGAACGGGGGCCGGGTGAACAGGCGCGGGTCGATCAGCGGGACGCCGCGGGTCCGCAGGCCGTGGACGACGAAGGCGGTCAGCATCCCGGCGCCGATGACGAGGGCGGTCCAGGCGGTCGTCGTGCCGCCGTCGAGTTCGGTGAGGCCGAAGACCAGGACGGCGAGGCCGGGCGACAGCAGCGCGGCGCCGAGGGCGTCGAAGGGGGCGCCCTGGGCGGCGGGCGGTGGAGCGGGAACGTACCGGAGGGCGAGCAGGATGGCGGCCAGGCCGATCGGCACGTTCACCCAGAACAGCCAGGGCCAGTCGGCGACGGCGAGGATCGACCCGCCGGCGAGGGGGCCGAGCACGGGGGACAGCAGCGGAACGACCGCCACGACGCTGATGACCCGGCCGATCCGCTGCGGGCCGGCGGTGCGGGCCAGCAGGGCCTGGCCGGTGGGGGGCAGGAGGCCGCCGCCGAGGCCCTGGAGCACGCGGAAGACGATCAGGCTCGTCACCGACCAGGACAGGGCGCAGAGCACCGAGCCGGCCAGGAACACCGCGATGGCGACGAGCCAGGTCCGGCGGCCGCCGAACCGGTCCGCGAGCCAGCCGGACGCGGGGACGGCGGCGACCACGGCGAGCAGGTAGGCCGTGCTCGCCCACTGGATGTCGGTGACCGGGGCGTCGAACTCACCGGCGAGCGTGTCGATGCCGACGGTGACGATGGTGGCGTCGAGCGTCGCCATGAACGTGCCGAGCACCAGGATGAACGCGGTGCGCATCAGGGGCCGGTCGATCTTGATGGTGGTCTCGGTCATCGGGGGCCGTCCTGGATGCGGGCGAGGACGGTGACCGCGTCCTCGGAGAGGGTCTCGGGGCGGGCGAGGTCGCGGGCGACGCGGAGCAGGTCGCCGGCCAGGCTCCGTACCTCACCGGCGGAGAACAGGCCGGCCCGGTAGCCGAGCACGCCCGTCCAGCCGGTCCCGTCGGGCATGACCGTCAGGGTGATCGGGTGGTGGGTGCGTTCGCGGAAGCGGGTGCCGGTGACCGTGAGGCCGGGCGCGGGTTCGCGCAGGCTGTCGAGGTCGACGGGGTAGTTCTCGAACACCACCAGGCTGTCGAAGAGCCGCCGGTGGCCGGTCAGCCGTTCGAGGTCGGCGAGCGCGACGTGGTGGTGCTCGATGATCGCCTGCTGGCGGGTCTGGAGGTCGGCCAGCGTGGCGGCCAGGGTGCCGGCGAAGCGGGCGCGCACGGGCACGGTGTTGGCCAGCAGGCCGATGATCTCCTCGACGCCGTCGACCTCGGGGGTACGGGCCGACACCATGGCGCCGAAGCAGACGTCGCGGTGGCCGGAGC
This sequence comes from Spirillospora sp. NPDC047279, assembly GCF_040643285.1. NCBI lineage: Bacteria > Bacillati > Actinomycetota > Actinomycetes > Streptosporangiales > Thermomonosporaceae > Spirillospora > Spirillospora sp. NPDC047279. Next base: position 251,885 of record NZ_JBEYUA010000005.1, read on the forward strand.
GGGCGGCCAGCAGCGTCGCCCACGCCCCTTGCAGCAGGGTGTTGGGCGTCAGGCCGTGCCGTGCGGCCGTGCGGGTCAGGCCGGTCACCAGGCCGGCGTCGAACGTGAGCAGCACGGGGTCGGGAACGTCGGTGCCGGGCTGGGCGTGGCCGGTCAGGTAGTCGCCTTCGGGGAGCCCGTCGAGTTCGGCTCCCCAGGCCCGGAGGTCGGCCTCGTGGTCGCGGGACGCCCGCCAGCGGACGTAGTCGCCGAACGGGACCGGCGCGGGCAGCGCGCCGCCCGGGGATCCGGCGCCCACGCGGGCGGTGTAGCAGGCGAACAGCTCGGTGAGCATGCGCGGCGCCGACCAGCCGTCGGAGAGCACGTGGTGGCTGGTCATGACGAGGTCGGCCCGTTCGGGCCCGCGCCGCAGCACGGTCAGCCGGAACGGCGGTCCCGCGGCGAGGTCGAACGGTTCCGCGAGGTCGGCCTCGAGGATCTCCTCCGCCTCGCCGGGAACGTCGGCGACGCGGAAGCCGGGCCGGGGGGCGACGGGGATGACCTGCACGTGGTCCAGCCCCGGGTCCGAGGGAAAGACCGCCCCGAGGTTGGGGTGGCGGGCCAGAAGGTCGGCGCCCGCGGCCCGCAGGGCGTCCACGTCGAGGTGACCGGCCAGGGAGAACGTCGACTGCACGGTGTACGGGTCGGGGGCGCTGTGCCGGGAGTGGTGCAGCATCAGTTCCTGGAGCGGGGTCAGCGGCAGGACGTCGGCGATGTCGTGCTCACGTTCGAGGACGTCGATCGCCGCCTGGTCGAGACCGGCCAGGGGCAGGTCGGAGGGCGTCAGCCCGGCACCGTCGAGGGCCTCGGGGGCGTTCGCCAAGGCCGTCAGGGCCCGCTGGAAACGCCCCGCGAGCTCCTCGATCTCCGCCTGCGTCAGCACCGCGGCGGGCCAGGTGAAGCGGACGCCGAGCCGCCCGCCGTCCGCACCCCGCGTCAGCGCGTTGATCATGAGGCTGTGCGGGAGCGGCTGGTCGTCGCCCGCGCCCGAGCCGAGCGGGTCGGCGTCCGGCGACGGCAGCCAGGGCGTCTCGGTGTCCGGGGCGCCGGCGAACTGGCCGAGGTAGTTCCAGCTGATCTCGGCCTCGATCGGCGCGCCGAGCGGGCCGTGGGCGAGGATGCCGTGGCCGAGCCCGTCGCCCTGCGCGTGCAGCTGCTCCTTGACCGCCTTGAGCGCGTCCGGGAGGCCCCCGTCCGCGGGCGGTTCGAGCAGGGCCGGGTGGACGGCGGTGAACCAGCCGACGGTCTGCGAGAGGTCGGCCGGCCGGGTCGTGTCGGGCGTGTGCGGCGGGCGGCCGTGGCTCTCCAGGGCGACGACGAGCCCCGCCGCGCCGCCGCGCCAGGCGTTCACCGCCGTGGTGAGCGCGGTGAGCAGCACCGTGTCCGGGGTCGTCCGGTACGCGGCCGGCAGGGTGGTGAGGAGCGTCCGGGTGGCGTCGGCGTCCAGCCACATCTCGTGGTGGACGGCGGTGGCGGCGGTGTCGCGCGCCGGGTCGAGCGGCGTCGCGAGCAGCGGTTCGGTGGCCGCCGCGGCGACCCGGCGCCAGTGCGGCAGCTCCCGCCTCCGGGAGTCGACCGCCTCGCGCAGCGACCGCGCCCAGCCGAGGAACGACTCGCCGTGCCGCGGCAGCTCGGGCACGCCGCCTGCGGCCGCGGTCTCGTAGGCGTGCGCGATGTCGTCGAGCAGGATCCGCCACGACACCCCGTCCACGACCAGGTGATGGGCGACGAGGGCGAGCCGTCCGGGCCGCTCGGGCCCGGCGTCCACCCAGATCGCGCGCAGCAGCGGCCCCGTGCGCGGGTCCATCGCGTCACGGGCGGCGGCGATGTGCCGGTCGAGCGCCGGCCGGAGGTCGCCGGTCTCCTTCGCCGGGACGACGGTCAGCACGTGGGCGCCGGTGACCGTTCCGGCGGCGGGGACGCGCAACACCGGCTCGGCCGTTCCGTCCGGCGTCACCAGGTGGGCGCGGAGGGCGTCGTGCCTCGCCAGGACGGCGTCGAGCACGGTCCGCCAGGTGGCGGCGTCGCCGCCGGCCGGGACGCAGATCTCCGTCCACTGGCAGAACGCGTCGATGGACGGGCTGCGGCGCAGCAGGTCGCGCATGACCGGGGTCAGGGGCGCGTCCCCGGTCGCGGGCGCCGCCTCGGCCGGGGACTCCTCCAGGCCCTCGGCGAGGGCCGCGATCCCGGCGATCGTGCGGCCCTCGAAGACGTCGCGCGGGCTGAGGCGCAACCCCTTGCGCCGGGCCCGCGACACCAGCTGCAGCGAGACGATGCTGTCGCCGCCGATGTCGACGAACGCGTCGTCCAGGTTGACCTCGGCCGATCCGAGGACGTCCCGCACGATGCCGAGCAGCACCGCCTCGGCGGCCGTGGCGGGCTCCCGCGCGGGGGACGCGGCGGCGGAGCCGGGCGCGGGCAGGGCGTCCCGGTCGAGCTTGCCGCTGGGGGTCAGCGGCAGCCGCTCGATCTCCACCAGCGCCGTCGGCACCATGTGGTCGGGCAGTTCCCGCGCCAGGTCGCCGCGTACCCGGCCGGGGTCGAACGCGGCGCCCAGCGCCGGGATGACATAGCCGGTCAGGCGGCGGTCGCCGGGCCGGTCCTCGCGGACGATCACGGCGCACGCGCGGACGGCGGGATGGCGGCTGAGGACGGTCTCGATCTCGGCCGGCTCGATCCGGAACCCGCGGATCTTGACCTGGTGGTCGGCGCGGCCGAGGAACACCAGCTGCCCGTCCGGCCGCCAGCGCACCAGGTCGCCGGTCCGGTACATGCGCTCCCCCGGCGCGCCGAACGGGTCGGCGACGAAGGCCTGCGACGTCTGGCCGGGGCGGCCGACGTAGCCGTGGGCGAGCTTGGGCCCGGCCAGGTACAGCTCGCCGGTCACCCCGGTGCCGACCGGCATCAGCCCGCCGTCCAGGACGTACGCCCGGACGTGCGGGTCGGGCCGCCCGATGGGCAGCTGCCCGCTGTCGTCCGGCTCGTACCGCCAGGTCACCGAGTTGATCGTGACCTCGGTCGGGCCGTAGGCGTTGAACAGCGCCCGGCGTCCGGTGCCCCACCGCCGCGCCAGCTCGGGGTCGAGGCGTTCGGCGCCGACCACGAAGAACACGTCCGGGTCGACGGTCAGGTCGTCGGGCATCGCGCCCAGGAACGACGGCAGCAGGTTGATGCCGGTGACCCGCTTCTCGACGATGTAGTCGAGCAGTTCCTCGCCGGGGACGCGGACCTCGTCGGGCGCGATGACCGACGTGCCGCCCGACAGCAGCGGCACCATCGTCTGCCAGAACGCGACGTCGAAGCCGGTCGAGGCGAAGTGCAGGTAGCGGTCGTGCTCGGTGACGCCGACGACCTCCTCCTGGAGCGCGATCAGGTCGGGGACGCCGCGGTGCGGGACCGCGACGCCCTTCGGCTTCCCGGTCGTGCCGGAGGTGTAGATGACGTACGCCAGGGCGTCGGCGGTGAGGTTCCGCCGCGCCTCGGCGGGGTCGGTGTCGCGCGCCGAGAGCACGCCGGGCTCGTCGAGCCGGAGCACCGGCGTGCCCGGCGCCGCGGGCAGTTCCCCGCCGAGATCGGCGAGCGCGTCGCCGGTGGTCAGCGCGGCGGCGGGCGCGATGTCCCCGATCATGTAGGCGAGCCGGTCGGCGGGGTAGCTCGGGTCCATCGGCACGTACACCGCGCCGGCCTTGAGCACGCCGAACAGCGCCACGGTCATCTCGATGTCGCGGCCGAGCAGCACCGCGACCGGGTCCTGCGGGCGGACGCCGCGTTCGATGAGCGCGTGCGCGAGCCGGTTGGCGGTGCGGTCCAGCTCGGCGTACGTCAGGCTCCGGTCGCGGCACACCAGCGCCTCGGCGCCGGGCTTGCGCCGCACCCACGCGCCGAACTCCTCCAGGCAGCTCAGCCGGGCCTTGGCGGGCGCGCCGCCGTCACCGACGCGCAGGACGCGCTCGGTCTCGCCGGCGTCGAGCATGGGCAGCCGGCCCACCGGCCGCGCCGGATCGGCGGTGAGCTCCCGCAGCAGGACGGTCAGCCAGCGGCCGTAGCCGCGGACGGTCTCCTCGTCGAACGCGGCGGGCTGGTAGCCGAGGCCGACGACGATCTCGTCCTCGGGGATCACGATGACGGTCAGCGGGTAGTGGGTGGCGTCGATGATGTCCACGCCCGCGAGGTCGAGGCCGGGCGCCAGGGTGGTCCGCCGCCTGCTCGACAGCGGGAAGTTCTCCATCACCAGCATCGTGTCGAAGAGGTCGCCGACGCCCGCGCCGCGCTGGATGTCGGGCAGCCCGACGTGGTGGTGGTCGGCGAGCGCCACGTTCCGCGCGTGCACGTCGTCCAGCAGGGCACCGACGGTGTCGTACGGCGCGTACCTGATCCGCACCGGGATCGTGGTACCGAGCTGGCCGATCATCGTCTCGACGCCGTCCACCTCGGCGGGGCGGCCGGAGACCGGGCAGCCGAAGACCACGTCGCGCCGGCCGGTGAGCCGGCCGAGCAGCAGGCCCCACGCGGTCTGGAGCACCGCCGTCAGCGTGATCCCGCGGTCCCGGGCGAACGCGCGCAGCCGTTCGCTGAGCTCGGGTCCGAGGTCGACGGTCACCCGTCCGGGCCGTTCGATCGCGGCACCGGCCGTGGCCGGGGCGAGGAGGGTGCCGTCGTCGACGCCGGCGAGCTCGTCCCGCCACGCCTGCCGCGACGCCTCGCGGTCCTGGTCGGCGAGCCACCGGTAGTACTCGGCGAGCGGCGTGGTCTCGGGGGCCGGGGCCCCGCCGCCCAGCTCGGCGTAGACGGCCAGCAGCGCGCGGCCGGCGAGCGGCATGGACCAGCCGTCGAGCAGCGCGTGGTGGTTGGTGATGACCAGCCGGTGCTCGTCCGGGCCGAGCGTGACGAGCATGAAGCGGATCAGCGGCGGCACGTCCGGGTCGAACGGCCGTTCCTGCTCCGCCTTCAGGTGCGCGGCGAGCAGGTGCGCACGCCGGTCCGCGGCGTGCCCGGAGAGGTCGGCGCGCCGCCAGTCCAGCTGGGCGTCCGCGGGCACCACCTGGACCACGTCCCCCGCCGCCGTCACGGCGAGGTGGATCCGGAGCGCCGGGTGGCGGCGCAGCAGCTCCGCGGCGGCCGCGGCCATCCGCTCCGCGTCCAGCGCGCCGGCCAGCGACATGACCGCCTGGACGACGTAGACGTCGGTGTCGTCGTCGCCGCGCGCGAGCGTGTGGAACGACAGGCCCACCTGAAGCGGCGTGGCGGGCAGGACGTCCGCCACGGGACGGGCCCGTTCGAGGACGTCGATGGCGTCCTGGTCGAGGTCCACCAGCGGCAGGTCGGACGGGGTCAGCCCGCCGCCGTCCGGCCCGATCCGCTCGGCGTGCGCGGCCAGCGCGGCGAGCGCGGTGTCCCACGCGCGCCGCAGGTCCGCCACCTCGCCGGCGTCCAGCACCCGGCTCGCGGCGGTCCACTCCACCGACAGCCGCGGCTCGCCGTCCTCGTGGACGAAGCAGTTGAGCGCGAGCACCTGCTCCAGCGCCTTGCCGGGCGGCTCGATGACGGCGAACGCGTCGTGTTCGGGCAGCCGCCAGCCGGGGCCGGGCCGCGCGGCGAAGCGGCCGAGGTAGTTGAGGAGCACCTCGGGCGGCGCCGCAGCAGCGAACTCGGCGCGCGTCTCCGGGTCGAGGTGGCGCAGCACGCCGTACCCGAGGCCGCCGTCCGGGACGGCCCGCTTGGCCTCCTTGGCCGCGCGCACCAGCCGTCCGGCGGCGTCGCCTCCGGCCAGCGCGTCGTCGAGGTCGATCCCCGCCGGAACGTGCACCGGGTACTCGCTGGTGAACCAGCCGACCGTCCGGGAGAGATCGATCCCGTCGGCGATCTGGTCGCGCCCGTGCCCCTCGGTGGTGATGGCGAACGCGTCCTTGCCGGGCAGGCCGCGGTCGCGGCGCCAGCTCCGCAGGGCCAGGGTGAGCGCGGCGAGCAGGACGTCGTCGGCACCGGCGCGGTAGGCGGCGGGCAGGGTCGTCAGCAGCGCGGCGGTGACCTGGGCGGACGCCGTCGTGGTGGAACGTTCGGCGGTCGCGGCCGTGTCCCGTGCGGGGTCCAGCTCGCGCACACCGAGCGGCCGGCGGTCCGGGTCGAGGGCCGGGCGCCAGAGGCCGAGCTCGCCGCGGCGGGCGCCCGTCTCGCCCTGCTCGGCGAGGAGGGCCGCGTGCCGTCGCCACGACGTGCCGACGGGCGGCAGGTCCGCGGCGCGGCCCGCGCAGGCGGCGTGCAGATCGGGCAGGAGGACGCGCCACGAGACCCCGTCGACCGCGAGGTGGTGGGCGACCAGGACCAGCCGGTCCGGCTCGCCCTGCGCGGTACGGAGCAGTCCTGCGCGCAGCAGGTCCCCCGACGCCGGGTCGAGCTCTGAGGCCAGCCGTACGGCAAGGGACTCGACGGCGCGGGCGACGTCGCCGTCCGCTCGTTCCTCCGTGACGATGCCCGCCGCCGAAACCGCGCCGCGCGGACGCACGACGAGCCCGCCGCTCTCGCCGCCGGTCACGCTGAGGCGCAGGGCGTCGTGGCGGTAGAGCACGGCCTGGACGCCGGTGACGAGGTCGTCGAAGGCGAGCGGCTCGTCCACGCTGATCGCGGTCCACTGCGCGTACGCGGCGATCGCGGCGACGTCGGGGTGCGGGTCGAGCAGGCCGCGCACGATCGGCGGCGCGGGCACCGGGCCCACCGGGTCGTCGGGCACCTCCGCCACGGTGTCGTCGATGCGGTTGCTCGCGGCGGCGAGCGCGGCCAGGCTCCGCCGGGCGAGCAGGTCGCGCGGCCGCAGCTCCAGGCCGTGCGCGCGCAGGCGGCTGCTCACGCCGATCGCGGTGATGCTGTCCCCGCCGAGGGAGAAGAAGTCGTCGTCGATGCCGACACGGTCGAGGCCCATCACGTCGGCGACGGCCTCGCAGACCAGGCGTTCGGGTTCGTCCCGGGCCGCCCGGCCGCCGCCCGCGGCCCTGGGCGCGGGCAGCGCGGCGCGGTCGACCTTGCCGTTGACGGTGAGCGGCAGCTCGTCCAGCACGACCACGGCCGCGGGCACCATGTGGTCGGGCACCCGCTCGGAGAGCACGGCGCGCACCGACTCCGGCGTGACCGGCTCCCGGGCGGACGCGGCCGGTACGACGTATCCGACGAGCCTGGCGGTGGCCGCCGAGCCGCCGCCGTCCGTGCGCACCACGGCCGCCGCGGCGCTGACGCCGGTGAGGGCGCCGAGCGCGGCCTCCACCTCGCCGATCTCCACCCGGTGGCCGCGGATCTTGACCTGGCCGTCGCCGCGGCCGAGGTACGCAAGGCCGCGTCCCGGCACCCAGCGGGCCAGGTCACCGGTCCGGTACATGCGCTCCCCCGGCGCGCCGAACGGGTCGGCGACGAACCGTTCGGCCGTGGTGCCGGGCCGGTCCAGGTAGCCGCGGGCGAGATGCGGGCCCGCGAGGTAGAGCTCGCCCCGGGTGCCGGGCGGCACCGGCTGCAGGGCGTTGTCGAGCACGTAGATCCGGGTGCCCGCGAGCGGCAGGCCGATCGTCGGCTCAACACCGTCGATGCGGGCGGTCACGGCATCCACGGTGGCCTCGGTCGGCCCGTACATGTTGCGGCCCGCGACGCCGGACGCCGCGACCCTGCTCCACAACGCGGGCGGTGTCGCCTCGCCGCCGAGCATGAGCAGCGCCGGCCGGTGGTCGCCGGTGAGGAGTCCCGCGTCGACCAGCGGGGCCGCCATCGAGGGCGTGGTGTCGACGACGTCGATCCGGTCCCGGACGTAGGCGTCGAGCAGCGCGTCGGCGTCGCGGGTCAGGTCGGCGGCGTACAGGTGCAGTTCGTGCCCGCAGACCAGCCAGAGCAGCTGGTCGAGGGCGGAGTCGAACGCGAACGAGTAGGTGTGCGCCGTGCGCAGCCGTCTGCCGCCCGCGGCCTCCCGCGCCTCGGCGAAGAGCGTCGTCCGCTGGTGGTGCAGCAGGCCCGCGAGCGCGCCGGTCCTGCCCAGCACCCCCTTGGGGCGCCCGGTCGAGCCGGAGGTGTAGATCACGTACGCGAGGTGCCCGGGGTGCCGCGGCGCGGCCAGCTCGCCTTCCGCGAGCGGGGTGCCGGGCAGCGCGGCCAGCTCGTCGCGCGTGCCGGGCGCGTCCAGGCGCAGCCGGGCGGCGGGATCGGCGGCGAGGTCGTCGGTCGCCTCGACGGTGAGCACGAGCGCGGGCCGGGCGTCGGCGACCAGCTCGCGGAGCCGTTCGCGCGGGTGGTCCAGGTCCAGAGGGAGGAACGCGGCGCCCGCGTCCAGCACGGCGAACAGGGCGACGACCAGGTCGGCCGAGCGCGGCAGGGCCAGCGCCACGACGTCGTCCGGGCCGATCGACCTGGCGCGCAGCGCGCGGGCGAGGCGGTGCACACGTTCGAGCAGCTCGCCCGTGGTCAGCCGTTCCGCGCCGCAGACGAGCGCGGTCGTGTCCGGTTCGGCGGCGGCCAGCGCGTTCAGCGCGGCGGGCACGTCCTGCGGCTCGCCGGGCAGGGCGGGCGCGGACCAGGCGTCCAGCGTCCGGGCCCGCTCGTCGTCGCCGATCAGCCGGACCTGCCCGATCGCGGGCTCGGCGGTACCGGTCAGCGCGTCGAGCAGGGTCAGCAGGACGTTCAGCTTGCGGTCGACGCCGTCCTGGTCGTTGACGCGGGCGTCCACCTCGAAGCCGAGCAGCAGGCCGCCCTCGTCGGTGGGCAGCACGCTCAGCCCCATGTCCTCGGGCGGCCCCCCGGCGACGTTGCGCATCACGCCGGGCGCCCCGGCGAAGTCGAGCTTGAGGTCGAACACCTTGAGATTGACGCCGCGCCCGTGCAGCAGCGCGCCCGCGCCGGGGACGGCCAGATCCTGCGGCAGGTTCTCGCCCCGGTAGCGCTGGTGGCGGCGCATGTCGCGCATCGCCTCCGCGACCCGCCTGCTCAGGTCGCCCAGCCTGTCGCCGCCGCGGACCGCGACGCGCAGCGGCAGCACGTTCACCGCCATCGCGGGCGTGCGCAGCGCCGAGCCCGTACGGCACATCAGCGGCAGCGCGAAGACGACGTCCGCCGGTCCCTCCAGGCGGTGCAGGAACGCGGCGTAACACGCGATCAGCGCCTCGCCCCAGGTGACGTGCTCGCGGTCGGCGAACTCGCGCAGCCGCCCGAACGCCTCCGGCGGCATCACGGCGCGCGCGGTCAGCGTCCGCTCCGGCGGACCGGCCGCCGGGTCGGCGCCCGCGCCGAAGTCGGGCAGCGGGGTGAGCCGGTCGAGCCAGTACGCGCGGTCCTGCTCGAACTTCTCGCTCGCCAGGTAGTCGCGGTCGGCCTCGACCACGTCCGCGAACCGCCCGAACGGCGACGACGGCGGCTCCTCGCCGCCCACCAGCGCGGTGTAGTGCGCGGCGGTGCGCCGCGCCAGCATCGCGGCGGTGTAGCCGTCGAACACCAGGTGATGGCCGAGCTGGGTGTACCAGACCTCCCGGTCGGACAGCCGGATGACGGTCTGGAAGAACAGCGGCGCGTCCACCATCCCGCCGGACGCGGCGGCAGCACGGGCGCGTTCGGCCTCGACGAATCTGTCGGCCGCCGCGACCGGGTCGGGCTCGGCGGACAGGTCGACGATCGCGGGCGCCGCGCCGGTCGCGCCGCCGACCACCTGCCGCGGCCCGTCCGGCGTCTCGAACACCCGCAGCCGCAGGCTCTCCGCCTCACCGGTCGTGGCCCGGATCGCCGCGGCCAGCAGCTCCGCGTCGACCGGCCGCTCCCCGCGCACCTCCACCACGTCGCCGACGACGTAGTAGCGCGAGTCCGGTTCCAGCCGCTGGGCGTTCCAGATGCCGAGCTGGGCGCTGGTCAGCTCCAGCGGCCGCTCGGCCGCGCCCCCCGCGCCGGCGGCGGCCTCGGCGGAGGCGGGGGGCTGGACGCGGGCAGTGCTCAACTCAGACTCCTGGGCTCGTGGGAGCGGCGTTCGTGGAGGCGGTTCCGGTGGAGGCGGCGCTGGTGGAGGCGGTGTCCGCGGAGGCGGGAGCGGGCGCGGCGGTGTCCCGTTCGTGTGCCAAGGTCGGCACGACCATGGGAGCGCCCGTCACCGGATCGGGCAGGACGACGCACGGCAGGTCGAAGACCTGCTCCAGCAGCGCCGCGTCGACGATGTCGGCGGCGGCGCCCTGGGCGACGATCCGGCCGTCGCGCATCGCCACCAGATGATCGGCGAACCGGCTGGCCTGGTTGATGTCGTGCAGCACGGCGATGACCGTCCGGCCCTCGTCGCGCAGCCGGGCCAGCAGGGCGAGCAGCCGGTACTGGTGGGTGATGTCGAGGAACGACGTCGGCTCGTCCAGCAGCAGGTACGGCGTGCGCTGGGCGAGGACCATCGCGACCCACGCCCGCTGCCGCTGCCCGCCGGACAGCTCGTGCACGTTGCGGTCGCCGAGGTCGGTCACCTCGGCGACCTCCATCGCCTCGGCCACCGCCGTCTCGTCCTCCTCCGACCACAGCGCCAGCAGCGACTGGTGCGGGTAGCGGCCCCGCGAGACCAGCTGCCGCACCGTGATGTCGTCGGGGGCCACCGGGTCCTGCGGCAGGAAGCCGAGCTCCCTGGCCAGGGCCTTGCCGGCGTACGAGCCGACGTCGCGGTCGTCGAACCGCACGGCGCCCTCGGCGGGCTTCATCAGCCGGACGAACGCGCGCAGCAGCGTCGACTTCCCGCACGCGTTGGGGCCCACGATGGCGGTGAACGCGCCGTCGGGGACGTCCAGGTCCAGCCGGGTGGAGACCACGCGGTCGCCGTAGCGAAGGGTCAGGTCCTGCGCGCGGAGGCGCGCGGTGGGTGGCGGCGAAGTCAACGTCGCCTCACCTCCTGGGTCAGCAGCCAGATCAGATAACAACCGCCGATCGCGGTGGTGACCACGCCGACCGGGAGCGATTCGGGCGCGAGCAACATCTGGGCGATCAGGTCGGCGGCCTGGAGCAGCACCGCGCCCGTCAGGGCGGCGGGCAGGATCGGGACGCCGGGGGCGCGCGCCAGCCTGCGCCCGATCTGCGGGGCGGCCAGCGCGATGAACACGATCGGCCCGGCCACCGCCGTCACGGTCGCGGTGAGGCCGACGCCGATCAGCACCATCATCAGCCGGAGCCGGTCCAGGCCGACGCCGGTGGTCGCCGCGACGGCGTCGCCGAGCGCGGCCTGGTGCATGGCGTGGGCGCGGCCGGCCATGGCGGCCAGCAGCACGCCGATGATCCAGAACGGGATCGTCAGATCGGCCCAGTCGACGCCGTTCAGCGAGCCGGCGCTCCACCCGACCGCGGCGATCGCGACCTCCAGCTCGGCGCGCAGCACGATCCACGAGTTGACCGCGTTCAGGATGGCGTTCATCGCGATGCCGATGACGATGAGGCGCAGGCCGGACAGCGCGGCCACCGCCCCGCGCCCCCGGCTCCCGCGGTCGGTCGCCAGCAGGTAGACGGCCGCGGCGGCGAACAGGCCGCCCAGCACCGAGCTGGTCGCCAGCTGCGCCGAGGTGCCCGACAGCAGCGTGAGCGTGATGAGCGCGCCGGTGTAGGAGCCCTCGTTCAGGCCGATGACGTCCGGGCTGCCCATCGGGTTGCGGGTGATGTTCTGGAAGATCGCGCCGGACACGCCGAGGGCGGCTCCGAAGATCAGGGCGGCCAGCACGCGCGGCAGCCGCCAGTCGCGGACGACCACCTCGTAGTCGCCGGTCCCCGCGAGCGCGGCGGCCACGTCGCCGGGCGTCGCCCAGTCGGCGCCGTAGCAGAGGCCGAGCAGGCCGAGCCCGAGCGCCAGGACGGTCAGGACGGCCGACAACACCAGCGTGCGGCGCTGGACGACGAGTGCGCGGGGCCCGCCGCGCAGGACGATCGTGCTCACAACGTCCCCGCCCCGTACCGGCGGACGGCCCAGATCAGCACCGGGCCGCCGAGGAACGCGGTCACGATCGCGACCGGCATCTCCCCGGTCGGCAGCAGGACCCGGGAGGCGGTGTCGGCGAGCAGCAGCAGGATCGGCCCGAGGACGGCCGCGTACACGGTCAGCCACGGGACCGAGCTGCGCGCGAAGCTGCGGGCCACGTGCGGCACGATCAGCCCGACGAACAGGATCGGACCGGCCACCGCGGTGGCCGCCCCGGACAGGATCGTGATCAGCGCCAGCGCGGCGAAGCGCACCCGCGCGACGTTGGAGCCCAGCGTGCGCGCCACGGTCTCGCCGAGCGCCACCGTGTTGAGCGCGCGGCCGAGCAGCAGGGTGGCGACCAGGACGAGCCCGATCGTGATCAGCGGCAGCGCCGGCGGGATGCGCTCGCGACCGGCCAGCGACCCGACCGACCAGAAGCGGTACTTGTCGAAGACGTCCGGGAGCATCAGCCGCATGCCCAGCGAGACGCCGGTGAGCACGGCCGTCAGCGCGACGCCGGTCAGCACCAGCCGCAGCGGCGACGTGCGCCCGACCGAGTAGACCAGCACGGTCGCCACCACCGCGCCACCGGTGGCCACGAGCAGCTCGGCGCCCTGCGAGGTCGCCACCCCGAGGGCGGCGCCCAGCGTCATCGCGAACCCGGCGCCCGCGGTGACCCCGAGGATGCCCGGCTCGGCGAGCGGGTTGCGCGACAACGTCTGGACGAGCACGCCCGCCACGCCCAGGGCGGCGCCCACGCCGATGCCGAGCATCGCGCGCGGGATCCGCACGTCCCTGACGATCATCTGGTCGGCGGAGCCGTCGTAGTCCACCAGGGCGCGCAGGACGTCACCGGGCGCGACCGCGTGCGCGCCCACCGCCATGCTGGCCAGGACGGCGGCGGCCAGGACGGCCAGTCCGGCGACGAGCGCCGCGACCTGACCGGTCACGGCGCCCTTCGACGGACCTTTCGCGGCGCTCCGCGGGGCGCCCGGTGAGGTGGACTGCCGGTCGACGGCCGTCACTGCTTGAGCAGCGGAGCGAACGACTGGTCGATCGCGTCCAGGGTCTGCATGGCCGACTTGTAGGTGGCCGCCTCGGTGTAGCGGAACGGGTAGGTCTTGCCGGCCTTGACCGCGGGCAGGTTCTTCCACAGGTCGGAGTCGAGGACGTACTTGACCGGCGCGGGCACCGAGCCGTCCGGGTTGACGGTGTAGGTGATGGCGTCGGCGTCCTTGAGCGCCGACGGCAGCTCCTCGATCGAGGGGTACTCGCTGACCGACTTCGAGCCGGGGCCCTTCACCTTGACCTGGCCGTAGTACTTGGCGCCGATGTCGTTGGCGACGTTGGTGCCCCAGGACTTGTCGAACTCGCGGTGGAAGTTGCCCTTGGCGACCTCGCCGTACCCGCCGACGTGCGCGAGCTTCAGCTGCGGCAGCACGTCCTTGTACTTGGTCGCCAGCTGGGCCGCCTTGGCCTCGTAGGCGGTCTTGGACGCGTCGAGGCCGCTGACCACGCCGGCGGCGTCGGCCTGGCGGCGGGACAGCTCGCGCCACGCGGACGGCACCGTCGGGCCGATCGCGACGACGGGCGCGATCGACTTGAGCCGGTTGACGTCGATGTCGCCGAGCACCGGCGCGGGCACGCCGATGACGATGACGTCCGGCTTGGCCTTGGCGATGGCCTCGTAGTTGGTCTCGGCCGCGGTCTCGCCCGCCACCTTCGGCGTCTTGTCGTAGGTGGCCTTGGTCTGGGCGTCCATCATCGGCACGCCGCGCTTCCAGCTGGAGATCCCGACCAGCGGCGCGCCGGCCTCGATGAGGGCGGGCACGGCGTAGCCGGTCGCCACGACGCGCTCGGCCTTGACGGGGATGGTGATGTCGCCGTTGTCCGCCTTGATGACGCGGGTGGCGCCCTTGGATCCGGACGCGTCGTCCGAGTCGCCGGAGCCACAACCCGTCACGGTCAGGGCGAGCGTGAGCGCCAGGGCTCCGCTGAGACGGGCTGTTCGACGAGTTGACATGGGGGTTCCTTCGATCTTCTCAGTGGTGATCGTCGTCGTCGTAGTTGGCGACGCCGAGCTTCCAGTAGCCGGTGATGTCGTGGTCGTGCTTGTCGAGCCGGAGCTCGTCACGGACCCAGCGGCGGAGCGGCTTGAGCTCCCCCGCCTCGCCCGCGAGCCACACGTAGAGGCGCTCGCCCTTGGGCACCTCCACCGTGCGGACGGCACGTTCCAGCAGCCCGGCGGTGCCGGGCGGGGTGTCGCCGCGGTGCAGCCAGTGCACCTCGACGTCCTCGGGGGCGGAGAGCCCGATCTCGTCGGCGGTGCCGGCGACCTCGATGAACGCCCATCCCGCGGCGGTCCGCGGCAGCTCCTCCAGCCAGCGCGCGATCGCCGGCAGCGCCGTGATGTCACCCGCCAGCAGGTAGCGGTCGTAGACGTGCGGCACGATCACGCCGCCGGGCGGGCCCGCGACGTGGACCGTCGCGCCGGGCTCGACGGTCTCCGCCCAGCCGGACCCGAGACCGCCGTCGTGCAGCGCGACGTCGATGTCGAGCTCGCCCGCCGCCGCGTCGTAACGCCGAACGGTGTACTCGCGGGAGGTCGGCCCCGGGCGCGGCCAGCGCAACATCAGCCCGTCCGGCTCGGGGAGCCGCAGGCTGCCGTCCTCCTCAGGGAAGATCAGCTTGACGTGCTCGTCCGAGGAGTGGGCCTCGAAGCCCTCCAGGCCGGGCCCGCCGAACGTCACGCGGATCAGGCCGGCACCGACCGGCGCGGTCCGCAGCACCTCGAGCTCGCGGATCCGGATCGGGTAGCCCACCCGGTCCCGCGTGGTCCCCGCCCGGACCTCGGCGATGCGCTCCAGGTGGCGTTCCCGGTGAAAGGTGCGGCTCGGCGCGCCGCCCTGCTCGGCGCTCACGTGGCCGCCACCAGGGTCGTCCAGTACGCGAGCTCGGGCCGTTCGGCCAGGTCGGGCACCTCCAGGTGCGGTGCGCCCGCCTCCCGCCAGCGTTCGACCAGCGTCATGATGCGCACCGAGTCGAGCCCGAGGTCGAAGAGGTTCTCGTCGGGCGTGATCTCCGCCGGATCGCAGCCGACCATGGCCGCGACGTCGGCGCGGACCTGTTCGGCCGTCAGGGTTGATGAGCTCATCGGCTCCCTCCGATCGTGGCCGGAGCCGTCAGCGCGGTCGTGGCGTCGGCGGCGGTGATGACCGCGCCGCACCGCTGCGCGACGTACTCGCAGGCCTGGTCGTGCCGTTCCCGTGAGAAGTCGGCGACCGCGTCGGCCACCAGGAACGGCCTGATGTCGCGCATGAACGCCTCGACCGCCGTCGCCTGGCAGCCGATGTGGGCGTACACGCCGGTGATCAGCAGCTGGTCGCGGCCGTGCACGGCGAGCTGGTCGGCGAACGTGCTGCGCTGGAACGCGCTGTACCGCCACTTGGTCAGCACGCGGTCGCCGGGCGCGGGCGCCAGCGGGGACACGATGTCCGCGGCGCCCGGGTCGGCGTCGATCACCGCGCCGATGCCCTCGCCCCAGAACTCGGTGAGCAGGCCGCGGTCGGCGGCCTCCTGGCGTCCCGGCTGCGCGGTGTAGAACACCGGCACGCCGTACGCGCGGGCGGCGGCGACCAGCAGCGCGATGTTGGCGGTCACGTCCGGGAGCGGCGCGCCCGCGTACGGCGCGAGGAAGTAGCGCTGCATGTCGTGGACCAGCAGCGCCGCCCGGTCCGGGTCGGGGCGCCAGTCCACCCGCCCGGCCGGGATCTCCTCCACGGTGGGCAGCGAATACGGTCGGATCGATGGCAGGGACATGATGATCACCCGTCCTCGCGGAGGGCGGCGAGCGCCGCCCTCAGGTCGCGCTTGCTGGTCTTGCCGACACCGGTCGCCGGGAACTCCTCGACCACCCGGACCAGGTCCGGCACCTTGAAGGAGGCGACGCCGCGCTCGCGCACGAAGCGGCGCAGCTCGGGGCCCGTCGGCGAGGCGCCCGCGGTGGGGACGACATAGGCGCAGGTCCGCTCGCCCAGGTACTCGTCGGGCACGGCGACGACGGCGGCGTCGAGCACCGCGGGGTGGGCCATCAGGTGGTTCTCGACCTCCTCGGCCGCCACCTTCTCCCCGCCCCGGTTGATCTGTTCCTTCGCGCGCCCGACGACCTCGAGGTGGCCCGAGGCGTCCCGCCGGACCAGGTCGCCGGTGCGGTAGAAGCCGTCCTCGGTGAACGCGGTCGCGTTGTGCGCGGCGGCGCGGTAGTAGCCGCGGATCGTGTACGGGCCGCGCGTCAGCAGCGCGCCCACCTCGCCCGGCTTCACCTCGTCGGCGGACGAGGCGGCGGGGTCGTCGGGGTCGACGACGCGGATCTCGTCGTCGAGGGAGATCGGACGGCCCTGGGTGGTGAGGACGACCTCGTCCGGGTCGTCCAGCCGCGTGTAGCAGACCAGCCCCTCGGCCATCCCGAAGACCTGCTGGAGGCGGCAGCCGAGCGCCGGGCCGATGCGCTCGGCCAGCTCGCGCCCGCACTTGGCGCCGCCGACGAGCAGCACCTCGAGGCTGGACAGGTCCCGCTGCGTACGGGCCGCGGACTGCACCCACGCCGCGGCGAGCGGCGGCACCACGCCGGTGATCGTCACCCGCTCGGACTCGATCAGCCGGAACGCGGTGTCGGCGTCCGGCCGGGGCGCCATGACGACCGCCGCGCCCGCGTGCAGCGCCCCGAGGACGCCCGGCGAGCTCAGCGGGAAGTTGTGCGCGACCGGCAGCGTGGCCATGTAGACGCTGTCGGGGCGCAGCGCGCAGATCCGCGCGCTCTCGCGGACGCTGTAGAGGTAGTCGTCGTGGGTGCGCGGGATCAGCTTGGGCACCCCGGTGCTCCCGCCCGACAGCTGGAGGAACGCCACGCTCCCGGGATCCGGGTCGGGCAGTTCCCGGGGAGCGGTGGCCGCGAGGTCGTCGAACTCCGCCGAGCCGACCGCCAGCACGTGCCGCACCGAGTCCACGCCGGCCGCGACGCCGCGCGCCATGGCCTCGTGGTCGTGCCGCTCGTGGGTGCCCACGGTCAGGATCGCGGCCGCCTCGCTGTGCGCGGCGAAGTGCCGCAGCTCGGTGTCGCGGTGCGCGGGCAGCGCGAACACCGGCAGCGCCCCGGCCCGCCACAACCCGAACACCACCGGCACGAACTCCGGGATGTTCGGCAGTTGCAGGACCACGCGGTCGCCGGGCTCGATGCCCAGGTCGTTCAGCCCCGCCGCGAGGCGGTGCGCGCGCTCGTCCAGCTCGCCGTACGTCCAGCGCGCCTGCTCGCCGGCGACGGCGGTCCGTTCGCGGTGGGCCTCGGTCAGGGCGGTGAGCAGCGCGCCGAACGTCTGCCCGCGCCAGTGCCCCGCCGCCCGGTAGCGGGCCGCCGCGTCCTCGGGCCACCGGACATGGTCGGGGCCGCTCACGCCGCGCCCTCCAGGCCGAGCGCGCGCAGCATGGTGGCGAACTTGGCGGTCGTCTCGGCGAGCTCCCCGGCGGGGTCCGAGCCGGCGACGACCCCGGCGCCCGCGTACAGCCGGACGGTCCGGTCGCACACCTCGGCGCTGCGGATCGCGATGATCCACTCGCCGTCGCCGTTCAGCCCGTTCCAGCCGACCAGGCCCGAGTAGTAGCCGCGGTCGACCGGCTCCAGTTCCGCGATGGTGTCGCGTGCCAGCGCCGTCGGGACGCCGCACACCGCGGGCGTGGGGTGCAGGGCTTCGGCCAGTCCCAGCGAGGACGACGCGGGGTCCGCGGGGTCGGTGAGGAGCCCGGAGATGCGGCTGGACAGGTGCCACATCGTCGGCGTCCCGATCACCTCGGGCTCGGCGGGCACGTACAGCTCGCTGCAGAACCTGCCCAGCACGTCACCGACCTGCTGGGCGACGTGGGCGTGCTCGCCGCGGTCCTTCTCCGACGCCAGCAGGGCCGCCGCGCGGCGGCGGTCCTCGGCCGGGTCGCTCGCGCGGGGCGCCGAGCCCGCGAGCGGGTTGGCCAGGACCTCGCCGCCTCTCCGCGCGACGAGCAGCTCGGGGCTCGCGCCCACCAGCGTGCGGGTCGCCGGGTCGCCCGGCGCGGTGACGTCGACGGCGAAGGCGTGGGTCGCCGGGTCCGCCCGGACGAGCCGGGTCAGCAATGCCGGGACGGCGACCGGGCTGTCCGCGGTGAGCTCGAGGCAGCGGGCGAGGACGACCTTGTCGAGGGCGCCGCCGCCGATCAGGTCGATCGCCTTGCGGACGCCTTCGGCGTACGCCTCGGGTTCGGGGCGCGGGAGCACCGACCAGCTCGCGTTCGACTCCTTGGCGGCCGCGGCGTCCAGCGCCGGGATGCCGTCCGCGCGGCGCACGACGGCCGGCACGACGAGGCTGCTCGCCGAGCCGGGCGCGAAACCGAGCGCTCCGACGACGACGGGCTCGGCGACGCCGGCCACCGCCGCCGCGTCGAGCGCGTCGGCGGCGGCGCGGGAGTGCGAGCCGTCGCGCGTCCGGACGAAGCCGTGCACACCGTCGGCGAGCAGCGCTCCGCGCGGTGAGGAGCAGTAGAACGAGCCGGGCAGGTACGCGGCCAGCAGATCTGAGGCCTGGTGCGCGGGCCGAGGGCGTACCAACGCGGGTGAGAGCACGGGGGGCTTCCCTTTCGCTACGAACGCCGGAGCGGGACCGGCGCCAAGATCAAGGTTAGGTAAGCCTAACCTAACATCGATCTATTCCGAAAGATCCCTCGGGGGTTAGGTTAGGCTCGCCTAACGTATAATGGAAGGGTTGAGATGAACGACAGCGGGATCTCCGGACGGACCGCTCTGGTGACCGGAGCCGCCGGCGGAATCGGCGCCGCGGTGGCGGCCGGGCTGGTCCGTGAGGGCGCGACCGTGGCCGCGGTCGACATCGACCCGGACGGCCTGGCCCGGGTCGCCGCGGCGGACGAGCGGATCAGGCCGTTCACCGCCGACCTCGCCGATCCCGTGGCCGTGGCCCGCCTCGTCGCGGACGTCGAGGACGCCCTCGGCCCGATCGACATCGGCGTCTCCGTCGCCGGGATCCTCCGCCCCGCGTCCGTGTGCGACACGACCGACGAGGACTGGGCCGCCACGTTCGCCGTCAACGCCACCGGCGTGTTCACCCTGCTCCGCGAGATCTCGCGCCGGATGACGCCGCGCGGGCGCGGCGCCCTCGTCACCGTCGCCTCGAACGCCGCCGGGGTGCCGCGCACCGGCATGGCCGCCTACGCCGCCTCCAAGGCCGCCGCCGTCATGCTCACCCGCTGCCTGGGACTGGAGGTCGCCGGGCACGGCGTCCGCTGCAACGTCGTCTCCCCCGGCTCGACCGACACCCCGATGCAGCGCCTCCTCTGGACCGGCGGCAACGGCCCCGAGCAGGTGATCGCCGGCACCCCCGAGCAGTTCCGCGTCGGCATCCCGCTGGGCCGCATCGCCGACCCCGGGGACATCGCCGAGACAGTGATCTTTCTCGCGTCCGACCGGGCCCGCCACATCACGATGCAGAACGTCTACGTGGACGGCGGCGCCACCCTCAACGCCTGACCCGGACCTTCATGGACGGCGTCAGCCGTGGGAGCCGTGACCGCCCATGCCGGGCCGGGAGTGGTCCGCGTTCTGCCGGTCGAACCACTGGTGGAGCGCGGTGACCAGCTTCGGGTCGGTCGAGGTGTAGGTCAGCCTGCCGCCGCCGTCGAGCGGCTGGTAGGCGACGGTGACGCGGGAGGCCCCGGCGGTCAGCTCCCTGACGCCGGGCATGTCCATTCCGTGGATCTTGGCCGGGTCGCTGAAATCGCCCTTGCGGAACTGGACGGCCTCCTGGGCCAGGTGCGAGCGGATCAGGCCGATGTTGCGGTCGTCGCCCCGGTCGTGGGCGACCACCCGCTGCACGCCGCCGGTGGCGGTCTTGGTGAAGGTGTGGGTGGTCGCCGACAGGTCGAAGGGCATCACGCTCTGGGCGCGGCCCCGCATGCCGGGGGACGCCTCCGGGTCGTCGTCCCGCCCGAGGGCGAGGACGGCCGCGGTGGCGATGACCAGGATGAGCGCGGCGACCACCGCGACGAGCCCGGTGCGGCCGGTCAGGCCGGGGCGACCGGGGCGACCGGGGCGGTCAAGGATGCGCATGAGCGGCCTCCGCCAGCTGCCTCAGCGCGTGCAGGACGTCGGCGTGCCGGTCGGCGGGGATGCCCTCCAGCAGCCGGGCGAAGCGGCGGGACCGGGCGGCGGCCAGCTGGGCGGCGGTGTGCCGGCCCTCGTCCGTGAGCGACAGCAGGCTGATGCGCGCGTCGTCGGCGGCCTGCTCGCGCCGGAGCCAGCCGCGCCGGTGCAGCTGGCCGACGAGGCGGCTGACCGTGCTCTTCTCGAGGTCGAGCCGCTCGCCCAGCTCGTACTGGGCGAGATGGGGCACGCGCGCGAGCTCCATCAGCGCGTGCGCCTCCGACACCGGGACCGGGACGCCGCAGGGGGTGCGGTCGGGTTTGTGCAGGCCGAACGCGCGGATCAGCGCGACCATGTGCTCCTGGAGAACGAGGGCGTCAGCACGCACGCCGGCGTCGCTTTGCGTCGTCATAGTTTGAGCGTACAACTGATCAAGTTCGACGATGCATCGATTACTCAGTGTCCTTTTTAGGACAAAAACTACTCTGTTGGACATACATGCCCTCGGGTAGCGTCCGCTGTGTTGTCGCCACGGGGGATCACTGGAGGGTTCGTGACCATCGAGGTCGAGGATTTCACCGATTTCCAACTGGGCCGTTATTCGCGGCAGATCCGGCTGGAGGGCTTCGGCCTGGCCGCGCAGCGGCGGCTGCGGGAGTCGCACGTGGCGATCTCGCGCGGCGGCGGCGTGGGCGGCACGATCGCGCTCCACCTGGCCCGCGCCGGGATCGGCAGGCTGACGATCGCGCACGGCGGGACGCTGGTGCCCGAATACCTCAACCGGATGCCGCTGATCTTCACCGGCGACATCGGCCGGCCCTGCGTCGAGGCCTTCGCCGACACGCTGGCCAAGGTCAATCCGGATGTGTCGGTCCAGGTCGTGGGCTCGTACGTCACCGACGACAACGTCGAGGAGATCGTCGGCGACGCCGACCTGATCGCCGACGGCGCGCCCCTGTTCGAGGAGCGCTACGCGCTCAACCGGGCGGCGGTGGCGCGGCGGTTGCCGCTGGTCAGCGGCGCGATGTACGACACCGAGGGCTTCGTGACCACGGTGCGCCCCGGCTCCGGGCCGTGCCTGGCGTGCATCTTCCCGGTACGGCCCGACTACTGGACCGACATCGGCGTGTTCCCGGCGATCGGGCCCGGGCCCACGATCGTGGGCGCGATGGCGGCGATGGAGGTCATCAAGGTCCTCACCGGGTTCGGCGAGCCGCTGGATTCGCGGATGTGGTTCTTCGACCTGCGCACCAACATGACGCAGACGCTGAAAGTCGGGCGCGACCCGGACTGCACGGTCTGCGCACATCTCGGGACACCGGGTTGATCTTTCTTCCTTTTCTGCTGCTCAGCCTGACGGGGGCGGGGTTTCACCATGGCAAAACTGTACGTGCCTACCATCATGCGTAAGAACGTCGACGGAAAGTCCAGTGTGGACGTGTCCGGGGCCACCATTTCGGATGCGCTGGCCGCGCTGGTCGCCCGGTATCCGGATGTCGGACCGCAATTGCTCAGCGAAAAGGGCGAGATCCTCCGTCACGTCAACGTCTTCGTCAACGGCGACGACATCCGCGGGCTGGAGGGCGGGTCCACCGGCCTGAGCGACCGCGACGAGATCCATGTGATCCCCGCGATGGCCGGTGGGTGACCATGCGGCGTCGTACCCGCGCCGTCGCGCTCCTCTGCGCCGGCGTCCTGGGCGCGGGCGCCCTGGGCGGTTGCGGCTCCGGCTCCGGTTCCGCCGCCACGGGCGGGACCGCGACGGTGTTCGCCGCCGCGTCGCTGACCGGGGCGTTCACCGATCTGAAGGAGCGGTTCGAGGCCGCTCACCCCGGCAGGAGCGTACGGCTGAACTTCGGCGCGTCCTCCACGCTGGTCACCCAGCTGACGCACGGGGCGCCGGCCGACGTCTTCGCCTCGGCCGACCAGGCCAACATGGACAAGGCCGTCAAGGCCGGCGTCACCGACGGCACCCCGTCCACGTTCGCCCGCAACAGCCTGGCCCTCATCGTCCGGCCCGGTAACCCCAAGCGCATCACCGGCCTCGCCGACCTGCGGCGCGGCGGGATCGTGGTCTCGCTGTGCGCGCCGGCGGTCCCGGCGGGACGGTACGCCGCGCAGGCGTTCGCCAAGGCGCGCGTGCCCGCGCCCAGGGCGGGCGGCGAGACCGACGTCAAGCAGGTCGTCACCCGGGTCTCGCTCGGCGAGGCCGACGCCGGGGTCGTGTACGTGACCGACGCCAGGGCCGCCGGGTCCAGGGTGTCCACGGTGGCGATCCCGCCGGCGCACAACGTCACCGCCGCCTACCCGGCCAGCGTGATCAAGGGCGGCCCCGACACCGCGGCCGGGCGCGCCTTCCTGGCCTTCCTCACCTCCGCCGCAGGCAGGACCGTGCTGGCCGGCCACGGCTTCCAGAGCCCATGACGGCCGACGGGCCGGACGTGCTCGACGTCCCTCCGCCCGCTGCGGCCCCGCGCCGGCGGACCGCACGCGGTGAACGGGGGCGCGAGCGGTATCCGGCGGTGCTGATGACGCTCGCCGCGCTGGGGGTCCTGGTGATCGTGGCGCCGCTGGCGGGCCTGGTGGCGCGGGCGCCCTGGGGTTCTCTGGTGGAACTGCTGTCGGCGCCGGGCAACCGGCAGGCGCTCTGGTTGTCGGTGTTCTGCTCGGTGACCACCGCCGTCGTGTGCGTGCTGCTCGGCGTTCCGCTGGCGTGGGTCGTGCAGCGCACCCGGCTGCCTGGACGGCGCGTCCTGCACGCGCTCACCACGCTCCCCGTCGTGCTGCCGCCGATCGTCGGCGGGGTGGCGCTGCTGCTGGCGTTCGGCCGTGAGGGCCTGCTCGGCGGGTTCCTGGAGGACACGTTCGGGATCAGGCTGGCCTTCACCACGCCCGGCGTGATCCTGGCCCAGACGTTCGTCTCCCTGCCCTTCCTGGTGCTGGCGATCAGCGGCGCCCTGCAGTCGCGGGACCGCCATCTGGAGGAGGCCGCGCGCACCATGGGCGCGGGGCCGTGGCGGGTGTTCTGGCGCGTCACCCTGCCGCTGATCCGCCCGTCGCTGATCGCCGGCGCGGTGCTGGCCTGGGCCCGCGCGCTGGGCGAGTTCGGCGCCACCATCACGTTCGCCGGCAACTTCCCCGGCCGCACGCAGACCATGCCGCTGGCGGTCTACATGGCGCTGGAGACCGACCCCGACGCGGCGGTCGCCCTCAGCCTGGTCCTGGTGGCGGTCTCGCTGGCCGTGCTGATCGGCATGCGCCGCCGCTGGACGGGAGCGCTATGACCCTGTCCGCACACGTGGTCGTCGACCGCGGCACGTTCACCCTGGACGCCTCCCTGCGGGCGGAGTCGGGCGACACGGTCGCCGTCATCGGCCCGAACGGCGCCGGCAAGACGACGCTGCTGCGCGCGCTGGCCGGGCTGCTGCCGCTCACCGGCGGGCACCTCGTGCTGGGCGGGCACACGCTCGACCGGCCCGGCACCGGCGAGTTCGTCCGGCCCGAGGAACGGCCGGTCGGGGTGGTCTTCCAGGACCTGCGGCTCTTTCCGCATCTGACCGCGCTCGACAACGTGGCGTTCGCGCTGCGCTGCCGCGGCCGCAAGCGGAAGGACGCGCGCGCCGCCGCCACCGCCTGGCTCGCCAGGCTCGGCCTGGCCGACAAGGCGCGCAGCAGGCCGCGGCACCTGTCCGGCGGCCAGGCGCAGCGCGTGGCGCTCGCGCGCGCCCTGGCGCCCAGTCCGCGCCTGCTGTTGCTGGACGAACCGCTGTCGGCTCTCGACACCAGCCTGCGCGCCGACGTCCGGCACGACCTGGCAGGCGCCCTGGCCGCCTTCGACGGCGTCCGGCTCATCATCACCCACGACCCGACCGAGGCGCTCACGCTGGCCGACCACCTCGTCATCCTGGAGAACGGGCGGGTGATCCAGACGGGCACCCCGATGGAGATCACCGCCCGGCCCCGTTCGGAGTACGTGGCCCGCTTCGTCGGCGCCAACCTGCTGCGCGGCCACGCCGACGGCGACCACATCACCCTGACCGGCGGCCTCCGGCTCGCCACCGCGCACCCCACGTCCGGCGACGCCTACGCGCTCATCCGGCCGCAGGCCGTCTCGCTGCACCTGGACCCGCCACACGGCTCGCCCCGCAACGTCTGGCAGGGCCGCATCCGCGATCTGAGCCTGACCGGGCACACCGCCCGCGTCACCGTCGAGGCCAAGCCGTCCATCGTCGCCGAGATCACCCCCGCCGCGATCGGCGAGCTCGGCCTGTCCCCCGGCACGCCCGTCTGGATGTCGGTCAAGGCCACCGACATCACGACCTACCCGGCCTGACCGGCAGGCCGCGCCGAAGGAGGCGAACCCTTGTCCACCCGCGACGACATCGCCCGTTTCTTCCATCCCGAGCGCTGGCGGACGCCGCTGGGCGAGTTCAAGCTCAGCGGCTACGCCCTGGTCGACGAGGTCAACGCGCTCGCCCCGCGCTTCGTCGTCGACGTCGGCTGCGGCTACAACCTGTTCAAGGGCGAGATCGACAACCTCATCGGCATCGACCTGGTCAACCCGGCCGCGGACCTGGTGTGCGACCTGGAGGAGGCCCCCATCCGCCCGCACAGCATCGACGTCGTGCTGGCCCTGGCGTCCGTCAACTACGGCGACCAGGCGCTCGTCGAACGCCAGCTGCGCTGCCTGGCCTCCTGGCTGACGCCCGAAGGCCACCTCTTCATGCGCGCCAACCCGGGCATGGCCACCGCCCCCGGCCTGGACTTCTTCCCCTGGTCGGCCGGCAACGTCGACACGATAGGCGCCGCCGCCGGCCTCCGCCGCGACGGCCCCATCCGGTACGACACCTACACCAACCGCAACGGCCAGAACGAACCCCGCCTGGTCTGGCGCTACCGCCCCGCCCCCGCCTGACACCCCGTCACGGCCGCCGCGGCGCGTCCGCCGGGGTGAGGGCGAGGGCGGCGGTGAGGGTTCTCAGGCACATCTCGCGGAGGTCTTCGCGGGAGATGGCCTGGTGCTCGATCCAGTCGGTGCAGACGCCGCGGACGAACAGCAGCCAGCCGTGCAGGGCGATCGAGGCGTGCTCGCGCGCGGGGCCGTCCAGCCCCGCGGCGTCCAGCATGCGCCGGCGCAGCTCGGCGAGCTCGCCGGAGATGATCCCCTGGATGAGCGGGTCGCCCGACAGCGGGCCGCGGTTGACGGCCAGCGCGGCCTCGGTGTTCCGCACGAAGTAGTCGATGTGGGCGTCGAGCCCGGCGGCCACCTGCTCGGCCAGCGGAAGCGCGGGGTCCGCGGCGGCGCCGGCGAGCAGGCCGTCGCTGTCACGCTGGAAGATCGCCGCGAAGAACTCCCGCTTGCCGGGGAAGTAGCGGTACATCAGGGCGCGGGAGACCCCGGCGCGCTCGGCGACGTCCTCCATCAGCACGTCCTCGTACGGGCGGGTGGCGAACAGGGCGGCGCCGATGTCGAGCAGCTGGTTGCGGCGCTCGTCGGGCGGCAGGCGTCGTCGGGTTCCCACCCGGACACCTTACTTGACGCGTGTCTACTAACGGCCCTAGCTTTAGTGCACACATGTTGAATAAGGAGGTCGCGATGTCCGGGACGACCGCTCCGCCCACGGTTCCGCGGTGGGTCAACGTGCTGGTCCGGGGGTTGCTCCGCTCGCCCGCGCACCGCCTGATGAGCCGGAGCACGATGGTGCTGACCGTGACCGGGCGCAGGACGGGGAAGGAGTACACGTTCCCCGTGAGCTACTACCGGACGGGCGGCGCGATCACCTGCTACACCGACGGCGGGTGGTGGAGGAACCTGGTGGGCGGGGCTCCGGTGTCCCTGCTCATCGCCGGGCGGCGGCTGGCGGGGCACGCCGAGGTCGTCGCGCTGGACCATGACGACGCGGTGCTCGGCCTGCACGAGTTCCTGCGGCACCTCCCCCGCGACGCCCGGTACCACGGGGTGCGGCGCGTGGACGGCGGGTTCGACGCCGGTGACCTCGACCGGGCCGCCCGCACCAGCAGGCTGGTGCGGATCACGCCTCGGTGACGTCCAGCAGCCGGCGGGCGGCCTCGTGCTGGAAGGGGACCTCCGCGTTGAGCCGGCAGAGCACCCCGACGCCCACGCCGAGCGCGCGCCGCCGCGGTCATCTACGCCCTCCGCCACGACCTCACCGGCCCCTGACCACCGCGACCAGGTCGAGCACGAGCTCGCGCGAACGCCTGGGTGGTCGTGCCGCCGCACGTGCGGCCGTTCCGGCAGGTCAGCCGGGTGAAGGGGATAGCCGGTGCGAACCGGGGTAAAGCGGGGCCAGACGATCGAGGAGTGATGACGATGGGCTTCTTTGACCGGTTCTCGCGTGGCGGTGCCACCGGTGGCCCGACCGGCCGCGCCGCTCGCCGCGACGCCGCCAACAGCGCGCGGGAGCGGCGCCGTACGCCGAGCTTCCGCGAGATGCGCGCCCGGATGCGCACGGAGAAGGCCGAGGCCAAGCTCCTGGAGACGGAAACGAAGATCCACGAGGAGGCCGCGCGGATGCGGATGCGCGCGCGGCCCCGCCGGTGACCGTCAGAAGGTGTACGGCAGCCGCTTGATGCCGTTGACGAAGTTGGACTCCAGGCGGTCGGGCTCGCCCGCGCGGATGCCGGGCAGGCGCGTCAGGAGTTCGCGGAACATCACGGTGATCTCGCGGCGGGCCAGGTGGGCGCCGAGGCAGAAGTGCGGGCCCGGGCCGCCGAAGGCGACGTGCGGGTTGGGGCTCCGCAGGATGTCGAAGCGGTCCGGGTCGGTGAACACCGTCTCGTCCCGGTTGGCCGACCAGTAGTAGAGCAGCAGCTTGTCGCCGGCCTTGATCTCGTGCTCGTTGAGCATGGTGTCGCGGGTGGCGGTGCGGCGCATCCAGATGACCGGCGACACGTACCGCACGATCTCCTCGACCGCGCCGGCGATCCGGCCGTCGAAGTCCTCGGTGAGCAGCGCCCGCTGCTCGGGGTGCCGGGTGAAGAGGTCGAGGCCGTGCGCGATGGAGTTGCGCGTGGTCTCGTTGCCGGCGACCACGAGCAGGATGAAGAACGAGCCGAGCTCCTGGTCGGTGAGCGACTCCCCGTCGATGTTGGCGTTGACCAGCGCCGAGGTGAGGTCGTCGGTGGGGTTCTCGCGGCGCTGCCGCCCGAGCTCCTCGACGATCTCCTTGAGGGTCTGCCCGGCGGTCAGCAG
This sequence comes from Spirillospora sp. NPDC047279, assembly GCF_040643285.1. Lineage (NCBI taxonomy): Bacteria > Bacillati > Actinomycetota > Actinomycetes > Streptosporangiales > Thermomonosporaceae > Spirillospora > Spirillospora sp. NPDC047279. The sequence continues at coordinate 279,236 of NZ_JBEYUA010000005.1, forward strand.
GGCGAGCGCGATCTGCTCGCCGTCGCCGACGGGCAGGTACTCGGCGTCGTTGCCCGCCAGGATGACGTTGCTGGCGTCCAGGACGGCCTTGTAGCGCTCCTCGCCGATCCCCATCATGTCGCAGATGATCTTGAGCGGGAGGCGGGCGGCGACGTCCTGGACGAAGTCGCCGGTGCCGCCGGCCCGCACCTCGTCCACGATCTGGCGCGCGACGGCCTCGACCTGGTCCTCGAACCGCTGGATCATCCGCGGCGAGAACGCCCGCGCCACGATACGGCGGATCTTGGCGTGCCGCGGATCGTCCATGTTGATCAGGGAGCCGAAGTACTCGTTCATCTCGGCCGGCATGTCGGGGATGCTGATCGCCCCCTCGCCCGAGCAGAAGTCCTGCGGGCGCCGCGACGCCTCGACGACGTCGGCGTGCCTGGTCAGCGCGTAGTACCCCGGCCCCTGCGGGACGATGATGACCTCGGGTTCCTCGAACCGCACCAGGCGCGGCTCGCTCCGGAGGCTCTGGAACGCCGCGTGCCGCTCGTCATGCGGACGCTTCCAGAACTCCCAGTCCGTCAGATTGATGTCCTCGACCCTGACCATCCAGACCACCCGAACGAGATTCGGTTTACAAAAGACGAGGTTAAGTAAAGTCCTCTCAGCCCCGGAAGGGAATGTGTTCTGCGTCACACGGCCACCACGATCTTACCGACCTGCGCGTTCGACTCCAGGTGGCGATGGGCCTTGACGATCTCGTCCAGCGTGAACGTGCGGTCCACGACGTCCTCGGTCCCAGTGACGATCACCGCCGCGGCGCCCCGGTCGAGCAGCGCCTCCCTCTTGGCCGCGGCGCGGGTCAGGGCGATCGCCCTGGCGCCGACCCGTTCGGCGACCTGGAGCGTCGCGAGACCGACCTGGCGCTGGGCGACTCGCTCTCGGTGGGCGCGCAACCGGGGCAGGGCCCCGACGAGGGCTACACCGACGTCCTCTACGCGGCGCTCAAGCAGCGCGACCCGCACCTGAGGCTGGTGAAGCTGGGCTGCGGCGGCGAGACCACCACGACCATGCTCAACGGCGGGATCTGCGGGACGATCCCGCTGAACGTGGCGCGGATCTGCACCTGGGCCTACCAGTGCGGCCACGGCGACGGGCACGCCACCCCGGCCGGCTACCGGCGGATCGGGGCGGCGTTCCAGGCCGTCCTCACCTCATGAGGACGGCGGCGGCTCGGCGTTCCCGCTGGAGATCGACTTGATGAGGCCCCGGTCGGTGAAACCGACGGTGAGCCGCTGACCGCCGGTGGCCGTGCCGTCGACGACGTCGGCCGATTCCCGGATCCGCACGAAACCGTGGTGCCGCATGAAGCCGCGCACCACGTGCCGGGCGTCGGACGGGAAGACCTCGACGGCCCTCATCAGCAGGCCGGGCGCCCCGACGTGGTTGTACTCGGCCGCGGGCAGCCGCTCGTCGTCCAGGTGGAAGTACGCCGACCCCTTGCCGTCGTTGATGCGGACCGAGGTCATGCCGTTGCCGCCGAGCAGCATGGCGGCGGCGATGGTCATCGTGGTCGCGGCCTGGTGCGGCTGCGGGAACCCGGACAGGTCGATGTGCCCGATGACCAGCTCGGGGATGTCGTGCTGCCGGCCGTACTCGCGCAGGACGCTCAGCCGGGCCAGCGCCGGGACGTCCGGGGAGAGGGCCGGGTTCGCCCACGACCACAACCAGGTCTTGGACAGGTGGCTGTAGCTGCCCAGGCTGGTCGTGCCGGCGTAGGTGCGGCCGCCCGTGGTCAGCGTCCCCTCGTCCATGTCGAACTGGATGTGATCCTCGCCGACGGCCTCGTTGAGGACGTCCTGCCGGTGGATCGCCGCGGCCGAGGACCAGGCGGCGAACGACTCGAACTGCGGGCTGTAGGCGCTCAGCCCGCCCGGGAGCTCGTTCCAGAACCTCGCCCTGGCCTGGTCGCCGCGGCGCAGGTAGTACGTGCCGACGTTCTCCGCGGCCTTGGCGTCGCCGAACTCCTCGACCGCCTCCCGCCACAACGCGACGGCCTTGTCCTCGTCGCCGCTCTTCACGTGCACGAAGGCGAGGCTGAACGCGGCCTTCGGGTGCTTGAGCTCCCGGGCGCGCTCCCACGCCGCCACCTTGCCGGCCTCGTCGCCCTGGTCGCTCCGGACGTGCCCGAGGTTGTAGGCGGCGCCGGCGTTGCCCTTGTCGGCGGCGCGGCCGTACCACTCGGCCGCCGCGGCCAGGTCGCCCTTGCCGTCGTCGTCGTAGAGACGGCCCAGGTTGAACGCGGCCTTGTCCTCGCCCCTCTCCCACGCGCGGCGGAAGAGCTCCATGGCCTCCTGGACGCGCCCCTGCTTCTCCACCGCCACGCCCGCGCCCAGCGTGCCGCCCTCGTCGCCGCGCTCGTCGGCGAGCCGGTGCCAGCGTTCGGCCTCCGGCCAGTCCTCGCGCGTCTCGAACAGGTAGCCGAGCTCGAACGCGGCGCGGGGGTGGCCGGCCTCGGCGGCGATCCGCCACTGCCGTTCGGCCTCGGCGACGTCCCGCCGCTCGGCGGCGGCCAGTCCCCGCTCGTAGGCTTCGGCGGCTTCCGGCGGCAGGGGGGCGTCGACCATGGAGGACCTTTCAGAGGATCAAGGGAACGTTGTTACTGACGCGGTCCCCCGCCCTGGTGGTTCCCCTCAATCTCGCGGCAGGCGCAGCAGGGCCTCCTGGGCGACGGAGGCGACCAGCGTGCCGTCCGGCGTGTGGAACGCGCCGTGCGCGAGCCCCCGGCCGCCGCCGTTGCCCGCCGGCCCCATGGTGTAGAGCAGCCAGCCCCCGACGCGGGGCGGCCGGTGGAACCACAGGGTGTGGTCGAGGCTGAGCCGCATGCCGTACCGGGTGGCGTCGTCGGGCGGGCGGGCGGCGTTGACCGCGCCGTAGTCCGACAGGTACGTCAGCGCGCAGGCGTGCACGGCGGCGTCGGCGCCGGGCGGCTCGGGCACCCGCACCCAGAAGGGGTGCCCGATCGGGAAGTCGCCGGGCGGCCGGACCGGCCGGATGTCGACCTCCGGCGGCAACCACGGCGTCTCCAGCGGCGCGAGGCCGTCGGCGGGCGGCATGCCGGCGGGCGGGTCCGGCTGCCACTCCACGCCCGGCTCGGGGTCGTGGAACGAGGCGATCGCCTCGAAGATCGGCTTGCCCTCCTGGCTCGCCGTGACGTGCCGGGTGGAGAACGTCCGGCCGTCCCGGGTCCGGCGCACGTCGAAGCGCAGCGGCTCGCTCGTGCGGCCCGGGCGGATGAAGTAGCAGTGCAGCGAGTGGACCGGGCGGCCGCCGTCCACGGTGAGCCCGGCGGCGCGCAGGCTCTGCGCCGCCACCTGGCCGCCGAAGAGCCGTTCCCGCCGCATGTCCGCCCAGCGGGCCTCGAACAGGTCGCCGTCGATCCGCTGCAGGTCGAGCATGTCCCAGAGCGGCACGGGTCACCCTCCCCCGCCCACGCGCAGCGGGAGCGTGCGCGGGCCGCGCACCTGCCCGGTCGCCCAGGTCACCGCGTCCGGGTCGGCCAGCGTGAACGACGGGAAACGTTCCAGCCAGACCTCCAGCGCGACGCGCAGCTCCATCCGCGCCAGGTGGGAGCCCACGCACCGGTGGATGCCCAGGCCGAACGCGGCGTGCCGGTTGACCTCGCGGTCGATCACGACCTCGTCGGCGCGGTCGAACTGCGCGGGGTCGCGGTTGGCGGCGGGGAACGACAGCAGGATCCAGTCCTCGGCCCTCATCTCCACGCCGTTCCAGGTCATGTCCTCCTTGACCAGCCGGGCCATGGTGACCGGCGCGTAGGCGCGCAGGAACTCCTCCATCGCCGTCGGCAGCAGCTCCGGCTCGGCGACCAGCCGTTCCCGGTCCGCCGGGGTCGTGGCCAGGTGCCAGAGCGACGCCCCGATCGCGCTCCACGTCGTGTCGATCCCGGCGATCAGCAGCAGGGCCATCGTGCCCGCCACGTGGAACGGCTCCAGCTTCTCCCCGTAGAGCTCGACGTTGACCAGGTACGTGGTCAGGTCGTCGCGCGGGTCCTCGACGTGGTCGCGGATCTGTTCGAGGAGGTAGTCGAACAGGCTCTCCATCCTCGCGATGCGCTCGTCGGGCGGCAGGTTGATCCCTTCGAGGGTGTTCTCCACGAACTCGCGGAACCTCGGGCCGTCCTCCCGCGGGAAGCCGAGCATGTCCGCGATGACGCGCATCGGGATGTGCTGGGCGTAGTCGTGCGCGGCGTCGACCACGTCCCGGCCCTCGAGCTCGTCGATCAGCGCGTGGCAGAACGCCCGCGTCGACTCCTCCTGCTTGGACACCGCGCTCTTGGTGAACGCCGGCAGCAGCAGCTTGCGGGCGTCGCGGTGGAACGGCGGGTCGGACGAGATCGGCGGCACCCCGCCCACCGGGGCGATCTCCTTGGGCGGCCGGAAGTTGCTCATGACGATCGAGCGCGAGGAGAACTTCTCGGTGTCGTAGGCGATCGCCGCCACGTCCTCGTACCGCGTCGGCAGCCAGCCCCCGCCGAACCGGCCGGTGTGCGCGATCGGGCAGCGCCGCCGCAGATCGTCCTGGATCGGGTACGGGTCGGCGGCCCACTCCGGTTCCATGTGCGAGAAGTCGGTCGCCCAGTCGTCCACCGGGCCGGTCACGACGTCGTTGCGGGTGCCTTCGGGCCTGTCCGCCTGCATGTCCCGGAAGTCGCGGACGAAGCGGTCGTCGGTCGCCATGTCAGGTCCCCTCGAGAAGGTCGATCGCACGTTCGGGGCAGTTGACGACGGCGCGCCGCGCGTCGTCCGCCCCGTCCGGTGGCACGAGACCGTCGCCGAGGACCGTCCCGTAGCCTTCCTCGTCCTCGCCGAACACCTCGGGCGCCAGGTCGTAGCAGCGCCCGTGGCCCTGGCAGCGAGCCTGATCTATCTGCACTTTCACGGGGTCACTCCCGTCGATGTCGCGGTATCGGGAACCGGGCCGGCGACCGGGCCGGCATCGCGCAGGGCCGCGACGACGCGGCCGAGCAGGGCGGACCACTCCCGCTCGCCGACCGCGTGCAGGTCCGGCGGGACAAGAGTGCTCCCCAGCGCGAGGAGCAGGCAAAAATGGGCGACCGCGTCCGGCGACACGGCGTGGTCGAGCTCGCCGCCGGCCTGGGCCGCCGAGACCAGCCCGGAGATCCAGCCGGCGCGCTCGTCCATGTAGTCGTGCATCGCGCGGGCGACGTCCGGGTCCCGGCGGGCGGCGGTCAGCGCCTCGATGACGAGCCACTCGCCGGAGTCACGACGCGGCAGCGACCGGCCGACGACGAGCAGCATCTCGACCACCGAGCCGTCGGGGTCGGCGGCGAGCAGGTCGGCGAGCGGCCGCCGCCCGTGCTCCCGCAGCGCGGTCACCAGCAGGTCCGCCTTGGAGTCGAAGTGGGCGTAGAGCGCGCCGTTGCTCACCCCCGCGGCGGTGGCGATGTCGGCCACCCGCGTGCCGTCGTATCCGCGCTCGGCGAACACGTCGGCCGCCGCGCGCAGCAGCCGTCTGCGGGTTTCGGCGGCGGTGACGCCCGCGATGCGACCCATGCACGAATTAAAAGATTGTTCATTTGATACGTCAAGGGCCGCCCCGGATCACCGGAGGCCGAGGACGCGGATCGCGTTCTCCTTGAGGATCAGGTCCCGGGCCTCCGGCTTGATCTCCAGCTTGTCGAAGTCGGCGAGCCAGCGGTCCGGGGTGATGACCGGGAAGTCCGAGCCGAACAGCACCTTGCGGCGCAGGAAGGAGCCGGCCGCCTTGACCAGCTGCGGCGGGAAGTATTTGGGCGACCAGCCGGACAGGTCGATGTAGACGTTGGCCTTGTGGGTGGCGATCGAGATGGCCTCGTCCTGCCAGGGCACCGACGGGTGGGCGAGCACGATCGTCAGGCCGGGGAAGTCGGCGGCGACGTCGTCCAGCAACATCGGGGCGGAGAAGCGCAGCTTGATGCCGCGCCCGCCGGGCAGCCCGGCGCCGATCCCGGTCTGCCCGGTGTGGAAGAGCGCCGGCACGCCGAGCTCCTCGATCGCTTCGTACAGCGGGTAGAACGCGCGCTCGCTCGGGTCGAACGCCTGGAGGCTCGGGTGGAACTTGAACCCCTTCACGCCGTGCTCGGTGACCAGCCGCCGGGCGCGCCCGACCGCGTCGGCGGCGTGCGGGTCGACCGAGCCGAACGGGATGAGCACGTCGGTGTGCTCGGCGGCGGCCGCGGCGATCTCCTCGCTGGACAGCGCCGGGTGCCCGAGGCCGGTGGCGGCGTCGACGGTGAAGACGACGGCGGCCATCCTGCGTTCGCGGTAGTGGGCGGCGATGTGGTCGAGCGTCGGCGTGCGGTGCTCGTCGGACTTGAAGTAGGCGGCCGAGGCCTCCAGCAGCTCGTCGTCGAGGGCGAAGTGGCCGTGGGCGTCCTGCTCGACGTGGGTGTGGACGTCGATGGCGATCAGGTCGTCGAGGTTCAGCGGGGAGGTCACAGGAGCCTTCTCACAGGTGGTCGGTGCGGGACTTGGCGTCGAGGAGGAGGTGCAGGAGGGCGTCGCGCTCGGTGCTCACGGCCGCCTCGGCGGACCCGCCGAGCTCGTCGCGCACCCCGGCGATGATCTTTTCCTTGAGGCCGGGCGTCAGCCGGGGGTCGCCCAGCGTGCCCCACCAGTCCTCCATGGGCGGGCCCAGGTGTTCGAGGACGTGCGCGATGCCGCCCGCCCCGCCGGACAGGTGCTGGCCGAGGAACGGGCCGATCAGCGCCCAGCGCAGGCCGGGGCCGTGGGTGATGGCGGCGTCGATGTCGGCGACGGTGGCGACACCCTGGTCCACCAGGGAGTACGCCTCGCGCCACAACGCCGCCTGGAGGCGGTTGGCGATGTGGCCGGGCAGCTCGGCGCGGAGCCGGATCGGGCGTTTGCCGAGGGAGGTGTAGAAGTCCATCGCCGCGCGCACCGCGTCCTCCCCGGTGCGTTCGCCCGGGACGACCTCCACGAGCGGGATCAGGTGCGGCGGGTTGAACGGATGGCCGATCAGGACACGTTCGGGATGCCGGGCGCAGGCCTGCTGGACCCGGGACGGCGGGATGCCCGACGAGCTGCTGGCCAGCACCGCCGCGGGCGGGGCCGCCGCGTCCAGGACGGCGAAGATCTCGTCCTTGGCCTCGGGCCGCTCGGGGCCGTTCTCCTGCACGAAGCCGGCGTCGCGGACGGCGGCGGCGAGGTCGGCGGTGAACTCCGGGGCGCCGGGGTCGGCCCCCTGCTCCGCGAGGACGGCGCGGAACCGCTCCTCGGCTCCCGGGGCCGGGTCGGTGGCGACGACCTCGTGGCCGTGCGCGAGGAACAGCGTGGTCCAGCTGGCACCGATCACCCCGGTGCCGACGACGGCGACCCTCATCGGCCGCTCCGTCCGGCGGCGAACGCGACGAACGCGTCCAGCGCGGCGGGGTCGGCCAGGACGTCCACGCCGACGGCCCGTCCGGGCGGGGTGCCGCGCAGGATCTGCTTCACCGGGACCTCCAGCTTCTTTCCCGTCCGGTTGCGCGGGATCACCGGCACCTCGTGGACGGCATCGGGTACGTGGCGGGGCGAGAGCGCGGTGCGCAGCGCCGTGGCGATGCGGCCGCGCAGCGCGTCGTCGAACGGCGTGCCGGGCGCGGTGACGACGAACAGCAGCAGCTCGCCGTTGCCGCCCACCTCGTCCTCGAGATGGATGACCAGGCTGTCGTCGACCTCGGGCAGTTCCTCGGCGACCGCGTAGAACTCGGCGGTGCCCAGCCGCACGCCGCCGCGGTTGAGGGTCGCGTCGGAGCGCCCGGCCACGATCCAGTGGCCCCCCTCGTCGCGGCGCACCCAGTCGCCGTGCCGCCATACGCCCTCGTAGGCGGTGAAGTAGGCGTCGCGGTAGCGGCTGCCGTCGGCGTCGCCCCAGAAGCCGACCGGCATCGACGGCATCGGCTCGGTGATGACGAGCTCGCCGAGCTCGCCGGTGACCGGCCGGCCCCGGTCGTCGTAGGCGCGGGCGGCGACGCCCAGGCACGCCCCGGAGATCGCGCCCGCCCACACCGGCTGGAGCGGGCCGCCCTGGAGGATCCCGCTGCACACGTCGGTGCCGCCGCTGCCGACGTTCAGCAGCACGCGGTCGCCGAACTCCTCGTGCACCCAGCGGAAGCCCTCTTCGGGCAGCGGGCTGCCGGCGGCGCCGAGCTGGCGCAGCGCGGACAGGTCGAACTCGCGGCCGGGGCGGATGCCCTGCTTGCGGCAGGCCATCAGGAACGCGGGCGCGGCGCCCATGATCGTGGCCCCGGTGCGTTCGGCCAGCCGCCACTGCTCGCGCAGGTCGGGATGGGCGGGGTTGCCGTCGATCATGATCGGGGTCGCGCGCAGCAGCAGCGCCGACACCAGCGCGTTCCACATCATCCAGGCGGTCGTGGAGAACCAGAGCATGCGGTCGCCGGGCCGGACGTCCCAGCTCAGCGCGTGGTTCTTCAGATGCTCCAGCAGGACGCCGCCGTGCCGGTGCACGATCGCCTTGGGCACGCCGGTGGTGCCGGAGGAGAACAGCACGAACAGCGGGTGGTCGAACGGGACCGGTTCGAACACCGGCTCGGCGGGCTCGGCCAGCAGTTCCCGCCAGGAGAGCGCGCCGTCGACGGTGCCGGGGCCGTAGGGGACGTGGACGACCCGCGGGTCACCGGGCAGTCCCTCGCGGATCTCGTCCACCTGCGCCCTGCGGTCGACGTGGCGATCGCCGTACCGGTAGCCCGCGACCGTGAGCAGGACCGTCGGCTCGAGCTGGGCGAAGCGGTCGATGACGGCGCGCGGCCCGAACTCGGGGGCGCAGGACGCCCAGACGGCGCCGAGGCCGGCCGTGGCCAGGAAGGCCACGAGCGTCTCGGGGATGTTGGGCAGGAACGCCGCGACCCGGTCCCCCGGGCCCACGCCGAGGCGCCGCAGCCCAGCCTGCGCCCGCCCCACCTGCTCGCGCAGCTCGCCGAAGGTCAGCTCGACCGGCTCCCTGGTCTGGGAGCGGCCGATCACCGCGACCCGGTCATGGTCCTCGGGCAGCCCCACGGCGTGCCCGGCGTAGTTGAGCGTGGCGCCGGGGAACCACTCGGCGCCGGGCATCGAACGGCGGCCGAGCACGGCCGAGGGCGGGGTGTGGGCCCGGACGCCGAAGAAGTCCCAGATCGACGACCAGAAACCAGGGAGGTCGCCGACCGACCACTCCCACAACGCGTCGTAGCCGTCGAAGCGCAGGTCCCGTTCGTCCTCCAGCCAGCGCAGGTACCGGCCGATCTCGGTGGTCTCCCGCACGTCGGCCGCCGGCGGCCTGAGGACCTCGGTCATCGCGCGACCTTTCCCGCCCGGTGTTCGAGGAAGGCGCGCATGCGCTCCTTGGCGTCGTCGCTGCCGGAGGCGACCGCCGCCATCAGCGACTCCATCAGGTAGCCCTCGGCGGGCGCGGCCTCGGCGATGCGGGGCAGCGCCTGGAGGACGGCGAAGTTGGTGAGCGGCGCGTTCTGGGCGATGCGGGCGGCCAGCTCGATCGCCTTCTTCAGTCCCTCGCCCTCCTCGACGAGGTAGTGCGAGAGGCCGATGCCGTACCCCTCGGCCGCGTCGTACACCCGGCCGGTGAGCATCATGTCGGCCATCCGGTGCGCGCCCACCAGGCGCGGGACCCGCACCGAGCCGCCGCCCCCGACGAACAGCCCGCGCTGCCCCTCGGGGAAGGCGTAGAACGCCGACGGCTCGGCGACCCGGACGTGGGTGGCGGCGGCGAGCTCCAGGCCGCCGCCGATCACCGCGCCCTTGAGCGCCGAGACGACCGGGACGCGGCCGTTCTCGATCAGGTCGAAGTTGCGGTGCCACATCAGCGAGTGCTCCAGCGACTCGGTCACCGACCGCTCGGTGAGCTCCGCCAGGTCGAGCCCGGCGGAGAAGTGGTCGCCCTCCGCCGTGACGACCACCGCGCGCGCCCACTCGGGCGGCGCGGCGAAGAACTCCCCGATGCGGCCGACGGTGGCGTCGTCCAGGGCGTTCCGCTTGGCCGGACGGCACAGCGTGAAGACGGCGACGTCGCCGTGCCGCTCAACCGATGTCGTGGACACACGTTCTCCTTGGTGGGTCGTTCTGCTCAGTGCTCTGCTCGGGGCTCTGCTCGGGGCTCTGCTCGGGGCTCGACGGTCAGTGCTCGACGGTCAGTGCTCGACGCCGTAGGTGGTGCGCAGCGCGGGCTTGACGATCTTTCCCGAGGGGGTGCGCGGCAACGTCCCGGCCAGCACGGCGGACTTGGGGATCTTGTACTTGGCCAGCCGGCCTTCGAGGTCGGCGAGGATCTCGTCCGGTTTCGCGTCGGCGCCCGGCTTCGGCACGATGATCGCCAGGCCCACCTCGCCCCACTTCTCGTCCGGCGTGCCGATGACGGCGCACTCGGCGACGTCGGGGTGGTCCAGGAGGGCGTTCTCGACCTCGGCCGGGTACACGTTCTCCCCACCGGAGACGAACATGTCCTTCACCCGGTCGACGATGTAGGCGTAACCGTCCTCGTCCAGCCGCGCGACGTCGCCGGTGCGCAGCCACCCGTCGGCGGTGAAGGCGTCGGCGGACCGCTCGGGCGGCCCCCAGTAGCCGCCCATCACGTGCGGCCCCTGGACGAGCACCTCGCCGTTCTCCCCCGGCGCGGCGTCGGCGCCGTCCGCGCGCACGACGCGCACGTCGGTGAAGAAGTGCGGCACCCCGGCGGACCCCGCCTTGGACACGGCCTCCTCGCGGGCCAGGTACAGCACGCCGGGCGCCGCCTCGGTCATCCCGTACCCCTGGCTGAACGAGAAGCCGCGGGCGAGGTAGGTCTCGATCGTGCGCATCGGGACGGGCGCGCCGCCGCAGTTGAGGGTGCGCAGGCTGGACAGGTCGGTGGCGGCCCAGCGGGGGCGCGCCGCGATCGCGTCGTACATGGTGGGGACGCCGAACATGTAGGTGACCCGCTCGGTCTCGATCAGCTCCAGCACCCGGTCGGGGTCGAACGCGCCGAGCAGCACGACGGTGCCGCCCTTGAGGAGGGTGGGCAGGCAGGTCATGTTGAGGCCCGCGGTGTGGAACAGCGGGGCGACCACCAGGGTCACCTCGTCGGCGCCCAGGTCGATGTCGACCAGCACGTTGAGGCTGTTCCAGGTCACGTTGGCGTGCGAGAGCACGGCGCCCTTGGGGCGGCCGGTGGTCCCCGAGGTGTACATGATCATGCAGGGGTCGTCCGGGGACACCGGCTCGTCGAACGGCTCGGCCGGGGCGGCGGCGAGCAGCTCCTCGTAACCGGCTCCGACGCCGACGCGGACGCCGACGCCCGCCTGGTCGGCCGCGGCCGACGCGACCTCCGCCAGCTCGGGCGTGTGGATCAGGACCCCGGCCCCGGAGTCGGCGAGGTTGTAGGCCAGCTCGGGCGCCGTGAGCCGGAAGTTGAGCGGGACGAACACCGCGCCCAGCGACCCCGCGGCGAACAGGGTCTCCAGGTAGGACGGATGGTTGGTGCCGAGGTAGGCGACGCGGTCGCCGCGCCCCACCCCGCGGGCCCGCAGGGCGTGCGCCAGCCGGACCACCCGGTCGTGCAGCTCGCGATAGGTCCATCGCCGTCCCTCGAACATGACCGCGACCCGGTCGGGCGTCTTGCGGGCCCGGCGGGCCGGCCACGAGCCGACGCCTTGATCGAGCATCCTCCACCCCTTCCATTTCGGCGCGATCGCGACATTAGACACTTTCATGTCAGCAGTCAATGAACTGTCCAACATTGGGGATCCGCCCTAAACTGACCGCGTGACCAGCAAGGACCGACTCGCCCCGGAGGACCGGCAGCCCGCGCCGCGACCCCAGTCGCTGCTGCTGACGTTCCTGGGCATGCACGTCCTGGACCGGAAGGTGGCGATCTCCTCGGGGAGCGTCATCGAGGTCCTGGGCGCCGCGGGCGTCTCCGAGGACGCCACCCGCGCGAGCCTGTCCCGCATGGCCCGCCGGGGCCTGCTGACCCGCAGCCGGCACGGCCGCAAGGTCTACTTCGGCCTGACCGGCCGCTCGACCGCGGTCCTGCGCGACGGCCACGACCGCATCTGGAGCGCCGGGGCCGTCAACCGCGACTGGGACGGCACCTGGACCCTGATCGGGTTCTCCCTCCCCGAAGACTGGCGCCGGCGGCGCCACGACCTGCGGTCACGTCTGGTGTGGGCGGGCTTCGGCCCCCTGCAGAACGGGCTCTGGATCGCCCCCGGCCGGGTCGCGGTACCGCCGCTGATCTCCGGGCTCGACCTGGACGAGCACGTGAACGTGATGCACGCGCAGGCCGCGGACCCCACCGACGCGGGCCGCCTGCTGCACCAGGCGTTCGACACCGCCGAGATCGCGTCCCGCTACCGCGCGTTCCTGGCCGGGTGGGACAAGCCGGGCCCGGCGCCGGACGTGCCCGACGACTTCACCCGGCAGCTCCTTCTCCACCACGACTGGCTCCAGCTGGTGCGCTCCGACCCCCGGCTGCCCGCCGACCACCTGCCGGGCGACTGGCCGGCCATCCGGGCCGAGCAGGTCTTCCACGCGCTGTCCCACGAGTGGGACGCGGCCGCGCTGCGTCACGCGAAGGCCGGCCTGGACACCGTCCCCGCGGCGCCGCCGGGTGTCGGTGGGAGCTCATAGGGTCGGCACATGTCACGACGCCGTTTCGACCAGGCGATGGAACGTATGCGCCGGTCCGACCCGCAGAGCCGCGAGGCGGGGTTCGACTTCCTCCGCGAGCACGCCGACGCCTACGTCGCGGAGCTGATCGAGGAGTTCCGGGCCGAGCACGACGACCAGGGGCTGCGCTGCCGGCTCATCGAGCTCGTCGCCGAGGCCAGGGACGCGTCGACGCTGGACTTCCTCGCCGAGCAGCTGGAGGTCCCCGACGAGGACGTCCGGTTCTGGGCCGTCCGCGGGCTGGAGATGCTCGACACCAGGAAGGCGGAGGCGGCGCTCGACCGGGCCCGCGACGACGGCCTGATCAGCTGATCCTCCGCGGTGCCGGCGGCCGGGGCTAGGGTCGGGGGTCGTACGCGGATCGCAGCCCCACCGCTCACGAGGCGACTGGCTGGAGGGAACGTCATGGCCGACTGGTCCCACGAGTACCGGCGGCACGGCTGGTGGCGCGAGGAGACCTTCCTCGACGACCTGCGCCGGCATGCCCGCGAACGTCCGGACGCGACCGCGCTCGTCGGCCACCGCGCGGCCGGCGGTGGTCCGGCCGGCGAACGGGTCGGCGAACGGGTCGGCGAACGGGTCGGCGAACGGGTCGGCGAACGGGTCGGCGAACGGGTCGGCACGGCCGGTTACGCCGACCTGCTGGCCGACACCGAACGTTTCGCCGCCGCGCTGCTCGGCCTCGGCGTCGGGCCGGGCGACGTCGTCGCCGTCCAGCTGCCCGACTGGTACGAGCTCGTCCCCCTGGCGCTGGCGTGCGCGCGGGCCGGGGCGCGGTTCTGCCCGCTCATGCCGATCTACCGGCGCTACGAGCTCGGCCACATCCTGGCGCTGACCGAGGCGAAGGTCTGCTTCACGCTGGCCGAGCTGGACGGCGACCGGCTCGCCGACATCGTCACCGGGCTCGACCTGCCCGCGCTGGAGCACGTGGTGGTGGCCGGCGAGCCCCGGCCCGCCGGCACGATCGCGTTCGGCGACCTCCTGGGGCGCGGCGGGCTCCCGGTCCCGCCCGCGGACGCCGAGCTCGCGCCCGACGACCCGTTCCTCGTCCTGTTCACCTCCGGCACGACCGGCGAGCCCAAGGGCGTGCTGCACAGCCAGAACACGCTCCACGCGTCGGCGCGCGGCTTCGCCGGCGCGCTCGGGCTCGACTCCGGGCTGGTCATGGCGGTCGCCCACGTCAACACGCACATGTCAGGGTTCGCGATGGGGCTGATGGTGCCGCTGCTGCTCGGCGGCACGGCGGTGTTCCAGGACAGGTGGGACGGCGGCGTCGCGCTCGACCTCGCCGAGTCGCACGGCGTCAACCTGTTCTACGGCGCCGCCCCGTTCCTGACGGACCTGCTGGACGAGCAGCGCGCCCGCGCCCGGAGCCTGCCCGCGCTGCGCTGGGTGGTGACCGGCTCGGCCCAGGTGCCGCCGCACATCGTCGACGAGGTCCACGACGTGTTCGGCCTGCCGACCTACGCGTTGTGGGGCATGACCGAGAACGGCCCGGTCACCGTCACCAGGCCGGCCGACCCGCCCGGCTGGGGCGCGCACAGCGACGGGAGCCCGATCGACGGCATGGAGCTGCGGATCGACCCGCTCAAGGGCCGGGACGACGGCGCGGGACCGTTGCGGGTGCGCGGGCCGGCGCAGTGCCTGGGCTACTTCCGGCGGCCGGAGCTCTACGCCGCCGAGCTGGACGGCGAGGGCTGGTTCGACACCGGCGACCTGGCGCGCGACGACGGCCGCGGCGGCATCCGCATCGCGGGCCGCTCCAAGGACGTCATCCTCTACAAGAGCTTCAACGTTCCGGTCACCGAGGTGGAGGCCGTCCTCGGCCGGCATCCGAAGGTCCGCGAAGTGGCGGTGGTCGGCGTGCCGCACCCGGAGGTGCTGGAGGAGGTCTGCGCGGTGGTCCTGCCCGCCGGCGCGCCGCCCACGCTGGACGAGCTGCACGAGCACCTGCGCGCCGCCGGGATGAACGACTGGTTCTGGCCGCGGCGGCTGGAGGTCGTCGAGCACATGCCGAAGACGATCACCGGCAAGATCCGGAAGGTGGAGCTGCGGCAGCGGTACGGGGGCGCATGAGGCCGGGGCCCGGCGGCCGGCCGCTGGCCGTCGCGGTGGTCTGCGCCGGGGTGTTCCTCGGCGCGGTCGACTCCCATCTGGTCAACGTGGCGTTCCCGACGATGTTGCGGGACTTCGAGGGCACCGACCTCGCCCGGCTGTCGTGGGTGTTCAACGGCTACACGATCGCGTTCACCGCCGCGCTGCTGCCGGCCGGCGGCCTGGCCGACCGGTTCGGCCGGCGCCGGGTCTACCTGGCCGGGCTCGCCGTGTTCGTGGCCGCGTCCGCGGCGTGCGCGCTGGC
This sequence comes from Spirillospora sp. NPDC047279, assembly GCF_040643285.1. Taxonomy (NCBI): domain Bacteria; kingdom Bacillati; phylum Actinomycetota; class Actinomycetes; order Streptosporangiales; family Thermomonosporaceae; genus Spirillospora; species Spirillospora sp. NPDC047279. Next base: position 294,320 of record NZ_JBEYUA010000005.1, read on the forward strand.
GCCCGGTCCCGGCGTGCTGATCGCGGCCCGGCTGGTGCAGGGCGCGGGCGGCGGCGTGATCACCCCGCTCGCGCTCGCGCTCATCCTGCCCTGGTTCGGCGAGGAGCGGCGGGGCACCGGCATCGGCCTGTGGAGCGCGACGCAGTCGGTGGCGATCGCCGCCGGGCCGGCGATCGGCGGCAGCCTGGTCGCCACCTGGGACTGGCGCACGATCTTCTGGCTGCACCTGCCGGTCGGCGTGGCGGCCCTCGTGCTCAGCCTGGTCGTCCTCCCCCGCGACGCGCCGGACGGGGCGCCGGAGCTCCCCGACCTCGCCGGGCTGCCGCTGCTGGTGGCGGCGATCGGGTTGCCGTCGCTGGCGATCGTGCAGAGCCGTTCCTGGGGTGTCCTGGACGCGCGCACCGCGCTGGTGCTGGCCGCCGGGGCCGCGGCCGGGTTCGCCTTCCACCGGCGGGCCGTCCGGCACCGGGCGCCGCTGGTCGATCTCGCCGTGCTGCGCGTCCGGACGACGTTGCGGGCCAACACGGCGATGTTCGTGCTCGGCCTGGTGATGTTCGCGCTGCCGCTGGCGGCGGTGCTCTTCCTGACCGGCGTGTGGGGTTACAGCGAGGCCCGCGCGGGCCTGGCCATCACCCCGGCCCCGGCGATCCAGGTGATCGTGGCGCCGCTCGCCGGGCGGCTGATGCGCAGGACCGGCTTCCGGCGGATGGCCCTGGCCGGTGCCGCGGCCCTGGCCGGCAGCGTCGTCCTGCTGGCCGTCGCCGCCGGGCCCGAGGCCTCCTACGCGGCGGTCTTCCTGCCCGCACTGCTGCTCGGCGGAGGCGGCGTCGCGCTGCTGGTCACGGCGCTGAGCGGCGCGGCGCTCGCCGAGGTGCCGCCGGACCGGCTCGCCACCGGCACCTCCCTGTCGGTGACCGCGCGGGCCTGCGGCGCGGTGATCGGGCTCTCCACGCTCGCCGTGGTGCTCGCCTCGGCCCCGCGCGACTCGCTCACCCCGTACCGGACGGTCTGGTGGGCGATGGCGGTGCTCTGCGCGGGCGTCGTGGCCCTCGCCGCCCGGCTGCCCGCCCGCGCGGTCAGGGCAGCCGGACCGCGATGACACAGGTGTCGTCGTCGGTGTCGGCGTTGCTGTGGGTGAGCAGATGGTCCAGGAGCGCCTCCACGTCGGACTCCGAGCCCTCGATGGTCGCCAGCAGGCCGTTGAGCGAGTCCTGGAGCGTACGGTCGCGGCGTTCGATGAGGCCGTCGGTGTAGAGCAGGAGCGTGTCGCCGGGGTCGAGCTCCAGGACGCCCTCCTCGTATTCGGCCTCGGGGAGCGCGCCGAGCAGGAGGCCCGTGATCTGCGGCAGCGTGGCCGCCTCGCCGCGCCGGACCAGCACCGGGACGGGGTGGCCGGCCCGCGCCCAGCGCAGCGTGCGGGTGCCCGGGTCGTAGAGCGCGCACAACGTGGTGGCGGTGACGTGGTCGGTCAGATGGTTGGCGACCAGGTTGAGCCAGGCCAGCAGCTGGGCCGGGCCGGTGCCGGTGGTGGCCAGGCCGCGCAGGGCGTTGCGCAGCACGACCATGTCGGTCGCCGCCTGGATGCCGTGCCCGGCCACGTCGCCCACGCAGAGCAGCACGTGGCCGTCGGGCAGGACGACCGCGTCGTACCAGTCGCCGCCGACCAGGTGCTCGTCCTCGGCCGGGCGGTAACGGACCCCGACGCGCAGGCCGGAGGCGTCGATCGGGGCGCGGCTCGGCGGCATGATGGCGCGCTGAAGCTGGAGCGCCAGGCGGTTGTGCTCGGCGGCCTGCCGTTCGGTGTGCGCGAGCCGGTCGCGGGTGGCGGCCAGCGCCACCTCGGTCCAGTGTTGAGCCGAGATGTCCTGGTACGCACCACGGACCGCGAGCACGCGGCCGTCGCCGGCGAGCACCGGCTCGGCGATGACCCGGATGTGCCGGACGATGCCGTCGGTGCGGCGCAGCCGGAAGGCGGTCGAGCCGGGCCGCTGGTGGTGCAGGACGGTGCGCAGGAAACGGCCGATGGCGGTGTCGTCGTCGGGGTGAGCGTGCGCGGCGAGGCTGGAGATCGGGATCGGCGCGGCGGTGGACGGCAGGCCGTGCAGGTCGTACAGCTGGCCCGCCCAGGTGATCTCCCCGGTGAGCAGGTTCTCCTCGAAGCCGCCGATGCGGCCCAGGCGCTGCGCGTGCTGGAGCAGGCTCGCCAGCCGGGCCATCTCGTCCCGGATCCGCCAGATCAGCAGCACGCTGCTCCCCTGCCGGCTGATGCTGATATCGGCGACGACGGTCAGCGGCACCTGGTCGACCAGCGCGGTGAGCGCCATGCGCTGGGCGCGGAACGGCTCGCCGGTCGCGTGCACCCGTTCGACCTTCTCGAACAGGCCGCCGTCCTCGGCGGCCAGCGGGTAGGCCTCCAGCAGCAGGCACCCGTCGACGGCGCCGCGCGGCCGGCCGGCGGGGTCGGCGAAGCGCGGGTTGACGTGGTGGATCCGGAAGTCGGCGACGTGCCCGTCGCCGTTGAAGTGCGGGCGCAGCACCAGGGCGGGGTCGTACAGCCCGTCCGCGAGGTCGGTGAGCTCGGTGAACGCCGGGTCGCCCGCCGCGGCGGCCGGCTCGGCGGGAACGGCGGCCGGGCGGATCTCCAGGGTGCGCGCGCACAACTCCGCCAGCGCCTCGAACTGCCGCTCGATCTGCCGCGTGTGCGGCTCGATGGCGTCCGGCCAGCAGATCTCCAGGACGCCGATGACGCGGCCGCCGGCGCCGGCCGGCAGCGCGACCCGCCCGCCGGCCGCGGGCAGCTCGCGGTGACCGATCGAGGGCAGGCCCGCCTCAGCGAGCGAGGCGAGCCGGACGATCTGCCGTTCGGCCAGCGCCCGCCGCGCCGGGGTGGCCACCCCGGGCGGCACGTAGTGCCAGCGTGCCGCCTCCGCCGGGCTGACCCCGGCGGACCCGGCGAGGGTCAGCGAGGCGTCCGGCGCCGCGGCCCAGATGGCGACGGCGCAGACGCCGAGCGGTGCCAGCGCGTGTTCGAGCAGGGACGTGGCGACCGCCTGCGTGTCATCGGCCGCCAGGGCGCCGCTCTCGGCCGTCCGCATCCGCACCGCCGGGGTCGGCCCGGCGGCGGTCACCGGGACGCCGTCGGCGGACGGCGACCCCTCGGCCGCTCCCCCGGGCCGCCGCGCCCCGCCGCCGATGGCGCGTTCCAGGAAGTCGCGGGTGACCTCGGTGAGATGGTCGCGCGCCGCCTGGTTGATGATGTCGGCGGCCAGCTCGAGCTGGCCCAGGCCCGCCTCCTCGGCCAGGGTGACCAGCTGCGCCGCGGCCTCGGCCGGGCCGCAGTGCAGCCGTTCCACCAGGATGCCGGTGGCCAGCTCGATGACGCCGCGGCCGTCGGCGGCGGCCTGGGCGCGCCGCACCTCGTCGCGCAGCTGCTCGACGGTGGCCGCCAGCCGGGTGATTCCCGAGGGCCGGGGATCGGGCACGGCACGGCTCCTTGCCGGGGGTCGGTCGTTCATCTCGGGAGTCCCGGGCGCGGGCTAGGCGTCCAGGTACCGGTGGATGCAGCCGATGAGGTCGTCGGCGTTGAGGGGCTTGGTGACGTAGTCGTTGGCCCCGGACGCCAGGCTCTTCTCCTGGTCGCCGGGCATGGCCTTGGCGGTCACCATGATGATGGGCAGGTCGGCGTGCTCGGGCATGGCCCTGATGGCGGCCGTGGCGGTGTAGCCGTCCATCTCGGGCATCATCACGTCCATCAGAATGAGGTCGACCTCGGGGTGCTCGGCGAGCGCCTCGATGCCCTTGCGGCCGTTCTCCGCGTGCACGACGTCGAGGCCGTGCAGTTCGAGGATGCCGGCGAGCGCGAACACGTTGCGCACGTCGTCGTCGACGACCAGCACCGTGCGGCCGGTCAGCGAGACGTCGATCTCGCGCGGGGCGGCCTCCTCGGCCTTCTCCAGGAGGACGAGCGGGAGCACGTCGCCCGGCTGCTCGGCCGACAGGTGCAGGGCGATGCGCTCGCGCAGCTCGTCCAGGCTCGACAGCAGCTCCAGCGGATGCGTCCCGGCACGGGCCTGGAGGGCGCTCTCGCGCTCGGGGTCGAGCCGCCGGTTGTGGTGCGCCAGCACCGGCAGCCCGCGGGCGGCGGAGTCGCCGTCCATCGACTCCAGGAACCGCAGCGCCGCCCCGGCGGGCATGTCCAGCTGGAGCACCACGCAGTGGCACGCCTCGGCCGCCAGCGCGGCGGCGGCCTCCTCGGCGCCCAGCGCGGTGACGATCTCGACCGGGCCGCGCGGGTCGGCCAGCTCGCCGGCGGCGGCACCGGTCAGGTCGGCCACCGCGCTCTCGGCCACCAGCGACAGCAGCCCGCGCGGGCGGTCCTCGATCACCAGCAGCCGGCGGCGGCGCTCCCCGTTGCGCGGCGGCCCCGTCCGGCCGTGCTCGGCACCGGTCTCGCCCGCGAGGCGCGCGGCCTCGATCGCGGGAGCGAGCGCGGACCCGGGGGCCGCCGCGCCGTCCCCGGCGATCACCGCGCGGGTGACCCGGCCGAGGCCGGGCCGGGCCTGGGCCAGGTCGACGAAGTCGGGACGGGCGAGCGGCAGGTAGAGCGTGAACGTGCTGCCCTTGCTCAGCGTGCTGCTGGCGGTGATGGCGCCGCCGAGCAGGTAGGCGATCTCACGGCTGATCGACAACCCCAGCCCGGTGCCGCCGTACTTGCGGCTGGTGGTGCCGTCGGCCTGCTGGAACGCACCGAAGATCGTCTCCAGCTGGTCCTCGGCGATGCCGACGCCGGTGTCCTCGACCCGGAACGCCAGCGCCTCGCCGTGCGGGCGCACCGAAGGCGGCAGGTCGGCGGCCTCGGCCTTCTCGATGCGCAGCTCGACGCTGCCGGCCTCGGTGAACTTCACCGCGTTGGACAGCAGGTTGCGCAGCACCTGGCGCAGGCGCGAGTCGTCGGTGAGCAGCTCGCCGGGCACGCCGGGCGCGGTGGTGATCCGGAAGTCCAGGCTCTTCTGCGTCGTCATGGGCCGGAACGTGGCCTCGACGTACTCCAGCAGGTGGCGCAGCGGGACGCGCTCGGGGCTGACGTCCATCTTGCCCGCCTCGACCTTGGACAGGTCGAGGATGTCGTTGATCAGCTGGAGCAGGTCCGAGCCCGCCGAGTGGATGATGCCCGCGTACTCCACCTGCTTGGGGGTGAGGTTGCGGGTCGGGTTCTGGGCCAGCAGCTGCGCCAGGATCAGCAGGCTGTTGAGCGGGGTGCGCAGCTCGTGGCTCATGTTGGCCAGGAACTCCGACTTGTACTTGGACGCCAGCGAGAGCTGCTGCGCGCGGGCCTCCAGCTCCTGGCGGGCCTGCTCGATCTCCAGGTTCTTGGCCTCGATGTCGCGGTTTTGCGTGGCCAGCAGCGCCGCCTTCTCCTCCAGCTCGGCGTTGGAGCTCTGCAGCTCCTCCTGCCGGACCTGGAGCTCGCCGGACCGGTTCTGCAGCTCGGCCGCCAGCCGCTGCGACTCGGCGAGCAGCTCGTCGGTGCGCGCGTTGGCGACGATCGTGTTGACGTTGACGCCGATGTTCTCCATCAGCTGCTCGAGGAAGGCACGCTGGACCTGGGTGAACGGCCCGACCGAGGCGAGCTCGATGACGCCGAGGACCTGGTCCTCGACCACGATCGGCAGCACGATCACGTGCGTCGAGGCGGTGTGCCCGAGCCCGGACGACACCGTCACGTACCCGGGCGGGACGTCGTCGACCGCGATGGGCTGGCGGCTGCGCGCGGCCTGGCCGACCAGCGAGCGGCCGAGCCGGAACCGGGTGGGCCGCTCGGGCGCCGCCGGGTCGCCGTCCTCGGGGTAGGCGTACGAGCCGACCAGCTCCAGCTCGATCCCGCCCGGCCCGTCCTCGGCCAGGTAGAACGCGCCGAACTGGGCCGAGACCAGCGGGGCCAGCTCGTCCATGATCAGCTCGGCCACGACGGCGAGGTCGCGGTGCCCCTGCATCAGGCCCGACATCCGCGCCAGGTTGGTCTTGAGCCAGTCCTGCTCCTCGTTGGCCCGCGTGGTGTCGCGCAGCGACATCACCATCAGGTTGATGTTGTCCTTGAGCTCGGCCACCTCGCCGGACGCGGCCACGGTGATCGAGCGGGTCAGGTCGCCGGTGGTGACCGCGCTGGTCACCTCGGCGATGGCGCGCACCTGGCCGGTCAGGTTGCCGGCCAGCTCGTTGACGTTCTCGGTCAGCCGCTTCCAGGTGCCCGACACGCCCTCGACCTCGGCCTGGCCGCCCAGCCGGCCCTCGCTGCCCACCTCGCGCGCCACGCGCGTCACCTCGGCGGCGAACGAGGACAGCTGGTCGACCATCGTGTTGATCGTCGTCTTCAGCGCGAGGATCTCGCCGCGCGCGTCCACGTCGATCTTCTTGGTCAGGTCGCCCTGCGCGACGGCGGTGGTCACCTGGGCGATGTTGCGCACCTGGTTGGTCAGGTTGTTGGCCATCGAGTTGACGTTGTCGGTGAGATCCTTCCAGGTGCCCGCCACGTTGGGCACCTGCGCCTGGCCGCCGAGTTGGCCCTCGGTACCGACCTCGCGGGCCACGCGCGTGACCTCGTCGGCGAACGCCGACAGCGTCGTGACCATCCGGTTGATGGTCTCCGCCAGCACGGCGACCTCGCCCGCGGCCTCGACGGTGATCTTCTGCGACAGGTCGCCGCGGGCGACCGCGGTGGCGACCTGGGCGATGGACCGCACCTGGCTGGTGAGGTTGGACGCCATGACGTTGACGTTGTCGGTCAGGTCCTTCCAGGTGCCCGACACTCCCCGGACCGTGGCCTGGCCGCCCAGGTTGCCCTCGGTGCCCACCTCGCGCGCCACGCGCGTCACCTCGTCGGCGAACGCCGACAGCTGGTCGACCATCGTGTTGATGGTCTCCTTCAGCTCCAGGATCTCGCCGCGGGCGTCGACCCGGATCTTCTGGGTCAGGTCGCCCTTGGCCACCGCCGTGGTGACCTGCGCGATGGACCGCACCTGCGCCGTGAGGTTGTCGGCCATCACGTTCACCGACTCGGTGAGGTCCTTCCAGGTGCCGGACACGCCCTTGACGTCGGCCTGGCCGCCCAGCCGCCCCTCGCTGCCCACCTCGCGCGCCACGCGCGTCACCTCGTCGGCGAACGCCGACAGCTGGTCGACCATCGTGTTGACGGTGCTCTTCAGCTGGAGGATCTCGCCGCGCGCGGTCACGGTGATCTTCTGCGACAGGTCGCCCTGCGCCACGGCCGTGGTCACCTGGGCGATGTTGCGCACCTGGTCGGTCAGGTTGCCGGCCATGAAGTTCACGGAGTCGGTCAGGTCGCGCCACGTGCCCGAGACGCCCTTGACGTCGGCCTGGCCGCCCAGCCGCCCCTCGCTGCCCACCTCGCGCGCCACGCGCGTCACCTCGTCGGCGAACGAGGACAGCTGGTCGACCATCGTGTTGACGGTGTTCTTGAGCTCCAGGAACTCGCCGCGCGCGTCGACGTCGATCTTCTGTGACAGGTCGCCCTTGGCCACCGCGGTCGCGACCTGGGCGATGTCGCGGACCTGGGTCGTCAGGTTGCCGGCCATGGCGTTCACCGACACCGTGAGGTCCTCCCAGGTGCCCGAGACCCCCGGCACCTGCGCCTGGCCGCCCAGCCGCCCCTCGGTGCCCACCTCGCGGGCCACCCGGGTGACCTCGTCGGTGAACACCGACAGCTGGTCGACCATGCCGTTGAACACCACCGCGATCTCGCCCAGCAAGCCCTGCGAGTCGTCCGGGAGCCGGGTGCCGAAGTCGCCGTCACGGACCGCGGTCAGCCCGATCAGCAGCTGCCTGAGCTCGGCCTCGCCGACCTTCCCGGCGCTTCCGGCGTCACCGGTGGACCGCTGCCCCCCGTCGACCACGGTGTCGCTCACGTCCGACCTCGCTCTCGTCACGGAGTTCCTTGCCGTATGGCAAGGAACTACGGAAAAGCTTCTCACCTCCTGGCCTCGATCGATACAGCCCGCCGGTCAATCCGCGCATGGCCCGCGCGCAGCGGGTAGGGGAGGCGCTTCCGGCGTCCGACGACGAGTGAGGAGACACTCATGACCGGACAGCACGACGCGACCGTGGTCGACCTGCTGCTGCGCCAGCACGACGAGATCCGCGGCCTGTTCGCCACGGTGGAGAAGAGCAGCGGAGAGGCCCGCAAGCAGGCGTTCGACCACCTGCGCTACCTGCTCGCGGTCCACGAGACGGCCGAGGAGGAGATCGTCCATCCGTTCGCCCGCCGGACCATCGGCAACGGTGAACGGATCATCGACGCGCGGCTGAAGGAGGAGCACGAGGGCAAGGAGCTCCTCCAGCAACTGGAGAAGGAGGAGGACCTCGATTCTGCCGAGTTCGAGGCCACGTTCGGCAAGCTGCACACCTCGGTCGAACGGCACGCCGAGCAGGAGGAGCGGCTGGAGTTCCCCGAGATCGCCGACAAGGCCACCCCGCAGCAGCTCAAGGGCATGGTCGCCGCCGTCAAGGCCGCCGAGGCCGTGGCGCCGACCCGCCCGCACCCCGGCAGCGAGTCGGTGACCAAGAACGTCGTCCTCGGCCCCCTCGCCTCGGTCGTCGACCGTACCCGCGACGCCATCCGCGCCGCGATGCGGTGACCGGCGGCCCCCGGGCGGCGGGATCCGTCCCGCCGCCCACGGGGCGATGCCGCTTC